>ONBR01000007.1 GCA_900316105.1 uncultured Olsenella sp.
CACCCCGCCCGCGGACATCTGGACCATGACCAAGAACCCCGAGGACTGCCCCGCCGACCCCGAGACCGTGGTCATCGGCTTCGAGGAGGGCGTGCCCGTGTCCGTGAACGGCGAGCGCATGAGCCTGCTCGACTGCATCATCAAGTGCAACGAGATCGCCGGTCGCAACGGCTTTGGCCGCATCGACATGATCGAGGACCGCGTGGTGGGCATCAAGAGCCGCGAGTGCTACGAGTGCCCCGCCGCCCTGCTCCTCATCCAGGCCCACCAGAGCCTGGAGACCCTCTGCCTCGACGCCGAGACCCTCAAGCAGAAGGCCAAGCTGGACGTGGAGTGGGCCTCCACCGTCTACCGCGGCCTCTGGTTCTCCCAGAACCGCAACGCCATCGACGCCTACAACGCCTACACCCAGAAGTACGTAACGGGCGAGGTGCGCATCAAGCTCTGCAAGGGCGGCCTCTTCGTGGACGGTCTGCGTTCGCCCTACAGCCTCTATGACTACAACCTGGCCACCTACGACGAGGGCGATACCTTCGATCACTCTGCATCAAAGGGCTTCATCACCATTCACGGTCTGCAGTCCAAGACCTGGTCACGTGTCCAGGGTCCTGGCAGCGGCCTGCAGGACGTCGAGTAGAATGTCCATGGCTGGTCTTTTTGGCAGATAGATAGACGTAGCGGGACGCCGGCCTGGTGCCGGCGTCCCTTTTTCGAGTGTGGCAAATACCCCAGGGGTATTTGCCGCGTTTTGGGACGGATACCCCAGGGGTATTTGTCACACGGGAGAGGAGGAGCCATGGCGCTCTGGGGCGGCAGGTTCGAGAAGGGCGTGGACGCTTTCACGCAGGAGTTTGGCGCATCGCTCGAGGTAGACAAAAACATGGCCCAGCAGGACATCGCTGGGTCCCGTGCTCACGCAAAGATGCTGGCAAAACAGGGCATCATCTCGGACGATGACCAGCAGGCCATCGACGCCGGCCTCGAGAGGATAAGCGGGGAGATCAAGGACGGAAGTTTCCCCTGGGACGTCAACGACGAGGACGTCCACATGGCCGTCGAGTCCAAGCTCACGGCAGAGATCGGTCAGCCTGGTGCCCGCCTGCATACGGGCCGCTCCCGCAACGACCAGGTGGCAACGGACATCCGTCTCCTGGCCAAGGACCTGGCGTCCGAGCTCATGGACGGAAACCTGGAGCTCCGCCGCGTCCTAGTGGAAGTGGCCAAAAAGCACATGGGTGTCGTGCTGCCCGGCTACACCCACCTGCAGCACGCGCAGCCGGTCCTCTTCAGTCATCACATGCTGGCATACAGCTGGATGTTTGCCCGCGACTTCACCCGTCTGAAGGCCGCCTATACGGCAGCCGACGCAAATCCCCTGGGTGCAGCCGCCTTGGCAGGAACCACCTATCCCCTCGATCGCCAGTACACCACGGAACTCCTGGGCTTCGACCACGCCATTCCCAACAGCCTGGATGCCGTGAGCGACCGTGACTATCTGCTGGACCTCATCTACGCCTGCAGCGTGAGCATGATGCACCTGTCGCGTCTCTGCGAGGAGATTGTCCTCTGGTCCAGCACGGAGTTTGGCTTCATCACCCTGTCCGACTCCTACTCCACTGGCTCGTCCATCATGCCCCAAAAGAAGAACCCGGACTTTGCCGAGCTTACGCGTGGAAAGACCGGACGCGTCTATGGCGACCTGATGGCCCTCCTGACCACTATGAAGTCACTTCCGCTGGCCTACAACAAGGACCTCCAGGAGTGCAAGGAAGGCCCGCTCGATGCGGCGAAGACCCTGAGCGACTGCATGCAGATAGCCGCCGGTATGCTGGAGACCATGACCGTGAACGCAGATACCATGCTGGCCCAGGCTGGCAAGGGCTTTACCGCCGCTACGGACGTGGCCGACTACCTGGCAAAGAAGGGCATGCCCTTCCGTGAGGCCCATCGCGTGGTGGGGGAGCTGGTCCTCTATTGTGAGCAGCACGGCAAGGGTCTGGAAGACCTGACCCCCGCAGAGTTCAAGGCAGCTTCCGAGCTCTTTGAGGACGACATCGCCCAGGACCTGGATTCCGCTGGCATCGCCAACGCCAGAAATACCTACGGAGGTACGGGACGAAAGGCCGTGGAGACCCAGCTTGCCGAGGCACAGGCTTCCCTCACTGCTGACCAGGAGGCCGCGCCAAGCAAGTAAATGCCATGATATTGGCCCTGACCCACACCCTTGCCCCCGAAGTCGCAGCCAGGCCGCGTTAGAATCGACTTGATGGCATGGTCGCTCATCCAAAGGGGCTGACCACACGAAAACCAGCCGAAAGGACTCCCATGATCGATCGCTATACCCGTCCCGAGATCGGGCACATCTTCTCGCTCGAGAACAAATACGCCATCTGGCAGGAGATTGAGGTGCTGGCCTGCGAGGCCCACGCGGAGATTGGCGAGATTGGTATCACCAAGGAGGAGGCCAAGTGGATTCGCGACCACGCTTCCTTCAAGAAGGAGGAGGTCGACGAGATCGAGGCCGTGACCAATCACGATGTCATCGCCTTCCTGACCAACATGGGCTCTTACATCGATGCTGACGTCCCCGAGGGCGAGCCCAAGCCCAGCCGCTGGGTCCACTACGGCATGACCTCCACAGACCTGGGCGACACCGCCCTCTGCTATCAGCTCAAGCAGGCGACCGAGATCATCCTGGACGACTGCAAGAAGCTGGGCGAGATCTGCAAGCGCCGTGCCTTCGAGGAGAAGGACACCCTCTGCGTCGGCCGCACCCACGGCATCCATGCCGAGCCCATGACCTTCGGCCTGAAGTTTGGCTCTTGGGCCTGGGAGCTCAAGCGCGACTACGACCGTCTGAAGGAAGCCCGCGACGCGGTCTCCTTTGGTGCGATTTCCGGTGCCGTGGGCACTTACTCCTCCATTGACCCCCGTGTCGAGGAGTACGTCTGCGAGCACATGGGATTGGTGCATGATCCCCTGTCCACTCAGGTCATCTCCCGCGACCACCACGCCTACCTGGCAAGCGTCCTGGCCGTCACAGCTGCCACCTGCGAGCGCATCGCCACCGAGGTCCGTGCCCTGCAGAAGACCGATACCCTTGAGGCGGAGGAGCCCTTCCGTAAGGGTCAGAAGGGCAGCTCGGCCATGCCCCACAAGCGCAACCCGATCACCATGGAGAAGGTCTGCGGCCTCGCTCGCATCGTGAAGGCCAATGCTCAGGTTGCCTACGACAACGTTGCCTTGTGGCACGAGCGCGACATCTCGCACAGCTCTACGGAGCGCATCGCCCTGCCTGATTCCTTCATTGCCCTTGACCACATGTTCCAGTGCCTGATTCGCATCATCGACGGTCTCCAGCTCTATCCCAAGCAGATGCTGGCCAACCTCAACAAGACTCGCGGCATGCTCTTCTCGTCTAAGGTCCTGCTCGCTCTGGTCAATACCGGCATGACTCGTGAGGATGCCTACGCCATCGTCCAGTCCAATGCCATGGCCACTTGGCATGAGATTCAGCAATGCGAGTCTGGCACGACCTTCCGAGAGAAGCTCGAAGCTGACGATCGCTGCACCCTGAGCTCGGAGGAGCTCGACCGCATCTTTGACCCCTGGAGCTTCCTCGGCCGCATTGATGTGGTCTTCGATCGTCTGGAGCAGCTGAGCTTCGACTAGACCTGTGAAGGCTTGGCTCTGCCGGGCAGCCAAATGATATAGTGGCCTACATTCGACAGTCAGTCTTGCGGGGCCTGTCGCATTGCGATAGGCCCTTTCAGAAGGGTTCATCATGAAGCACTACGACTACACTCCAAAGGGCGTTTGCTCGCGCGCCATCCACATCGACTTGGATGACACGGGTACCATCATCGAAGGAGTGAGCTTTGAGGGCGGCTGCAATGGCAACCTCAAGGCTATCGGCAAGCTCGTCGGGGGACGTCCCGTCGCAGAAGTCGAGGAGATTCTGGCAGGAAACACCTGTGGCATACGCGATACCTCTTGTGCCGACCAACTTTCCATTGCCTTGTCCGAGGCACAAGAAGCCTAAGAAGTCACGGGTCCATTTGCCCATGGACTAGAGTCAGGGGGGAGGACTATCTTGCCTGGTAGAACTGGTGGGGAAAACCGTGGGTCCAAGAGGGCGCCGCATGCGCGCAGAGACTCATCTGCTTCGAAAAACACGCCGAAGTTACGGAATTCCGGTCCTGCCCTCGGGAAGAGGCCCCTCTCTGATGTGACCCAGACTCCTCGCGTGCGCAATATAAAGGGGCCAGAGCCAGCAGGTTGGAAGGAAAGTCTCTTTCCACCCATCATGCTCACGCGTCGAAACGTCATCCGTGCCGCAGCTGGTGCTGGCATAGTAGCTGCCATCGCGGGGACGGTGGGCGTGATTAACAGCTGCTCGAGAGACGACGGCGAGGGTACTCCCACGGTCGTCGACAACACCAAGGCCGACTACGTCATAGACCCTCAGTCCAACGAGAGCAACTACTCCTCCGTGGACCTGGAGCTGAAGGAGGAGTCCAGCTGGACCATAGACCTGGGCAATGTACTGCACCCTGGCGAGGGCACCTGGATACCCGTGACGACGGCAGGCTCCAGCGCTGCCCCCATGGTCAAGGGTTCGGCGCTCTCCACCGAGGATGGCAGCCTTAGTGAGGTGGTCAAGGAACCCCTGGCCGATGACAAGAACAACGTGGTCATCTATGACGTGCGCTGTTCCGATTCCGCCTATGCCTGGATTGAGCTCAACGTACTGACTCACGACTGGGTCTTGTACGCCTCCTCCTTTGGGGACGGGAAGCTCTCGGGCACCCCAATGACTCTCTGGAGCGCTGGGTCAGACTATTCGCCTGCTCCCTTTGCCGTTACGGGTAGCAAGGTCATCTGGCAGGTCATGCCAGCCCTCTCGGGTACGAAAACATCCGAGAAGTCCGTTTGCTACGTGTGGTCCCTTGGAGACAGCAACGCAAAGGCCGTCGTGGAGTCCCCGGGTCGCTTTGCCTGTGGTCCCGAGGTGTCTGGCGGAACTGTCACACTGGTGCCTCGCGTGAATGCGGACAAGGGCACTTACTATGGCATCACTGCCTACAACCTCTCTGACGATCTGGCTACACAGGTGGACCGCCTGGTCCTGCCCGTTGGCGTGAAGCCCCTGACCGCGGTACGCATTGGTGACGAGTTCGCATTCTCGATTGAGGCAAGCTACGCCTCCGGCGGCCTCTTGGGCACCATGGGCACCTACATCGGGCATGGTGAGGGCCCCTTCGTGGCACTTTCGCGTGAACCTGCGGCGGGTGTTGCTGGCAAGGATGGGCTTTACGTGGTCAGGGTGAGCTCTTCCTATTTCGTGGTCAACACCAAGGATCGCAACTACTCAAACCTCGTCGCAGCAAACCGCTGCATCAGCTATGGCGAATTCCCAGCCAGAAGCGGCGAATGCTCTGACTTCGTGACCTTCGCTACCGTGAAGGCCCAAGACACCGGATACCCCGAATCCGTCACGGTGAGACGCTTCTCGTTCCCGTCCTAGCCCAAGCATGGGCCGTTGCGCTAGAATATTAAGGAGATTGGACGTATTTTATGTGTAGCCACGAGCTACCTGACTGATATTGGGGGATGGAAATGGCTTCGGAAGAAAAGAAGATCCTGATTGTCGAAGACGAGAAGACAATCCGTGATGCTGTCGCTGCCTACCTCGAGCGCGATGGCTATATAGTCCGTGGCGTCGGCGATGGGCAGAGTGCCCTGGAGGAGTTCGAGAAGCACAGCTTCGACCTCATCGTCCTTGACCTCATGCTGCCCAAGCTCTCGGGCGAGCGCGTCTGCCGTGCCATCCGCGAGACCTCCAATGTGCCCATCATCATGCTGACGGCAAAGGGCGAGGTGGAGGATCGCATCATCGGCCTGGAGCTGGGTGCCGACGACTACCTGATCAAGCCATTCTCGCCCCGCGAGCTCGTCGCCCGTGTCCGCGCCCTTCTCCGTCGTGCCCACACAGAGGCAGAGCCCCAGCTGGAGGTTTTGGACTTCGGCGACCTGGTCATCGACATCAGTGGCCACAAGGTCCTCGTCGAGGGCAAGGAAGTCGACCTCACTGCTTCCGAGTTCAAGCTCCTGACTACATTGGCCCGTTACCCTGGCCGCGTCTACACCCGTATGGAGCTGGTAGAGAAGGTCCTGGGCTACGACTTCGAGGGATACGAGCGCACCATCGACTCCCATGTGAAGAACCTTCGTGCAAAGCTCGGTGACGATCCTCGCCACCCCCGTTGGCTCTACACCGTTCACGGCGTCGGCTATCGTTTTGAGGCCTCTCAGAAGCCCAGCGAGGGCTCCGACGCAAAGGCCTCGAAGAAGTAGCGGTCACTGTGGCATCCACTATAGATGAGCTCGACCGTGGACGCGTTGACGAAAGCTCCACTCATGGCGACTCGGCAAAGTCGAGCTTCAGCACCGTATCTCGCAAGATAAAGCCTCCGCGTCCCACCAAGACCTTTGGTGGGCGCATGGCCTTCTACTTTGTGATGACTGCCGTGATGACTGCGGCGGTCCTCTCGCTTGTGCTGGCCATCACCTGGGAGGGCCAATTCCAGAGCTACACGCGCCAGAACCTGGAACAGATGGCCCATCTGACGGCAGACAGCCTGGCAAAGAGCTATGACGCAGAGGGCTATTGGTCCGCCCAGACCATCGACGCGCTCAAGGACACCGAGGATCCTGACTCCCAGCTGGCAGTCAAGGTGACGGATGCCCAGGGGAATACCCTCTATGATTCTCTGCAGACGGTCCAGGAGCCCTCGGCTGACGTGGAGGCCAACAAACGAAAGATGAACATCACGTCCAAGGCCGACTCTGGTGTCAGCCAAGACATCGTATCTCGCGATGGAAACAAGATTGGCACCGTGACCATCTGGGCGAATGGCTCCAATGACTTGCTGACAAAGAACGATGCTGCCTTTAGGGAAAGCTCCTACGAGGCGATAGCCCTTGCCGCTGCGATAGCGGTGGGCGTCTCTCTGGTCATTGGCTATCTCTTTTCTCGCTCCCTCGCACAGCCCATCAGAAAGATCACCGACACCGCTGCCCGCATTCGCAACGGGGACTTGACTGCGCGCACCAACCTCCGTGGGGATGACGAGTTTGGAAGGCTGGGAGAGACATTCGACAGTATGGCGGGAGAGATCGAGCGCGACATAAAGTTCGAGCATCGTCTGACGAGTGACGTTGCCCACGAGCTGCGCACGCCTCTCATGGCTACCCAGGCGACCGTTGAAGCCATGCAGGATGGGGTCCTCCCAGCAGATGATGAGCACTTCGAGACCGTCGGTGCAGAGGTGCGACGACTCTCTCGCCTGGTGGACGCCATGCTCCATCTGTCGCGCATCGAGAACGGCACAAGCGAGCTCAAGGTCGAGGACACCGACCTGGTCTACATGGTGAAGAGTCTCGTATCCATGCAGGAGCAACTCTTCAAGGAGAAGGATCTCCGCCTGCGCTACGACGATAGGACACCCCAGCACGAGCTCCATGCCGAGGTGAACCCGGACCTCATCCGCGAGGCCGTGACCAACCTCATGTCCAATGCCATGCGCTACACTCCTGCTGGCGGCTGGGTGGTCGTCACGGTCGCGCGCGACAGAAACGAAGCCCTCATCAGCGTGCAGGACACGGGTATCGGTATAGCCAAGGAGGACATAGCTCGCGTCTTCTCCAGGTTCTGGCGTTCGGATGCCAGCCGTGAGCGCGTGTCTGGTGGACTTGGGGTGGGTCTGTCTCTGACTAAGGAGATTATCGACCGCCACAATGGGAGCATCAGCGTGGAGAGCGAGCTGGGAAAGGGCACGACCTTTACCCTGCGAATACCCCTCGTCCATACAAAGGCAAAAGAGTAGCCTGCTTCCTTCAGGAGCATTGGGCTCTTGTGCCTAGTGACGCCCTTTCAGGCGAAGTGACCTGGAATACAGTACAATCTTGTGAGGTTACAAGGCGCTGACGCACAAGGCATGCGCCGCGCATCAGACGCTCATCGTAAGGAGAAAACATGGGAGCTATGGAGCTTCGTCCGGATTCTCACGGTAAGGTCCGCGATATCTATGACTGCGGTGACAGCCTGTTGATGGTTGCGAGCGACCGCATCAGTGCATTCGATTACATCCTGCCCGATGAGATTCCCCATAAGGGCGAGGTGCTCTCGCGCATCTCTGCCTTCTGGTTCGATAAGTTCAAGGACCTCATGCCCAACCACCTGATTTCAATGGACGTGAAGGACTATCCCGAGGAGTACCAGAAGTACGCCGATTACCTGACCGGTCGTTCCATGCTGGTCAAGAAGGCACAGACCATCCCCATCGAGTGCATCGTCCGCGGTTATCTGACTGGCTCTGGAAAGAAGACCTACGACGAGAACGGAACCGTCTGCGGCATCAAGCTGCCTGACGGCCTGGTCGAGGCCTCGAAGATTCCCGAGCCCATCTTTACTCCGTCTACTAAGGCCGAGTTGGGCGATCACGATGAGAACATCTCGTTCGAGCGCTGCTGCGATATCGTTGGCAAGGAGATTGGCGAGCAGCTGCGTGATTCCTCGCTGAAGATCTACAAGGCTGCCGCTGACTATGCAGCAGAGCGTGGCGTCATCATCGCCGACACGAAGTTCGAGTTTGGCATCATCGACGGCCAGCTGACCCTCATCGACGAGGCGTTGACTCCCGATTCCAGCCGCTTCTGGCCCGCAGAGGGCTATGAGCCCGGCAAGGTCCAGCCTAGCTACGACAAGCAGTACGTACGAAACTGGCTCAAGGCAAACTGGGACATGACGGGCGAGCCTCCTCACCTGCCTCAGGAGGTCATCGAGGGTACTTCCGCCCGCTACGAGGAGGCCTTCCAGATCATTACCGGCAAAGAGTTCAAGCCAATGAAGGAGTCAAATGTCTCTGCGTGATACCATCGAGGCCGCCCGCAAGGAGGCCGAGGAAGCTGGCAACATCCCTGGATCTGGGTCCTCAAGGAAGGGCGAAGAGCAGGTGAAGGCCGAGACGGAGGAGAGGCCCGAGCACACTGGTTTCTCGAAGAAGTCCGTCACTCGTGCACGTCCAGCCCGTGAGGCAGCACAGGGCGTGCGCGTAGTGGACCAGTCAAAGGTGCGCTCCGGCAAGCCGGGCAAACCCGAGAGCGAGATGACCAAGGAGGAGCGCAAGGAGGTCAGAAGAACTCGCCGTGAGTTGCAGGACCGTCGCGCTGCCGCATCGAGGATTATCCTGAAGAAGAATCCCGACTACAGCAAGGGCCAGCGCATCTGGTGGATTCTCATTGGTTTCGGCTTCGCGTGCACCATCATCTCCACGGTCATGGTCTCTTACTTCCCCAATGCCGAAGCTGGCTTTGGCTCGTTGGCGGGTATTCTCTCGCTGATTCTGATCGTGGTCGCCTATGGCGCCATCATTGCTGCCCTGGTGTATGACTTCCGGAAGGTCCGCCCCCTGCGCAATGCCACCGACGACCTCGTGGCCAGCATGACCGAAAAGAAGGTTGCCTCAATCCTGGAGGAGGGCGACCTGGAGGCCAACAGGAAGTCTGCCGAAAAGGCCAAGGCAAAGGCAGCAAAGAACGCCGAGCGCAACAACAAGCGTCACGAGCAGCACAGGTAGCCGGCTAGACGCGTGACTTTCTGAAGGTACGCGATATCTGGTGTTTCTGTTGGTCAAGAGATGCTAGAATGTCTCCTTGCATGGCCCCGTAGCTCAGGGGATAGAGCACAGGTTTCCTAAACCTGGTGTCGCTGGTTCGAATCCAGCCGGGGTCACCAGAGCATTGCCGCAGGTCAGTGCCTATTTAGGTGCTGGCCTGTTTTCTTTTGTCTGTCACCCCTTTGGGAAGGGCTGAGGATAAAAAGCGGGCCCGTACGATGCTCCGTACGGGCCCGCTCTAGCCATCGAGGTGAGGGCTACCTTTTCGTGGTGGCCTAATCTGTCGTGGTGCCGTTGTTGGTCGTGCCTCCATTGGAATTGTTGCTGGTGTTCTTGGAGTTATCGCTCGAGCTTGAGTTGTTGTTCGTGTTCGTAGAAGGTGCGCCTGTAGAGACCGTAATCGTTACAGTAGCGCCCTTCTTTGCGCTGCCCTTCGAGGATTGACCAATCACGACACCCTTGCTGACAGTGGAGCTCTGCTCGTAGTTCACGGCAACGTCAAAGCCTGCGTTTTGCAGTGCGCCCGTGGCTGCGCTCTCGGACTGGCCAATCACGCTGGGGATGGTGGCCTTTGTGGTACCAGACGAGACGGTGATGGTGACGGTCGAGCCCTTGGCAGCGCTGCCTGTGGCAGACTGCTTGATCACCAGTCCCTCGTTAACGGTATCGCTCTCGTCTTTGGTAGACTTTACCGCGAAGCCTGCCGCCTTGAGTGCGCTTGTTGCGTCAGCCTCGGACTTTCCCACGACGTTGGGGATCTCAACGGTTTCCTGACCCTTGGAGAGCTGGTAGGTGATGGTATCGCCAGCTTTGACGGTAGTGCCTGCGGCAGGGTTCTGACCTGCGACCTTGCCGACCTCAACGGTGTCGCTGTAGACGGAGTCTCCAGCCTGGGACACAAGGCCCACCCTCTGCAGGGCGGCCTCTGCCTCGGAGGGGGACATGCCTGTGAGGTCGGGTACCTGCACCTGCACCGCAGGCTCCTCACCCTTCGAGACGACTAGGTTAATCTGCGTGCCCTTGGCCTTCTGCTGGCCGGCATCGGGGTCCTGGTCGATCACCAGTCCCTTTGCTACGGAGGAG
This sequence comes from uncultured Olsenella sp., assembly GCA_900316105.1. Classification (GTDB taxonomy): domain Bacteria; phylum Actinomycetota; class Coriobacteriia; order Coriobacteriales; family Atopobiaceae; genus Olsenella_F. The sequence continues at coordinate 10,764 of ONBR01000007.1, forward strand.
CTGTACTCCTCCTTGACCGAACCCTGCTGGAAGAAGTCATCCGCCTGAATCTGCTTGAGGGCGTCCTCCTGACTCAGACCGACCAGGTTTGGAACCGCTTCAGTCTCAGAGGAACTACCAAGGTAGGAGAAGGCGGCGAAGGCGGCTATGCCAATCACCAGGAGGGCAACGATGACGCCAAAGAGGGCCTTGTGCCCCTTCTTCTTTTTCTTTCCGGTGTGACGCTGCTCGTAGGCCTGGTCAGTGGCCCTCTGGGGGCGTTGCCTGGCGTGGTTTGCTGACTCGACACGAGGGATACTGGCAGTATTGCCTGTATTTGTGACAGGAAGGGTGTTGGTAGCCCCACCTGGCGTTACGGGAATGGGAGCGGTAACCGTGGAGGTGGGCATAGAGGCAATCATGTTGTTGACGGCACGTAGCCTGCCCGCAAGGTAGTCGCGTAGCACGTGTGCGAGCTCGTCTGCCGACTGGAAGCGGTCGGCAGGGTTCTTTTGCATGCACTTGAGGATGATGCTCTCCAGTGTGGCGTCTACGCGGGGATTGCGCTGACTGGGCGGCTCGGGCTGCTCGTTGACTTGCTTGAGCGCAACGGAAATCGCGTCATCGCCATCGAAGGGGACACTGCCCGTGGCGGCCTCGTACATGACGATGCCCAGGGAATAGATGTCCGTGGTGGGGCCAAGCTCCTTGCCCTGGGTCTGCTCGGGGGAGACATAGTGGGCCGTGCCAAGAACCGAGTTGTCCTGCGTCAGGTGGCTGTTCTTTGCGCGGGCGATGCCAAAGTCCATCACTTTGATGTTGCCATCGGGCAGCACCATGATGTTTTGGGGCTTGATGTCGCGGTGGATGATGTCATGCTGGTGTGCGACTGAGAGGGCCTGGGCAATCTGGGAGCCAATCTGTGCGACCTTCTTGCAATCCAGAGCTCCATGCCTGCGGATGCCGCTCTTTAGGTCGGTGCCGCGGAGGTACTCCATAACGATGTAGTAGGTGTCGCTGTCCTTGCCCCAGTCATAGACGCTGACGATGTAGGGGCTCTGGAGGGCGGCAGCCGCCTGCGCCTCCTGCTTGAAGCGGGCGGCGAAGGAGGGATCAGTGGCGTATTGCGGAAGCATCGTCTTGATGGCTACCGTGCGACCCAGAACCTGGTCGAGACCACGGTAGACGACGGCCATACCGCCAGTTCCCACCTTGTCTTGGACGGCATATCGCCCGCCGAGAACTCTCTCTGACATCATCTCTCCCATCCCTCGGTGCCGTGATGGGGCACCTTGATTCCTATCATAAAGTAAGCCAGTGGAGCGGCGCCCTACTTGCTGGCACCCATTGCCTGGACGTTCAGACAGTTGGCTAGGACCTGCCCCGCAACTCCCGCGGCAACGCCCGACATGGACTCGCCCTTGTTGCCCTCAATGCAGATCGAGATGGCCAACGTGGGCTTGTCGTAGGGGGCAAAACCGATGAAGAGCGAGTTTGAGGTATCGCTGCTCACCTCTGCCGTGCCGGTCTTTCCTGCCACTTTCACGCCGCGGACCTTGGCCTTTGCGCCAGTGCCGTGCTCGACGACCTGAAGCATGGCTTCCTTGACCTGTCCCGCCGTGTCTGTGGACACAGCCTGTCCAAGGGACTTGGGCTGAGTGGTCGAGGAAGTCGCACCCTCGGGCGTGAGGATGTGGTCGACCACGTAAGGGTTCATCACTATGCCGCCATTTGCGATGGCCGCTGCGACGACTGCGTTCTGCATGACGGTCACCTGGGGACCTGCGGGGCTCGCGTGCTGGCCGACAGGCTGCCCGACTGCCGCCCAAGCAGTCTCCCACTCGGTCATCTCGGCCGGATCGGGCATGAGCGAGGCGGTGGTGGAGAAATCCTGCCCCAGCGCGGTTCCATAGCCAAAGGCGTTGGCGTAGTTTACCAGGACCTTTGCTCCGATTTTTACGCCTAGCTGGCCAAAGACGGTGTTGGCGGAGTACTGTAGGGCTTCCTCAAGGGTCAGCTTGTTCCAGGACTCGCCCTGGAAGTTGGTGACTGGCGCGTTGCCGATGTCAATGGAAGCGGGAGCGCTGTAGGAGTCGCTGAGCTTTGCCTGGCTGCTATCGATGGCAGCCGAAAGAGACAGGACCTTGAAGGTCGAGCCCGGCGTATAGAGCGTCTGGGTCGTACGGTCGATGAGGGAGCCGGAGTTATCGGCGCCCGTCATGGCGGCACTTATGTTGTCGTAGTCAATACCGGGCGAGGTGGCCTTGGCTAGGACGGCGCCGGTCGTGGGATCCAAGACCACTATCGCTCCCTTGTGCCCGCTCAACGCGTTCTCCGCTGCCTTCTGCATCTGGGAGTTGATCGTGAGGACTACTGAGGAACCGGGCGTCTTGATGCCTGCGGCGGAGTACAGGGCATTCATCCAGCTCGTGTAGTCGGATTTGCCCGTCAGGATACTGTTGAAGGAAGACTCGATGCCCGAGGCGCCGTACTGAGTGGAGACGTAGCCCACGGTGCTGGAGGCCAAAGATCCCTGCGGGTGCGAGCGCACATAGGTGCCGTCTGCCTGCATCACTGATTCGGCCAGTGTCACGCCGTCGGAGGTGATGATGGCTCCACGCTGCACACGCTCGCTCTTCGCGATCGTGTGGTTGTTCATGGGCATGTCCTGGTAGTCCTTTGCCTTTACGACCTGGATGTAGGACAGGTTGACGATGAGGGCACCAATCATGACCGAGAAGACCACGACCAGGACGGTCAGACGCTTGCCCAGGGCAACGCGGCCAAGGACGCCGGACTCCGGCGTGAGCATGCCAAAGTGGCTTCGCATATGTGCGCTGCGGGCGACGGGACTGCCACCTGACGTTTGGCTGGTATAGCTGCCCGCGAGCATCGCCGAGGAGGGACGCTCGGTCATCTTCATCTCGGAATTGCGACCGGTGCCCTCGTCGCCGGTACGGAGAAGCAGTCCCAGGATGATGAAGCTGGCTAGGAGGGAGCTGCCGCCCTGACTCATGAAGGGGAGGGTGACGCCCGTTAGGGGCAGGAACCTAGTGACGCCGCCGACGATGACGAAGGCTTGGACCACGATTGCAGAGGTCAGGCCCACCGCCGTGAAGGCAGCGATGTCGGACTTTGCGCGGGCGGCCGTCGCGAGGCCACGGATGGCAAAGAGCAGATAGCAGATGAGGACCGCAGAGCCACCCAAGAGGCCCATCTCCTCGCCGATGGCCGAGAAGATGAAGTCTGACTCGACGACGGGGATGAGGGTGGGCATGCCCTTGCCGATGCCGGTACCCACTATGCCGCCGTCAGCAAGTGAATAGAGCGACTGGACAATCTGCATGCCCTTGTTCTGGGCGTCCGAGAAGGGGTCCAGCCATACCTGGACACGGGTCTGGACGTGGGCAAAGAGGCTGTAGGAGAGCACCGCTCCGATAGCCAGCAGGCCGACGGAGACGATGATGTAGCTCACGCGGCCGGTGCATACGTAGAGCATGATCACAAAGAAAGAGAAGAAGAGCAGGGCGCTGCCCAGGTCAGTCTCGAAGACGACCACAAGAAGCGAGATGCCCCACATGATCAGCAACGGAGCAAGCATCCTGGGCTTGGGAAGGGCCAGGGGACCAATGGTTCGTGTCGACGCAGAGAGGAGCTCGCGATTTTCTGCCAGATAGGCTGCCAGAAAGAGGACGATCAGAATCTTTGCCAGCTCACCGGGCTGGAAGGAGAAGGGTCCGATGACCAGCCAGAGCTTCGAGCCACCCCTGGCGGTGCCGATGAGCATGGGCAGGAGTAGGAGGGCGATGCCCGCGATACCGATGGTGAACTTGTACTCGGCTAGCTCGTCTATGTTCGGTACCAGGACCAAGGTCGCAATCATGGCACCAACGGAGACAAAGAGCCAGAGTACCTGGCTTGCAGCTAGGCTGGGTGCCAGGCGGGTTACGAAGGCTATGCCGACGCCCGAAAGTAGGAAGGTTATGGGCAAGAGAGCAGGGTCTGCTGCCGGCGCGAACTTCCTGACTGCCAGGTGGGCAATGGCGAAGGCCACGAAAAGGCCGATGGGTATGGCAAGAGAGCTCAGGGTGATGGTCGCCTGAGTGTCGATGACGTACATGGCCCACAACAGAACAACCGGGATGGCTGCAAGGACGAGCAAGCCAAGCTCGGCGTTCCTACGCGTGTTGATAGTCTTTTCTGCCATGTTTACTCACTTGTACCGTTCTGGGCTTGGGTTTCGTCTGGCGCTGCGGGATTCTCGGGCGAGATCTCGGTGCCTTCGGTGGACTTGTCCGCGGTCTCGGCGGCTGAGCTCTTGTCCTTGTCGATCTGGGCTCGGTACATCTCTACCGTCTCGTGTGCCTTCTCCTCGCTGTCGACCCTGACTCCGTCGCTGCTGCGGAGGTCATCCTGAATCGTATTGGCAAGGTCATCCACTTGCACGGAGCTGCATTCCTCGAGGCGTGACAGGGGGATGTTCATGAAGTATCCGTTGACGCCGTGGTAAATGGCCACGGTGCCGTTGTTGTCATGGAGGTACCAGGAGCTATTGATTACCAGGGCAATGCCACCGATAAGGACGGCCAGGATAATCGCGGCCACGATGCTTACCAGACGGGCACGACGTTTGCGGGCCTGGCGGTGCTTTTCCAGGGTGCCGTCGTCCTTCACGTCGATGACGATAACTGTGACGTTGTCGCTGCCACCACCCGCGAGTGCAGCGGAGGTGAGACTGTCTGCCGCAGCCTGAGGTGTGACGTTCGAGCAGGCAATGCCCTCTATGGTCGAGTCATCCACCATGCCAGATAGGCCGTCAGAGCAGATGATGATCCTGTCTCCTGCGGTCACGTCCAGGGTGAAGTGGTCGGCATACATGTCGGGGTCGGAGCCCAGGGCACGTGTGATCACCGAGCGGGAGGGGTGCACGCGTGCCTCGTCTGCCGTGATCTCGCCTGCATCAACGAGCTCTTCCACATAGGAGTGGTCATGCGTGAGCCTGACCAGGGTGCCCTTGTGCAGGAGGTAGATGCGGGAGTCACCTACGTGGGCGATGGCCATCCGATTCTTTTCGATGAGGATGCAGGAGGCAGTGCAGCCCATGCCAGGCTTTCCCTTTCCCTCTGCCACACCCTTGATGATGGCGGTGTTGGCAGTCTCGACGGCTGCGCCCAAAAGGACGTCGTCGGCAGTCAGGGGTGCCTCCTCGCCGATGGTCTTGACGGCAATGGCACTGGCGACCTCGCCGGCGGCATGACCGCCCATACCGTCGCAGACGGCAAAGACGGGAGGCTGCACGAGGAAGGAGTCCTCGTTGTGGCTACGGACCAGGCCGACGTCGGTACGTACGCCCCAGGCAAGGGTCGCCGAGCTGCCGTTCTTCGATTCGGAGTCCTCGCGTATGTCGACGGGAATCTCCTCGTGACCAGGGCTCTTGTCGGGCTCCTCCTGCGGCGCGGTGCCCAGGATCTTCTCGATCTGATGCCTGTGAATCGGTAATGGGTTCATCGGCGGCTCACGCGCATGATTGCGTCGCCGATCTGCACCTCATCACCGTCGCGAAGGGTAACGGGCTGATTGATGGGGTGACCGTTGACCAGCGTTCCGTTGGTGGAGTTGAGGTCCTCGAGCACGAGGGCTGGACCCTGCAGGGTGAAGCGGGCGTGCGTTGCCGAGACGTAGGGCTCGTCCACGACGATGTCAGACGAGGGGGAGCGGCCCACGACGACAGGGCCAAGCATGTCGACGTGAAGGCCGCGGAGGGCCTTTGGTCCCTTCTCGACGTCTACGGACCAGATGGCCGCGTCACGACGCTGCCCGCGCACGAGGCCAATGCCCGTGCGCATGACGGCGACCAGAAAGACGAAGAGCAGGACGACCAACACTATCCTGCCGGCAAAGAGCACGAGATCTATCATGAGAGCCTTTCACGGAATACCAGGTTGGTGAGGCCAATGGTGATGACATCGCCGTCCTTGAGAGTGCAGATGTCAATGTCCTGGTCGTTGACGAGGGTGCCATTGGTGGAGCCAAGGTCCGCGATGTGCCAGTTCCTGCCGTCGTAGGTGATTTCGGCATGACGACGCGACGCGTTGGGGTCCTGGAGGACGATGGCTCCCTGGATGCGCTCCCTGCCAATGGGTGTCGAGGGCGCATATGCGGTGTAGGCCGTACCGGACTGGTTGTCTATAAGCAGGCAGGTCGCCATGGCTGCGACGCTGTGCCTTCCGGCGGTGGGAGCCTGGCGGTTGGGCCTAGGCATCTCTCTGCGCTGAGTAACCGGTACGCCAACGGGCTGGACATGGGAGTCGTCAGGGGAGACGACAGGTGCCTTGTAGCCATAGTTGGAGGCAGCGGCGGGAGGCTCGATCTGGTTCTGCTCGTAGATGTCCTGGAGCGCCTGGTCGACGACGTCGTCAGGCATGACGTTGAGGCCAATGGAATCCTCGGACATGGGCTCGGCGACCTGGGCAGGCTGCGCGACGGGGGCGAAGTCCTGCTGAGGAACCTGAGCGGGAGCTGGCGCGGGAGCCTGCTGCGGCAGGGGAGCCTGGACCGCTGGCATCTGCTGGGGCTGGTACGAGCTCTTGCGCTCCTGCATGTGCTGAGAATGGCCGCTGACTGGGGCGACCTGTGCAGCGGCTCCGCCGGTGCCCAGCGAGCCAGACAGGAATGCCTGCTCCTCTTCGCGTAGACGACCAAGCGTCTGGGCGTCTACGTTCTCGGCAAAGATGGCAAAGTGGCCGCTCTTCAGAGAAGGGTCAACCATGAACCTTGCCAAGGGCTTTCCCACAAAGACATAGCTCTTTGAGCTGGCCTGGGCCTCGACGAACGAGACGAGCTCACGGGTGAGTTGGGGATAGAGGGGACGCATGGTCGCATCGTCCTGCGGGGAGACCAGAAGCGTGTAGAGCGCAGGCGCGGTGTCCACACCATCGATTTCGAAGGTCTCGTTCTCCATCTCGCGGGCGGTGCGGCGCGCAAGCTTCTTGAAGGAAAAGGGTGCCGTGTAGCCTTCGGGCGAAGCGCCAAAGGCATCACTGATACGACTCTCGAAAGTCTTAAGCAGGTTCATTTATCGTTATACCTCCTCGGCAGTAGGCAGAGGACCTCGTATGACAGCCATAATGCACAAAAGTACACTTAAGAGTACCGCAACTGCAACGTGAATCCAGCTCGCGGCGGCCCATATGTCCCCATTCTCCACTCGCATGAAGAATATCTGAGCAAATAAAATCACGGCCATGCAGGCCAACTGTCCGAGTGCAGATGAGCGGACGCTGCCCCAATGGGTGGTGATGGTGGCGCAGAGCAGGGCGGCCAGGCCGACCACTACGTAGGCGGCGGCATTGCGGGGGTTGAGCTGGCCCAACGTGAGACTGGCAATCGCGGCATCTGCCCCAAAGCCATGCGTGGATACCGTCGAGACGATCGAGCTGATGTAGGCGGAAAGGACCGCAGTTGCTCCTGCGCGGGCGGGGGTCAGCGAGAACCCCGCAAGAGGTGCTGCCAGCAGGGCGTTGGAGGCACAGGAGGGTAGGACGAGGGAACAGGCGGAAAGTCTGTCGGTCCTACCAACCATGACCCACCAGATGCCGAACGCCGTCACGAGGGATATGGTCCAGAAGGTTGCGGCTGCGCTCGAGGTGGACATGAGCATGGCTGCCATCAGTGACGCAAAGGCCAGAAGCGAGCCCACGGGTGACCATATGGCAGTGAGGACGGCGGCTCCACAGGCAATCGCAATTGGGGCGTTGCCAGCAGTACCTGCCCAAGCGCCCGAGGTTGCGAAGCAGGACCAGCCAGTTGTGAGTGCCGTGGCAAAGCGCACGATCACATCCGCAAGCCATGGGTAGCGGTAGGCTATGGGTAGCTGCTCACGAATGTATCCTTCCGTCTCCTCGACCGAGTCATCCGTGGATTGCAGCATAAGGGACTTTATAGACTGACCGCCTGCATCGGGGTCTCCAAGGGCAAAGGCGACCTCGTTGGAGAACGCCTCCACTGACGGGGGGCGCAATGCCGGGTTGGGGGAGATGGCCTGCATGATGGCCTCTGAGGCCATTCCTGTCACGTCGGGGTCGACTTGGGAGATTTCCCTGCGCGGACCGCGCTCGATTCTCCTCAGGGATTCCTCCGCGGTCGGTGCCGCAAAGGGGTTCTCGCCAGTGAGCGCCTGCCAGCAGACCACGGCAAGTGCAAACACGTCGCAGCGCTCATCGACCAGGTCTCCAGTGATCTGTTCGGGTGGCATGTAGCCCACCGTACCGCCGCGGGCGCCTCCGTAGCCCGCGGCAGAAGCCAAGGTTGCCATGCCAAAGTCGCAGAGCTTGATGGTGCCGTCACGTTCGAACATGATGTTCGACGGCTTGATGTCCAGGTGTAGAACCCCGTTCTCGTGGGCATAGGCCAGGGCGGATCCCACGGACTGTACCAGGTAGGCGCACTCATCGTTGGTTAGGGTGCCGCCTTCCACACGGGCAAGGAACTCAGTGAGGGTCAGTCCATCCACGTACTCCATCACCAGATAGGCCCATGAGCGGTCTACCTCAAAGTCGTACATGGTCACGATGTTTGGGTTGGCAAGCATGCTCGAGGTTCGTGCCTCGGAAAGCGCTTCGTCGATGATCTGCTCGGATGTGGCGTAGCCTGGCTGGACCAGGAGCATCCGCTTTATTGCCACGCGACGCTGCAGTCGGGTGTCCCAGCATACGAGGACCGTGCCAAAACCACCCGTGCCGCATGAAGACATATAGCGGTAGCGGTTCAGAATCAGGCCCTGCTCGGCGGGACGCTGATCGGAATGGCGCTGGCTATCGGGCTCTATGGAAACAGGCTGGTCCACGGCGGCTCCTAGGTCGTTTGAGGTGCGTTTTTTGGTCTGCCGTTTGCGAATAGTTTAGCCCATGCGCGCGATGAGACAATGGGGACGGAGTCTTTTGTCCCATTTGAGATCCAATGAACAGTTCCTGTCCATGATGTCTATTGGAAAGTTCCGTTCGTGTAGTCGATTGTGTGACCCTTGGCGGCGTTGTAGGTTTCCAGCCGCTCGTTGATGGTTCCGTCCGAGGACAGGACATCCACATAGACGGAGCGAGGAATGAGCTCGTTCCCCTGGTAAACGGGGGTGGCTACGTACTGGACCGTGACGTTGGGATAGGAGCTGAGCCAGTCGCGGATGGCCGTCTCGTACATGTCCATTCCACCCTGGCCGTCATTTGCACCCACGTTGAGCATCCTCGTACCTGTGACTAGGTTTTCGCGGACCTCCTCGCCGCCCAGCGACTTTGCCAACAGGTGGCAGCGGTTCCAGAAGTAGCCATGATAGGTCCTACCCGTTGGAAGGGAAATCTCAGACTTCTGGTTTCTGGCGGGCCAGCCCGAGGGGTCGGGCATGTCACCGCGTTTGCGGGCGCGGCCTTCGTCCATCATCTGCTTGGTGATGCAGGCGCTTACCTGCCTGGTCCGTCCGAGCTCGTCCAGGGGAGCGTACTGGACCTGGCCGGGCTCAAGGGGGCTTTCGATGTGGGCCTTCCCGACGAGGCGAACGTAGTTGGGACTCTCGGACTCGGACCACTCGGTTGGGGTGAGCTCACTGGTGGGAGTGGCTTCGTCAGAGGTTGTTGGTTCCGTGGACTCAGTTGTAGGCTCGTCTTCGGGTTTGGTCTGTGATTCCGACTTTGCGGAGTCGTCCGTCTCCTTGGTGCTGACCTCTGGCTCCGTGGGCAAGGCGGTTGTCCCCTGGGCCTGGCTCGAGCTGACGGCCGAGCTGGGGTCAGCGTCTGAGTCGGATGGGCCGCAGGCCACCAGAAAGATGCCGAGCGAGAAGATGAGGATGACTAGCGGGATGCCAAGGCCCCACTGCCAGCCTTGCCTGCTTGCCTTGCATGTGCCCATGGCTCTCCTCCCGGTCTCAGCCATTTGGATTTGGACCCATTGTGCTCTATGGCCGTCGCGTGGGCCAGGGAAAGAAGAATGAGTGGCAAAAAGAGATGAACCAGATTTTTTCGAAATTCTGGCTTGCAATCGAATCTCGTTGTCATATCATACAGACCTACGCGGGCGTGGCGGAATTGGCAGACGCGTACGGTTCAGGTCCGTATGAGAGCAATCTCATGAAGGTTCAAGTCCTTTCGCCCGCACCATTAAATGCTCAGGCGCTCCAAGGGAGCGCCTTTTTCTTACCTATTTTCGTATCGTAGCCAAGTGAACTCTTTGGATGAGACCTGCCTGCGGGTGGTGTCCAATGGGCAAAGTCCACGGGAACAAACAATGAGACCCTGACGCAATGAGCCAGGGTCCACATATTTCTCCGCGTAGCGGGAGATCTGCTCGAGGTGTAATGCTATCCGGAGGCCGGGGGCTTCCCCCTTCCTCGGGTCAGCACGGCCTAGTCGTCTTCGTCCTCGTCATCGTCGTCGAAGAGGTCCCAGTCGTCCTCGGTCTTCTCGTGGTTCTTGTAAATCTTGCGCGTCTTTCTCTCCAGAACAAATGCGATGATCATGAAGAGGACGATGCCGCCCAGCACCAGGGCAAGCACGCCCGGACGGGTGTTGAAGAGCCAATTGATGAAGTTGGAGGCGTTATCCATCGCGCGTCCCTTCCGTGAGGGATAAGCCCTCTAGGTGGTTACAGTTCCGCTCAAGTATATACTTGGTCAAAGCAACTGCACGTGCGAGACCAATGACTCGTATCCGCAGGCTTGCCGCAACCGGCATCAAGGAATGGACAGAGAGGTAGCTAAATGCTGGACATCAAGTTTGTCAGAGAGAATCCTGACGTCGTGGACAAGTCCTGCGCGTCTAGGCAGAATGCCCACTGGGATCGTGAGCGCTTCTTTGAGCTCGACGAGGTCAGGCGCTCAACGATCAGCGAGGTCGAGAAGCTCCAGGCTGACCGCAACGCAAAGTCCAAGCTCATCGGCCAGCTCATGCGCGAGGGCAAGAAGGACGAGGCCGAGGAGGCCAAGGCAGCCGTTGCAGCCAACAAGGGGCGCATTGCCGAGCTGGACGAGAAGCGCAGCCAGGTGGAGAAGGAGCTCTTTGACCTGGTGGCAGCCATCCCCAATATCCCCCACGAGTCCGTGCCCTATGGCAAGGACGACTCCGACAACCCCGAGGTCCGAAAGTGGGGAGAGCCCACGCAGTTCGACTTTGAGCCCAAGGCTCATTGGGATCTAGGTCCCGCCACGGGCATGATCGACTTTGATCGTGGCGTCAAGCTCGCCGGTACCCGCTTCTACCTGCTGGGCGGTGCGGGAGCCCTCATGGAGCGCGCGCTGATCAATTTCTTCGTTGACCAGCACGTCAAGGCTGGCTTCAAGGAGTGGTGGCCCCCTGTCATCACAAACTACGACAGCCTCTTTGGCACGGGTCAGCTGCCCAAGTTCGACGAGGACCTCTTCCACGTCTCCGGTGGCATGTACCTCATTCCTACGGCTGAGGTCATGCTGACCAACATTCACCGCGACGAGGTCCTGGACGGTGACCAACTGCCCCTGTGGTATACCGCCTTCACTCCCTGCTTCCGCGAGGAGGCTGGCTCCGCTGGCCGCGACACGCGAGGCATCATCCGTGTCCATGAGTTCGACAAGGTCGAGATGGTCAAGTTCGCGAAGCCCGAGGACTCCATGAACCAGCTGGAGTCCATGGTCGCAGAGGCCGAGCGCATGCTCCAGCTGCTCAAGCTGCCCTATCACGTGGTCACCCTCTGCACCGGTGACATCGGCTTCTCCGCCACAAAGTGCTACGACCTGGAGGTCTGGCTGCCTTCCTACAACAACTACAAGGAGATCTCCTCCTGCTCCAACTGCTGGGACTTCCAGGCTCGCCGTGCCAACATCCGCTACAAGGATCCCAAGGAGTTCAAGGGCACGCGCCTGGTCCACACCCTGAACGGCTCCGGACTGGCTGTCGGTCGCACCATGGCTGCCATCATGGAGAACTACCAGAACGCCGACGGCTCCATCACGGTGCCTGAGGTCCTGCGTCCCTACATGCGCGACATGGAGGTCATCAAGCCCCTGGCGTAGCGTCGTTCGACAAATCCGCCTTTATGCCTGAGGGGGGCGGGTCTTTCTTCTTCTGGAGACTGAAAGCACGAACAGTCTGCAGAAGAAGGAAGACCCGCCCCCTTCGTGGACAAGAACGACGAGTCCGAGGACATCCTGTACGAAAACGATAGCTGTCTGGAGCTCCTTGGCCGCAAGGAGCTCCGCGAGCTCATGGACCACAAGAGGGGATCATTCAAGAACCTTGTGTACCCCGAGGATGCCGACAGGGCCAAGGCTGTCATCGGCATGCAGCAGAGAGTTGCGCCCGTCCGCTTTCTTCCGGCAGACGTAGCGCCCATGAGTTCATTTGGATAAAAAAAGAGCCCCTTAGCAGGGGCTCCTCACATTCAGTGGTGCGGCGTATAGGATTCGAACCTATGACGTTCTGATTCGTAGTCAGACCCTCTATCCAGCTGAGGTAACGCCGCGAACAAGGAATAGAATCGCATTTTCTAAGGACCATGTCAAGAAAAACTTTTAGAAACTTTTTCTCCACATTCGTGTGTCGCGGGGCGTGTCACAGGGGGACTTGTGTCGCTGGGGGTAGCCCCTTGCGACACACGGCGGCAAAAAAAGAAAACCCGACCGCGCTGGGCAGTCGGGCTTGAATCATCTGGCGGAGAGCTGGGGATTCGAACCCCAGATAGTCTTAGGGACTATACTCGCTTAGCAGGCGAGCACCTTCGGCCTCTCGGTCAGCTCTCCAATCACGTGCTGTTGAATGATACTCCACAAAAGGGATTCTCTCAAGGACTCTTTTTGTCTATGCGCGGAAATACTCCAAGACCGATTCCGCGTCTACCAGGATGTCATCGTGGTGGGCCTGGACCTTCTCCCAATCGAAGCGCGGCAGAAGGTCCTCCGGAGCAAGTTCCTCCCCGGGCTCCGCCATACCCACCTGGCTCGCAAGCCATCCTACGATGCGCTCTGGTCTGACCCCCATGGCCCGCAGGGCGCCTAGGTCAAGGTCGCGATCGCGCTTGGAGAGCCGTCTTCCCCCTGGGGCGACCAGCAGGGGGACGTGCCCATAGCTGGGAGCCTCGTAGCCCAAAAGTCTGGCCAGGTAGGTCTGTCGAGCTGACGAGCCCAGGAGGTCGCTGCCACGAACCACCTGGTTGACGCCCATGAGTGCGTCATCGACCACCACCGCGAGCTGGTAGGCGACCACGCCGTCGCTTCGACGGACTAGGAAGTCGCCGCACTCGTGGGCAAGGACCTCGGTCTGATGGCCAAAGCAGAGGTCGTCAAAGGAGATGGTTCCCCTGGGGTCGTTCGCATCGGGAACGCGCAGGCGTAGGGCGGGAGGGCGAACGAGGCTTTTTTGGGCCACCTGCCCTGGAGTGAGATTTCGGCAAGTTCCCTGGTAGAGGTAGGTGCCGTCGGAAGCATGAGGGGCCGTGGCAGCGTGGAGCTCGCTGCGTGTGCAGAAGCAGGGATAAATGAGGCCCATGTCTTGTAGGCGTTCGATTGCCTTCTGGTAGATGGCGTAACGTTCGCTCTGGTAGTAGGGTCCCTCGTCCCAGGAGAGACCCAGCCAGCCCAGGTCATCCATGAGGGTTTGGGCATAGTCGGCGTGCTTGGCTCGCGGATCCAGGTCCTCGATGCGCATGACCATGGAGCCTGCCTGAGACTTTGCCGACAACCAGGCCATAAGGGCCGAGAAGGCATTGCCCAGGTGCATACGGCCCGAGGGCGTGGGAGCAAAGCGTCCGCGAGGTAGTGTGACGGTGGTACTCACGTGTCAATCAACTCCGACAATGATCGTAAGGTGTAGTAGGTTCGCTCGAGCGTCTGAAAAGCGCCTTCGAGTGGGTACCATTGAGAACACACGGCGGCTACTGCCCTGGCGGTGCCAGCGCATTCTAGCGTAGCCATTGTGGATGATATTTCTTCCTGGAGGTCAAGATGTCAGAAATCCTTGAGTCGGGCGGGTCGTTCACCCTTGGCAAGCCAGAGCTCATCTGTCGCTGGCGCCTGGCGGGAGGAAGGCTGCCTCTGGAGAACCGGCACCTGCGCGCCCTGGGGCGTCGTAGGATTGAGGGCGACCGCATAGATACGGCGCTGGTTGCCTGGGCGAAGCAGCATATAGAGTGGACGCTTCAGGAAGGTGCGGCCCAGTATCCCGATGGCGTACTCATGATCATCGTGGACGAGAAGGGCCAAGCTGCCATGACCGTGGGACCCTACGAGGGGCTGGCCAAGGATTCCCTGGCAGACCTTGCCCGACGCGCACGGCATGCACAGGCGGAGGGTGCCGAGACGGGCGTGGAGCCCGAGAGCCTATGGGCAAAGCGAGACGGCGTCCTGTACTGGGACGCCGGCAAGGGCACGACCCCGTCTGGTGCGGCCTCTCTGGTGGAGGATCTTGCCCGCACGCTGGGGATTCCCCTGGAGCGTCGCGAAGGTCTTTTGGACGAGGTCAAGGCAGATCCCACCTCCTTCGAGGAAGCCTTCCTGGTCTCTGACGAGTACGGCATCGTCGTGGCGGGGGACGCGGCGGGAGAGGAAGGCGCCAGATTTGCCACTGGCTATGATCGATTGCTCCAGAAGGCGCGCAATAGGCGCTAGCCATTGGCTGGAATGCCCATTAAATGATAAAAATCGGTAGTAAATATCGACTCTTTCGTTGGTAAATCCGAAAGAGTTTCTCTGCAAAGCCAATACATAGATACAATGACCCTGTCAACGCCTTGGGCTGTGAACGGTCAAGGGCACGCGGCGTATGCGAGAGCCATCCTGTATACTGGACGGGTATTACAAAGTATCTCCATGTCCTTGCTGCTAGTGACAGGCATTCGCCCCTTCGTGAGCATCGCGCGCCTTTCATCGTTTTCAGGGATGTTTGTCTTGTCAAGGCGACAGGAACGGTCAACCAGACAAGGTCGCGCCCCATGACAGGTATCGGGTAGCGTCTGAGCTGCTGGAGTCGAGAGGACCTAGAAGCCTTGAATCCTGCCATCGTCATTCCCTCGTATTGGACAGTGAAGGATCGTCCTGCCGAGATAGGACGGGTGGGCAGCTACGACCATGCGACGCCCATCGACAAGCCCCTCCCCGAGCTGCAGACCTGTCTGGACTCTCTTGAACCCGTGCGCGGTGTTCTCAGGGTCATCATTCTCCTGGTTGCCTCACCCGAGTGCGAGCGTGCCGCCCGCGCACGAGTCGACGGAATCTGCAGGATGCACCCTCGGCTTAACCCCCTGGTCATCGGCACCGCCGAGGCCGAGGAGGTCAAACATGCCATAGACCGGGTGGCTCCCAGGCTCAAGGGCGACCCGGTGAGCCTGCGTGGCTACGGCGCCATTCGCAACATGGGGCTGGCCGTTGCGGCAGTCCTGGGCCACGACGTTGTGGTCTTTCTGGATGACGACGAGGTGGCCATCGATGAGAACTTCCTCCTGGACGCCATCTACGGTCTGGGTATGGAGACCCGCCAGGGACTCATGATCTTTGCAAAGAGCGGCTACTACCTGCACGACGGCTCGCCCTTTGCCGAGCGCCGACCGCCCAGTCTGCGCAATCGTTACTGGACCAAAAGGGCCCAGTTCAACGAATGGATGGAGAGGGCCCTCAAGAAGACCCGCATCTCGCGCTCCAACATCGTCTGTGGCGGCTGCTTTTCCCTGAGCGCTCAGGCCTTTACCCATGTTGCCTTCGACCCCGAGATTACCCGTGGTGAGGACCTCGACTACCTCCTCAACCTGCGCATGCATGGGCACGACGTGTGGTTTGACAATAAATGGCGGGTTTGCCACCTGCCACCCAAGATTCCCTCTCGTGCAGCCCGCTTCCTGCAGGACGTGTATCGCTGGGAGTATGAGCTGGCAAAGCTCGACTATGCAAACACGCAGAAGAGTCTCAGACAGGTCCGTCCCGAGTCCCTGGCTCCCTATCCCAAGGATCTTCTGACCCCCGAAGTTCGTACCAATATGTCTCGGACGGCATTGCTTCGCGCACTGGTTGGCCCCGAGCGCATGGCCTACCTGAAGATTTGGCTGGTCGGACGCAGACACGCAAGGCAATGGGCCCAGCGAGTCTGCGGAAGCTACTTTGCCTTCCAGACGCACTGGCCACGCATCATGAGCATAATCTGGGCGGACCGCGCCCTTTCCAGACGCCTGATCCGTCTGGGGACGCCTAGCAACATGCCGGCATGGCCCGTTATTGATGGTGAGGAGGCGGATGAGGATGCGTAGGCTGAGGGAATGGGCCAAGGCAAACACGTCCTTCCTCACGAACGCGGGCCTACTTCTGGCTGCAATCGTGTTGCTTGGGCTGCTTACCTGGGGATTTACCAGGGGAAACCTCGCTGCGTCGGTAATCTCGGGCGCTGGCCTGGCCTTGACCATTGCAATGACGGGGTCAATCATGATCGTCCCCGACGATCTGCGCTCCCAGGCCACGGAGCGTACGCTGATAGTCGCCTCCTCCACCCTGCGCTCCCTTTCCGGCGGCCTGACGAGCGAGGGTGCGATGGCGGTATGCCAGCTCCTTCTTCCCGAGACGCGGGCGGCAGCTATCGCCGTCACGGATACCACGGAGACCCTTGCCTATGTGGGCGATGGCGTGTCTCATTACCTTGCGGGCTCCGAGATCTCGGCTGCCACGCGCGAGGTGCTGGAGTCCGGAAGGGTGCAGACCTTCTCGAGCCTAGGAAGCGATGAGGGCGGTATCTTCATGAGCGAGGAAGACGAAAGGCATGGCCACAAGGCTCGTGCGCTCGCGCTTCCGGTTGGAATCTTTGCTCCGCTCATGGTGGCTGACAAGTGCGTCGGTACCATAAAGCTCTACTACCACCATGGGCGAGAGGTTGACCGCACCCAGATAGCCATCGCTCGCGGATATGCCGAGCTCCTGTCCACACAGCTCTCCACCCACGAGCTGGAGATTCAGGCCGAGCTTACGGCACGTGCCGAGGTCAAGGCCCTGCAGGCTCAGATCAACCCCCACTTCCTCTTCAATGCGCTCAACACCATGGCGTCACTTACCAGGACCGATCCCGCCAAGGCCCGAGACCTACTACGCGAGTTCTCGGTCTACTACCGACGCACGCTGGAGAGTTCGCAGACGCTCATTCCGCTTTCGGAGGAGCTGGCCCAGACCAAGCGTTATCTAAAGATTGAGAAGGCACGCTTTGGGGAGGACCGTATCATCCAGACCGAGAGCGTTGACCCTGGCCTGGAGCAGCTTCTGGTGCCTGGCTTCATCGTCCAACCCCTGGTGGAGAACGCCGTGCGACACGCCATGCGCGAGGAAGGACCCCTGCGCATTGACATCCAAGCCACCGTGGACGGTGACGACGTCCTGATTGCCGTCGTGGATGACGGATTGGGCATGACTGAGGAGTCTGCGCGCAAGCTGACGGAGGAGCAGCCGGAGGATACGCCCATATCTCACAACAAGAAGGGCACGGGCATCGCCATCAGGAATGTTGCGGAGCGCATTGATCGTTTCTACGGCGAGGGCTCGGGCGTGGAAATCATGTCAAAGGTTGGCGCGGGTACTGCTGTGACGCTCAGGCTCGCGGGTGTCGCCTCGCAGGCGCCCAAGCTCATGAAGTAGTGCTAGTGTAAGATTTGCCGTGAGTTTTGCCAGCTATTGGTATCCTTAGAGGCAAAGGGTCAGTTTCACGACACGGAGATTTCGAAGGGCAAGGTGAACAACGCATGCTAAACGCACTGATAGTTGATGACGAAGCGCCAGCGCGCTCGGAGCTGCGGTATCTGCTCGAGGAGTCCGGTAGGATGGATTCCATCCGGGAGGCCGCAAGCGTGCGCGAGGCCGTTGAGATTATCGTGCGCTGCAGCGAAGAAGAGGGTCACCCTCACATGATTGACGTCATCTTCCTGGACATCTCTATGCCAAAGATGTCCGGCATGCGTCTTGCCGAGGCCCTGCGCCAGATCAAGAACCCTCCCGCCATGCCCGCCATCGTCTTTGTGACTGCGTACAGCGAGTATGCGCTCGAGGCCTTTGACGTCGACGCCATCGATTACCTCATGAAACCCGTGGAGACCGATAGGCTCATGCATGCCCTGGATAAGGTAGAGGCGCGCAGAAAGCCCGTCAGTCCCGCCCACTCCGCGGTAGAGCGCATTCCCGTCGAGAAGGGCGGCCGCAAGGTCCTGGTTCCCATTGACGAGATTCGCTATATCGAGGCCAAGGACGACTATTCCTGCATCTACACGGATTCCGACCGCTTCCTGTCCACGATTTCCCTGGCAAAGCTCGAGCAGAAGCTCACTCCGCACGGCTTCTACCGCGTGCATCGTGGCTATATCGTCAATCTCCAGCAGGTCGAGGATGTGGAGTTTGTCTCCAGCGGCATCCTGCAGCTGGGCATCAAGGACGTCAAGGACAAGAAGATTCCCGTGTCGCGTCGACGTGTCGTTTCCGTCAAACGTGCCCTGGGGATTTAGAGTCCCTGACCGATAGGGGAGTTGCAGATGCGCTACGACATCATCTCGGATACGCACGGCTTTCTTTCCGAGGAGCTTCTGGACCAATTGCAGGGGGCGGATGTCATCGTGCATGCGGGAGACGTTTGCAGCCTTTCCGACATTCGTACCCTCGAGCAGATTGCCCCGCTCAAACTGGCCCTGGGCAACAACGACTACAGTCTGGGCTACGGGTCGGGTGCCGTGCGTAGGTGCAAGTTCTTTTCCGACGGATTCCGCTGGCAGGTCTGCCACTACCGTGAGCGCCTGGACACGAGCGTGTGCGACATAGCCATCTGTGGGCATACGCACAGGCCCTACGTAGAGCGTGACAGGGAGTCCGGGACCTTGATCATGAACCCGGGAAGCCCCACCTATCCCCGCGCCAAGGGACCCAGCATGGGCCGTATCATTGCCGAGAATGGGAAGGTCCTGTCGGCGGAGATCATCACTCTGGACTTCTAAGAAGAACTCCCGTCTCCATTGTGGAAACGGGAGCTATTTATACGAGGTTCACTCTTTCGTGTCTGGTCGTTCCTTCTCGTCGTCCAGCCAGAGGGGGACGACGATTCGGGTGTAGAGCATGAGCCAGGCCAGTGAGACGCAGAAGCCGGCAATGACGTCAGTCGCATAGTGGACGCCCAGGTAGACCCTGCTGAAGCCAATGGCACAGATGACCAGGGCAAAGCCAAGCATGCAAAGCCACTTGACGACCTTGTCCCTCTCGTAGCGCCACACCATCCAGGCCAAAAGGCCATAGAAGGCCATGGCGACCATGGAGTGGCCAGATGGGAAGCTGTATCCCGTCTCGGAGATCAGGCGAAAGCCGTCAGGGCGAGGGCGGTGAACGACCTCCTTGAGTAGGAGATTCAGGAGGGTGACCAGGGCAAGGTTGACCGCGGCGACAAGTCCGGGTCGCCTGCCCGGGGCAAATGCCTCTATGACTAGGAGAACGACCAAAAGGACTACGGGCAGGGCCAGCTCCGATATGGACTGCATGATGGGGGTGAGCCAGGGAGTACGCAGGCGGACGACCACCAGCTGATAAGCCCAGACGTCGAGCCTATTCGCGTCACCCTCCAGGATCCTCTCGAGAATTTCCACGAATACGACGAGCGCAACCGCGGCGATGACGTAGCCGCGGTTGCGCCGAATCAGACCAAGCGCCCGATTTGTGATGGTCCTAGAGCTCATTTGTAGTGCCGGGCCTTAGAGGTTGGCGGAAAGCTCGTTCACGAGGTCTGCCTTGGGCATGTTGCCTACCATGGTGTGAACGGGCTTGCCGTCCTTGAAGAGGATGAGGGTTGGGATGGACATGATGCCAAACTTCTGGGCAAGCTCAGGCTGCTCGTCTACGTTGCACTTGTAGAGATCAAACTTGTCTGACATCTCGTTGGCGATCTCCTCGACGACAGGGCCAAGCGCGCGGCAGGGGCCGCACCAGGAGGCCCAGAAGTCGATGAGGATGGGCTTGGTAGCTCCGGAAACGACGGAGCCGAACTCTGCGGCGGTGATGGGCTGTGACATGATGACTCTCCTTTGCGGGAACGCGCTTCTGCGCGTGCGTAACTGACTGAAGCGCTTATACCCACAACTTAGAATGTATGCCGCGTTAGAATCATATTCATGGAGGTTCGGTTGGATCGGGAGGGGCAATGGCCACCGATAGAGACATACGCAAGACGGCCTACGTCAATAAGGTTGCAGCCGAGGTAGCACAGCTGGAGAACGAGGGCGTCGTTCTGGCTGGCAATGCCTTTTCTAGCGTCTGCTTTCTGAAGGGCGACCTTTCTGCTGAGGAGCTTTCTGGCGCGGCTTTGCTGTCGGGTAGGGACGGTGACGCCCTGCGAGCCTCCCTGGTGGCACCCGCTCTGGGCTACGAGCCAGAGGACTGGTGCGCGGCTGCGACGGTCAGGCGTGATGGCAGCATGCTGGATGACAGACTCCTGCGCCAGGTGGTGGCGACCCTGGACCCTGCCACTCTGATCATCTGCGACAACTCCGCCGCCCATGCCGTACGAGAGGCCTATCCCGACGAGCTCGCGTCCCTGCCTAGCATCCAGGCGGCCGAGCTCCTGCCGGGATACGTGGTCTACCTGATGGGTATGCGCGTCATGAACCTGGGCGGTTTTGCCGCCTCTCTGGACGACCCAAAGAAGAAGCAGCTCATGTGGGCCTATTTGAAGCAGCTTTCGCCCTTGGCCGAGCCCTACTAGCAAGTTTCGAAACAACAGCCGGGACAGGTTCCCGCTGGATTAAAATCAAAAGTAGGTATGCGTCGGCACAAGGAAGTCGGCGCAAGACGATCGCATTGCAGAGGAGCAGATATGGCAAACGTTCCCGCACCCATCGATGCAACCCAGACCCCCGAGTGGTCTTCGCTTCAGGATCACTACGCAAAGATGAAGGATACCTTCACCCTCAAGAAGGCCTTCGCCAACGATCCCCAGCGTGTAAAGAAGCTTTCGTACGACGTAAACGACCTGCATTTTGACCTCTCCAAGAACCTCGTGGACGACGAGACCCTGCGCCTGCTCGTTGCGCTTGGCAAGGCCGTCAAGGTCGAGGAGCGTCGTGATGCCATGTTCTCTGGTGTTCACATCAACACGACCGAGGACCGAGCCGTCCTCCACACCGCCCTGCGTCGTCCCGCCTCTGACGAGGGCAAGTTCATCGTCGACGGCCAGGACACCGTCAAGGATGTCCACGAGGTGCTCGACCGCATGTATGCCTTCGCCGACAGGGTTCGCTCCGGCGAGTGGAAGGGCGTTACCGGCAAGCAGATCACTGACGTCATCTCGATCGGCATTGGTGGCTCCGACCTGGGCCCGGTCATGATCTACGAGGCCCTGAAGTCTCTGCCCCGCGCCGTCGACGTCCATTACGTCTCCAACATCGACCCCAACGACATGGCCGAGAAGGTCAAGGGCCTGGACCCCGAGACCACCCTGGTCATCGTCGTGTCCAAGACCTTCACCACCCTGGAGACCCTCACCAACGCCCGTGAGGTTCGTACCTGGATGCTCGACCAGCTCAAGGCCCAGGGCGCCATCGACGGCTCCGAGGCAAAGACCGCTGAGGCCATCGAGAAGCACTTCGTGGCTGTCTCCACCAATGCAGAGGAGATCAAGAAGTTTGGCATCGACCCCGCCAACGCCTTTGGCTTCTGGAACTGGGTCGGTGGCCGTTATTCCGTCGACGCAGCAGTCGGCCTGTCCCTGATCGTTGCATATGGCCCCAAGGTCTTCGAGGAGCTCCTCTCTGGCTTCCATGCCATGGACACCTACTTCCTCGAGACCCCCTTGGAGGAGAACGTTGTCGCCCTCATGGGCCTCATCAACGTCTGGTACGCCAACTTCTATGGCGCCGAGAGCCATGCCATCCTGCCCTATGACCAGTACCTGCATCGCTTCCCCGCCTATCTGCAGCAGCTGACCATGGAGTCCAACGGCAAGTCCACCCGCTGGGATGGCACCCCCGTCACATCAAAGACCGGCGAGATCTACTGGGGCGAGCCTGGCACCAACGGCCAGCACTCCTTCTATCAGCTGATTCACCAGGGCACTCACGTGATTCCTGCCGACTTCATCGCCTTTGTGAATACCCCCAACCCCAATAAGGATGGGGACCAGGATGTCCATGAGGTCTTCCTTGCCAACTTCCTGGCTCAGACCAAGGCGCTTGCCTTTGGCAAGACTGCCGACGAGGTCCGTGCCGAGGGCACTGCCGAGTGGATGGTCCCTGCCCGCGTCTTTGAGGGCAACCGTCCCACGACCTCAATCTTTGGCGAGGAGCTCACGCCGTACGCACTGGGCGAGCTCATTGCGCTCTACGAGCACATCACCTTCGTCGAGGGCACGGTCTGGGGCCTCGACTCCTATGACCAGTGGGGCGTCGAGCTGGGCAAGCAGCTGGCAAAGAAGATCACCCCTGCCTTCCACGACGACGCAGCCCTGGCCGACCAGGACGCAAGCACCAAGGCACTCATGAACTACTATCGTGCCCACAGGAAGTAAGCGCTAACTTTGGCGGGGTCGTCCGAGTTTCTCGGCGACCCCGCCGTCCCTCGGGGGAGCCTGCTCGTGGATTATCATTTTGCCTACGTGCACCTGTATAACGAACTGAACCTGGGGTCCATGGGGCTTCTGGTCTTCATCATGCTGAGGGCGAGAAAGACCCTGGGTGACAGTATCGCCAACCGCGCCCTGCAGGGGGCCTTGGGGGCCAGCATGGCCTTCGTTGCCACGGATGCACTTTTCTCCCTTTGCTACAACAATTTTCTGCCCAATATTCCTTCGGTGCAGATGCTTTTGAAGACCCTCTACTTCTTCAGTACTACGGGCATGTGCTGGCAGTGGCTCGTCTACTTTGAGGCCATCCAGGGGAGGACCTACGTCTTCAACTGGTCATGGCGACGCTTGGCGCTCATCCCCTTCTACGTTCATATCGTTCTTTTGATAATCAACTGGAACACGGGCATACTCTTCGGCTACCCGGATGGCCTTACCTATACGCGTGGTCCCTACTTCGGAGTCCAGTATCTCCTCGCCTATCCCTATGCCATCTACGCCGCGGTGGACACGCTCCGTCGTGCCTTCAAGGACAAGAACTACCTGGATCGCGGGCGACTGCTCATGCTGGGAATCTTTCCCCTGATACCAGGGGCATGCGGCATCATCCAGCTCCTCTGGAGCTGGATTCCCGTTGCCTGCCAGGGCGTGAGCTTGGAGGCGCTGGTACTCTACGTGACGCTTGCAGACGAGGCCGCCTCCCGAGACCCCCTGACGGGCCTGAATAACCGCAGGCAGGTCCTTCGGTCGGTCAAGAACGCCCTGGATGAGTGCGAGAGCGAAGGCAAGGTGGCCTGGTTTATCATCGTCGATGTGGATTACTTCAAGCACATCAACGACACCTACGGGCATGTGGAGGGCGACGAGGCCCTGAGAGTGGTTGCAAGGGCCATTTTGCAGGGTGCCAAAGACTCCGGACTGTCTTGTGCCGTCGGTCGCTATGGTGGCGACGAGTTCGTGCTCTTGGCAGGGGAGGACGCAGAAGACGATACCGCGCTGATCAAGAAGGCCGTGGTAAATGCCCTGAACCGGGCTAACGACTCTGGCGAGAGGCCCTATCGCATAACCCTGAGCATGGGCGCGACCCGCTTGGAGCCTGGAGACACCGTGGCATCGCTCGTGGCTCGTGCTGATGAGGTCATGTACGCCGAGAAGGCAGTCCACCATAGCAGGTCGTAATCCAGATATCCATAGGGGGTACTCCCTTATGGATAAGGGGTACTCCCTTTTGGATATCACTCAGCAGTTGCCGACAAAGACCTGGTCCAGGTGCTCGCGGGCGATGTCTGCCAGATGGTAGACCTGGTCCACGGGTGTGGGCGGGCGGTCCTGCATATGCCAGCGGGGAAAGAAGCGGGTCACGTGAAGGACGACCTTTGGGTCCACGCCAGCAAGCCAGTTGGCGATGGCGCGCACCTCTTCCTCGCTGTCGTTCACGCCTGGCACGATCAGGGTAGTGACCTCCAGGTGACAGCTGGGCTCGGCGCCCAGGCGCCTGATGGTCTCCTTGACGGTCGCGAGTTCGCCGCCATAACTCTGATAGACCTTTGGGTCAAAGGTCTTTAGGTCGATGTTCGCCGCGTCAATTAGTGGGGCAAGGACATCGATTACCTGGGCATTCGCGCATCCATTGGAGACAAGAACGTTTGCAAGGCCGACTTCGTGGGCGAGCCGTCCCACGTCTCGCACGTACTCCCAACAGACGAGGGGTTCGTTGTAGGTGTGGGCGATGCCGATGACGTGGGGGTCACGGGCGTGCTCCCGCAGGGTGAGTGCGACCAGCTCCTTTGGTGAGACCTCCTGCCAGGGGACGTCGTATGCGCCTACCTGGGATATCTGCCAGTTCTGGCAGAAGGGGCAGTGGAAGTTGCAGCCGTAGCTGCCGACTGACAGGAGGTAGGAGCCTGGGTGCCAGCAAGCCAGGGGCTTCTTTTCCACGGGGTCCAGGGCCAGCGAGGTCAGACGTCCGTAAGCCTTCGGGATGACGGCGGCGTCCGTAGCGACCCTGGTTCGGCAGGCACCTGCCTGGCCCGGGGCCAGGCGGCAGGCTCGCGGGCAGACGGGGCAGGTCAGGCGGGCGGACGCATGGGATTCTTTCGATTCGCTCACGTGTGTCGCACCACCTCAAAGCGCTCAAGATGCCAGTCGTCGTTCCCAAGGTCGATGTCGCCTTTGCGCGCGGCTATGCTGACCTGCTCCTCTATCGAGTCGACACCGTCCAGGTCGGGTAGGAGAAGTCCCCTGCGCCCATCGTTGGTCGAGACGATGACGCCGTAGCGCCTGGGGTCAAGCTCTCTGGGGCTGTCGATGGTCTCGGGCTCACTCAGGACGTCCACGCTGTATACCAGCTCGGGAAGTTCGTCTTCGCTGACGGGAGGGAAGCGCGGGTCGCGGGAGCATGCGCTTACGGCGTTGTCGCAGATTTCCTGGCCAAGCGTTGCCTTGGTGGGGAGGATGGTGCCGATGCAACCGCGGAGCTCACCGTCCTTGTGGAGGGAGACGAAGCATCCGGCCCTGCTGTCGATGGCCTCTGCGGGCAGTCGGGCGTCTAAGAAGGCCAAGTCGGTGGGGCTTGTCGCATCGGTGCGCTCCCCAAAGGTCACATAGCGTTCGGTGGCAAGACGTGCCAGCTTTACCAGGGGGTCCTCCGCATCCTTGCGGCGACGCATGTCCTGGGTGTGCCAAGCGATGTACTGAGCTCGGAAGTCCCTGTCCTCGTCGCTGCCCTCCTGGCCAGTTGGGGTGAATGCCGCGACACCGTAACCCACGCCAAAGGGACCCTCGTGACTCAGGAGTTCGGCCTTCACCGGGGTACGGTCCAGGGCGCCAGCCATGATCTGGAAACTGCGGAGCCCGCACTCGGCCGCACGCTCGGCAAAGCTCGGGTCGACGGTCAGGAGCTTCAGGAAGTCACCTGTCCCGAAGGCTTCGCAGGCCAGCTCGTCGAACTGCGGGCCTTCCGGAGCGAATCCGTAGGGGCCATCGTCTGTGAGCTTGTGAGAAAGATCCCCCGAGGCCACGTATACGACGCGCTTCCCCAGGACGTCAGCCACCTTTTGGACCAGCTGGCCCAGCTGGTAATGGGCGGCGGGAGAAAGTCCAGAAAGGCCCATGCGCACGACCTTGAAGTCCTGGGTCCGCCCCGCCTCCTCGTAGGCCCCCTGGATGAAGTGGAGGGGAAGCATGGTTCCGTGGTCCAGGCTGGGGTCACGCTCACCCATGGTCCCTGCGGCAAGGCCGTCCGCATCGGCTGCGGCGCAGAGGGCGCTGACGAAGACCTGGTCGTAGTCTGCCTGGTAGCGGGCCTGAGGAGCGCCAAAGCGGGCGAAGCTCCCCTTGGCCCCGGCGCCGGGCGAGATGTGCAGGTAGTCACGGTACATGATGGAGTGGGGAGATGAGATCACGATGGTCTGCGGCGCCAGCTCGCAGATGCGGCGGGCGACCTCCTGGTAGGCGTCGATGGTGCGTTGGATGCCCCGCTCCTCCCCGCGACCGACGGCGGGAATGATGAGCGGCGGATGCGGAACGGCAAAGGCGGCAAGTAGGGCCATGGAAACCAACCTCCTGGCTTGTGGCGGAAGCGAGGGCCCACCCCAAGGAGCGCGCCCTCTACAGTCATTTTCCCACCTAGGAGTGGTGCTGACGTCACTCCACGACGAGCGGCTCCATCTGGAAGGTCAGGCAATTCACGTAGCCCCGATTGGTCTGCCTGAGGACGGGGACGCATGCCAGGGACATGACGCCCATGGTCATGAAGGGGGAGGGGAGCTTGCAGCCCATCTGGCGCCAGGCCTCCTGGACCTGCGAGACCTGGGCGGCAACATCCTCCACCCGCCCTGTGCTCAAGAGGCCGCACACGGGAAGCTCCACCAGGGCCAGGACCTTGCCGTCCTGGACGGCCACCTCGCCGCCCCCGCAGGCCTCCAACGTTCGTGCCGCCAGGACCATGTCGGCATCATTGTCGCCCATGACCAGGAGGTTGTGGGCGTCGTGGCTGACCGTCTGGGCCAGGGCCCCATGGATGCCGAAGCCCGTGGCGAAGCCGTGGGAGTAGGTGCCCTTGCTGCCGTGGTGACGGTCGAAGACGCAGAGCTTCAGGATGTCGTGGGCGGGGTCGGCCTGGAGCTTGCCGCCCTGGACGGGGACCTCCACTATGGCGTCCTGGGTCAGGGTGTCGCCCGCCTTGATGCCGATGGCCCTCACCTTGGCAGTGCCGTCGGGCTTGTCGCAGGGGAAGTCGAACGCCCGGGGCGTCAAGAGGTCGCCCAGCTCCATGGTATGGGTCATGAAGTCGGGCCAGGCAAAGGGCTCCACTGCAAAGAGGGCCTTGCCCTCCTGGGCCACCAGCCGGCCGTCAATCCAGACCATCTGGGCCTGGAAGTCGGTGAGATCCTGCCAGAGGACGATGTCGGCGCACTTGCCGGGGGCGATGGCACCCAGGTCCTGGGCCTGGCCAAAGTAAGTCGCCATGTTGAGGGTTGCCATCTGGACGGCCGTGACCCCGTCCAGCCCCAGGCGGACGGCCTCGCGCAGGACCCGGTCCATGTGGCCGTCGCTCACGATGGTGTTGGGGTGGCAGTCGTCGGTGCAGAGGAGGCAGAGCCGGGTGTCCACGCCGCTCTGGACAAGCTGGGGCAGGTAGCCCGGGAGGTTGAGCCAGGCGGACCCCAGGCGGAGTTGGGCGTACATGCCCAGGCGGAGCTTGGCCAGGACGTCATCGAAGGACCCCGACTCGTGGCAGGACGAGACCCCGGCAGCGATGTAGGCGTTGAGCCCCCGGTCGGTGTCGGTGGTCACGTAGTGGCCGGTTACGACCCGGTCGGCCTTGAGGGTCTCGCGGATCTCGTCCATGGGGCGGGTCTCGTCGGAGAGGACGCCCGGGAAGTTCATCATCTCGCCCAGCCCCACGGTGGCGGGCCAGGTCATGGTCTGGGCGATGTCCGTTGCATCGATGTCGGCACCCGTGTCCTCCACCCCCGTGACGGCGGGCACGCAGGAGGGCGGGGTCAACATGACCTTCAGGGGGACCCTCTCGGCGTCCTCCCACATGGCCCTCACGCCCTCCAGGCCACGGACGTTGGCCACCTCGTGGGGGTCGGCGTAGATGCCAGTGGTCCCATGGGGTACGACCCCGCGGGCGTACTCGGAGGGGCCCACCATGGAGGACTCGATGTGGATGTGGGAGTCCATGAGGCCAGGCGTGGCATAGAGGCCGTGGCCGTCCACCAGCTGGGTCTTGGGCCCAATGCAATGGTCGGCCGTATGGCCGGGCAGGGCCACGTAGGCGACTCTGCCCTCGGCCAGGGCGATGTCCGTGTGGTCCAGGACCTCGTGGGTGGTAACGGACACCAGGCGAACGTCCTTGATTACCGTATCCGCTGGTATCTGTCCCTGGGCCACCCCGACCAGGGTGTCATTGCATTCCCACAGGGGCTTCCTGCAATAGTGGTTGATCATGGCGGCCTCCCGACGTTCGGCGTATCCTACCTATCCTGTACGATAGCCTAGCGAACATGGCCCTCCACCGCCAGATGACAGTCGACGTGACGGGGGGCGGCGCGTGACAAGAGCGTGACAGGGGACCCTCTTGACATACAAGGAGGGCCCGGTCCTCTTCGCCAGGGCTCCAAGAGATAGGTCTCCCCAGCCTGAGGGAACCGTCACCCTGTCACGGTCCGATGTTCCTCCTAGTCCTCGGCCTCGGCCAGACGGGCGGGAGCGGTCGCGTCCTTATTTACGCCCACGCCCGCGAAGACGGTCCGGATGAGGAGCCGGCTCAGGGGGGGCGCGCCGAACATGTTCCAGAAGAAGGCCATGGGGAAGTTCTTGATGACGGTGCCCACCCAGATGGCAGGAAGCTGGCTAATGGGGTTGCCCGCCAGGATCACGTTGAAGAGAATCGCTGCCACCAGGCTCATGGTGGGACACATGACCATGACCGTGCAGGCCTGGCGGGTGCAGCGGCAGAGGAAGGCGTTGTCCCTCTGGGGGTCGACGTAGCGGCTGGCCATGTAGCCGCCCAGGCGATTGCCAAAGAGGCAGGAGAAGAGCTCCACGAAGAGCCACATGTAGGCCGCCTCCTGGAGAGCGCCCAGGAAGACTTCGTTGGTCATGTTGGAGAAGCCGCCGACCATGGTGGGGTAGCCCAGCTTCCAGGCCACGTTGTAGACCTCCATCCCGTAGGCCATGGTGATGGACATGAGAATGCCAAAGATTACTCCCTGCTGGCGGTTCTTGGGCATGCTGCCTTGCTCCCTTCTTGGTGTCCGGACCCGACGTCCGTGTCCGACTGGCACCAACGGCCGAAAAAAAGCGCGTCGGAGCCCGAGGGCCCCGATGCGCTTTGCTCTGCGCCTTGTTCTTTTGACTGCTACACGCAAGGCGAACTCTAGCACCTACGCCAGGCAGGCTCACAGAATCGCGACAAAGTCATCGGGGTGGGAATGGGCCTCTTGTGCAGGGCGTGTCAAGAGAAAGGTCCCCATGACACATAGTGTCGGGCTTGTGACGATTTCATGTCCCGCACTCCCCAGCTTCCTATAATCCAAGCGTCAATGCGTGGCCCCAGCGGCGTAAGTCCGATTGATTGGTTTGGGGCCATTCGTCAGTAGGCATGTGTCGCTCTTTCGATGGCTCGCCGGTTTCGTCGAAAGGAATGCAGCACATGTCAGCACGGCAAGCACAGGTTCAGGTTGTCCAGACTGCCCGCTCGGGTGCGTCTGCAGAGCCCAAGCTCTGGACCTGCGACCTCGTCCTCATCATCCTGGTCAACCTCTGCGTATTCACCAACCACATCATGAGCCTGGCCACCTTCCCCTACTTCATCGTGAGCCTGGGCGGAACCGAGGCCCTGGCCGGCCTCTGTGCCACCTTCTTCTCGCTGGTCGCGGTCGTCATCCGTCCCTTCATCGGCTGGTGGCTGGACAACGGGGCCCGTCGGGTGGCCCTGGTCATCGGCCTGGTCCTCATGGGCCTGGCTCCTATGGGCTACCTTCTGGTGCCCACCCTCTCCGTTGTGGTCGTCCTGCGCATGATTCACGGTGCCGGCCTGTCCTTCTCCAACTCGACGACCGCCACCGTGGCCTCCGACGTCATCTGCAAGCCTCGCTTTGGCGAGGGCATGGGCTACTTCGGCATGGCCACCGCCCTGGCCTCGGCCATCGCTCCCGCACTGGGCCTGGAGCTCATGGGCAACCTGGGGTTCGGGGCCCTCTTTGCCACGGCTGCCGGCATCGCTGCCCTTGGCCTGGTCCTCTTCCTCTTCATCCGGGTGCCCAAGCCCCAGGTAGAGAAGAAGCCCCTCTCCCTCAAGGGCCTTGTCAACAAGGACTCCCTGCCAGCAACCGTCACCATGATGGTCTTCATGCTGACCTTCGGCGCCTTGGAGAACTTCGTCGCCATCTACGCCAGCAACAACGGCCTGCCCTCGGGCTCCCTCTACTTCGTGATCATGAGCGTCATGCTTCTTCTGGTCCGCGTCTTCCTGGGCAAGATGGTTGACCAGAAGGGTGAGGCCTTCTTTGTTTACGCCTGCAACGCCTCCATGTTCTGCGCCTTCATGCTCCTGGCCTTCGTACCCAGCGCGGCAACCTTCTACCTCTCCGCCGCCCTGGCAGGCTTTGGCTTCGGCGGCCTGGAGCCTGCCCTCCAGTCCATGGCCGTCCACACCTCCACGGACGAGACCCGCGGGTCGGCCAACTCCACCTTCCTTTGTGGATACGACATCGGTTACGGCGTGGGCGGTGGCGTGGCGGGCTCCCTGATCACGGGTGCGGGCTATCCCACCATGTGGGCCACGGTGGCCTTCGCCTGTGTGGTCTCGGTCCTGGTCTATGTCCTCTGGGCACGCAAGAGCGATACCAGCTTTACCAAGCGCCTGCGTTAGGCTCGCCGGGCCTAGCGCGGTGGGCCGTGTCAGTGGGACATTTCTCTTGACGCACAAGGAGGGCCCGGTTCTCTCCGCCAGGGCTCCAAGAGATAGGTCGCCCCAGCCAGAGGGAATCGGGCTCACCGTGTCGAGAGAACCGTCCCCTTGCCACGGTCCTCTTGCCACGCGCGTGTGACAAAGCCAAGGAGAGGGCCAAGGCTGCAGGCTCGGGGCGTCCGTCCAGGGTGTCACCTGGCCTATAATCGTGGACCGACCTGCTGTCCCAACGCCCTGCGCGGCATTTCGCCTTGTTCGAGGCGTGGACAGCGACACGTCCCTTGCATCAGACGGAAAGACAGACCCCTCATGTTCCGAGACTTCATAGCCCGGCTGGGCTCCGACTGCTTCGACCGGTATCCGGAGGAGATCGAGCGTCAGAACCGCGACACCATAGGCAAGCTGATCATCGTCGTCGTCTTCGTGGCCCTGCTCAACCTCCTGGCCGACCTGGCCGTGGGCCAGCTCTCCATTGCCTACCAGCCCCTTGCCCTCATATGCGCCTTTGCCCTCTTCGACCTCTTCTACCACTTCAAGCTCAGGGACAGCAAGGTCAGCCCCCGCCTGACACTCTACGTCATGTGCTCCATACCCCTCTTGGCGGGCATCGCCATCGGCACCTTCCTGGCATCCACAAAGGGCGTCTTCACCTTTGCGGTCCTTTTGCCGGTGGCATCGATCTTCGTCCTGGACCGCCCCCGCAACGTTGTTATCTGGATAGCCTCCACCTGCCTGCTCTTTGGCATCTGCGCCTATGTCTTCAAGCCGTGGGACGTCTTCATGGCCGATCTCTCCCACCTCTTCATCTACGGGCCCCTTGCCACGGGCGCAGCCCTCTTCGTGCTGGAGGTTCGCATCGCCAACGTCGAGCAGGCCATGGAGCTCAAGAGCAAGAGCGACCACGACGCCCTGACCGGCGTCTACAACCGCGGTGGGGGAGACGAGCGCATCGAGCGCCTGGTGGATGTCGGCACCCGCGGCCTCCTGGTCTTCATCGACGTCGACGACTTCAAGGACGTCAACGATACCTATGGGCACGCCGGCGGCGACGCGGTTCTCCAGGCCCTGAGCAGGGCAATCGCCAAGTCTTTCCGTTCGAGTGACATCGTGATGCGGGCCGGCGGTGACGAGTTCGTGGTCTTCGCGCCCGGCCTGGTGGAGGAGGACAACGTCCTGGCCAGTATCAGGCACCTGCGGGAGCGGGTCTCCGACCTCGTCTTCGTGGACAAGCCCAGCCTTTCGGTGACCATCAGCCTGGGCTGCATCGTCAACGACGGCTCCTATCCTGACTTCGCAACCTTGCGGGCCCGGGCCGACGACCTCCTGTACGAGGTCAAGCAGGGCGGCAAGGACGGCTACCGGATCGACGCCGCCCCCTATCGGGCCGCCTAGGGCCGGGCGACGGAAAAGGGACGCTCCACTTATTGCAGGGCGGCGTAGAGAGGACGCCCCTCCCTACGTCGACGTCATTCCCCTCTCATATGCAGTTTTGGCGTACGTGTGTCTACTTTGGTACAGTGTTCATGCAAGCACGCTGGATGGGTGCGGGCGACATTACACCTCGAACCTGGTCAGGGCCGGAAGGCAGCAGCCATAAGGGGCCTCTGGTGGGCGTCCGTTCCCATCGAACGTGCTTGCTTTTTTGTAAAGAAGTTCCGCCGCGTGTCGCGTTCAGTCCATGTGAGCCGAGCGGCAGCGACGGACGTCACGAGAGGATAGATCCCTCCATGGCTTTTGTTTCCTTCATTGCCAACCTCATTCACGACCCTCGTGCTGCCATCGCGAGCTGGATCGCCATGGGGCCCTTGGCTGCCTACGGCTTCGTCTTTCTGATTATCTTCATCGAGACCGGCGTGGTCTTCTTCCCCTTCCTGCCGGGTGACTCCCTGCTCTTCGCCGCTGGTTTCTTTGCCAATGGCGGCGGCTTTGCCCTGCCGCTCCTTCTGGGTGTCGCTTGGGTGGCGGCTATCGTGGGCGACCAGTGCAATTTCATGATTGGCCACTTCTTTGGCCAAAAGATCATCGCCTCCGGCAAGGTCAAGGCCCTGACGCCCGAGCGTGTCCAGGAGACCAGCGACTTTCTGGACAAGTGGGGCCGCGCCGCAATCTTCCTGGGTCGCTTCGTCCCCTTCATCCGCACCTTCGTGCCCTTCTTTGCCGGCATGGGCGGCATGAAATGGCACCACTTCGTGATCTTCAACGTTCTGGGCGGCATCACCTGGTCCACCCTCTTTGTGCTCCTGGGTTACTTCTTTGGTGGCATCCCCGCAGTTCAGGAGCACTTCTCCCTGGTGATTATCGGCATCATCCTGGTGTCCGTCATACCCGCGGTCATCGCTGCCCTCAAGGCCAGCATGGGTTCAAAGAAGGACGGGGAATCCGCGGGCAAGCACGCCGCATAACGAGCTTCGCTCGGCCTGCTTCGAACAATCTGACGCCATTGCATGAGGTCCGGGCATTGGGCTCGGGCCTCATTTTTTGCGTGCATGTATGCGGGAGACTGCCTTAGCGACCCTCTACTCCCCGAAGTGTTGACGCGACTGGAGGTTCTGCAAGGCCTTCGCCGCGTTCTCGCGCATGCGCTCCTGCATCGTGGCCTTGGCATCCTCCCAGGCCTCGCCCAGCTGTTGTGCCACGGGAGCCACCGCGTCGTTCACGGCCCCACTGATGCTGCCTCCTGCGATTCCCAGGAGGAAGTTTGTCATGGTCTGCCGGTCCTCTGGCGTAAGCGAGTTGATGGAGGTCATGGTCGCGTTGAGTCCGGGGAGGCCTCGGCTCATCATGTCATCGATGTCGTAGATTCCCTGGGCGTGGAGGGCCTCGTAGAGGTCGTCCAAGAGCTTCCTCCTGCCGGGGAGATCCCTGGAATCAATGAGCTGGTTGAACGCCTGGACCACGCGGACGCTGGAGTCGCTACGCTGCCTGCCCTCTATGAAGGACCCTCGCATGACCTGCCACTCCACTGCGCTGTGCTCCATTACACCAACGCCTGATGACTGGATGATCCTCGGCATGACCGCGTGATTGAAGAGTGAGCCCACGACGCTGTACTCCGGGGTAAAGAGGTGCGTGCGCTCGCAGATGCAGCGCAGGGAGTCGGGAGACACGACCTCGTCGCAGAAACCGGGGGAGTCGTTGCACCAGACCTCGCGGATGTGGCTGCGGTCTCCTTCCGAGAGTCGTGACGCTGCGTAGGCTGCAAGGTTGCCGCCCTTCGAGTGGCCTCCTACGCGGACCTGGCCCTGCCCGTCCGTCTTTTTGGCTGCGGCTACGACCGCCCGCAGATAGGCAAGTGCGTGCGTTTGGGAGGGAATCACCTTGTAGGAGATCTCGCAGTCCTCGAGCCAGCCCTCCAGCGAGCTGTCCGTTCCCCGGAAGGCCACGTAGATGCTGCCGTCTGGGAGCTCGAAGGTTATGGCACCAAACTGCTCGTGGGTCCCTTCGTCCAGGACCTCCTCGTAGGCGCCCAGTTGCATGTCGGCGTAGCGCCTGCCACAGCTGGCCATGTGACCCAGCAGGTCGTTTGTTCGAGCTGACAGGAGGGGCCCGAGCCTTGCGGGCGCGGAGCTGGGAAACTTTTCGACGTAGCGGTTTGCCGCCTCAGCCAGGCTGACAGAGCCCTCACCTGGTGCGGGGACGACATCCAGGAGGGGCAGGTAGGACACCTGAGCCAGTATGAGGTTGTCGACCTCGTTGAAGGGTACGGTCTCAAAGTCAAAGTCGCCGAACCAGTCGAGGTAATCGAACATGTCTGCCATTGGCCGCCTCCGCCTTCCCGATGTCGCCTGCCTCAGGTCTCCGAGCGTTCATGACAGCAGTGTACTCCTGCCCGTCTGGCGGGTCCGACAATGTCAGGCGTTCGCATTTCATACAATAGGGGCAGAGGGCGAGGAGGCAGTGTCATGAAGCATCAAGACCTTATTGACAAGCTTACGCTGGAGCAAAAGTGCGCACTTCTTTCGGGGGCGACTGCCTTTGGTACCAGGGCAATGCCGTCCATCGGCCTTCCCGCCCTGCAGTTCTCCGATGGGCCGAACGGCATGCGTCATCAGAGTGACGGAGGCAATCACCTGGGCATTGGTGAGTCTGATCCAGCAACCTGCCTTCCCACCTCGGTGACCATCGCTGACTCATGGGACCCAGGGCTTGCCGAGGCTTGCGGCGCAGCTCTGGGGGAGGAGGCTGCCAGCATGGGCGTGGCTGACGTCCTTGGCCCGGGTCTCTGCATCAAGAGGAGCCCCCTCTGCGGTAGGAACTTCGAGTACTTTTCCGAGGACCCCTATCTGGCGGGAAAGATGGCTGCCGGTTACGTGCGAGGCATCCAGTCAAGGGGACTTGCGGCCTGCCCCAAGCACTTTGCCGTCAACAGCCAGGAGCTGCGCCGCCAGGCGTCGGACTCGGTCCTCGACGAGCGCACCATGCGAGAGATTTACCTGACTGGTTTCGAGATTGTGGTTCGCGAGGCCCATCCAAAGTCGATCATGAGCAGCTACAACCTGGTAAATGGCACCTATGCAAACGAGAACGCCCACTTGCTCAAGGACATCCTGCGCAAGGAGTGGGGCTTCGACGGCGCCGTCGTCACCGACTGGGGCGCCTCCAACGATCACGTTGCGGGCGTCCAGGCGGGGTCGACCCTCGAGATGCCGGCGCCGGGGCCAGGCTCCGCGCGAGAGCTCGTTGAGGCTGTCCGGTCGGGGAAGCTCTCCGTGGTGGACCTGGACGCTCGGGTGGACGAGGCCCTGGACCTAGTGCTCTCCACCCGCCCGGCCCTGGAGGATGCCCCACGGGACTTTGACATCGAAGCCCACCATACCCTTGCTCGCCGTGCCGCGACTGAGGGGGCCGTCCTGCTCAAGAACGAGCCTGATGCCGAGGGGCATGCGCTCCTGCCCCTGGCGCCGAGGACGCGTGTCGCCCTTGTGGGAGACTTTGCCCAGACCCCTCGCTATCAGGGGGCGGGCTCCTCTCAGGTCAATGCAACACGGGTGGAGAACCTGCTGGAGTGTGCTAGGTCCTGCCCCGATCTCGACCTTGTGGGATTCGCCAAGGGCTTCGACCGCCATGGCTCGCCTGACGTGACGTTGAGAGACGAAGCGGTCAAGCTCGCCCGTCAGGCAGATGTGGTCCTCTTCTGCATGGGGCTCGATGAGTGGTCCGAGAGCGAGGGCATCGACCGCAGCGACCTTTGCCTGAGCCAGAACCAGGTCGATGTCCTGCACGCTGTGGCCGAGGCAAACCCCAGGGTGGTCGTCCTCCTATCCGCGGGCAGCGCAGTGGAGACGCCCTGGCTTTCCGATGTCCGGTCCCTGCTCTATCTGGGCCTGGGCGGCCAGGCTGGTGCCTCGGCGGCCCTGGACCTCGTGCTGGGTAGGGCCGTGCCTTCGGGCAAGCTGGCCGAGACCTGGCCTGTGAGCCTCAAGGATACCCCCACGGCGGGTCGCTTCCCATCGTACGGGCATTCGGCCGAGTATCGTGAGGGCATCTACGTGGGCTATCGCTATTATCAGACGGCTGGCGTGCCCGTTGCCTTTCCCTTTGGCTTTGGCCTCTCCTACACGACCTTTGCCTACGGAAACCTGGAGGTGGACGAGCATGAGGTGAGCCTGGACATCAACAACAAGGGCTCCGTGACGGCTAGCGAGGTCGTGCAGGTCTACATCTCCCTTCCGCGGCACCGCGTCTTCCGCCCCCAGCAGGAGCTCAAGGCCTTCCAAAAGGTGGAGCTACCGCCTCACGCGACCAGACACGTGACCATCCCCCTGGACGACAAGGCCTTCCGCTTCTGGGATGTGGCTACCGACTCCTGGGAGGTCGAGGGTGGCAGCTACGAGATACGCGTGGGTGCCTC
This sequence comes from uncultured Olsenella sp., assembly GCA_900316105.1. Taxonomy (GTDB): domain Bacteria; phylum Actinomycetota; class Coriobacteriia; order Coriobacteriales; family Atopobiaceae; genus Olsenella_F. The sequence goes on from ONBR01000007.1 coordinate 47,077, forward strand.
CTGCGAGGACATCCGTCTGACTGCCGAGTTGCAGGTCAAGGGCACCGTAGACAAGAGCCCATATCAGGGCCTCACGGGTCTGGAGCCCTACGAGACGGGGCAGGTCCAGGAGGTGAGCGACGCCTCCTTTGCCGCCCTGCTCGGCCGTCCAGTACCTGAGCAGCGAATCAAGCTGGACCAGAATCTCTGCTTCAGGGATCTGACCATCACCAGGAGTCCCATCCTGATGGCCGTCGGCGCCGTCATGGGTGCGCGCGAGCGTGCGGCTATGCGGGCCGGCAAGCCCGATCTGAACACCGAGTTCGTCTATAACATGCCCCTGAGGTCAATGGCAAAGATGACGGGGGGCGTCTTTGGCATGCGATTCGTGAACGCCCTGGTGCGTGAAGCTAGGGGCTGGGGTCTGGCTGGCATAGCGCCGGCGGGGCTCGCCCTTGCCCTGTGGGGCAAGGTTGGCCGTGCGTCTGAGATTTGGTTCGCCTGGGTCCTGGCACCTCTGGTCCTGGGCTTCCTCAGGGACGGCTTTGCCAACAAGGGCTTTGTGCAGCGACTAAAGAAGCAAGACGCCGCGTCGGGTGACGTGAGGGACTAGCGAATTCCTGCGCCTGGAGGGAGAGGGACCATGGCTTTCAAGGACTGGACCCAGCAGCACGAGGGACTCTGGCAGTTCATCCTCTTCAACCTGCTGAGCAACATCAGCACCATCACACGATTCGTCTGCACTTGGGTCGGGACAGCCATGTTCATTGGCGCCATGGGCCTCACCAGCCCCTTTCATTTTCTGATCTTTGACTACACTGCGCCAAACTCCAATGGGCTCGGCGGCTTCCTGACCTTCCTGATCGCCGAGACCCTGGCCCAGGTGGTCAACTACTTCGTTCAGATGAGGCTCGTCTTCAAGTCTGATTCCACCGCAAGCCAGTCCGCTCCCAAATATGCCGTCCTTGCCGTGATCATCGTGGTGGTAAATCTGATCCTCCCTGGTCACGTGACCGATTTCTGCATGGGCACCCTGGGAATGAGCGCTACCCTGGCCGGAACGGTGGCCTCGGTGGTCAACACCCTCCTTGCGGTAGTGGTGAGCTTCCCTCTCCTGAAGTTCTGGATTGCATAAAAGCAATGGAGGGGATCCCATCTTTCGGGGTCCTCGAAGCACGCCAGAGGCGCTTCGCGAAGCGCAGTCGCCGAAGCGTCAGGCAGCCACGACTCCCACCCGGCCAACCCGTTCACCCTCCCGCGCACCTGGTATTTGACCAGCAGAGCCGTCCTCATCTGGCAGCAGGGGCCCGTCGACCTTCTTCCCGAGCGAGTTCGCGCGAAGCGCTCTGTCTGAGCGCGGGAAGAAGGTCGACGGGCTCCCGTCCCACAGGTAGATGGCGGCTATACTGGAGTTTCGAATGCTAGGTCGCGGAGGTCCCATGGAGTCTCTTTATACGAAGTATCGGCCGCAGACGTTTCAGAACGTCGTGGGCCAACAGCACGTGGTATCCACTCTCGAGAACGCCGTCCTTGAGGGCAGGACCAGCCATGCCTACCTCTTTTGTGGCCCACGCGGTACGGGAAAGACCACCATGGCCCGTCTGCTGGCAAAGGCCCTGATGTGCGAGCAGGGGGCGGGGCACCTGCCTGATGGCACCTGCGAGCAGTGCAGGCTCATTGCCTCTGGCGACCACCCCGACGTCTACGAGCTGGACGCCGCATCCCGTACGGGCGTGGACAACGTCCGCGAGGAGATCATCAACCGCGTCGCCTTTGCCCCCACCATGGGCAACTACAAGGTCTATATCATCGACGAGGTCCATATGTTGACCACCGCGGCCTTCAACGCCCTGTTGAAGACCCTGGAGGAACCACCCAGCCACGTGGTGTTCGTCCTCTGCACGACGGACCCCCAGAAGGTTCCCGCTACCATCCTGAGCCGTGTCCAACGATTCGACTTCCACGCCATCGGTAACGACGACATCCTGGCCCACCTCAAGCAGGTCTGTCAGGCGGAGGGCTTCACCTACGACGAGGCCGCCCTGGAACTCGTCGTCCGTCATGCCCGCGGCGGTATGCGAGATGCCCTGTCTACCCTGGAGCAGCTCTCGACCTTTGGAGAGGGCAACGTCTCCCTGGATGCTGCCCGTGACCTTCTGGGCGAGACCTCCACCTCGACCCTGGTCGAGGTTTCCTGCGCTCTGGCAAAGAGGGATGTGGCCACGCTCTTTGCAAAGGTGGCCGAGCTCGTGAACGCGGGCAGGGACCTGTTGCAGTTTACGCGCGAGCTTGCCGCCCACCTGCGTGACGTCTATGTGGCCAGCGCCGTTGGTGCCAACGAGGCGGTGCTGGACGCCCGTGGCGAGGAGCTCTCCCAGCTGAGGGATGAGGCACTGGCCTTCGGGAGCCCCGACCGCGTGTCTCGCGCCCTCCTGGTGCTGAGCGACGTCTCCTCCGAGATGCGTACGGCCACAAATCAGCGTCTCGCCTTGGAGGTGGCCCTCACCCGCATCGCCCGCCCCAAGGCCGACATGACCATAGAAGCCCTGGCCGACCGCGTGTCAGAGCTGGAAAAGATTACGGCCACTCTTTCGGCGATGCTTGCCGAGCAGGCTGGCAGCAGGAGACGTGAGGGTGCGGGAGCTTTGGCACCAGCTCCCGCGTTGCAGGCGGTCGCGACGCCCATCACGCCAGTCCAGACGAGGCCCCAGGTCCCGGTGCCTACGCCAGCTCCCGTTCCCGCCCCTGCTCCAGCTCCGCAAACTCAGCAGTCGCCGAAGTCGGCTTCCAGCCCCTCGTATCAGGCGGTGCCAAGACCAGCCGCGCAAGTTGCCCAGGCGCCCGTAGCGCCTCAGGCTCCCGCGCCAGCTTCGGTGAGCAAGCCAGGGCCAGCGCCTCAGGCTCGCCCCACCCAGCCCGTCGCTCAGGCACAGCCTGCTTCTCAGGCTCCCGCCGCTGGCGTCGTGGCTGTCAGCAACCCCTCGGATCTGCAGCGTATGTGGAGGCAGGTCGTCGATGGGCTCCTGCGCAGGGACCCTCCTCGCGGGTCGTTGCTCATGCAGTCATCGCTCGCCAAGGACGATGGCCACCAGCTTCTGGTCCGTCTCCCAAAGGGCTCTTCCTTCGTCACAAAGATGCTCGAGCGTCCTGACGTGCGCAGCGCTGTCGAAAACGCAGTCGGACAGGTCTTTGGCGCACGTCACCTGACTTACGCCGAGTCGAGCTCTGCCGGGGCGGGCGGGGCCCGTCCAAAGCCTGCTCCCCCAGCTCCGACGCCTCAGTCGATGCCTGCTCCCCCAGCTCCGGCACCCAGGCCTGCGCCAGCCCCAGCGCCTCAGCCAGCACCCGCTCCTGCGCCGGTGGCGCCTCCCGTGGCAGCGGCTCCCATGCCCGTCGCGCCGCCCGTGGAAGAGGTCCCCGTCGACTCCTACTACGACGCTCCCTGGGATGAGCCCTCAGACCAGGCACCCCTCTCAGAGGCACCGCAGCCCGCTCCCGCCCCGCGACAGCCAGCCGCTCCTGCCCCCGCTCCGGTACCGGCTCCTGTCGCCGCGCCCCAGGTCGCGCCAGACCCACGGCCGGCCCCCACGCCGCAGCCATCGGCAGCTCCGCCAGCAGGCCCCCGTCAGCAGCCTGACCCCGACATGCCCCAGGACATGCAGGGACTTCTTAGCATGCTCACCGAGGTCTTTGGCGATGGGGTGGAGGCTCGGGTTGAGAAGCGATCCAACGGCGCTTCCTAGCACGGCTTTGGGTTGGGCATTTTTGCCCCCTGGGTGTAAGCTTTGTGCGCACAAGGATGCCCCGATCGCAGTACCCGCGGACGGGGCACCATCCTCATATTGGTAGATATGACTGCCCCTAGGGGCTCAGGGAGGTTCTTCTCATGAACATGCAGCAGATGATGAAGCAGGCGCAAAAGATGCAGAAGCAGCTTGCCCAGGCACAGGACAAGCTCAAGGACATTGAGGTTTCGGCCTCTGCCGGTGGCGGCATGGTCAAGGTTACCGGTACCGCTGACATGAAGATTACCTCCATCACCATTGATCCGGAGGCCCTCGATCCCGAGGACGTCGAGCTCCTGCAGGATTCCATCACGGCGGCCGTCAACGAGTGCCTGTCTTCCGCTCAGGATGCTGCTGGCCAGCAGCTGGGCGCCGTCACTGGTGGCATGAACATCCCGGGGATGTTCTAGTGCAGCCCCAGTCCTCAGACGGGGGACGGCAGACCGCTGGGTCCCAGTCACCAATCGATGCCCAGGTCGCACCGGCCTGGGATGGCATCTCCGTGGGAGGTGCGCCTACTGCCGATGGCCGGGCCATGCAGCGTCTGCTGGACGAGCTTGGCAGGCTGCCGGGAATCGGACCGAAGTCTGCCCAGCGCATCGCATACTGGCTCCTCGAGTCAGACGCGGAGGTGGCGCGCCGTCTGGCCCGCGCCATCGTGGAGGTCAAGGAGCAGGTGCACTTTTGCCCCATCTGCTTTTCCTATGCCGTGCACGACACCTGTGACGTCTGTGCAGACGCATCACGTGATCGCAGCACCATATGCGTTGTGTCAGAGCCTCGTGACGTATCTGCCATCGAGCGTACTGACAGCTACCATGGTCTGTATCATGTGCTGGGCGGGGTCATCTCTCCAATGGACAAGATTGGCCCGGACCAGCTTCATGTTCGGGAGCTACTTGCCCGGTTGGCGGACGGGAACGTCCAGGAGGTCATCCTGGCCACGAACCCTGATGTCGAGGGAGAGACCACGGCTACCTATCTGGCGCGCGTCATCTCGCCGCTCGGGGTGAAGGTCTCGCGCCTGGCCAGCGGTCTACCCGTTGGTGGCGACCTGGAGTATGCCGACGAGGTTACCCTGGGACGCGCCATCGAGGAGCGGCGCTCGATATAGAGGAACGGTTCGTCAGTGGCGCTGACGAACCGTTTGACAACGAACTGGAGGCCAGCGATGGCAGAGGACAGGAATACGGACAGAAGGGGCAGCTCTCGTCCCACAGGGGGCAAGCACGCCGCTCGCCATGCTGCGCACGGCGCAACCCGCCCGCGCCAGGGTGCGCGTCAGTCCCAGATGGACATGCATAGGGGAGGCGCCCCTGCCGCCCCCAGGGCTTCTCAGCATCCTCGACGCGGTAGCGCACAGGTGTCGGCCGCTAGGGTCACCCACAGGCAGGTGTCGCGCTCGGACCTGGCATCGGCACTGCCCACCATCAGCTCGCAGGACGAGCAGAGCGCGCCGCGTCCCATCGGCGTCGACCCCTCTGCCACGGGGGCCTTCAGGCGCATCAGCGCTGGCGAGGGTGCTACGGTGGAAACGAGGGAGAATGTGGGAAAGGTATCGCCTGACTCCACGAACTCCTGGTCGCGCGTGGGACTGGGAGCCGAGATGCGCCTCCAGGGTTCCAGCCGTCCTCAGGTAGAGGACCGCTCTCAGGAGGAGAAGGGGGAGGGAAGGCGTCTTTCCCAGCAGCTCAGGGAGCATTGGATCATTCTGGTCGCGCTCATCGCCGTGATCGTCGTTGGTGGCTTCCTCATGCACGGCTGCCTGGACTCGGTCCAGAAGGCTGGCTCCAACGGCGGCAAGGAGCCTCAGCAGGCCCAGACCACGGCTGACGGCAGCGTAACCTACCAAGGTACGGTCTTCTCCATTGCCCAGCGCGACGACGGAAGCTACGTGCTTCAGGGTCATCCCGAGGAATCTGGTGACAACGACACCTACATGGAGTTCACTGGCACGCCCGTCCAGTTGATCCTCTACAACGGGGCCATCCTCATCCCCGAGAACGTCGATGGTGGCTGGGACGTGTTGGCTTATACCATCGGCAGCGGGTCGGTGGGTTCCCAGGTTGTGGATGAGAACGAGCAGCCCGTTGGCGGCTCGGGCAGCATCCAGTCGGTGGAGCTGCACGAGAAGGAGCTTCTGGTGACAGACGATGGCGGGAAGGTCACGCGCGTCTCGCTCGAGTAGACACCTTACCTACTATGTACTCGATTCTGGGGGAACATTTTGTGTAGCAATGATGAACAAAATACTAGAAAAATTCCCCCTAGACAGCGCAGAAACTTTCGGCCATAATAGCTCTCGCACCAAGGGAACGGGGTGTTAGCTCAGCTGGTTAGAGCGCCGGCCTGTCACGTCGGAGGTCGCGGGTTCAAGTCCCGCACATCCCGCCATTTGATGGCTCAAGGGTCTCACGAAAGTGAGGCCCTTTTTATTTTTAGTAAATATGTTAGTTGGCTGACGCAATGAAGGTCAAAAATTGATACTCATGTGATAGTCTTTTGGAAACAGATAGGGTTTCTTGTACTTGGGCTCCATTCCGCACTAGGCAACGTGGCTGCGCCATTCATCGCGCGCTGCGTTGGGGAGGCACGAAAGGCATGGTCATGAACAAAACGGTTCAGGACAGCCGCCCGGATTCTCGGGAGGGTTCTCCTTCCCAGATAGAGCCTGCTGGTACTGAGGAAGGCAACCATCTGACTCGCCTTGCCGTCTTTGACTACGATGGCACGGTGATCAGCGGCCAGTCGGGGGCCCTCTTTTCCCGCTACCTCTTTATGCGCGGCTACCTCAATCCCATACGCGCCCTGCGCCTGGGCTGGTGGGGCTTCCGCTATGTCTTCCATTTGCCCTACCACGAGGACGAGCCTCGAGAGCAGATCTTCGGTGCACTCCGTGAGCATACGGGCAAGGAGGTAGACCAGCTCATGCTGGACTTCCACAATGAGGTGCTGCTGAAGCGTTACCGCCCCGAGGCAATTGCCGAGGTGCAGAAGCGCAAGGATGAGGGCTGCATCACCCTGCTCATCTCTGCCACCTTCTCGGGCATAGCTCAGGCGGCTGCCAAGGTCCTGAGAGTCGACGGATTGGTGGCTACCGACATGGAGCGTGACGAGGAGGGCCATTTCACGGGTAACGTCGCGGGCGACGTGATCTCGGGCCAGAACAAGATAAAGGCGGTTGCCAGCTGGGCTGACGAGCACATTGGCCAAGGCAAGTGGGTCATTGCCTACTCGTACGCCGATCATCACACCGACGAGGATCTTCTGTCGGTATCCGAGAAGGCCTATGCCGTCACTCCCGGAAAGACGCTCAAACACAAGGCGAAGCGCATGAGGTGGGAAGTACTCGACTGGAGCTAGGGCATTGCAGCGGTGAGGTGTCGCGCGTGCCAGGTGGGGGCCTGGCCGACGGAAGGAGCAGAACATGGACGTCTCAAAGAAGACGGACTATGCCATTCGAATGATTGCAGAACTGGTAGAGCAGGAAGGCGCCGTCGTCTCGGTGCGTACTGCCGCCGAGAAGCGCGGTGTTCCCTACTCGTTCGCTCGCTCCATCCAGCGTGACCTCGCTCATGCGGGCATCATCGAGAGTGCCCGTGGCTCGAGGGGTGGCATGAGGTTGCTCATCGACCCAAAGACCACGACCCTACGTTCTGTGGTGGAGGCCCTCCAAGGCCCCATAAAGGTGACTATCTGCGACCATTCCGGTCCGGACGGTGGCTTCTGCCCCTTTGCCGACGATTGCCACTTCAGGCCCGTCTGGTGCGAAGCAGAGAATATTCTGCGTCACTACTTCGAGTCCATGACAATCGACGATGTGGTCAACCACCATCGCTATCCCGTGCTCTCCAAGGGCAATGACTTCGAGCTCGTGAACCCTCGCGAGGAACCTGCAAAGGCCGAGCGTCTGGAGGAGAGCGACGTTACCGTCGAACTTACCTCAGATGAGGAGACGTCGCGTGCCTAGCAGCGCTCGCGAGGAATGGCTGGAGGGCCTGAGCCCCACGCTCGCGTCCTTTCGCGAGTTGGTGATGACCAGGGGACGCGAGCTCTATCGTGACCTTCCCTGGCGGAGGACTCGTGATCCCTATGCCATCTGGATCAGCGAGGTCATGCTCCAGCAGACGCAGGTCGCCCGCGTCGATGGACGCTGGCAGCACTGGCTTAAACGCTTTCCGAGCGTCGAGGACCTTGCTCAGGCTCAGTCTGCGGACGTATTGGACGAGTGGCAGGGCATGGGCTACAACCGCCGCGCCTTGTCCCTCCACAGGGCGGCAGCCATGATTGCCGAGGGCGGGGGAAACTTTCCCCAGGACCAGAAGTCACTGGTCTTGCTGCCTGGCGTCGGACCTGCCACCGCGGCAGGCATTCGGGCCTTTGCCTTTGACCTGCCTGGCGTCTATCTGGAGACCAATGTCCGCTCGGTCTTTCTGCACGAGCTCTTTCCTGGCGTTGAGGGAGTCGGCGACAGGGAGCTTGTCCCGCTGGTCCGCGCGAGCTGTCCGCCCGATGACAGTGACCCTGCAGACGACCCACGCAGCTGGTACTATGCCCTGCTTGATTTGGGCGCACACCTAAAGAAGACCTTGCCCAACCCCTCCAGGAGGTCCGCGACTCACACACGCCAGTCCAGGTTCGAGGGCTCTCACAGACAGAAGCGAGCTGCCCTGGTGCGCATCCTGCTTGCCCATCGTGGTAGGGGTGATGGTACCGTGGATTTGGACACTCTTACCGAGGAACTCTCGAAACTGGAGACCGACAAGGGTAGAAATGAAATTAGCCGTCAGGACGTCGAGACCATACTCACCGAGCTGGCAGGAGAGGGATTTTGCTATAAAGTGGGTAACAATTGGCGAGCCTAATGGTATGATGGCGAAAGCACGAGGTCGGCGGGGGCCGATCACATGTTGAGAAACGCAAAATGAGAGGGGTTTAGCATGGCAGTTGATTTTGAGAATTCGCAGACCAAGAAGAACCTCGAGGCGGCCTTTGCCGGTGAGTCTCAGGCTACGAACAAGTATGCCTACTACGCGAGCAAGGCCAAGAAGGAGGGCTACGAGCAGCTCTCTGCCATCTTTACCGAGACCTCTGGCAACGAGCGCGAGCACGCAAAGATGTGGTTCAAGTATCTGCATGATGGTGATGTGCCCGAGACCCTGCAGAACCTGAAGGATGCCGCTGCCGGCGAGCACGACGAGTGGACCGACATGTATCCCGGCTTCGCAAAGACTGCCGAGGAGGAGGGATTCAAGGAGATCGCCGCCAAGTTCCGCATGGTCGGCGAGGTCGAGAAGCACCACGAGGAGCGTTACCTCAAGCTCGTCGAGCGTGTCGAGAAGGGCGAGGTCTTTGCACGCCCCGGCGTCAAGGTTTGGAAGTGCCGTAACTGCGGTCACCTGCATGTGGGCGAGACCGCGCCTAAGATCTGCCCCGTCTGCAACCATCCTCAGTCCTACTTCGAGGAGCAGGCTCTGAACTACTAGTGGTCAGCTCACATAGGTAGCCAAATGCCAGAGGGCCATCGTGCGAACGCGCGATGGCCTTTTTTCGTGTCCAAATGGGTGGACAAGGCGGAGTTCGTTAGACACAAATGACTGACCTGTCCTTATGTCTTTCCTACGATGATATAGGAGTGGAGTTTTTGTTATCGATTTAAACGATAACAACCATAAGATACTATATATAGCATTTTAACTGGTATTTCTCTTGGGAACTCCTAATATAGTTGCCACGCGCACGGAGTTACACACGCAATGAAAGCGCAGTTGCTATATTCAAGGAGGAACACAAAATGGCATTTGAGCTGAACCCCGAGTTTTCCAAGGACGTCGAGAAGCACTTTGATACCCTGCAGGTCCACGCAGGCCTGGCGCCCGACCCCGTCACGGGCTCCGCGGCACTGCCCGTCTACGCATCTGCGGCATTCGAGTTCAAAGATGCGGCAGACGGCGCCGGTAAGTTTGCCCTGACCGTTCCCGGCAACGTCTATGGCCGCCTGACCAACACCACCACCGACTCCGTTGCGGCGCGCATCGCTGCTCTGGAGGGTGCGGCCGGTGCCGTGGCAGTCGCCTCTGGTCACGCAGCCGAGATTCTGGCACTCACCAACCTGGTAGGCGCTGGCGACGAGATCGTAGCATCCGACTCCCTCTATGGTGGCACCTGGAACATCTTCCTGCATACCCTTGGGGACCTCGGTGTAAAGACTCACTTTGTCGAGAACAACGACATCGATGCCTTCGTCGCCAACACCAACGAGCACACCAAGCTCTGGTACGTCGAGACCATCGGCAATCCCCTGGTCGACGTGGCTGACGTCCCCGCAATCGTCGAGGCAGCCAACTCCCTGCCCTCCCCGGTGCCCGTCTTCGTCGACAACACCTTCGCTACGCCCTACATCTACCGCCCGGCCGACGACGGCGCGGCGGTCGTGATCGAGTCCCTCACCAAGTGGATTAACGGCCACGGCAACACCCTGGGCGGCGCGGTAATCGACACCGGCAAGTTCAACTGGAAGCAGGACCCCGAGAAGTGGGCAACCCTGGCAAAGCCCGACCCCTCCTACCACGGTCTGGTCTTTGCCGACGCCGCTCCTGCCGCGCCTTTCTCCACCCGCGTCCTGGCCAACAAGCTTCGCGACTTCGGTCCCACCCTCTCGCCCTACGCGGCTCAGCTCATCGGCATTGGCCTGGAGGACCTGTCCCTGCGCGTCCAGCGCCACTCCGACAACGCCCTGGCAGTTGCCAAGTTCCTCGAGGAGAACCCCAAGGTCACCTGGGTCCGCTACTCCGGACTGGAGAATGACCCCTCCCACGAGACGGCCAAGAAGCTCTTCCATCACAATGCGTTCGGCGGTGCTCTGGTCTTTGGCGTCAAGGGTGGTCGCGAGGCTGGTCTCAACGTCGTGAACAACGTCAAGCTCTTTACGCATCTGGCCAATGTCGGCGACGCAAAGTCCCTGATTATCCATCCTGCCTCTACCACGCACTCTCAGCTTTCCGCCCAGCAGCTCGAGGATGCCCACCTGTCGGAGGACCTCATCCGCCTCTCCGTCGGCATCGAGAACGTGGATGACATCATCGCCGACCTCGATCAGGCCATCGCCAAGGCCTAGACTCCCGATCATTCGAGAGAGACTGACTGGCGACGTGTCCGCGACTTGCGCGTCCGCCGGTGACCCTGGAACAGATAGCACAGCGTGCAGCCCCGCGGCATCCTCCTTTGCCGTGGGGCTTCTCGTGTTTCGTAGGGTGGGACAGGGACGCCAGGCATATTTGTCACACAAGGATCGCGTGACGCCTGCGCCTGGCGTTCCCGCCCCACCCGCCCCCTTCGCATACAATGAGACCTGTTGCGAGGAGGTTGCCATGCCGCGGGAGTCAAAGAAGTCAAAGCAGGAACGTGCCATCGAGTTTTGCCGTAGGATGGGAGAGCGCTATCCGGACGTGCAGAGCGCCCTGGACTTCACGAACCCCTTCGAATTGGTGATCTGTGTGCTCCTTTCTGCACAGACCACCGACGCCGCAGTCAACAAGGTTACCCCCACACTCTTTGGCCGTTGGCCTGACGCGGCGGCGATGGCGCAGGCGGATGTCGCCGAGGTGGGGGAGGTCATTCGCTCCATAGGCTTCTGGCGGTCAAAGGCCCAGCACTGCGTGGGTGCCGCCCAGATGATCATGAGCGACTATGGCGGCGAGGTTCCCAGCAGTATGAACGAGCTGGTGCGTTTGCCCGGAGTAGGGCGAAAGACCGCAAATATCGTGCTCAACAAGGCCTTTGGCATCGTGGACGGCATCGCGGTGGATACCCATGTCTACCGTATCGCCACGCGCCTGCGTCTGACCAAGGCGCCAACGCCCCTCCAGGCCGAGCAGGACTTGCTCCAGATCATCCCCCACGAGCTCTGGGAGCCTGTCAACGAGCAATGGATTCACTTTGGACGCGAGGTCTGCAGCTCCCAGCGGCCCAAGTGCGAGGAATGCCCCTGTACAGATCTCTGCCCCAGCGCGGGCCAGCCCAACCGCTACTTCAAGCCAAAGAGCGAGACTCGCAAAAAGAGACCCTAGTGCCGTGTGTCGCAGGGAGTAGCCCCCTACGGCACACGGCGGGCAAGGTCGGAGTTTGCAACGACCTTTTGCTACCGATGGTTCGTAACCCTTCCATTTCCCTACCACTGCCGAGAAATGCTCCCCCCACCTTGAAAAGTGCCATAGAATAATGTGCGTTATGGCTCGATGGCAAGATTCGTGCCAGTAGGTCTGAGCTGGCCTTTTGTCGTCGAACTGACTATTGGCAGATCACCACCGTTCAGGGAGGAGCGATACATGAGCGTCCCCATAGAGAACCTGCTCATCACCAACGATGACCTCTACGTCATGGGCGAGGGTCACTGGTACCGCAGCTACGAGAAGCTTGGTAGTCACAAGGCGGTCGCACAGGGCGCCGAGGGCTACTTCTTTGCAGTCTGGGCACCTGACGTAAAGAGCGTCCGCGTGGTGGGTGAGTTCAACGATTGGGATCAGGAGGCCAACTACCTCGAGCCCATGGAAACTGGCGGCGTCTGGCGCGGCTTCATTGCTGGCGTCCAGGAGGGCCAGCTCTACAAGTACCTCATCGAGACTCAGCAGGGCGATTTCCTCTACAAGGCCGACCCCTATGCGAATCTTGCCGAGTGCCCTCCGGGAACGGCTTCTCGCACCACCGACATCAGTGGCTATGACTGGCAGGACGGCGACTACCTGAAGCAGCGCGAGTCCCGCGACATGATGAAGCAGCCCCTGAACATCTTTGAGGTGCACCTGGGCAGTTGGAAACGTCACGACGACGGCCTTGCCGGTAACGGCGACCCCGACTCCGACGACCATGCCGGCTCTTACCTCACCTACGACGACCTCTCCGTCGAGCTCGTCGATTACGCCAAGCAGATGGGCTACTCTCACATCGAGATCATGCCTGTCATGGAGCACCCCTTTGACGGCTCCTGGGGCTACCAGGTCACGGGCTACTATGCCCCCACCAGCCGCTATGGCACGCCCAAGCAGTTCAAGCACTTCGTTGATGCCTGCCACGCCGCTGGCATCGGCGTGATCCTGGACTGGGTGCCCGGAGGCTTCTGCAAGGACGAGCAGGGCCTGATTCACTTCAACGGCTCCAAGCTCTACGAGAAGGAGGAGCATCCCAACTGGGGTACCTACAAGTTCGACCTGTCCCGCCCCGAGGTGCGTACCTTCCTGATTTCCAACCTTCTTTACTGGGTCGGCGAGTACCACGCTGACGGCATCCGCATGGATGGCGTCACCTCCATGCTCTACCTGAACTTTGGCGTGGACGATCCTTCCCAGAAGAAGTTCAACGAGAAGGGCACCGAGGAGGACTTCGCCTCCATCAAGTTCATCCAGGAGTGCAACGAAACGGTGGGCAAGTACTACCCCGACGTCATGATGATCGCCGAGGAGTCCACCGCCTGGCCTCTGGTCACCTATCCCTCCTCTGACGGTGGCCTTGGCTTCCACTTCAAGTGGGACATGGGCTGGATGAACGACACCCTGCACTACTGCCAGACGGACTTCCCTTATCGTCCGGGCAACCACAAGCTCCTGACCTTCTCGACCATGTACCAGTTCAACGAGAACTTCATCCTGCCCCTGTCCCACGACGAGGTCGTGCACGGCAAGTGCTCGCTGATTACCCGTCAGCCGGGTGACTACTGGCGTCAGTTCGCGGGACTCAGGGCCCTGGACTTCTATCAGATGACCCACGCAGGTGGCAAGCTCAACTTCATGGGCAACGAGGTGGCCCAGTTCATCGAGTGGCGTTACTACGAGGGCATCCAATACTTCCTGCCCGAGCAGTACGAGAGCCACGCAAAGCACCAGAAGTTCGTTGCGGCCATGAACAAGTTCTACAACGAGCATCCCGCCCTGTGGCAGGACTCCTTCTCCTCGGGCGGCTTCGAGTGGATCGATGCCGACAACGCCGACCAGTCGGTGATCAGCTTCGTGCGCAAGGGTGACGACCCCAAGGACGACCTGGTCATCCTCATCAACTTCGACGTGAACCCCCACGAGGAGTTCCGCGTCGGTCTGCCCAAGGCCGGCTATTGGAAGGAGGCCATCAACTCCGATGCGCTGGAGTTCGGTGGTTCCGGCGTGACCAACGAGGGCGTGCGCTTCGAGTCCGAGGAGAAGCCCTGGAACATGAGGGACAACTCCGTCGAGCTGCGCTTGCCTCCTCTGGCCGGACTGGTCCTCGCCTACGACGGCCCCCTGCCAGAGAAGGTCGAGGAACCCAAGGCAGAGGCGAAGCCCGTCGCAAAGCCCGAGGTGAAGGTCGGGCCTGCAAAGGTCGAGTCCGCACCCAAGGAGGTTGCTGCAGCCAAGCCCGCAGCCGCCAAGAAGCCCGCTCCTGCAAAGAAGGCAACCGCAGCCAAGAAGCCCGCTCCTGCAAAGAAGCCCGCGGCAAAGAAGGCAACTTCAGCCAAGGCGACCGCAAAGCCTGTGGCTAAGGCATCTGCCAAGTCGGCTGCAAAGAAGGCAACTCCTGCCAAGGCGACCGCAAAGTCCGCGACCAAGGCTGCCGCCAAGCCTGCCGCGAAGAAGGCCGAACCCGCCAAGAAGCCTGCAGCAAAGCCCACGACTGCCAAGGCAGCTCCTGCCGTGGCAAAGAAGGCCGCTGCAGCCAAGCCCGCAACAGCCAAGAAGCCTGCGGCCAAGGCCACCACGGCAGCGAAGAAGCCCTCCGCAAGCACAAAGACGGTTTCTGCTAACAAGTCAGCAAAAACGGTAACGACTAAGAAAGCAGCAGTAAAGACTACTAAAACGCATTCGATTAAATCGGCGCGTGGCGAAAAAAAGTAGTTACTTGTAGACCAAAGTTACAAGAATACGGTCTTGCAGCTACGGATTGATGCGACAATATCAGGGACTTCGGAGAGCGGGTCGCATGCGACCCGCTCTTCATGAGAAACCCTAAGGAAGGGGCGTACACACTAATGGCTCAGGAACTCTTTTCCACCAAGCTCTTTACGGACGTCGATGACTTCATTGCTCAGTACCGAGAGTCTTGTCAGCGCATTTTTAGCAAGAAATACGAGGATCTGAAGACGACCGAGCGTTACTACGCTCTGGCAAACCTCATCGCCCAGAAGGCTCGCGCCCACAAGGCCGACGAGGAGCAGGAGGACAAGCAGGTTTACTACTTCTCCATCGAGTTTCTGCTGGGGCCCCTTCTGGACAACTACCTGCTGAACCTTGGCGTGCGCGACGTCGTCAAGGAGGGCTGCAAGAAGCTCGGCACATCGCTGGACGAGCTTGAGGAGCAGGAGGCCGACCCCGGCCTGGGCAACGGCGGCCTTGGTCGTCTTGCCGCCTGCTTCCTGGACTCCATGGCAGCCCTGGGAATCAACGGCAACGGTAACGGCATGCGCTACCGCTACGGCCTCTTCCGCCAGGAGATCGAGGGCGGTCGCCAGGTCGAGAAGATGGACAACTGGCTGGAGAACGGCTATCCCTGGGAGGCCCGAAAGAACGACTCCGCCGTCATCGTGCAATTCGGTGGCCATGTCGTGCGTCATGAGGAGAACGGCCGCTACTGGTTTACCCAGGAGGGCGGCGACCTGGTGAAGGCCGTCCCCTACGACATCCCCATCATCGGTTACGGCGGAAAGACCGTCAACAACCTCCGCATCTGGTCTGCCGAGCCTGCGAGCGAGGACTTTGACCTGCAGGCCTTCAATGCTGGCGACTATGCCCAGGCAGTGCGTTTCCGTTCCGACGTCGAGGCCATCAGCCAGATTCTCTACCCCAATGACGCTGGCGAGCACGGTCGCCTGCTCCGCCTGAAGCAGGAGTACCTCTTTGTCAGTGCCGGACTGCAGACCGTCCTGCGTACCTACGAGAAGCAGTATGGTCCCGACTGGGAGCACCTGGCCGACCACGTGTCCATCCACACCAATGACACCCACCCCGCCATGTGCGGCCCCGAGCTCATGCGCATTTTGGTGGACGAGAAGCAGGTTGACTTCGACCTTGCCTGGAAGATCACCAAGGCCACGATTTCCTACACCAACCACACGATCATGCCCGAGGCACTGGAGAAGTGGCCCATCGACGTCTTCCGCCAGCTCCTGCCCCGCACCTACATGTTCATCGAGGAGATCGACCACCGCTATCGCGACTCCTTCCCCCACGATCATGCCAACTGGCAGGAACTCCTGCATCAGACCGCCGTCCTCTGGGACGGCCAGGTTCGCATGGCAAATCTCTCGGTCATTTGCGCCCACTCCGTCAACGGTGTCTCGGCCCTGCACACGGGTATCCTCGAGGACACGACCCTGCACGCCTTCTACGAGCTCATGCCCGAGAAGTTCAACAACAAGACCAACGGCATCTCCCACCGTCGCTTCCTGGGCAACGCAAACCCGCCCTACGCGAAGCTGATCTGCGACGCCATCGGTACTGGCTGGCTCAAGGACGCCTCCGAGCTCTCCAGGCTCGAGAAGTTCGAGGACGACCCCTCCTTCCTCGAGGGCTTCGAGAAGGCTCGCGCCTGGAACAAGCAGCGCCTGGCCGACTACATCAAGAAGACGACTGGCGTCGAGCTCGACACATCCATGGTCTTTGACGTCCAGGTCAAGCGCTTCCACGCCTACAAGCGCCAGCTCCTCAACATCATGAAGGTCATGGACATCCGCAACAGGATTCTGTCCGACTCCAGCTTCAACCCCCGTCCCACGGCCTTCATCTTCTCCGGCAAGGCAGCCCAGTCCTACGTCTTTGCCAAGGAGGTCATCCGTCTGATCAACTCGGTCGCCGAGGTCATCAACAACGACCCCCGCGTCAACGACAAGATCCGCGTCGCCTTCGTGCCCAACTTTGCCGTCTCCAACGCCCAGATCATCTACCCTGCGGCCGACATCTCCGAGCAGATCTCCTGGGCGGGCTCCGAGGCATCTGGTACCTCCAATATGAAGCTCATGATGAACGGTGCCATCACCCTCGGCACCTACGACGGCGCCAACGTCGAGATCGCAAAGCTCGTTGGCGACGACAACATCAAGATCTTTGGTCTGCGCACCGAGGAGGTTGACGCCCTGCGCGCCAACGGCCAGTACTGGGCATGGGATATCTACAACAAGGATCCCGCACGCCTGGGCAAGGTCGTCGACCAGCTGACCGACGGCACCTTCGCCAAGCTCTCCGGAAACTTCGAGAGCGTGCGCGACGAGCTCATGATGAACAACGACCACGACCTTGTTCTTGCTGACTTCTACTCCTACGTTCAGGCGTGGGAGGAGCTCACCAATGCCTACGATAATCGCCAGTCTTGGAACCGTTCGGCGATTCATAACACGTCTCAGTCGGGATATTTCTCCAGCGACCGAACTATTCGTGAATACGCCAATGGAATTTGGCATATTGATGCTTAGCGTCTATTCAGCAATCAAGTAGTTCCGAAAGGGGAGTTGTGGAATGAGCAAGAAGGAATGCATCGCCATGCTTCTTGCCGGTGGACAGGGAAGTAGGCTTGGAGCCCTCACCAAGGATGTCGCCAAGCCTGCCGTCTCGTTCGGCAGCAAGTATCGCATCATCGACTTTGCACTTTCCAACTGTGCCAACTCGAACATCAACACGGTTGGTGTCCTGACGCAGTATCGTCCGTATCTGCTGCACTCGTACCTGGGGACCAGCGCTGCCTGGAACCTGGACGAGACCGACGGAGGCGTTTCCATCCTGCCGCCCTACGCCACTCAGACTGGTGGCAACTGGTATGCGGGTACCGCAGACGCGGTCACCCAGAACCTCGGCTTCATTGAGCTCAATGACCCCGAGTACGTGCTGATCCTTTCGGGCGACCAGCTCTACAGCATGGACTACCAGGCCATGCTCGACAATCACAAGCGTCACAACGCAGAGCTGACCATCGCCGTCATGCCTGTGCCCTGGGAGGAGGCTTCCCGCTTCGGCATCATCACCCAGGATGACGACGAGAAGATCGAGAAGTTCACCGAGAAGCCCAACAAGCCCGACAGCAACCTTGCTTCCATGGGCATCTACATCTTCAACACCAAGCTCCTCGTTGACACCCTGAAGGAGGACGCTATCGACCAGACCTCCGAGCATGACTTCGGCAAGGACATCATCCCGAAGCTCCTCAACGACGGTCGTCGCCTCTACACCTACGAGTACAACGGCTTCTGGCGTGACGTGGGCACCATCTCCAGCTATCACGAGACCAGCATGGACCTCCTGGGAACCACGCCTGAGTTCGACCTGCTCAACACCAAGAAGCCCATCATGTCCAACGCTTCCACGAGGCCGCCTGCGTATGTCGGCCCCAATGGTTCCCTCGAGGACTGCCTGGTGGGTAATGGCGCAAACGTCTTTGGCAAGGTCACGCACTCCATCATCTCCACCGATGCCTATGTCGGCGAGCGTGCCGTCGTCGAGGACTCCGTCCTCCTGCCTGGCGCCACCGTCAAGGCAGGCGCTCACATCGCCAGGGCCATCCTGGGCGAGAACTCCGTCGTAGAGGAGGATGTCGTGCTGGGCAGCGTCGACCAGACGCGCGACACGGCTGTCATTGGAAACAACGTCGTTGTTGGAAAGGGGGAGGAGTAGACCATGGAGAAGCTTCTGGGAATCATCACCGCTAACTACTCCACGAAGTATCCGACCGTCCTCTCCGAGGCACGTCCAGTGGCATCCATGCCCTTCCTGGGCCGTTACCGCGTCGTCGACTTCGCCCTGTCCAACATGGTCAACTCCGGCGTGCGTACCGTCGGCATGGTCATGCCCTACAACTATCGCTCGCTGATCGATCACGTGGGTTCTGGCCGTGACTGGGGTCTCAACCGCAAGAAGGGCGGCCTCTTCATCCTGCCCGGCTCTGCCTTTGGCACTTCCCGCACGGGTTCCCGCTTCCTCCTGCGCGACCTCGAGCACAACAAGATCCTGATTCGTCGTGACGAGGCAGACTACTGCGTCGTCTCCTCGGCTAGCTTCGTCTACAACATGGACTACCGTGACCTCGTCGCCGCCCACAAGGAGTCTGGCGCTGACATCACCGTCCTCACCCAGTCCGCTCCCGAGAAGGACGTGGACGTCACCGGCTTCAAGGTGGAGGACGGCATGGTCAAGGGCGTCAAGCACGGCGTCGAGTTTGGCGACACGGCATTCATGGATTGCTTCGTCGTCCGCTGCGACTTCCTGCTCGAGATGCTGGACTGGTATGCCCAGACCGACTACCTTGACCTCTTCGAGGCTCTTGCCGGCGACTATGGTCGTGTCAAGGTCAAGACCTACGACTACAAGGGTTACGCCGCGCCCATCTTCAACAAGGACACCTACTTCCATGCCAACATGGACCTGCTGAGCCCCAAGGTGACGGACGAGCTCTTCCCCGCCGGTCGCGAGATTCGCACCAAGGCACACGACAATCCTCCCGCGAAGTTCGAGAAGAGTTCTCACGTCAGCAACTCCCGTGTCTCTGGCGGCTGCCACATCTATGGCTCCGTCAGCAACTCGGTGCTGGGCCGCGGCGTCATCGTCAAGAGTGGCGCAACGGTCAGCAACGCCGTCGTGATGCAGGGCTGCGTCATCGAGTCTGGTGCTCGCGTGGAGAACGCGATCGTCGACCGTGACAACGTCGTCCCCGAGAGAACCGAGCTCAGGGGTACGTCTGACGACCTCCTGGTCAAGGGAAAGATGGAAGAGTAGTACGTCGTAGTATCTAGTAGCCCACGGGGATAAATACAGGTAGTGATTGCTCATGGCTGATAGTGTCAAAAGAAAGATCAAGATTCTGTTCGCGGCATCCGAGGCCGTCCCGTTCGTGAAGACGGGCGGACTGGGCGACGTGGCAGGCTCCCTTCCTGCGGCGCTAAAGGCCGCCGGTGCCAAGGTGTCGGTTATCCTGCCAAAGTACAGCTTCATCCCCCAGGAGTACCAGGACCAGATGAAGCACATAGCCGACTTCTATGTGCCTCTGGCCTGGCGCAGCGTCTACTGCGGCATCGAGAAGCTCAACTACAACAACGTTGACTTCTACTTTGTCGACAACGAGGCCTACTTCAAGCGCGACAGCGCCTACGGCTACTTCGACGATGGAGAGCGCTTTGCCTTCTTTGCAAAGGCGATTTGCGAGGCCATAGAGCTGCTGCCAGAGTTGCAGGTGGATGTTCTCCACTGCAACGACTGGCAGACGGCTCTGGCCCCGGTCTTCATCCGCGAGTTCTATCAGGCGTCCGACGCCTGCCGCAACGTCAAGACGGTCTTTACCGTCCACAACGTCAAGTTCCAGGGTCAGTACTCCGACAAGATGCTGTCGGACGTCCTGGGCCTGGCAGACAACCCCACGGCCGCAAGCCAGCTCTACTGCGACCGCGACTCGATTAACTTCATGAAGGGTGCCCTCTGCTATTCGGACATCCTCACCACGGTGAGCCCCAGCTATGCGGGCGAGCTGCAGATGCCCTTCTACGGCGAGGGAATGGACGGCATCTTCCGTCGTCGCTCCAATGTCCTGCAAGGCATCCTCAACGGCATCGACCTCAATGCCTGGAACCCCGCCACGGACGAGATGATTCCCCAGCAGTACAGCGTCGACAGCCTGGACCAGAAGGCCGAGAACAAGCGCGCCCTCCAGCAGGAGCTTGGACTGCGCGAGGATCCCGAGCGTCCCCTGGTCGTGATGATTGGCCGTCTGACCAACCAGAAGGGCCTTGGTCTGGTCCGCTATGCCATGAACCGCCTGATGGAGCGTGGCGTCCAGGTGGCCGTCCTGGGTACTGGCGACAAGGACCAGGAAGACGCCTTCAAGTACTTCGACTGGACCTACGGCGACATGATGAGCGCCCGCATCGCCTTCGACAACGCCCTGAGCCACCGCATGTACGCCGGCGGCGACATCCTGCTGATGCCCTCCGAGTTCGAGCCCTGTGGTCTGTCCCAGATGATCGCAATGCGCTACGGCACCCTGCCTGTGGTGCGCGAGACTGGCGGCCTGCAGGATTCCGTCGTGGCATACAACAAGTTCACGGGCGAGGGAACTGGCTTCCGCTTCGCCAACATGAACGCCGACGAGATGGCGGATTGTCTATTGAATGCCTGTGAAGTCTTCTGGACTGACAAGGACGCTTGGACTAAGCTACAAAAGCAGGCTATGAGCGCCGACTTCTCATGGAGTCGAGCAGCTGACCAGTACTTGGACATCTATCATGGTCTGCATCCGGAGATTGCTAGGTACGATCAAACGAGGTAGTCGTGAGAGCCAAGCACGTTACAAATGATAGTTCGTTCAGGAATCCTTTCGGTGCTGCCCAGGTGGGCAGCACCGTTTCTGTAGCCATTGACGTCTGGGACGAACCCGAGGCGCAGGCACAGCTTCGCCTCTGGGTGGACGAGAAGGGCGAGAAGCTCCTTGACATGGAGGTCGAGGAGATTGATGACCACCTGCGCTTCTCGGTAAGCTTTGTGCCCAAAGACACCGAGGTCATCTGGTATAGCTTCCACATTCTTGCCGCGGATGGCACGATGTGGCGCTATGGAGCCCAGCGCGGCTACAGCTGTGGGGAGGGCTGCTTCTGCTTTGGCGAGCCGCCTTCCTTCCAGATCACGGTTTATGACACCAAGCGCGAGGTGCTGCCCGATTGGTACAAGAATGGGGTGGTCTACCAGATCTTCCCCGATCGCTTCAATCGTGGGAACGACTGGCGCGAACTGACTGCCCTGGATCTGGCAAAGCGCTATAACGGACCCAAGCGCCGCCTGGTGGAGGATTGGAACACCTACCCAAAGTACGAGAAGAACCCCGATGGCAGCATCGCTGCCTGGGACTTCTATGGCGGAAGCCTTGAGGGCGTCCGAGAGAAGCTCGACTATCTGGAGGGTCTGGGCGTCACGGTCATCTACCTGAACCCCATCTTTGCCGCCGCCTCCAACCATCGCTATGACACGGTGGACTACATGCGCATCGACAGCATGCTGGGTACCGAGGAGGACTTCTCCCGCCTGTGCAAGGACGCCGAGAAGCATGGTATTTCGATCATCCTGGATGGCGTCTTTAATCACGTCGGTGCGGACTCCATCTACTTCAACCGTGCAGGCATCTATCCCGACCTGGGTGCCTACCAGAGCGAGCAGTCGCCCTATCGCGATTGGTTCACCTTCCACGAGGACGGTAGCTACGACAGCTGGTGGGGTGTGAAGGACCTTCCCGCAATCCGCGAGGACTGCCCCGAGTTCCGCGAGCTCATCTGTGGCCACGACGGTGTGGTGCGCAAGTGGCTGCGCCTTGGTGCACGCGGCTGGCGTCTGGATGTGGCGGACGAGCTGACGGACGAGTTCATTCAGGACATCAAGTCCGCTGCCCTTGCCGAGCGCGAGGATGCCGTGGTTATCGGCGAGGTCTGGGAGGATGCCTCCAACAAGGTCGCCTATGGAAGGCTTCGCAAGTACTTCCAGGGCGAGGAGCTCGACGGCACCATGAACTACCCGGTGCGCAAGGCCGTTCTGGGCTTCTTGACCGGCAAGGAAAAGGCCGGCGAGGTCGCCAGGCAGATGGAGTCCCTCTACGAGAACTATCCCCGCGAGAACTTCATGAGCGAGCTCAACCTCCTGGGCAGCCATGACCGTCGCCGACTCTTGACGCTGCTGGGCAATGCTCCTGCGCCAGAGCAGATGGGTGACGACCAGCGCTATGGCTACCGCCTGACCGAGCAGCAGCATGGTCTGGCCGTGAGCAGGCTGTGGGACGCAGCCGTCCTGCAGATGTGCCTGCCGGGAGTCCCCAGCATCTACTACGGCGACGAGGCGGGCATGGAGGGCTATGCGGACCCCTACTGCCGCGCCCCCTTCCCCTGGGACAACATCAATCGCGATTGCTTCAACATCTACCGCAACGCCATTGCCATTCGCAAGACCCTGCCGGCCCTGGTGGACGGTGACTTCGAGCCCTTTGCGGAGGGTGACGATGTCTTTGGCTTCTGGCGTCGCAACGAGACGGACGAGGTCTGTGTCCTCGTCAACGCCTCCCTGTCCGACAGTCACAAGGTCCGCATCCCCGTGGGTGACCTTTGCGCGGACGACGTGGTCAGCGGCCGCGTCTGCGAAATAAAGGATGGTATGGCCGAGGTCTACCTCTGGCCCCTGGGTACGGCGGTGCTCAACCTCCATCCCCAGGAGCGCCTCCAGGCTCCCATGGAGCGTGGCCTTGGCGTCCTCTGCCACATCACCTCCCTGCCCAGTCCCGACAATCAGGATCATCCTGGCACCTTGGGCGAGCCTGCCATCAGATTCATTGATGAGATGTCAAAGGCCGGCGCCCGCTATTGGCAGGTCCTGCCCGTCAATCCTACCGATGGCTTTGGCTCACCCTATGCGGGTCTCTCCGCCTTTGCCGGCAACGTTCGCCTGATGTGGGGCGTGGATGGCGACAGGCCCACGCAGCTCAAGACCGACTTTGAGGGCACTCCGGACTTCCGCCGCTTCGTCGAGCAGAACGAGAAGTGGCTCATTCCCTATGCCACCTTCCGCGCCATCAAGGACCTGATGGGCGAGAAGCCCTGGCAGGAGTGGCCCGCAAAGTACCACGAGTGGAAGCCCTCCCTGTCTCGCGACAAGAAGCTTGCCAGGGGAATCAAGCGTGTGGTGGGGCTCCAGTACTCCTTCATGCGGCAGTGGAACGACATGCGTCACTATGCCAACGACCACGGCATAAAGATCATTGGTGACATGCCCATGTACGTCTCGGCGGACTCCGCTGATGTCTGGGCAAATCGTGAGCTCTTCAACCTGGACGAGAAGGGCAATCCCTCGCAGCTTGCCGGCGTTCCGCCTGATAGCTTTGCCGAGGACGGACAGATCTGGGGCAACCCCACCTACCAGTGGCGTTACATGAAGGAGACGGGCTACGAGTGGTGGATGCGCCGTTTGGCCCGTGCCTTCGAGCTCTACGACTACGTTCGCCTGGACCACTTCCTGGGCTTCTCCTCCTACTACACCATCCCCCAGGGAGAGAAGGCCACGAAGGGCCAGTGGAACTTTGCCCCTGGCCTTGAGCTCTTCCAGGCCGCCTACAAGAAGTTCGGCCCTCTGCCGGTGATCGCCGAGGACCTGGGCTCCATCACTCCTGCCGTCAGGGCTCTCATGTCCAAGACGGGCTTCCCCGGCATGGACGTCATCCAGTTCTCGGACGAGGATGTCCGAGAGGGCTACCATCCCAAGCCGGGCAAGCTTGTGTACACATCCACACATGACACCAACACGATGCTGGGCTGGGTGGAATCCAAGTACAATCTGGACAAGAACGATCCCGAGCAGCTCCGTCAGGCCATGGTCCTCGCGGAGGAGCTCATCATCAAGTGCGTGTCGGTCAAGTCCGACGTAGTGATGCTTCCCCTTCAGGACCTTCTCATGCTCGATGGCCAGGCCCGCATGAACGTACCCGGCGTCGCCACGGGCAATTGGAAGTGGCAGGCCGGACCGTGGGCACTGGAGGACGCGTCGCTGGTAATGGATGCGCTTGTACAACAGAGCGGTAGGTAGTGAATGTTCATAGATAGAGTCGCGCGGCAGCTCTTTGCTGCCCACGATCTGGCACCCCTCGCCCAGCAGCTCGATGCGGGCGAGGACGCCAATCTGGCGGTCTCGCAGAGCGCGAGGCCGCTTGTGGTGGCTGCCGTCTGGGCACGCAATCCCAGACCTTGCCTCCTGGTGGTCTCGGGTGAGGAGGCGGCAGACCGCACGGCGCGAGCTCTGGCCGCTTGGTTGGGCATGGCCCGCGTCCTGCGCTATCCCGAGCGTAAGGACTGGCCCTGGGGTGAAAAGCCCGCCGACGATGCCGTCATTGGCGCCCGCATGAACGCCATGATGCATCTCTCCTCTGGCGAGAAGTGCATCGTGGTCGCCAGTGCCCGAGCCCTCCTCAGGCGCGTACCGCCCGTGGGGTCGGGCTACTTTGCCTCGTCCACCTTTGCCGTGGGCGACCAGCTGGAGATTGAGGATGCCGCAAGCCTGCTTGTGGGTATGGGCTACTCCGACGCCGGCTCCAGCCAGGACGTGACGGCCCCCGGCGTCTTCCACATGCACGGTGATGCACTAGACGTCTTCCCTGTGCAGATGACCTCACCTGTGCGCATCGAGTTCTTTGGCGACGAGATCGACCGAGTCCGTCGCATGGTGCCGGCAACGGGTCAGACCATCGGTGAGCTCAAGGACGTCAGCGTCCTGCCCTGTCGTGAGATTGCCCTTACGGGAGAGACCATCTACAACGCCAAGCAGGCTCTCAAGGCACGCGCGGCAAACTCCTCGCACGTGGCTGCCGAGCTCGAGCTCATCGAGCAGGGAAGTGCAGCGCCTGTGCTGGACAAATACCTGCCCGAGCTCTACGGGGGCAGCTCTAGTCCCATCGACCACATGTCAAAGGATGCCCTGGTGGTCCTGGCCGAACCCCGTGCCCTCTTCGATGACTGTCAGCATGCCCACGACGACATCGTGGCTGCGGCACAGGGTGCCCAGGTCAATCCTGATGGGCTCTTCACGACACCCGTGGCCATGGACTTCGGCAAGCAGCAGCGCCTCTCGCTCTCCTCCCTGATGAGGGCCGGCGCCGGTGCCACTGCCGAGCTGGAGGTCCAGCAGCCAAACATCGCGGGTTCGAACACGAAGCTCCTGGGTCGTGTCCGTCAGCTCCTCCACAACGAGGATGCGGTCCTCTTTGCCGTGCCAGACCGTGGTGCGCGCGAGGGCCTGGAGCTGACCTTCACTGACGAGAGCATTCCCTTCGAGGAGACCATCGCCACGGAGGGGGAGACGCAGGTTGACCGCAAGGGAGACCCCAAGCCCCTCAAGCGGGGCATCGTCACCTTCATCGACGCGCCCGTGCCTGCGGGCATCGTGATTCCCCCGGCCCACCTGGCCGTGCTCTCTGTCTCGGACCTCACCTCCCGCATGGCCAAGCACCGCAAGGCCCGCCGTGTCGACCCGACCAACATGACCTTCCCCTTCAAGCCTGGCGACTACGTGGTCCATGCCACGCACGGCATCGCTCTCTTCTCCCAGATCGTCCGCCAGGAGGTGGGCGGCAAGGAGCGCGACTACTTCCTGCTCAAATATGCTGACGGCGACAAGCTCTACGTCCCCCTGGAGCAAGTGGACCGCATCACGCGCTACATCGGCCCCGATGGAGACGCGCCACGCCTGACCCGCCTGAATACTGCCGACTGGACCCGTGCGACCAACAAGGCACGCAAGTCCGCAAAGAAGCTGGCCTTCGACCTGGTGGACCTCTACACTCGTCGTGCGTCAGTGGCCGGCTTCGCCTTCACGCCAGACACGCCCGCTCAGTTGGATATGGAGGCGAGCTTCCCCTACGAGCTTACGCGCGATCAGGCCAGTGCCGTCGCGGACATCAAGTCCGATATGGAGACCCCCAAGCCCATGGACCGACTTCTTTGCGGAGACGTGGGATTCGGAAAGACCGAGGTTGCCCTGCGAGCCGCCTTCAAGTGCTGCCAGGATGGCAAGCAGGTCATGGTCCTCTGTCCCACGACGATCCTGGCCCAGCAGCACTTCGAGACCTTCTTCGGTCGCTTTGCCCCCTTTGACCTCAAGGTGGCAGTGCTCTCTCGCTTTGTGACGCCTGCCCAGCAGAGGCGTGCCTTGGAAGGCTTTGCGGACGGTTCCGTGAGCGTCCTCATCGGCACCCACCGACTGCTTTCGGCGGACGTGAACCCTCGCAACCTTGGCCTGGTGATTATCGACGAGGAGCAGCGCTTCGGCGTCCAGCACAAGGAGCAGCTCAAGAACATGCGTGAGCAGGTGGACGTCCTGACCATGTCGGCTACCCCCATCCCGCGCACCATGCAGATGGCAGTGAGCGGTGTCCGAGACATGAGTCTGATCATGACCCCACCGCCCGGTCGCTTGCCGGTGAAGGTCTCGGTCGGCGAGTGGGACCCTGACGTGGTCTCCGATGCCATCCGCCGCGAGATTCAGCGCAAGGGCCAGGTCTATTACGTGAGTAACCGCGTCACGACCATCGAGGACGCGGTGGAGCGCGTGCAGGAGGCGGCGCCCGAGGCCCGCGTGGGCTTTGCCCATGGGCAGATGAGTGCCAACCAGGTGGAGGACGTGATGCTCCAGTTCCAGGAGCACGAGATCGACGTCCTGGTGGCAACGACCATCATCGAGTCGGGCATCGACAACCCACACACCAACACCCTGATCATCGAGGATGCCCAGCGCTTGGGCCTGGCCCAGCTCTATCAGCTCAAGGGACGTGTGGGCCGTGGTCGCGTGCAAGCCTACGCCTACTTCATGTTCCCGGCCGAGCAGCCCCTCACCCAGGATGCGGCGGACCGCCTGATGGCAATCAACGAGTTCCAGGACCTGGGCTCTGGCATGCGTATCGCCATGCGAGACCTGGAAATCCGCGGCGCGGGATCCCTGGTTGGCGCCGAGCAGCACGGCAACCTGAGCTCCGTGGGCTTCGACCTCTTTACCCAGATGCTGGGTGAGGCCGTCGCCGAGGCACGAGGTGAGTCTGGCGACGTCGATGTGCCCGAGGTTACCATCAATCTGCCTGCGGACTTCTTCCTGTCCGAGGAGTATCTGCCCGAGGTGGATAAGCGCGTCCTGGCCTATCGAAAGCTGGCCTCTGCCACAGAACTCTCCAGTGTGGACAGCCTGCAGAAGGAGGTCGAGGACGAGCACGGTGCCCTGCCCCTGGCTGGCAAGAACCTCTTTGACCGTGCGCGCATCCGGATCCGCTGCGAGAGGCTGGGCGTGTCCAGCGTCTCGCTGACCAACGGCCGCATCGTCTATCAGGGAATCGAACTCGACCGCAAGCAGGCTGGAAAGCTCAAGCAGCGTCGCGCGATCTATCAGATAAAGAGCAAACGCCTGTCGTATCCCTTCCACATCAGCAAGGGGGAGCTCCTGCCTGCGGCCCTGGGCGTGCTGGAGGAGATAGGCGGAGAAGACGAGTAGGAGCAAGGGTCCGGGGTTTTCCGCCTGAGGGACGGCGGGCCGGCTGCTTTGTCCTGTGCTCAAACAGCGCGCTTCGCGCGAACTGCGCCAGGACAAAGCAGCCGGCCCGCCTCGCCTTCGGCGTAGGCGACCCCGGACAGGCCCTTGGGAACGGGGGTGCCTGGTGACAGGGGTCGTACGCCTCGCCTTCGGCTTCGGCTACCCAGGGGGCGCCTCGGGTGGAAGGGACGTACGCCTCGCCTTCGGCGTAGGCTGCCCGGGGGTGCGGGTGAGCTTGGTGCAATTCGTTTGGGCCCGCGGGCTGCCGCCTACGGGGGTCTGGGGACCAAAGGGATTGGCTGGCGACATCACTCGTACCTGAATGTGGGACACTCTGCTTGTCATGCGTTGTTGTCGCGGGACGCGGCGGAGGGATGTCCTATGAAGACCATCGACTTCTACACTGGCAAGGAGTTCTATGCCCAGGACTACCTGGGGGCTCATATCGGGGGTGGCGGCGTCACCTTCCGAACTTTTGCGCCCGCGGCCGACTCCATAAAGCTCTTGCTCAACGGCGAAGCGTCACCTATGCACAAGGTCGAGGACGGCAACTTCTGGGAGGCCCATGTGCCTGGCGCTGGTGCAGGTGACCGTTATGAGTACCGCATCCATCATGCGGGCTCTTGCCAGGACCATGCCGACCCCTATGGCTTTGCCATGGAGCTTCGGCCGGCCCACCGCTCAATCGTTGCGGATCTCTCCTACACCTGGCATGACGGGGAGTGGATGGGCTCTCGTGGTGACACTCACGACAAGCCCATGAACATCTATGAGCTGCACCTGGGCTCCTGGCGCAAGCGTTCTGGAGATCAGCCGAGCGATGACCCTGCAGACTGGTATCGCTACGACGAGCTCGCCCAGCCGCTGGTGGACTACTGCCTGGAGGCTGGCTACAACTACGTGGAGTTCATGCCCCTCAACGAGCATCCATTCGATGGGTCCTGGGGCTACCAGCCCACGGGATTCTTTGCCCCTACCAGCCGCTACGGGACGCCCCAGCAGCTCATGATGCTTGTGGATGCCCTGCACCAGGCGGGCATTGGCTGCATCCTGGACGTCGTGCCCGTGCACTTTGCCACGGACCCCTACGGCCTGGCCAACTACGACGGTACGGCTCTCTTTGAGTATCCCAATGATGCGGTGGGCGTCTCCGAGTGGGGCAGCCACAACTTCATGTACTCGCGCGGGGAGTCCTGCTCCTTCATGCAGTCCAGCGCAAACTTCTGGCTGGGCGCCTACCACTTCGACGGCCTACGCATGGATGCCATCAGCCGTATCATCTATTGGCAGGGCGACCAGGCTCGTGGCGTGAACGGCAACGCGGTCGACTTCATGCGCAGGATGAACGGTGGCATGAAGTCGCTCAATCCGGGTTGCTTCCTGGTGGCGGAGGATTCCACGGACATGCCCGGGACGACAAAGCCTGCGTCCGAGGGCGGCCTGGGCTTTGACTACAAGTGGGACATGGGCTGGATGCACGACACCCTGGACCTCTTTCAGACCGACCCCTACTTCCGCTCGGGCAACTATCACAAGCTCAGCTTCTCGATGATGTACTTTGCCAACGAACGCTACCTGCTGCCGCTCTCGCACGACGAGAACGTCCATGGCAAGGCTACCGTCGCCCAAAAGATGTGGGGCGACTACGAGCTCAAGTTCCCGCAGGCCCGTGCCCTCTATCTCTACATGATGGTCCACCCTGGAAAGAAGCTCAACTTCATGGGTTCCGAGATTGCACAGCTTCGCGAATGGGACGAGAAGCGCGAACAGGACTGGTTCATGCTCCGCTATCCCATCCATGATGCCTTCTATCGCTACTGCAAGGAGCTCAACCACACCTATCTGGACCATCCCGCCCTGTGGGACCAGGATTACGAGGATGCTGGCTTCCAGTGGCGGCAGGTGGACGATACTGAGCACGTGGTCTATGCCATGGAGCGCAGGAGCCGCGGAGGTGAGCGCCTCCTCTGTGTGCTCAACCTGGCCAACTGTCCCCAGGAGGACTACAAGCTGGAGGTGCCGGACCTGGGCACGGTGTGCACCCTCCTCGACACCGACTGGGCTCGCTTTGGTGGCTCGACTCCCGATGGTGATGAGGACGTGCGGGTGGACACGCATGCTGGACGCCTGACACTTACGCTTCCGCCGCTCTCGGGCATCCTGCTCCAGCTGTAAAGTGTGACAAAGGGGCCTGGCTCTTTTGTCACATCCTGGGATGGAAAGGAACGCACAATGGCAGACGAAGCACAGGATGACCCGATAATTGCCTCCGCTGAAGAAGTCGACCGGCAGATTCGCGCCCGTGAGGGAGCACCAGCCTCACATCCCCAGTTTGACCGGCTGGTTCGTACCATCTGGCGTCTTCGCCAGCCCGACGGCTGTCCTTGGGACAAGGTCCAGACCCATCACACCATCACAAAGAACATGATCGAGGAGGCCTACGAGGCCGTCGATGCCATCGAGGCGGAGGATGTCGTCCACCTCCGCGAGGAGTTGGGTGACGTCCTCGAGCAGGTTCTCCTACACTCGCAGATTGCCGCTGACTCCCAGGAGTTCGACATCGACGACGTCTGCCGTGAGCTCAACGAGAAGCTCGTCCGCCGTCATCCCCATATCTTTGGTGACCCCGATGCGGCGGGTGCGGTTGACTCCGAGGGCAAGGTCCTGGACATCTGGGACAAGGTAAAGAAGTCAGAGCGCGAGGCGAAGGGGAAGACGGTCGACCAGGAGAAGCCCGGGCTCCTGGATAGCGTGCCAAAGTCCCTTCCCGCGCTCATGCAGTGCCAGAAGATCTCCAAGCGTGCGGCAAAGGCGGGCTTTGAGTGGGATACCGTCCAGGACGTGTGGGACCAGGTGGAAAGTGAGCGTGCGGAGTTCGACGCCGAGGAGCCTGGCAGCCAGGCTCGTGCAGAGGAGTTTGGCGATATCCTCTTTTCCCTGGTAAACGTGGCGCGACGTGAGGGGATTGATGCCGAGGAGGCCCTGGCTGCGTCCAATCGCAAGTTCCGTCGTAGGTGGGCCGTCATCGAAGGGGCATGCCGCGAGCGTGGCGTGGAGCCAGAAGACCTCTCAACCGCCGAGCTCAATGAGCTCTGGAGTGCCGCCAAGGCTGACGAGTGTTCCTGAGTGCGACAAATCCTTCAGAGGGTTTTGTCACATCCCGATAAAGTTGGAGATTCGGACGGCTACGCGGCGAGGCTTTGGTATAACTATAGAAAGCAACATTGCCCGTCCGTGGACGGGCTTCAGCCCAAAACGAAATTAAGACGAAGCAGAGTGGCATGAGCGGAATTTCCCAACAACAGGTGGGTGCTCCCCAGCGCACCGGCGAGACCGTAGCTACGGCGACTGTCGTGGCTCGATCTGGTGCGTCGCGAGGCGTCCGTCCGCATCAGCGTCCCACCAGGCGGATGCGTACGGCGAAGATCCAGAACAAGCCACTAAAGACTGTGGGTGAATTCGACGACGACGAAACCTTCGGCTGGAGGAGTGGCGAGGATGCGGGTGCCTCCTCTGAAAACGCCCCAGGAAAAGGTGTCGTTGTGAGCTTCGTGCCCCGCTCGGGTTCCAGGCGCGCGACGTCCCCGACCAATGCATGCGAGGCCATCGAGCCCGACGCGATCGAGCTTGAGGTTGAGGGTACGGGAGCCGCGGCGAGCGCCGATGCGGCAAGCGCATCCGTTCCCGTCCTCGTAACTAGGGTTACAAATCCTGCCAAGGCGCCTGAGCTCGTAGAGGTCGTCTCTGCGCCAGAGGCACCGTCCAATCCTGCCGTGCCTGGAAGTCCTGCTGGAGAGGCTAGACCAAGGCGTTCCCGTCCCACCAGGCGCACGCGTGAGTCCGTGCGGAACGCAAGTCACGGGCTGACCATTCCAGAAGAGAACGATGAGCCTGACGGTAGGGAGGGCCGTGCTCGGGCCAGCCGTTGCGAGCTGGACCCTGTCCCCGTGGCGCCTTCAATCGCGCCCCTTGCCGATGCCGATCAGGCTCCCGTGGACGAGCCCGGCCCGGCTCGCGGCCATCGTGGCGAAGCGAGGCAAAAGAATCCCCATCGTCCCCTGCCCAACCCCATAGACATTGCTTCGGGTATTGCGCATGGCCTTGTCTCGCTCAAGGACTGGCTGTTGGGCCACCCCCGCTTCGGCCTTGCCCTGGGCGTCATCGCCCTGGTCCTTGTTGCCCTCTATGGTCCTGCCCAGAGCTATTACGTGGCGGTTCGCAGGGGGGAGATCCTTCAGGCGAAGTACGACCAGATCGACAGCGAGAATACCACCCTCTCCAACGATGTGGCCCGTCTCCAGACCGAGGAAGGTATCAAGGAAGAGGCCGCGAAAAGGGGCTATGTGGACCCCGATGACATTGCTGTCGACGAAGACGCCGACGCGAAGAATTCGACTTCCAAGGAGTCGGCTTCCAAAGGGTCGACGACTGCGGTTGAGGCTTCCCAGCCCAGCATGGGCTCCGTGGTGGACGACCCCAAGACTGACCCCTCGGCCCCAAAGCACTACCAGGACAGCCGCGACTGGAAGACGACCCTCCTCGACGACGTCTTCCTCTTTGATCCGGAGGCAACATGGAACGAGTAGCCTGCATTGACATCGGGACGGTAACCGTCCGCCTTGCCGTTGCGGATGTCGAGGACTCCCATGTCGTGCGCATGATGAAACGCTCTACCATCTGCAACCTGGGTGAGGGCCTCTCGGCTACCGGAATGATCGGCGAGGAGGCTCGCGGGCGCGTCGTCGGTTGCGTGGACGCCTATCTGCAGATGGCTCGTGGTGCCGATGCGCACAGGATATGCTGCACGCTCACCTCTGCTGCGCGCGACGCATCAAACTCCCAGCTGCTCCTGGATGACCTGACAAAGCGTGGCATCCATCCCCAGATCATCGCTGGCGAGGTGGAGGGTTCCCTCACCTTCCTGGGCGTCGCCCAGGACTTCGTGGGCAGGCGCATTCTTGTCGCCGACAATGGCGGAGGCTCCACCGAGCTGGCTGTGGGCTCCCTGGACGGGGGGCATGGCCTGCGCATCGATGGAGTGCACTCCACCGACGTCGGCTGCAGACGCATCACAGAGCGCTTCCTTTCCAAGAGTGAGATTCCCTCACAGGCGGATCTGGCGGCAGCTCGTGACTTTGCCCGCGAGCTCTTTCAGCCCGTTATCCAGAGGGAGGGCATTCTCCGTGAGGAGAGCCGGCCGGAGCGACTGGTGGTCACTGGTGGTACGGCTACCAGCCTGGTTGCCATGCACAAGGAACTCGAGCCCTACGATTCCTCCCAGGTTCACCTGGCAAGCCTGTCCCGCGCCCAGGTCGAGGACCTGACTGCGAAGCTGGCTTCGCTCACAGTGGCGGAGCGTGCGGAGCTTCCGGGACTTCAGGCAAAGAGGGCTCCCGTCATTCTCGCCGGTGCACTTGCCATAGCCGAGCTGATGGCACAGACCCACTTCGACGAGCTTACGGTCAGCGAGAGCGACCTGCTCTTTGGCCTGTCCATCTGCGCCGGCAGAACGGTCAGGGGAGAGGGACTTCCCTTTGACTGGAAGGTTCAGCTGAGCGATATCTAGGCATAGGAGATGCGGCGCTGCCATCATGCGTGCTAAGCTGTATCCCAGGCTTTGGCTATGGGGGCGTGGCGGAATTGGCAGACGCAGCGGACTTAAAATCCGCCGGCTTCGGTCTTGTGGGTTCGAACCCCACCGCCCC
This sequence comes from uncultured Olsenella sp., assembly GCA_900316105.1. GTDB lineage: Bacteria > Actinomycetota > Coriobacteriia > Coriobacteriales > Atopobiaceae > Olsenella_F. Next base: position 80,575 of record ONBR01000007.1, read on the forward strand.
TACCACAAAAAAGAAGCGGCCCACCAAGGTGGGTCGCTTTTCGTGTCGATGGTGCCCCCAACGAGATTCGAACTCGTGTCGTCGCCTTGAAAGGGCGATGTCCTAACCATTAGACGATGGGGACGCAGGCAGTAAGTATATCAGACGCAAGCGCTTGCGTGTGGGTCACTTCCGTCTGGGGTAAAACTGGCTCATCGCGTCCACGGGTCTTCCCGCCCCGCGCTTTATAGATGGTCGCTTTGGTTCCCTATCTCTAGCACTTGCTGGGCAATTATTAGATTATGTCTGATTCATTATCGCCTTGTCTTACAATGCCATGACATGTATACAATATGTCTAGAACTATCTGTCCATCATCTGTATAGGGAGTGACGACATGGCGCGCCAGGAGGTGTTCTTTCCAACACCAGAGGCTCTGGGAAATGCCGCGGGGGAAAATGAGGAATCTCTCTCGGGGGACGAGGCTACCCCCCTGTACGTACAACTCCAGATGATCCTGCGAAACAAGATTGACTCGCACGAGTGGCAGCGTGGCCAGGCGATTCCCTCTGAGGCGGAGCTCTGCGAGCAGTTCAACGTGAGCCGTGGCACGGTCCGACGGGCAATCCGCCTGCTTGCCGAGTCGGGCTATCTGGTCACGCGCAAGGGCAGCGGCACGTTCGTGGCAGACGGAGGCATTCGTAGGCCTGCTTCTCGCAGTCCCCTCTCGTTTGCTGCCATCCTACGCGAAAAGGGAATGGAGTTCTCTACGAAGGTCCTCGAGCTCGAGGTTCTTCGTGCACCTCGCTCCGTTGCCGCGCGCCTGAACATCGTCCAGGACAGTCCGGTCATGTTCATGCGAAGGGTCCGCTACGTCGCGGGCTCGCCCGTGATCTGTCAGGAGAGCTGGTCGGTGCTCAGCTCCTGTCCCGGTCTGGAGGACTCGGACTTTACGAGCGAGTCGCTCTTTGATGCAATCGAGCGCTGTTCCAGCCACGCCATCGGCTCCTCGACCGTCCACTACTCCGCGGTGCCCGCCGACAAGGACCATGCACAGCTCCTGGACTGCGGCATCGGAGACGCCCTCCTGGTTCTGGAACAGGACGTCCGCTTGGACTTGGGCGCCACGATCGAATGGAGTCTCGCATGGCTCAAGCCCGGGACCCAGGTGGTCTCGGAGTCGCTGCAAGACCAGTTCGCCCCAGGTAGGCTGGACGTCAATAAGCTCAAGCGTCGCTATACGGTGGGACAGAGCGGTGTTGCCAAGGCTGGCGCCCGTGTTGCTCCCGGCTCCCAGGGCGATCCCGCCTACGAGGGGTTCGAGCCTGACCACGAGGGAGACGAGGAGCTGCGCTTGCGTCTGGAGAAGGACGCCCGAACAGTGCGCGAGAACATCATCAGGAGGTCCCGTCGCTACGAGGGCACGCCGCTCAGAATCGAGGACGCCCTCTCCCTGGCAGACATCGTCTCGGTTCTCTTTGGCCATGCGATGGATACGGGCAAGCGACATGACATCCGATGGGATGACCGCGACCGCTTCATCCTTTCCAAGGCGTATACCTCGGTGCTCATCTATCCGGCCATGGTCGACGCCGGCATCATCAGCCAGGAGGACCTGGACAAGGCCTTCTTTGGGCCCAGCGCCGTTCGCGTGAGCTCGAGCCGGCATGGGGTCCTGCGAGACATCGAAGGCTCCAGCCCTGGCATGGGCTTGGGCTATGCCGCTGGCGTCGCCCTGGCACTGAGGAGACGCCACTCGAAGGGGCATGTCTTTTGCCTGGTGGGGGCCAGCGACTGCAGCGAGGGTGCCATCTGGGAGTCGGCAAACTTCGCAGGCTCCATGGGGCTTTCGAACCTCTGCGTGATCGTCGATGACAACGAGCCCCATGCCAAGGGTACCGAGATGCGAAAGCTGGACAACAACATGCTCCAGCAAAAGTTCGCCTCCTTTGGCTTTGACACGGCTGCTGTCGACGGACATGAGGTCCTGGCCCTCTCTGAGGCCCTTAGCGTGCGGTCGGACAGGCCCTGGGCGATCATCGCGCACACGGCGATGGGCGGCCCCATCACCGTCGGCGCTGATGACTCCCAGGATGGCCGGGCATCGAATGGCTCGGCGGGAAAGACGGACGAGTCCGGGCGCAAGCTGTCCCTGAGCGACCTGGACGAACTCGTGAGGGAGATGAACCATGACCTCTAGTGAGTTGCTCATCAGCGCACGTGACGCAAACGCGTTGGCGTCGCTGTCTCATGTCGAGGTGCTCGAGGAGGTCGTGAGCGAGCTCGCAAAGCGTGATGAGGACCTGACCATAGTGACCGCGGGTCTGAGCGACCAGTGGGGCCTTGACCAGTTTGGGGGCCTGCAGCCTGGTGCCTACGTCCAGTGCGGACAGGGCGAGCAGAACCAGGTGGAAGTGGCCTCTGCCTTGGCCAACGAGAGCTTTACGGTACTGGCGCCGTCGCGAGCCTCGCTGATAGTCTCGCGCTCCTTCAATCAGCTCTATACGAATCTGGGCATGATGGCGTCCCCCGTGATTCTGGTGGGGATGAACTGCGGCTGCGACGCCTCCATTCTGGGTCGCAACCACATGGCCCTGGAGGACATAGCCTGCATGAGGCAGGTGCCCGGCCTTTTGGTGGCCAGTCCCTCGGACAACGCGGAGTTTGCGGCCATCCTCCTGGAGCTTGCCGAAGACCCCCGTCCCGCCTACGTGCGCATGAACGAAGCCCATGGGGCAAACCTGCATCCGAATGGGGTCGGTCACATCCGCGGTCGTGCCCAGCTCCTGCTCAGGCCCCCTGCAGGCGGCTCTGAGGTCTCCTTCGTGACCTGCGGGACCATCACGTCCGCCGTCTTGGAGGCGGCTCGCATGCTGCATGCCTATGGCGTCCAGAGCGAGGTTCTGGAGATGGCGACCATCAACCCCCTGGACTACGTTCCTCTGGACCAGCTGTCCGCGAGGAAGCTCATCGTGACGGTGGAGGAGCATGGGGTGACGGGTGGCCTGGGCTCGGCAGTGGCCGAGCACCTGGCTCGCAGGGGCAACCACCCGGCGGTCCTGCGCATGGGCGTTCCGCCCTATCTTGTAGAGACGGACGACCCGGCGCACGTGTTGAAGAAGGCCGGCCTGGATGCCCATGGCATCGCCAATCGCGTCCTGAGCGCCTTGGATTCCTAGTCCCGTTCGTTGCCTTGACGCTGTGCTTTGCCCGCAGCCCTGCCTAGGGTCCGACGTCGGGTTTGGACGCTGGTTTTACCCGCGGCCTAGAACCAGTCGAAGCCCATGCGTTCGGCAAAGGATTGGGCCGATGCGCGCATCTCGGGGATGGATTCCACCCAGGCCGGCATGTCCGGAACGTCCACCACGATGGGGTCCGCCTCGTGTACGGCCATGGTTGCCTCGCGGAAGCTATAGGGGGCGACCGCGGGTCGGTCGGGCATGTAGGAGTCGACCAGGATGGGGCGGATCAGGGCGTAGATGCCACCCTCGCACAGCTTGTCAAAGCCGCGGATGGCGCGCTTGGCCGCGCTAAACCTGCCCAGCTTGTAGAGGAGAATCACGCGACCCAGGCCCTGCCATGCGTCGCCGCGCCTTTGGTATGCCGCGTCCAGCTCGTCGAATCCCCGCTCGTTCTCCAGACGGGCGTAGCACAGAAGTGCCGTGTGACGCGTTCCCAGGGTGTCGGCGGGAGAGAGCATCATGGTTTCCTGTGCCTTCTGGATGGCCATGCGGTAGCGGGCGGTGTCCAGCAAGGTGCGAGACAGCACTGCCTTCACGCGAAGGAGGGGATGAGCAAAAACGTCGTTCCAGAGGTCGCCGTCCTGGGGGCCGTGCGCGGCTCGTCTCTGGTTGAGTGCCTCGTAGTCGAGGCTGGCCTCTTCCTCAATGCGCTTGAGCTCGCCCAGGAGCTCCTCAGGGTTGAGATCGCGAGCAATGGCGTCGCAGAGAGCCGCATCCGTGCAGTGGGGGTCAAGCTCCAGGGCACGTTCGCACTCGCCGCGCAAGTGCTGCAGGCGCTTCGTCCTCGTTCGCATGAACTCCGTATCGTCCAGCAGCTCGTCCTTGCGCCTGGATTCCTCGAATCGCTCCAGTTCGTCTGCCAGGATGGCCAGGGCCTTCTCGTCGTTGCGCTTGGTAAAGGTCTGGGGGTTCTGGCGCACTGCCAGCAGCAGCTCCGAGAAGCCGGCCTCCGAGAGGGACAGTTCCTCCTGCTGATGCAGGGCCACACGTTGCAGGTACTCCTCGCGTGCGTCCATCAGTTTTGCCCCCCACTGGGCAGGGTGCCGTTCTCGTCTTCGCCTGGACCGCTCGCGCCGTTGGGCCTAGAGCCGGGGATGCCGTTTCCCTGCTCCATCTCTTGCGCCATATAGTCATGCAGCTGCAGGCGCTCGCGGGTCGTGAGCCTCTTGTCCGCCTGATGCAGCATCCATGCGCCAAAGCTTCCGCGCGCCGAGGCGTCACGCCCCTCCTGGAGGAGTACGGTCCCCTCGGACACGGCCAGTATCAGCTCGTCCTCGCTGAAGGGAGGCACTGCCAGTCGGGCAAAGACACCGTCGGGGAGTTCCTTCTGCATGTAGAGGGTGATGGCGGCATGGGGGTAGTTCTGGCAGAGCCGATCTACCAGGAGGCTGGCCTCGTCGAAGTCACAGCGCTTGTATGCCAGGGCGCAGAAAGCCAGGAGAAGCCAGGCATTGCGTGCATCCGATGCCTTGGCGCAGGGGCTCTTCGTCCTGACCAGAAGATCCTTGAGCCCTTGCTCGTCTTCGAGTTTTGCGTAGGCGATTGCGGCCGAGAAGCAGGCGTCTGCCTGGTCGGACGGGTCCAAGCCCAGGAGCTCGTCGCAGTACTCCAGGGCGGCGTGGTTGTGCCCGCAGACGATGGCCTTTGCGGCAAGGGCTGCCAGCCAGCGCAGGTAGGGGGCCATGGCCAGGAAGTGGGCCAGTCCCTTTCGTTCTCCATCGTAGGTTGCGCCTGCCATTTCAGCTCGCTCCATGCAGGCCGCGCGCGCGGCGTCCTTGCCCTCGCGCAGAAAGTCGTAGTAGCCCTCGAAGGAGGGAATCTGCGATGCCCGCTCCATGCGCAGGGCGTCCGGATTTCTGGGATCCAGCTTCAGGGCTTCCTCCAGGGTGGAGTGGGCCTGGTCAATGAGCTTCTGGGCCGTGACGTCGTCGGCAAAGGGTAGCTGGTAGTCGATGAGGGACGTGGCCTTTGCCACCAGGTGGAAGGCGCGGTCCGCGTCGGTCTGGGGCAGCTTGTCCCGGTCTTGGGCAAACTGCCTGCCAAACTGTGCGAAGGAACGGGCGACCTTGAGGGGGTCGATGGTGTCCAGAGAGTGGGCATAGAGAAGCCCCATGCGCTGGTAATCCTCGCGCTGTGGATCAAAGGACACGTGTCTCACCTTCCTTCGTGACATCGGGACAGCGGGCTTGCGACAGCGACGTGGGTGGGGCTGTGGTGCGACACCACACCCCACATCCAGGCTTCGGTAGGCAGTCGCGGGTGCGAAAGCCGTCCTGGGTGCCGCTGTGTCGACTTAGTCTAGCGTAGCGCTATCAGCGTACGCAGCGCCTGGCAAAAGCCGTCAGTCGAATTGGAAGCCGAGACAAAGGCGTTGCCTGCCGTGGCGAGTGCAGCCTGGGCCTTCGGGTTTGCGATTCCGTTCCTCATGAGAAGGAAGGTGCCTGCCGCTGATGCCATGGCGCAGTCGGCGGGGGAGTCGCCGCAGCACATGACCTCCGTGGGGTCCCACCCCATGAGCTCGATGTAGCGTCTTGCGGCAGTGCCCTTGTCCAGTCCGCGTGGGGTCACATGATAGGTATGGACGTCCTCGATCTGACCGCTCTCGAAGGCGGGCAGGATCGTGGCGCCCGTTATGTGGTTTACGAAGCCGTTGTCGGCCAGGTAGAGGGGCAGGCCGGACTCATCCAGCATCTGCTGGGCCTCATCCTCGATCACGGCGCCGCGAAGGGCCACGGTGACCTCGCGATACTCGTAGCCGATGTTGTTGTCGTGATAGGTTTCCAAGCAGTCGTACCAGCGCTCCAGCATGCGATCGATTACGCCGGTCTCGCAGATGACCTCGTGGGGCGTCTTTCCGCAGGACTCGTCAAAGGGCATATCCGCGGTGTAGTAGTGCCAGTCACTCTGGGAACCCTCGTGCAGGCAGAGGATGCCGCCCATCTCGCCGATCCAGCCAGGCAGGCCCAGGATGCGGGCGTCCTCGCGGGTCATCGCGCGATTGCGGCCGGTACAGGGGATGATGTCGATGCCCGCGCGCTTGGCCTCCACCAGGGTGGCTGCCAGCTCGGCGGAGGGGGTACCGTCGGAGGCGGTCAGGGCGGAGCTTCCCCCCAGCATGGTGCCGTCGGTGTCCGAGATGATGTGCTTGATCCTTGACAGACGGTCGGCGATGTCCGCGGGGAGCATCGATGGGTCTGTGGGGAAGGTAGGCAATGACAGGGAGGGCATGATGGTTCCTTTCGGCGCTCGTGGACGGCGCATGGGCGATGCGGCGTCGCCACTGCAAAGGCGCAGGTATCGTGAAAAGAATGCCAATTCGATGGGTCCAAGTATAGACTGCCCCAAAACGTTCGTCTTGCGAAGAGGAGGCAAAGGCTGGGAGCCTGTGATAAACTCCATCTACACGGGCGGTTGGCGCAGCGGCTAGCGCAGGTGCCTTACACGCACAAGATCGGGGGTTCGAATCCCTCACCGCCCACCAGGAAACTCGCAGGTCAGCAGCTGTCTCTTTGCGGCTGCTGGCTTTTTTGTTATTGCGGGGCAGGTGGGTAAACTGATAGGCATGCGCAAGAATGGACGTAAGGAGACGCCTCCTGCCCGCCGTTCTCGAGAAAAAGGCGTCTTTTGAAACTATGGAGGTTCATATGCCAATTGGATTGTACGGTCAGGAGCTGCCGCCCGAGCGTTCCTATGGACGCGCCGACGATGAGATGCGACCCATAAAGCTCACCCCCAACATGATGAAGAACGCCGATGGCTCGTGCCTGGCCGAGTTTGGCGATACGCGCGTCATCTGCACGGCCACGGTGGAGGAGGGCGTGCCCCGCTGGCGCAAGGGCGCCCATGCCGGCTGGGTCACGGCCGAGTATGCCATGCTGCCCGCTTCCACCAACACGCGCAGCAAGCGCGAGTACAAGGGCCGCAAGGGTCGTTCCATGGAGATTGAGCGCCTGGTGGGCAGGAGCCTGCGTGCCGTCGTGGACCTGAAGCGCCTTGGCGAGTTCACGGTTACCTGTGACTGCGATGTCATCCAGGCAGATGGCGGCACACGTACGGCCAGCGTCACGGGCGCCTGGGTGGCCCTCTACGAGGCACTCAACCGTGCCGTTTCCCGAGGGCAGATGAAGCGCCTTCCCCTGACCGGGCAGGTCGCCGCTATCAGTATGGGCCTGGTGCACGACAAGCTCCTTCTGGACCTGGACTATTCCGAGGACTCAAAGGCTCAGGTGGATATGAACCTCGTCGCCACCGACCGCGGTGGCATCGTGGAGGTCCAAGGTACGGGCGAGCGATCCACCATCGACCGCGTCCAGCTGAACACCCTGCTGGACATGGGACAGCGTGGCATCGAGCAGCTCATCCAGGAACAGCGCAACGTGACTGGTTTCGGAAGATAAGAGGCTGGAGAACTCATGGCATTCGTAGACATCTCGACACTCGACCCCACCCATACGGTGGTCGTGGCTACGGGCAACGCACACAAGGTGACGGAGATTGAGGCCATCCTGTCTCCCGTGATGGACGGCGTGCGCTTCCTGGCACTTGGCGAGCTGGGCGACTATCCCGATCCCGTGGAAGATGGACAGACCTTCCACGACAACGCCCTCATCAAGGCGCGTGCCGCCCTGGACGAGACCGGCCTGACCATGGCGGTCGCAGACGACTCTGGCCTTTGCGTGGATGCCCTGGGCGGCGCCCCTGGCATCTTCTCGGCTCGTTGGGCTGGCGAGCACGGCAACGACGACGCCAACAACGACAAGCTTCTTGTTGAGTTGGCGGACGTTCCCGCCGAGAAGCGCGGCGCTCACTTTCATTCCTCCGTGGTTCTGGTCCAACGCGACGAGGACGGCGAGGAGGTCCTCTCGGGCGAGGGTGACTGCACGGGATCCATCGGCTTCAAGCGTCGCGGCAACAGCGGCTTTGGCTACGACCCGCTCTTCCTTTTGGACGACGTGCCCGGAAAGACCATGGCCGAGCTGGAACCTGAGGAAAAGAACGCCCTCTCGCACCGCTTCCACGCCCTCCAGGACCTAGCCTCCAAGCTCCGCTAATGAGTCAATGGGGACGGAGCACTTTGTCTCAGAGCATACTGTCTCATTCGACATGAGGCTCCGCCTCTTTTTGTTTTGCCACGACGCGTGGTCTGCGATGGAGACGATAGGGGAGTCAATAGGGACGGAGCATACTGTCTCAGAGACAAAGTGCTCCGTCCCTAATGTCTCAGAGACAAAGTGCTCCGTCCCTAATGTCTCACCTAATGTCTCACTGCCATTGACCGACTTGGGACGGCCCATCAAAAGAATGTAAGATCCTCCCCTAATGCGAGCGGATACCATCAATTGCATGGTGCTTATCAGGTTCGTGTCGGCAGGCCGACCAGCCAGCCTGATGCGATGCTGGAGCGTTCTCGTATGTTGTGGCGGGCCTCTTGCCCGTCTCGTTTCCCGCGGCACTGCCGCAGGAGAAAGGGAGGAACAGTATGGGACGTTTTACCAATCCTCGTGACGTGTATTTCGGCGTAGGCGCTCGTCATGAGGTAAAGAACCTCAAGGGCAACAAGGCCATCATCGTCTCCGGCGGTAGCAGCATGCGCCGTGGTGGCTTCCTGCAGGAGCTGCAGGCCGACCTCGAGTCTGCTGGCATGGAAGTCCAGCTCTTTGAGGGCGTCGAGTCCGATCCCTCCGTCGAGACCGTCATGAAGGGTGCCGCGGCCATGGAGGCCTTCGGCCCCGACTGGATTGTCGCCATTGGCGGTGGCTCGCCCATTGACGCCGCAAAGGCCATGTGGATCAAGTACGAGTATCCTGACATTACCTTTGAGGACATGTGCAAGGTCTTTGGCATTCCCGAGCTGCGCCACAAGGCACACTTCTGCGCCATTTCCTCCACGTCCGGCACTGCTACCGAGGTCACTGCATTCTCGATCATCACCGACTACGAGAAGGGCATCAAGTACCCCATCGCAGACTTCCAGATCACGCCTGACATCGCAATCGTCGATCCCGAGGTCACCTACTCCATGCCCGCAAAGCTCTGCGCCCATACCGGCATGGACGCCCTGACCCACTGCCTGGAGGCTTACGTCTCCACCGCAGCGTCTATGTTCACTGACGCCAACGCCCTGCATGGCATCCGCGAGATCCATCAGTGGCTGCCCATCTCCTACACCGGCGACAAGGACGGTCGTCAGCACATGCACGAGGCCCAGTGCCTCGCAGGCATCGCCTTCTCCTCTGGCCTGCTGGGCATCGTCCACTCCATGGCCCACAAGACCGGCGCTGCCTTTGAGAACGGCCACATCATCCATGGTGCCGCCAACGCCATGTACCTGGGCAAGGCCATCCAGTGGAACTCCAAGGACTCCCGTGCCCGCGAGCGCTATGCCTACGTGGCCAAGGAGATCCTGCACCTGCCTGGCGAGACCGACGAGCAGCTGGTCGAGGCCCTGGTCCAGGAGATTCGCAACATGAACGATACCCTGCACATCCCGCAGTCGATCAACAACTACGCCAACCGCGGCGTCAAGGCAGACGAGACTGGCGAGCCCGTCATGGTCTCGGAGGAGGAGTTCAAGGCCAAGCTGCCCACCATTGCAGCAAACGCCGTCCTGGACGCCTGCACGCCCGAGAACCCGCGCGAGACCAAGGCAGAGGACTTCGAGAAGATTCTGACCTGCTGCTACTACGATCGCCCGGTCGACTTCTAGTACTCCCTGGGGGAAGCACCCCACATGAGCTACAAGAAAGCCTCCCTCCCCAGATGGGGCGGGAGGCTTTCTTGTAGGAAGGCTATTTGCAGAAGGGGTCAGGTCGGAATGGCTGGGTCAGCGCGACTGGGTCGCGGTGCTGGCCCCATGCCTGGGCTTACCGTTTGCCGTGCCTATTTGACGGCGTGCTGCTGGACGGCCTCCTGGAAGATCTCCCCGTCGGTGCGGCAGGGAACAAAGAGGTCACCCTCGTGCTGTCGGGTCTCGTCGCCCTTTGCCAACAGACAGAGGATTGCGGGGCCCTCTCCCTCGTAGCCCAGGTCCACGGCGCGGCGGATGGCCTCCTCGCGGTCCAGGATGACCTCGTACGAGGTGCCCTCGGGCGTGGCGTCCGCCATCTGCTGGCAAATCTCGGCCACGGGGTCATGGGCGGGATCCTCCTCGGTGTAGATGATGTGATCAGACCACTTTGCGGCCTCCTGGGGCAGCTCGGTGCGGCGCTCATAGGCCTTTCCACCAGGTGCGCCAAAGACGGCGATGACGCGATAGCCGGGGAACTCCTCCTTGACGGAGGGGAAGAAGCGCTGGTAGGAGAGCTTGTTGTGGGCGTAGTCTACCAGGGCTGTAACCTTGCGGTCGGGCGTGGTCAGAAGTTCCATGCGACCGGGAACGCGGGCCGTGTAGAGCGGATCCACGATGGCATCCTTGCCGATGCCCACGGACTCGCAGATGGCGATGGCTGCCAGGGCGTTGTCCACGTTGAAGAGGCCTGGCATACCCAGCCGCACGGTGCCAGACCAGCTGGGGGCGTGGGCGCAGAACTCCACCTCGCCAAAGCTGGACTTGATGTCCGTGGCATAGACGTCGGCTGTATCGCTGCTTGCGGAGAAGGTGGCCATGCGCTCGCAGCGCTTGGCGCGCTCGAGGACCGTCTGGACATTGTCGCAATCAAGGTTGACGACGGCGACTTTTGCCTGGTCAAAGATGCGCAGCTTGCTCTGGAAGTAGTCCACGAAATCGGGATGCTCCACGGGGGAGATGTGGTCGCGGCCGATGTTGAGGAAACAGGCCACGTCCAGGTCCAGGTAGTCCACACGGTCGTACTTGAGAGCCTGGCTGGAGACCTCCATGTCCACGTAGCGCAGGCCAGACTTGCGAGCGTTGGCCAGGTGGCGCCAGAGGTCGGGGGACTCCGGTGTGGTGTTGTGGCTCTCCTCGTTCTCGATGCCGTCAAAGGTGTCGATGGAGCCCATCACCGCGGCGGGGTGCTGGGGGTCTAGCCCGTCGAGGATGGACCTCAGCAGGTAGGAGACCGTGGACTTGCCCTTGGTGCCGGTGATGCCGATGACCGTGAGCTCGCGGTCGGGGTGGCCAAAGGACTCTGCGGACACGAGGGCCATGGCACGGCGCAGGTCCGTGGCGACGAGGGCAGGCACGTCGGGCGCGGCCTTTGCCAGCTCGGGTGCGCGTTCCTCATCGCAAAGGTAGGCGACGGCGCCCTTTCCCAGTGCCGTCTGTAGGTATGCAGGCTTGAAGGCCTGGCCCTTGCAGATGAAGACGTGACCCTGGCACGGCACGCGCGAGTCGCAGTCGGCACCGGTGACAGGGGTGGCAAGCGCGGCGTCCGTCAGGTTGGCGGAGGCGGCGAGGAGCTTCTGCTCGGAGAGAAGCTCGACAAGAGATGCGATGGTCGTATTCATGTGGCTAAGTATAACGGAACGGCATTGTGCGAATGACGTGGCTCACGAGCTGCGCATCCTTTTCCCATGGGTGGCGTGAAGACATGGTGTAAGCTTCCGCGTATTCGCACGGGTGCTTTCCCTGCGGGGAATTTTGTGCCACAATGGCCGTGTCCGAGGGTCTTGCCTCGGTCGCCATGGACGGGCAGGGGCCTCGACATGGCGGTTCCTTCACATAGTAATCGCGACCTCGCCCTGGTGGCCGCACACGTTGAAGCAACGCGTGTCCGTAGGGAATGCAGGGTCGCGTTGCCAGGCGGGTGCTCAGCGGACTGAGGCTCGCCGTTCGTAGAAGGGACGTTCCCATGCGCATCGTTCGCACCACTGATTACCACGACATGAGCCGCAAGGCCGCAAACATCATCTCGGCTCAGGTGATCCTGAAGCCAGACTGTGTCTTGGGCCTGGCCACGGGCACGACGCCCTTGGGCACCTATGAGCAGCTGGCAAAGTGGAACGCAAAGGGTGACTGCGACTTCTCGGAGGTCAGCACCTACAACCTGGACGAGTACCGTGGCATCTCCCACGACGACCCCCAGAGCTACCACTACTTCATGCTCAAGAACTTCTTCGAGAAGGTCAACATCAACCTGGACAACACGCATGTGCCTGACGGCGCCAATCCGGATGCCGAGGCGGCCTGCGCCGAGTACGACCGCATGGTTGACGAGGCTGGCTATCCCGACCTGCAGCTTCTGGGCATTGGCCGCAACGGCCACATCGGCTTCAATGAGCCAGGTGACGCCTTCTCCAAGGGCACCCATTGCGTGAACCTCACCCAGAGCACCATCGAGGCCAACAGCCGCCTCTTTGAGCGTGAGGGAGACGTGCCCCGTCAGGCCTATACCATGGGTGTGCAGACGATCATGAATGCCCGTATGATTCTGGTTGCCGCCAGTGGCAAGGAGAAGGCCCAGGCCGTGCACGACATGTGCTTTGGCCCCGTGACGCCTGCCTGCCCTGCCTCCATCCTGCAGCTTCACACCAACTGCGTGGTTGTGGCGGACGAGGATGCCCTCAGCCTCTGCTAGTGCACTGCGACAATTGCCCCTGGGGAAATTGCCACACTCAAAAAGAGACCCGCTCTCCCTGGGGGGCGGGCCTCTTGCTCTCTGACGCTTTCGCAAGGATCAGGGGGCTATGCCTCGACGACGTCAATCGTGTGGGGGTAGGAGTTCAGCACCTTGCAGCCGTCCTCGGTCACGATGACCAGGTCCTCGATGCGGACGCCAATCTCGCCGGGAATGTAGATGCCAGGTTCGATGGAGAAGCACTGGCCCACCTGGACGGGCTCGTCGTGCGTGGCCGAGACGTCACCGGGCTCGTGGTCCATCAGGCCAATCTGGTGACCCAGGCGGTGGTTGAAGTAGGGGCCAAAGCCCGCGTCCTCGATCAGGTGGCGAGCCGTCAGGTCGATCTGGGCAAAGGTGACGCCGGGCTTGATGATGGCCTCGGCTGCCTCGTTGGCCTTGCGGACAGTCTCGTAGACCAGACGCTGACGGTCGGTGGGCTCTGCGGTAAAGAAGGTGCGGGTCATGTCGGAGCAGTAGGAGTTGTACTTGCAGCCCACGTCAAAGAGGACCATCTCGCCCTTCTTGAGTACGGTGCCGTCGGGCTCGTGATGGGGGTCTGCCGCATTGGCGCCAAAGCTCACGATGGGGGTGAAGCTGTGGTCCTGGGCACCCAGGCGACGGTACTCGCCCAGAAGGCCCTCGGCAATCTCCAGCTCCGTCGCGCCCTCGTGAATCTGGGAGCGTAGCCAGCCCATTGCCTGGTCATTGATGGAGCTGGCCTTCTGCATGAGCTCCTGCTCCTCGGGGGACTTGATGGAACGGGCATCATCCACGGCCTTTGATGCCAGGACGAAGGACGTGGCGGCCTTGGCATCCATGAGGGGGAGGAGCCAGCGGGCGGTGAGGGCCTTGTCTACGCCCAGCGCCTTGTCGTGGTCGGTCTCGGCTGCCACCAGGGGCACGGGGTCGTCGGTGTCCGAAAAGACCACGGTCTTCTGGGCCGCGCCCGTGGCATCGGGGAAGAGCTGATTCGCAAACATCACGCTGCGCACTCCGTCGGCACCCTCGCGTGCCAGGTAGAGTCCCAGGAAGCGCTCGTATGGCTCGGTATAGTAGCCCGTCAGATACCAGATAGCCAGGGGGTCCGAGACCAGTACCTGCGAGAGACCCATGCCCTCCAGGTTGCTCAGGACCGCTTGAGCTCGCTCGTCAATCATCATGTCTCCTTTGCGTCGAATGATGCTGTCCATACCGCTGCACATTGTAACCCGCATCCAGACGTCTGGCGCCGCTTGGGGGGTAGCCCCACAAAGTGACAGGCTATTGGCCTTTCGTGAACTTATTCGGCTTTGCCTGCTTGTGCAATACAATTGAATGTCAAACTTTTGTCGACCTTTGCCTGTGGGACAGGAACAAAGGCCTTGCTTGGAGGTTTATTGATGGAAGCGGACATCCCACCCGTCAACAGAGTAGACGAGATTCGCGCTGAGCTTGAGTCCCTGAAGGGCAAGCACCTGCGCGTCCGTGCAAACCTTGGCCGTTCGCGTGTTATCGAGCGCACCGGCGTTCTCATTGGTACCTACGACTCCCTCTTCATCGTCGAGGTTGAGGAGAGACGTGGCCGCAAGTCTCGCCAGTCCTACCAGTACGTGGATGTCCTGACCTCTACGGTCGAGCTCTATGATCCCGATACAGGTGAGCGCCTGCTCGATTACTCCGAGGAGGAGTAGGCTCGTGGCCTTACCCATGGGTTCCGTGCAAACGCCATTCGCCGGTGCTTCCGAGCCCAAAACGGCAGAGCGCGAGGTAAAGCTCCTTGCACCAGCCAAGCTTAACCTGCACCTTGGCATCTATCCCGGCAGGGACGAGCGTGGCTACCATCGTGCGGATTCCATCATGGTTGCCATCGACCTGGCCGACCGTGTGACCGTGGTCGAGGACCCTCGGCTTTCTGACGTGGGCCTTTCCATGAGCGAAGACGTGCATGTGCCTGTGGAAAAGAACACGGCCTGGATTGCCGCTACCCGCATGTGCGAGACGTTCGGTCACAGGCCGTGCCACTCCATCCGCATTGAGAAGAACATCCCGCCTCAGAGTGGTCTGGGCGGATCCTCGTCTGACGCCGCCAGCGTAATCATCGCCCTGTGCGGCTTATGGGGCCTGGACCTCCTGGATCCCCGTGTGGTTGAGGTTGCCCGGTCCGTGGGCGCCGACGTGCCCTTCTTTCTGCATCCTGCGCCCTCCCTGCTCGTTGGTGCGGGTGACGTGCTCAAGGCTGCCTTTCCTCAGATGAATGACCTGCCCTTGGTACTGGTGCGGCCAAAGCCCGGCGTCTCGACCGTCGAGGCCTACCAGGACTTCGACGCCGAGCCCACCATGCCTGCCGCGGTGGACTCACTCGTGAGCGCCCTATCCGAAGGTAACCGCGAGGCTGTTGCGCACCTGCTCTTCAACAACCTGGCTACCGCGGTGCAGCATAGGGTCACGGATTGCACCGAGGCTGTGGATTGGTTGATGGCTCAGGAGGGCGTACTCAATGCTCAGGTGACGGGTTCTGGCAGTTGTGTGTTCGCAATCTGCGACTCACTCCAGAGGGCCGAGGAGCTAAGGCGAAAGGCCAGGGAGTCGCGCAAAGATTGGCGTGCATTCTCCTGCAGGACAGTTGGCCTGGACGCGCAATTCTGCTAGAGTATCAACGTTACGTCGGGACGTGGCGCAGTTTGGTAGCGCGCACGGTTCGGGAGCTAGGGAACGTAGTTTCACTACCTAATTCCCAAAGCCGAGGAGTCGCAGGTAAACGGCTCGTTGGTGTGTTGTTGGCCACAAATGGGCCACAGCGTGGCCACAAACGTGGCCACAAAACCCGCGCGTTCGGAGACACCGGAGACGTGCCCTCCGGAGAGTTGACATACGGCACTATGTCGGGACGTGGCGCAGTTTGGTAGCGCGCACGGTTCGGGACCGTGAGGCCGCTGGTTCGAATCCAGTCGTCCCGACCATGAAATCGCAGG
>ONBR01000008.1 GCA_900316105.1 uncultured Olsenella sp.
TTTGGATCGAGCAAGGCGACCAGGTCCTTCATGATGCGGTTCACGCAGTCCTCGTGGAACTCGCCGTAGTTGCGGTAGGAGAAGAGGTAGAGCTTGAGGCTCTTGGACTCGGCCAGGTACTCGTCGGGCACGTAGGAGATGGTGATGGTAGCGAAGTCCGGCTGGCCAGTGATCGGGCAGAGGCTCGTGAACTCCGGGCAATTGAACTTGACGAAATAGTCGTTGCCAGGGTGCCTATTGGAGAAACGTTCCAACACGGAGGGATCGTAGTCGGAGGGGTAGTCCACGCCCTTCGCGCCCAGGAGGGTGAGGCCCTCGCGCTCGCGGTGGTCGTCGGTCTGGTTGGTCGCCATGGTGTCTCCTTGTCCGGTCGATGGCGTCTCGATATGCGCCAAGGCCGGCAAGGAAAGAAGGGGCTCCACGCGCATGCGCAGAGCCCCGACACAGTATTCCCTCGGTAGCCCTGGTTTTGTTTAACGACAGGATGGTGCAAACGAACTGTCGCCGCCCGAGGGTGCGGGCGGGCACGGCTGCCTACTATACGCCTTTACGCGCGTGCGTGGAAAGAAAGCTCAGCAAAGACCCGGCGACCACCATCGCCAGGCCCGCCCAAAAGGTCGGCGCAAGGGTGATTCCCAAGATGATCATGCTGGCCACGCTTGAACAGATCGGCGTCAGGTAGGAAAGCGTGGAGAGAGTCGTCGGGTTGCCGCGCAAGATTCCCACGTTCCAGCAGAGATAGCCCAGGACCAGCACGACGGCGGTGAGCACCGGCATGATGAACGATGCGGGTCCCAGGGGCACGAGCGGAACCTGCGGGCCTGCGAGGAGGCTCGTCACGCCCCAAACCGCCCAGCCGCTCACGAAGGTGGCGGTGAACATATAGGCCAGCGCATCCTTGCCGCCCGATATCCGCGGTGTCACCACCGAGTAAGCGCTCCAGCACAGGGCGTCTCCCAGCGCGAAGGCGAAGGGAAGCGGGTTGGAGTAGATGTTGGCGGCGATGCTGGGCAGGTCGAGACCGGCATCCCCGCCGACGACTGTCGCGACGCCCAGGGTCGCAAGGACCGTCCCGGGGATGATGAGCCAATTGGCATGGGTGTCCCGGCCAAAGACGAGATTGCCCAGGACCGTGAGGGTGGGCCAGAGATAGTTGACGATGGTCACCTGCACCGTCTGGGCGGAGGTCGCGGCATGCCCGATCGCGAGACCCGTCAGGATGTCCGTTCCGGCAAAGAGCGCGCCGCTGACCAGCAGATAGCGCCATCCGTAGAACTGCGGCTCATGTGGCCTGCGGAGCAGGAAAGCCAGGGGCGCCGCAATAAGATAGATGACCGCGATGCCCAATTGCGGACCGAAGGCCTGTGTCGAAAGCCGTTCCAGGCCCGCCATCATGCCCCAGAAGACCATAGAGGCAGCACCTATGGCTGTGGCGCGCACCGTTGCGGCATCCTCGTTCGTCTTGCCCACCTGTACCCTATTCCCAACAGTGTGAATAATGCCCGCCTATCCTACCTGCTTGCACGATAGATTGCACGGGTCCTCTCGTCCACGGAGGGGTATGCCCACACAAGCGGCACACTTTCGCCTGCAGCCAGTGCGCGGCCGATCGGCGTCGCCGCATCCCAGTCGGCGGCGTCGCGCAGGGCGATCGCGCGGGAAAACTCGTCGTCGGTCGGGAAGCGCAGGGCGGTGCCCTCCGCATTGAGCAGGTAGCTCTCGAAGGCGGTCGCGTAGTCACCGCCCACGGTGCGCACGCCGTCGAGGCGCGCGATGATGCCCGAGCAGAAAAGGTGGACGTCGTGGCACTGATAGCGTCCGTGGTGTCCACCCGTCGAGGCGCGCGATGATGCCCGAGCAGAAAAGGGCGAGGTCATCATCGGGACAGTCGCACACCGCCCGACGGAGCACGTAAGCCTCTGTCGCCTTCAGCACGCGCACAAACGCATCGCGGTCGATATCCTGCTGGTCGTAGGCGTCGTAAAAGGCGAGAAGGAGCGGACGGATCCGCGGCTCGCCCAGGAAGCGCAGACCCGCGAGCGTCTCGTCGATCTCGGCCGCAGAATCGCTCCCGGGCACCTGCTCCCCCGTCGGCGTCGGAGTCCGCATCGGATTCCGCGTCGAGGTCGGAATCGTCATCGGCAGCAGGGACGCTCGCCTCGGGGGCGGGGGCGGGGGCGCCCTCACCGTCAGCAGGCTCGGCTGCAGCAGCCTCGGCGGCCTCGCGCTCCTCCTTCTCCTTCTTGAGGCGGGCGCGGCGCTCGGCGAACGTCTCCTCGTGCTCGGCGACGTGCGGCGCTTCCTCCAGATCGGCGTCCTCCTCGGCGCCGGCCTTGGCGGCCTCGCGCTTCTTCTTGGCCGCGTCGGGGTCGTTGATGGCCTCGGTCAAGGGGTCGACGACCTCGGACTGCACGACCGAGGTGAAGCCCTCCTGTGCCTCGCGGAACTCGCTGCCGCCCCCTATGGGGCGGCAGTTTTTTATCGAAAGGAAAAGGCTCCCCTCCTTGCGAAGGGGAGCCTCTGTGATCCTAGGTGCTAGAGATGCCTACTACTCATCGCCACCGATGGTGTCGTTGGCCTTCTCGACCTGCGAGAGGAGCTCCTGCAGCGAGCCAAGGTCCTCGTTGATGACCTGGTCGTTGTCGGTATTGCCCTCGTCACTACCGCCGATGAGCTCGTCGTCCACCAGGCTGTGGCGCGTGGCAGGCGCAGCTGCACCCAGCATGATGTCGTTGTCGGCATCAGGCGAGAACACCATGTTCAGCAGCTGCGAGAGGTCCTCGCTGTCTGCCTTGTCCTCATCGGGCTCCAGGATGAAGAGCAGGTCGCGCTTCTCCAAACCAGCACGCAGCTCCTCGATGGCCTTGGCACCAATGCCGTCGATACGCAGGAGATCGTCCTCGGTCTTGCCGATGAGGTCACCCACGGTCTCGATGCCCACCTCGGAGAACTTGTTGGTCCAACGCTGCGAGACTCCAAGGTCGTCGTACAGGTAGAGCTTGGCTTCCTCGGAGGTGAGGGTACGGCCGTTCTTTGAGTATCCGCCGTAGCCGTAGTCGCCGTCGATCCACTCGGCCTTCTTGGGGAGCTTCTCCTCCAGACCCTTGAGGAAGTCGGGGGCAGACTCGGGCAGGGGCTTCTTGTCAGCCTTGACGGAACCGTCGAGCTTGTGGCCGTTGTAGGTCAGCATGACGTCGTCGTAGGCCTTCAAGCCAGTACCTGCAGGAATCTTCTTGCCCACAATGACGTTGGACTTGAGGTCCAGCAGGTGGTCGACCTCGCCCTTGATGGCGGACTCGGTAAGGACGCCAGCGGTACGGATGAAGGACGCACTGGACAGCCAGGAGTCGATGGAGCTGGCCACCTTGAGGGTACCCAGGATGACAGGCTCGGCCTCGGGAGGAGTGCCGCCAGCCAGGGCAATGTTGCGGACCGTGTCAGCAAAGACGTAACGGTCCACGTACTGACCCAGCAGGTAGGTGGATTCACCGGGGTTGGTAACCTGAACGCGTCGCAGCATCTGACGTGCGATGACCTCGATGTGCTTGTCGTTCAGCTCGACGCCCTGAGACGTGTAGACGTTCTTGACGGAGCGGACGAAGGTATGCATCGTGGACTCGATGTCCGTGAGCTTGCGCAGCTTGCGGAAGTTGACGAAGCCCTCGGTAATCTGGTCGCCTGCACGAACGGTAATCTTCTCGCCCAGATCAATCTTCTCCTTGATCTTGGGGACGAAGATGACGGAGGCGGGTACCGTCCACTCTGCCAGGACGCGAGTCTCGTCTTCGGGATCGAGGATGGAGAGAACCTTGTCGGCCTGCTCGGTGACGACCTTGAGGGTGCCCGTGTAGGGTGCCAGGTCAGCCTCGCGGCCCAGAATCTTCTCGTTGACGTTGCCGACGACGTCGAACATACGAGCAACGGTAGGCAGACCCTGAGTAATATCGGAAGCACCTGCGACGCCGCCGGAGTGAATCGTACGCATGGTCAGCTGGGTACCAGGCTCGCCGATGGACTGGGCTGCGATGATGCCCACTGCCGTGCCGATGTTGACGGGACGACGGGTGGACAGGTCCCAGCCGTAGCACTTCTGGCAGACACCGTACTTGGAGCGGCAGGTCAGCAGTGCCCTGAGCTCGACCTGCTCGATGCCGTGGTCAAGGAGCATGTCAATGTCGGCCTCAGAGGTGATGTAACCGTCCTTGGGGATGAGGACCTCGCCGGTCTGGGGGTCGACGACGTCGTTGAGGGCGCAACGGCCAATGAGATCGACGTTCTTGACCTTCTTGTCCTCCTCGAGCTTTATGAGGTCGTAGGTCACGCCCTCGTCAGTGCCGCAGTCCTCCTCGCGGACGATGACGTCCTGGGCGACGTCGACGAGTCGACGGGTCAGGTAACCAGAGTCGGAGGTGTGGGATGCGGTGTCGACCAGGCCCTTACGAGCGCCGTAGGTGGAGATGAAGTACTCCAGGGGCTCCAGGCCCTCACGGAAGTTGGACTTAATGGGAAGGTCGATCGTCTCGCCGGACATATCAGCCATCAGGCCACGCATGCCAGCCAACTGACGCAGCTGGGTCTTGGAGCCACGGGCGCCGGAGTCGGCCATCATGAAGATGGGGTTGTCCTCGTCGAAGCCCTGGAGCATCTTGTCGCCCAGGGTGTTGGCGCAGCTGTTCCACACGTCGACGACCTGCTTGTGGCGGTCGTTCTCGGTGGACTCGCCCATCTCGTAGGACTCGTTGATGGTATCGACGTTGTCCTGGGCCTCCTCGATGAGCTCGGGCTTGTCCTCAGGAATGACGGCATCCCAGACGGCGACGGAAAGACCGGAGACGGTGGCGTAGTGGAAGCCGGTCTGCTTGATGGCATCCAGGATCTTCTCGACACGGGAGGTGCTGTAGCGATCGCAGCAGTCGTTGACCAGCTTGGAGATATCGCCCTTGGACATCTTGTAGTTGATGAAGGGGTAATCGGCAGGCAGGCAGGAACGATAGAAGATCACGCGACCCACGGTGGTCTCGAAGCGAGCGGAGTGGTCGGTGACGTCGATATCGTGAGCCTTGACGGAGGACTTGCCGTACTCGTCCTGGACGCGCTCCATGACGCGGAAGTAGCTCCTGCCATCCTCCTCGACATTTGCATCGTCCTTGGTCACACGAACCTGGATCTTTGCCTGGATGTTGAGGGCATTGATGGATCCCTCGGCAGGCATGACGTCGTCGACGCTGCAGTCGTATGCATGGATGGCGTCCTCGAAGCTGGCGAAGACGCGGCCCTCGCCGGCACGATCGTTCTTGGCCGTGGTGAGGAAGTAGGTGCCGATGACCATGTCCTGGGAAGGAACGGTCAGCACCTTGCCGGATGCAGGCGAACGGAGGTTGTTCGTGGAGAGCATGAGCACGCGGGCCTCGGTCTGGGCCTCGGTGGACAGGGGCACATGCACGGACATCTGGTCGCCGTCGAAGTCTGCGTTGAAGGGGGCGCAGACCAGGGGGTGCAGGTGGATGGCCTCACCATCGACCAGGATGGGCTCGAAGGCCTGGATGGACAGGCGGTGCAGGGTAGGTGCACGGTTGAGGAGGACCAGACGGCCCTTGATGACCTCGTCCAGGACGTCCCAGACCTCGGGGGCGCGACGGTCGATGGCGCGCTTTGCGGCCTTGATGTTGTCAATCTTGAGCTTGCCGATCTCCTGAAGCTCGACCAGACGACGCATGACGAAGGGCTTGAAGAGCTCCAGGGCCATGGCGGAGGGCAGGCCGCACTGGTGCATCTTGAGCTTGGGGTCGACGACAATGACCGAACGGCCGGAGTAGTCGACGCGCTTGCCCAGGAGGTTCTGGCGGAAGCGACCCTGCTTGCCCTTGAGGGACTCGGCCAGGGACTTGAGGGTGCGCCCGCCACGGCCGGTGACGGCACGGCCACGGCGGCCGTTGTCGAAGAGGGCGTCCACGGACTCCTGGAGCATGCGCTTCTCGTTGTTGACGATGATGTCGGGAGCGTCCAGGTCAAGCAGGCGCTTCAGACGGTTGTTGCGGTTGATCACACGACGATAGAGGTCGTTGAGGTCGGAGGTGGCGAAGCGGCCGCCGTCCAGGGGCACCATGGGGCGCAGGTCGGGCGGGATGACGGGAATGACGTCCAGGATCATGTCCGCGGGATCGTTGCCGCCCTTGAGGAAGGCGTCGACAATCTCCAGGCGCTTGACTGCCTTCTCCTTCTTCTGCTTCTGGGCATCCTCGGAAACGACGATGGCACGAAGCTCCTCGGCCTCCTTGCCCAGGTCGATGCTGTGCAGGAGCTCGCGAACAGCCTCTGCGCCCATGCCGCCCTTGAAGTAGAGGGAGTAGTAGCGCTTCATCTCGCCGAAGAGCTGCTCGTCGGAGATGAGCTCGCGGGGCTCAAGCTGCATGAACTTGTCAAAGGCATCCTTGCGGAGCTGCTTCTCGTCCTCGTACTCCTCCTGGAGATCGACGATGCCGGCACGAATCTCCTCCTCGGAGAGGGGCTCAACCTCGCCCATCTCGTCCTCGGAGACCTCGCCCTGGGCCTTCAGGCGCTCGATCTCGTCGTCGCGCTCTGCGTCCAGCTCCTCGAGGTCGGCTGCCAGCTCCTCCTTGAGGGTGTCGGCATCCTCCTGGCGGGCCTCGGCATCAACGGAAGTGATGACGTAGGAGGCAAAGTACAGGATCTTCTCCAGGTCCTTGGTCTTGATGTCCAGCAGACGGGACAGGGGGAAGGACGTGGGGCTCTTGAAGTACCAGATGTGGCTCACGGGCGCGGCCAGCTCGATGTGGCCCATACGCTCGCGGCGCACCTTGGCGCTGGTGACCTCAACGCCGCAGCGCTCGCAGACGATGCCCTTGAAGCGGATGCCCTTGTACTTGCCGCAGGCGCACTCCCAGTCCTTGGTGGGGCCAAAGATCTTCTCGCAGAAGAGGCCGTCCTTCTCGGGCTTCAGGGTGCGGTAGTTGATGGTTTCGGGCTTCTTGACCTCGCCATGCGACCACTTGCGAATCTCGTCGGCAGACGCTAGCGAAATCTTGATTGCGTCGAAATCGGGTGTATCGAAATCTGCCACGTTCGCTACTCCTTATTGTCGGTTGAATCGGTGGTCACGGTCTCCTCTGCGGCGTCCGCAACGGGACCGCCAATGAGATCGCCCACGGTGTTTGCGGAGGACAGGACCTCCACCGCGCTCTTGGGTGCTTCCGCGGCGTCCTTGGGAGCCTCGGAGGCAGCCTTCTTGTACTTGATGGGCTTGATGTCCAGGGCCAGGGAGCGGATCTCCTTGACCAGAACCTTGAAGGACTCGGGGATGCCGGGAGCCGGGACGTTCTCGCCCTTGACGATGGCCTCGTAGGTCTTGACGCGGCCGTTGGTGTCGTCGGACTTGACGGTGAGGATCTCCTGCAGGACGTTGGAGGCACCGTAGGCGTACAGTGCCCAAACCTCCATCTCGCCGAAGCGCTGGCCGCCGAACTGGGCCTTGCCGCCCAAAGGCTGCTGGGTAACCAAGCTGTAGGGGCCAGTCGAACGTGCGTGGATCTTGTCGTCGACCATGTGGCCCAGCTTCAGGATGTAGGAAGTACCCACGGTAATGGGGTTCTTGAAGGGCTCGCCCGTACGACCGTCGTAGAGGGTGGTCTTGCCCTGCTTGAGCTGGGGCACGAACTCGGCACGCATGTGGTCGCCATAGACCTGCTTGGCCTTGTTCATCACGTTGATGTTGGCGCGACGGATGGCCTCTGCGACCTCCTCGTCGGTAGCACCATCAAAGAGGGGCGTGGAAACGAGCATGTCGCCCTCGACGACCTTGTCGGACTCGGGGTCCTCGGTGTCCCAGCCGTTCTTTGCGGCCCAGCCCAGGTGGCACTCCATCAGCTGGCCGACGTTCATACGGGAAGGAACGCCCAGGGGGTCCAGGAGGACGTCCACGGGGGTACCGTCAGCCATGTAGGGCATGTCCTCGACGGGCAGGACCTGGCAGACAACACCCTTGTTGCCGTGACGGCCGGCGATCTTGTCGCCCTGCTGGATCTTGCGGCGCTGGGCAACGAAGACGCGAATCTGGTCATTGGTGCCGGGAGAGAGCTTTGCGCCCTCCTCGCGGCTGAAATGCACGACGTCGACGACGCGGCCATAGGCGCCGTGGGGCATCCTCAGGGAGGTGTCACGGACGTCGTGAGCCTTGGCGCCAAAGATGGCACGCAGGAGGCGCTCCTCCGCGGTCAGTGCGGTCTCGCCCTTGGGCGTGACCTTGCCGACCAGGATGTCACCAGGACCGACCTCGGCACCAATGCGGATGATGCCGTTCTCGTCGAGGTTGGCCAGCATCTCCTCGGACTGGTTGGGGATCTCGCGCGTGATCTCCTCGGGGCCGAGCTTGGTGTCGCGGGCCTCCACCTCGTGCTTGGAGATGTTGATGGAGGTCAGGAGGTCCTCCTGGACGACGCGCTCGGAGACGATGATGCCGTCCTCGTAGTTGTAGCCCTCCCAGGGCATGTAGGCCACCGTGAGGTTGGTGCCCAGGGCCAGCTCGCCGTTGTCCACGGAGGTGGAGTCGGTCAGGGGATCGCCCTTCTGGACCTTGTCGCCCACGTGCACCACAGGATGGTGGTTGATGCAGGTGGACTGGTTCGAACGCTGGAACTTGGGCAGGTCGTAGCGCTCCTTGTTGCCGTAGTCGTCGGTGATGACGATGTGGGCTGCGTCGACCTCGGTGACGGTGCCCTTCTCGTGAGCACAGATGAGCTCGCCGGAATCGTGGGCGGCAGCGGCCTCGAGGCCCGTGCCCACCAGGGGAGCGTGAGTCTTGATCAGGGGCACTGCCTGACGCTGCATGTTTGCACCCATGAGGGTACGCTTTGCGTCGTCGTGCTCCAGGAAGGGGATGAGGTTTGCTGCGACGGACAGGAGCTGCCTGGGCGAGACGTCCATGTAGTCAACCTGGTCGACCTCGACCTGCGAGGGTGCACCGAAGGAGCCGTCGAAGTTGCGGGTACGGGCAATGACGTGCTCGGCACGGACGGTCTCACCCTTGGAGTTGACGCGCACGAAGTGACCCGTCTTGGGGTCAATCGGGGTCGTCGCAGGGGCGATGACGTGGTTCTCCTCCTCGTCAGCGGTCATCCAGTCCACCTGATCGGTGGCAACGCCGTTCTCGATCTTGCGGTAGGGAGACTCGATGAAGCCGTACTCGTTCACACGGGCATACAGGGCCAGGGAGCCAATCAGGCCGATGTTGGGGCCTTCGGGGGTCTCGATGGGGCACATGCGGGAGTAGTGCGAGTTGTGGACGTCACGGACGGCCGTGGGGACGTTGGTACGACGGCTGGAGCCGGACTTGTGGCCAGCGAGGCCGCCAGGGCCCAGTGCGGACAGACGGCGCTTGTGCGTCAGGCCGGACAGGGGGTTGGACTGGTCCATGAACTGGGAGAGCTGCGAGGAGCCAAAGAACTCCTTGATCGCGGCGTCGATGGGACGGATGTTGATCAGCGAGTTGGGCGTGATGTCATCGGGGTCCTGGGAGACCATACGCTCGCGGACAACGCGCTCCATACGGCTCATGCCGATACGGAACTGGTTCTGGACGAGCTCGCCCACCGTACGGACACGACGGTTGCCAAAGTGGTCGATGTCGTCGGTCTTCTTGGAGGGGTCGCCTGCGTGCAGGGCCAGCAGGTACTTGAGGGCGCTAACGATGTCCTCGTTGGTCAGGACGCGCTCGTTCGGGTCAACGTCCAGGCCGAGCTTCTTGTTGATCTTGTAGCGACCAACCTTGGCCAGGTCGTAGCGCTGGTTGTTGAAATAGAGGCCGTCGAGCAGGGCAGCGGCGTTGTCCTTGGTGGGAGGCTCGCCGGGACGCTGGCGACGGTAGATCTCGATGAGTGCGTCCTCGCGGGAGGTGGCGACGTCACGCTCGAGGGTAGAGCGCACGACGTCGGAGTCGCCCAGGAGGTTCATGATGTCATCGTCGGACTCTGCGATGCCCAGGGCACGCAGAAGCAGGCTAGCGGACTGGCGACGCTTGCGGTCGATGGAGACCACCAGGTGGCCGTGCTTGTCAACCTCGAACTCCAGCCAGGCACCACGGGCAGGAATGAACTGCACGCGGTGAACGTCGACGCCATTGTCGACCTCATGGGAGAAGTACACGCCAGGCGAACGCACGAGCTGGGAGACGACGACACGCTCGATACCCTTGATGATGAAGGTACCGCGGTCGGTCATCAGAGGCAGGTCGCCCATAAAGACGAGCTGCTCCTTGATCTCACCGGTGTTCTTGTTGACGAAACGCACGTTCACCAGAAGAGGTGCCTTGTACGTGTCATCCATAGAAACGCACTCGGCGAGCGTCTTTTGCGGGTCGCCGAACATATGGTCACCGAAGGTGACCTCCATGGTCTTCGTAGCATCTTCAATAGGCGAGAACTCGGCAAAAGACTCTGCCAGTCCCTCTCCCATAAAACGCTCAAAGGACTCTTTTTGGACCGAGATGAGGTTGGGGAGTTCCATAACTGCCGGAATCTTTGCAAAGCTCAGACGCTTGCGCTGCTCCGGTACGGCATTGGAAGACTTTGTGGTAGGCACCAGGCACTTCCTCCTTCAAATGAGACAAAGCGGCAGTTGTCGCAAATATTAAAAGTACCTAATTCTAGCCCTGAGGTCAAATAAAAAGTCTTGACATATGTTCTTTTTTGGACTATGGAGCATATGCACTCGTTCTACCTGCACTTTTGCAAAAGCGATTATGGGAATGTTGTGGACGAAATCCTTGCCGCTCGGCACTATCCTCAAAGAAAAATGGCAGGTGAATCCCTCAGCCGTCAATCTCCGATTGTGCGATGCGGTTCACGTAGCCGCATTGCCTGCAACGCCAGCTATCGCGGATGTCGTCAAAGCCCTCCTGGGCATTGAGCAGGTCACCGCACTGGTCGCAGTACCACATCACTCCCGGATAGCGGTTGCCTGAGTACACGCCGTCGCCGTAGAGCTGCTGGCCACATGCCCGGCAGATCCAAAAGCCATCATTCGACTCAAACCCTGACTGGGCTTCCAGAATTGCCCCGCAGTTGGGGCAGACGGACACGTCCTGGACGTCTCCCCCATCCTGTGCCTCGGCTTTGGTCAGCATCCTGACGGCCCTCCCAAATCTAGAGAGGCCAAAGGCAATCCTGCCCAGGAGCCTCCTCGGCGCAGGATGTCGTTCGTCCCCACCGTCTTCGTTCGGCTTCTCCATGCAAATGGCTGACCCATTCGCTGACGGGGACTCCGCCCAGGCCTCCTGCCCAGACGAACCCGCGTCCATGAACGCGGACACGAGCGCCTTTCGCATGGCCTCGGCATTCTGGTAGCGGTCGTCGGGATCAAAGGCCGTCGCCTTGCGCGCGATCATGCAGAGACGTTGGTTCGAGCAGGCACCGCTAAACCCACGCTCCACGTCACCCTGAGCCGGCATGTGGCCCAGCAGGCAGTAGGCCAGGGTCATGCCCGTGGCATAGGCGTCGGTCCTGACGTCGGTCTGCCTGATACCGTACTGCTCGGGAGCAGCAAAACCACTCGTGCCAAAGTGCCGAGTATCCGACTCGGCCCCTGGCTTGTACGAACGCGAGATGCCCAGGTCCACGAGCACGACCGCGGTAGGTGCCTCCCCTTCGCCCGTGCACATCACGTTGCTCGGCTTAACGTCCCTGTGGATGACAGGCTCGTCCATTCCCCGATGCATCTCGGTCAGTGCCTCGCAAAGCTGGGGAATGACGATGGAGGCGATGGCGAGGCGATGACCCTCGTCGGCTCCTTCGATCCAGGCGTCAAGTGTCCGTCCCCGCACGTACTCCATAAGCACGAGCAGGTGGTCCACCTGGTCGGAGCAGAGGATGAGCCTTGGCAGATGGGCAAAGCGCCTGCCCTGTTGCTGGGCGTGGTAGAGGAGCTCGTATCCCCTCCCAGCGACACGTTCGTCTCTGCCACCAGGAAAGGTCTTGCGAACATAAGGTTCTAGTTCCCTACCGCTGACGCTCCGTAGGTAGACCAGGTCGGTCTTCTCCTGGCCCGACTCCTTGAGCACCCGCTCGACCCGCAGGTCTTCGACCAACGCCATGTCACGAAGATACTGGTCGAGTCCTGCCTCGAAGTCCTCGTCCCCACCACTTTCCATCCGCCCCTCCGCAACTCGCACACTAGCCTGTCTGCTCACAACAATCTTATGGTATGCAGCGAGCAGACAACATGTACTAGCCAGCAGCTAATGTCACACGGCGCGCAAGGCATACCATGGATTATTGACGTACGAGCTCGTTGCTAGGAGACCACATGGAGGAAAAGCTTACCGAGGAGCTGCTCGAAGAGCTGCTCAGCGCCAAGAGCGTTGTCGACTTCATCGACAACCACGACTTCCCGGAGCGCACGCTCTCCGACTACCTGCAGGAGCTTCTTGCCGAGAAGCACCTCGAGCAGGCGGCCGTCGTGCGCATGGCCGACCTCGACACAACCTATGGCTATGACATCTTTCGCGGAATAAAGAAGCGTCCCGGTCGCGACAAGGTCCTCCAGATAGCCTTTGCGATGGCGCTCAGCCCACGCGAGACGGACCGGGCCCTTGAGCTCGCGGGGGCAAACTCCCTCTATCCCAAGGTCCGCCGCGATGCGGTCATCCTCTACTGTCTGGACCGAGGCACGTCCCTCCAGAAGGTCAACGAGGAGCTCTGGCGCTTCGGGGAAGAAACCATCTGCTGAGCCGCCCAATCCTGGAGATATCCTGTGGGTCGCGCAAGGCAAGAGATGCGGCAAGGCCAGCCGAGTCCGTCGACTCGACCGGCCTTTTCCAGCCTATTTCAGGCCTATTTGGCTCTTTGAGTTCACCTTGTCATTGAGGAAGGAAATCGTGCAGTTGGATCCCAGCGTCTTTCCGTCCCAGCTATAAATCTGCATCGAGCTACCCGCGATGTTCGTGTCGGAGACGAGCTGGCCTTCTCCGCCCATGATCGCCACGACGTCCTCGTAGCTCATGCCATTGCTCACCTTCTCGAATTGGGCCGCCGTTACCGCTGCAGCCGAATCTCCGCTAACGCCGATCTGAGTCTTGTTGACCACCTTGTCGTTGGTAAGGGTGACCTGTGCGATCCCCCAGCCGTTGGCCTCCCATTCGTACACGCGCGTGACCATGCCACCAGCATTGCTCTCGGACGTGAGTTTTCCCTCGGAGCCAAAGACGCCAACCACATCCTGGTAGCTCATGCCGTTTTGGACGGCCTTGAAGCTGTCGGCGTTCACGCCTGCAGCGGACTGCCCGCTTGCGCCCGAGTCTGTGCTTGTGGTAGTCACCTGCGGCATGGTTGGGTTTGGGTTCTTGCGGAAGCCGAGCACGCTGCCGTCGGGCGACATGATTACGAGAACCGCATTTCCGTTGATCATCAGAGCATAGTTGTCGCCGCCTATCGACAAGGACGCCGTACTAGGGTTCTTGAAGGTCCACGTGCCCGTAGGAGCGCCGTCCTTGGAGACAAGCAATGCCGTGGAATCGGCGTTCAGGGTCAGAACGAGATTGTTCCCGCTCTGACGTAAGGCATCATAGGTATCCTCCTTGTAGCTACCCTTGCTCGTCTTTGACGAGATGATCTCCCACTTGCCCAGCAGGGCATCCTGATAGTCCCCTGCAGTTGCCTTCGCGTCATCGTTCCTCGCGAAGGTCACCCTAGTTCCGTCCTCCCAGGAAGCAACCAGCTTGTCATCCTGAAGTTCCAGGTCTCCCCCATTGAGAATCTGGCCATCGGAGGAAAGTGAGCCTTTGTCCCCGGAAGCCTCCCAGCTGCCATCCTCCTCCTGGCCCCACTGGGAATAAGAGACCTTGCCTCCCTCATCGAGCCTCATCACGATGTCCAGGCCAAGGTCGCGCATCGCATCGCAAGCGTCTGCATTGTGCTCGTTGCCGGTGGAGTCGACCCAGCTTTCGACCTGCCAGGTCCCAGCGAACTTGTTGTCTGCACTCGACCCGCCACTGCCGCCACACCCATATAGGCCAAGCAGGCACAGGGCGGCGGCGATTGTCACCACCACGCCCCATATTCGATGCCTTCCCACACGCATCATCATGCTCCCTTCCTCGAAGGATTCCGATGATGCGACTGTACGAAGTGTTGGAAAGCTCGGCATTAGCCCACAGCTACGATTCGCCTTGCGGCTGCGTCAGACTGCACGGCCTGGAGTCCCGCAGGATTACCGTGCTCGGAGCTAATGCGCAACGGGAAATCCATGCCTAATATGCGTGCCATCAGCCCGACGGCGGAAGAGAGACGCCCATGGTATACAGCAACAAGAACATGCTCGAGTTTCTTGGCCAGATATTGGACCAAAAGGGTGTCACGCCCGAGCGCGCATCGAGGATGGCCGGTTTGACAGTCGCGCGAGGTGCAGGCGTCTTTTCCGGAAGACGGCGGACCACACGCGACGAGCTCCTGCTCCTGTCTCTTGCGCTCGCCCTGGACACGGCAAGGGCAGACAAGCTGCCGCGAATCGCAGGGCATGCCGCCCTCGACGAAAGGAACGAGCGAGATCAGATTGTCTCTCTTCCTGCCTCCAGAGAGGCAACTCTCCACAGAGGACGAACGAGCTCCTGCTGGCGGCAGGGCAAGAACCGCTCAACTAGAAAGCGATTACACCCAGGCCGGGGAACTCGATAGGGGTGTCATCGCCGTTCGCGGACTCGATCCCATCCGCTGTCAAAGGGCAAAAACAAAAAGGAGCCAGGCCAAAGCCTGACTCCTTAAGCGCTTATGAAAGCAACGAAGTTACTTGAGGGTGACCTCGGCGCCGGCCTCCTCGAGCTCCTTCTTGGCAGCCTCGGCGTCGTCCTTGGAAGCGCCCTCAATGATGACCTTGGGAGCGCCCTCGACGGCCTCCTTGGCCTCCTTCAGGCCAAGGCTGGTGAGCTTACGGACGACCTTGATGACGGCGATCTTGTTGGCGCCGAAGGAGGTCAGCTCAACGTCGAAGTTGGTCTTCTCCTCCTCAGCAGGAGCAGCGCCTGCTGCGGGAGCAGCAGCGACAGCAACGGGAGCAGCAGCGGAGACGCCAAAGACGTCCTCCAGCTCGTGAACCAGCTCGGAAAGCTCGAGGGCGGGCATCTCCTTGAGGGCCTCGATGATCTCATCCTTGGTGACAGCCATGTCAATTCTCCTTTGGTAGGGGCATCCTTGTGATACCCGAATCTATGTGAGTCAAACTAAAAACGTTCTGTAGTGCGGTAGTGCTCATAGACCGACGCAAGTTATGCGGCGTTCTTTTGGTCGGCCACTGCGCTGAGCGTGGTAACCAGACCACGTGCGGGGCCGGCTGCGACGGAAGCGATGCCCCTGAGAGGGCTTGCGACCACGTAGACCAGCTGAGCCATAAGCTCCTCGCGGCTTGCAAGCTCGGCGTAGGCCTTGGCGCTCTCGGCGTCGAGTGCCTGACCGTCCGCAATGCCACCGACCCACTCGATCTTGTTGAACTCCTCGGCCTTCTTCTTGATGACCTTGGCAGCGTCAACGGGGTCCTTCTCAAAGAAGACGTAAGCGCAGGTGCCCTTGAGGTTATCGAGCTCAGGCATCTCGGCGTCCTTAAGAGCAATCTTAACGATGTTGTTCTTGTACACCTTCATGTGAGCACCGGCCTCGGTGAGGGCGCGACGCAGCTCCTGGGTCTCCTTGACGGTCAGACCACGGTAGTCGATGACGAAGAGGCCCTTGGAGTTGTCGACCGACTCCTTGACCTTCTCGAGCATGGCAACATTTGCACTGTTCGGCATGTAGTACACCTCCTTGATTACGATCTGGCACGAACCGCCGACGCGGGCGGGCCTTCACGTAAAAAAGACCCCGCATGGCGTAGCCAAAGCGGGGTCAGAGAAGACAAGGAGCTTGTTCTCTGTACCACCTCGGCAGGCGGGAGAATCCCATTAAGCCCAAAGGGCACCGGCTGTCTTTGGCAGCGGACGTGCTGTTTTTCCAACTCGGTTAGTATCGCATCCCAACAGCCACGCGTCAAGCCGGACACAGTCTCGACATATCATCCACCAAGTGCATGTCCGTAGGTATCCGTAGGGGGCATATCCACAGGGGGCATATCCACAGGGAGTACCCCCTGTGGATATGCCCCCTGTGGATATGACCAGACCCCCGCCGAAACGAGGGTCTGGTTAGGCTATGTGCTTGCTCGAAACTTAGGCCTCGAGGAAGTTGCGGGTGACGGAGGAGTCAACCTTGACGCCAGGGCCCATCGTGGAGGACACGGTGATGGACTTGACGTAGCGGCCCTTGGCGGAAGAGGGCTTGACGCGCAGGATCTCGGCATAGAGGGCGCCGTAGTTCTCGACCAGCTTCTCGGCGTCGAAGGAGACCTTGCCCATGGGGACGTGGCAGATGCCGTAGCGGTCAGCGCGGTACTCGACACGACCAGCCTTGAGCTCCTTGACCATCTTCTCGACGTCCATGGTCACGGTGCCGAGCTTGGGGTTGGGCATCAGGCCACGGGGACCAAGGACGCGGCCCAGACGGCCGACCTTGCTCATGAGGTTGGGGGTAGCGATGACGGCGTCGAAGTTGATGTTGCCCTTCTGGATCTCGGCAACGAGGTCGTCGGAACCGACGATGTCTGCACCAGCAGCCTTGGCCTCCTCGGCCTTGGCGCCCTCGGCAAAGACAGCGACGCGGACGTTCTTGCCGGTGCCGTTAGGCAGGGAGATGGAGCCACGAACGTTCTGATCGGCCTTACGGGTATCAACGCCCAGACGAATGGAAACCTCAACGGTCTCGTCGAACTTGGCGGTGGAGAGCTCCTTGACGAGCTTCATGGCCTCGAGGGGCTTGTAGGTCTTGCTAGCCTCGACCTTCTCTGCAGAAGCGCTGTACTTCTTTCCGTGCTTTGCCATTTTCTTACCTCCTGTATCAGGTAGTTGCGAGGTACGGGTGGCAACCCTCCCTCGTACAAACTTGTTCGCCTTATTTGGCTGGCCACCCTTGGGAGACGACAGCCGAATAAAGCTCCACGTCATCGGACGCGGTTCTATGTCCCGCGGCGCTTCCGTATAGCGCACGCCGTGGGACATAGAACCGCGTCCCCACTTGGGGGACGCGAGGAAGTTACTCGGCGATGGTAACGCCCATGGAACGAGCGGTGCCAGCCACGATCTTCTTGGCGGCCTCGATGTCGTTGGCGTTGAGGTCGGGCATCTTGATCTCGGCGATCTTGGTCAGCTGCTCCTGAGTGAGCTGACCGACCTTGTCACGCTGGGGAACGCCAGAACCACTCTTGAGCTTAAGCTCCTTCTTGATGAGCTGAGCCGCGGGAGGGGTCTTGGTGATGAAGTCGAAGGAACGATCCTCGTAGACCGAAATCTCGACAGGGATGATGTCGCCAGCCTTGTCCTTGGTTGCAGCGTTGAAGGCCTGGCAGAACTGCATGATGTTGACCTGAGCAGCACCCAGCGCAGGACCAACGGGAGGAGCGGGGTTTGCCTGACCGGCAGGAATCTGGAGCTTGATGAAGTGAACGACCTTCTTCTGAGCCATTGGGTTCTCCTTGACTTGACGAAACTAACGAAACCTTTTATACGACGCAGTCCCGAGAAGCAATCCTCACCGATACGGGGCTGATAGGCGTTAAAACGATACTACTTGAGCCTGGTGGTAATCTGGTCAAGCGTGAGCTCCACAGGGGTCTCACGACCAAAGATCATGAGCATGACCTTGACCTTGCCAGCCTCTGGCATGACCTCCGAAATCTCACCGACAAAGTCTGCCAGAGGACCATTAGTGACTTTGACGGACATGCCAGGCTCCAGGCTGGTGGTGACCATGGCGTGCTTGGCTTCGACGTTCTTTGCCTTTGCCGCCTCGCCACGACCCATAATCTTGTTGAACTCGGAGCGACGCAGGGGAACAGGGTTGCCCTCGGATCCGACGAAACCAGTAACACCCGCGGTGTTGCGCACGACGCTCCAGGTCTCATCGTCCAGAGCCATGCGAACCAGGACATAGCCAGGGTAGACCTTGACTTCCTTGGTCTCGCGCTTGCCGCCATCCTTGAGTTCGGTGACCTGCTCGGTGGGAATCTGGATGTCTACGATCCTATCCTCCATACCGTAGGTCTCGATACGCTGCTGGAGATCGGTCTTGACCTTGTTCTCGTAACCAGAGTAGGTGTGAACCACATACCAACGCTTTGCCATGTTCTACAACCCCCTCAGGTTCGTATACAGGTTGAAGAGGTTGACGAAGCCCAAGTCAACCAGCCAGATGACAATGCCGGTGACAATCAGCGTGACGATGACGGCAACAGAGTAGTTGCGCAGCTCCTTCTTGCCAGGCCAAGAGACACGCTTCATCTCGGAGCGAACCTCGGAGAAGTAGTTGGAAAGACGACCCTTTTCCTTGGCGTCCTTCTTGTCGTTCTTCTCGGCCTTCTTGGGCTCCACGTTCTTCTTCTGAGAAGATTCTGCCTTGAAGAGCTTCTTTCCAGGCTTTGACTCGGGCTCAGCAGAAGAAGCGGCATGTAGCGCCTCTAGCTCAGCGCGCTCCTTTTGGCGCGCCTTGCGGGCACTTCTTTTCTGTCGCTCTTTCTTTGCCATTGGAATCCCTCTCTGAGTCTTCCCTTTTTCATGGAAACCGGCCCACCATTACGGTAAGCCGGTGAGATTACTGGCACGCCAGGAAGGACTTGAACCCTCAACACTCGGTTTTGGAGACCGATGCTCTACCAATTGAACTACTGGCGTGTAATGACCCTCAGACTAACGGGTCTCTTTGTGAACAGTGTGCTTGCGGCACCAGGGGCAATACTTCTTGAGCTCCATACGATCAGGAGTATTGCTCTTGTTCTTGTAGGTGGTGTAATTGCGACGCTTGCACTCGGTGCATGCGAGGGTAACCATTGTACGCATGAATCCTCCTGTACTCAGTCGCCCCAACATCAGATAATCGAGGGCAACGCAAGGGGATACTTTACTCGCACCTAACGCGATGTGTCAACAGTTTTCCCAAATGAACCGATAGCACACAAAACCACCAGAAGAGTGTGAAACTCGCACGCTGGATATATTGTGCCACAAAATGAGCCCGACATTCCAAAGAATGTCGGGCTCAACATAGAGCTATTTAACTAGATGTTACTGCAGGATCGTGGAGACACGACCATCACCAACGGTGTGGCCACCCTCGCGGATTGCGAAGCGCAGGCCCTCCTCCATTGCGATGGGGTGAATCAGGGTGCAGTGAATGGTCACGTGGTCGCCAGGCATAGCCATCTCAACCTTGGTGTCATTGGAGTCGGTGAGCTCGGTGATGTCACCAGTCACGTCAGTGGTGCGGAAGTAGAACTGGGGACGATAACCAGAGAAGAACGGGGTGTGACGGCCACCCTCCTCCTTGGTCAGGACGTAAATCTCACCAGTGAACTCGGTGTGAGGGGTAACGGAACCGGGCTTGCACAGGACCTGGCCACGCTCGACATCCTCGCGCTTGATACCGCGGAGCAGGATGCCCACGTTGTCGCCAGCCTCGCAGAAGTCCAGCGTCTTGCGGAACATCTCGATGCCGGTAGCGGTAGAGGTCTGGGTGTCCTTGAGGCCGACGATCTCGACAGGCTCGTTGAGCTTGAGCTCGCCACGCTCGACACGGCCGGTAACGACGGTGCCGCGGCCAGAAATGGTCATGACGTCCTCGATAGCCATCAGGAAGGGCTTCTCGTTGTCACGGGCAGGCGTGGGGATGTAGGAGTCAACGGTGTGCATGAGCTCGACGATGGAGTCGACCCACTTCTGCTCGCCGTTGAGGGCGCCCAGTGCGGAACCACGGACGATAGGAATGTCATCGCCGGGGAAGTCGTACTCGGACAGGAGGTCACGGGTCTCCATCTCGACCAGGTCGATGAGCTCCTCATCGTCGACCATGTCGCACTTGTTCAGGAAGACGACGAGGTACTTAACGCCGACCTGACGGGCGAGCAGGATGTGCTCACGAGTCTGAGCCATGGGGCCGTCGGTAGCGGCGATAACCAGGATTGCACCGTCCATCTGAGCAGCGCCGGAAATCATGTTCTTGACGTAGTCAGCGTGGCCAGGGCAGTCGACGTGAGCGTAGTGACGATCCCAGGTCTCGTACTCGACGTGGGCGACAGAAATGGTAATACCACGCTGACGCTCCTCGGGAGCCTTGTCGATGTTCTCGAATGCGGTGTAGTCGGCCTTGCAGCCCTCGGTCTCGGAAAGAACCTTGGTGATAGCTGCGGTAAGGGTGGTCTTACCGTGGTCGACGTGACCAATCGTACCAATGTTTACATGCGGCTTGCTACGATCAAACTTCTCTTTGGCCATTGCCGTCCTCCTTATTGAAACAACCCTTAGGCCATCCTACTTATATATCTTAAACGGCGCCGAAGCGCCGTAAGATTCTGGTACCGGTGACTGGATTCGAACCAGTGACATCGCGGGTATGAGCCGCGTGCTCTAACCAGCTGAGCTACACCGGCGTGGTGTGGTACGACCTGATGCTTGAAATGGAGCCCGCGACCGGATTCGAACCGGTGACCTCTTCGTTACCAACGAAGTGCTCTACCGACTGAGCTACACGGGCATGGTGGGGATGCTTGGACTCGAACCAAGGAACCCAGAGGGAGCGGATTTACAGTCCGCCGCAGTTGCCGCTGTGCCACATCCCCATTTCAATTATCAAGCCACTCCTCATGGTAACCGAACCAATGGGCTTTCGCCTTTGGAATTTCGCTTATTCCATGCGAGCGGGGAAATATTACGACGCCGCGCAAGGTCCTGTCAAATGATACCACCCTGCCGGGCGTATCCTAATCATCATTTCTGCATATTCCCAGTTCAAAGCCTATGCTTAGAGTTCTACAAACCCTTTTATTGCCCTGAATTAAGAAAAAAGCCAGAAGAATTTTTTCTTCTGGCCCAAAACTTTTTCTGGAGCTGGTGGCCGGGCTCGAACCGGCGACAACTAGTTTACAAGACTAGGGCTCTACCAACTGAGCTACACCAGCAGCAGGTCCTTGCATCATACCCGCTCAGCTCGTTTCAAGCAAGGCGAACAAGAAGGTGGGGGGGCATGTCGAATCGCAAACCCCCTATCCCCTGCCAATGAGCTTGTTGAGCTTTGCGCGAGTCTC
The DNA here is from genome assembly GCA_900316105.1 of uncultured Olsenella sp. Taxonomy (GTDB): domain Bacteria; phylum Actinomycetota; class Coriobacteriia; order Coriobacteriales; family Atopobiaceae; genus Olsenella_F. The sequence goes on from ONBR01000008.1 coordinate 21,160, forward strand.
TGGATCCAAACGGTCCTCGATCGTCATGCGTTGGTGGACGTTCTCGTTGATTATACGGTCTACGTTTGATGTAATCTCGTCCACATCGGCCACCAGGACGTCGCTGGAGACACGTTTGACGGGAATGCCACCCACAGTGGCCCTAATGGTGCTATCGGACGTTATGACCGTCACAGCGCGCGGCTGAAGCCTAGCCGTTGTGGCTATGCGCTCAATCACGGTGTCTGCCGTCTCCCCTGTCTTCGAGAAGATCACTCGGATGCCCGCCTGGGGAATGTTTGGCCTATCGGGAGAGAAGTTGCCAGCGGCATCAAAGACCACGATGGCGTCGTACTTTCCCTTTGCATAGGTGGCCACATCCGCGATGAGCTTCTGGCGTGCCAGGATGAAGGGGTCACCGTCGTTGGACTCGTCCATGAGTTCCGTATAGCGCGGGCTCTTGAAGATCACGTTGTAGCCGTCCACGATCAGTAGCTCGGGCCCCTTTGGTCGGTCCTGGTAGGGAGAGCTCGGCGCCTTTGACCTAGACATCAAGCTCCCCCTCTGCCTGAGCGGCCTCCTTCGCCATGCTCCTGCGCAGCCACTCATAGCACATGACCGTCGTAGCCTGAGCCACATTGAGGGACTCGACCTTGCCTCGCTGGGGCAGCCCGCACTCAAAGTCGCACTTCTTGCGTACGAGAGGGGAGATGCCCGATCCCTCGGAGCCCATGACCAGGCAGAGTCTGCCCTCCAGCGGCGCGGACCAGACGTCCTGCTCGGCATGTTCAGTGGCACCCGCCACCCAGAAGCCAGCCTCCTTGAGCCTATCGATAGCGGTGGCAAGGTTGGGCACCTGAGCGATGGGGATGTGGAGGACCGCACCTGCGGAGGTCTTGTAGGATGCCGTGCCCACAGCCGCCGCACGCGCGTTGGCGATAATGACACCTGCGGCACCGACTACCTCGGCAGAGCGGACGATAGCGCCGAAGTTGCCCTCATCTGTCACATGGTCGAGGAGTACGACCAGGGCGTCGCCCTCCCCTGCTGCCGAGATGATGTCTGCCAGGTCGGCATACTGGTAAGGCATGGACTGGACCATGATGCCCTGGTGGGCGCCATGGGAGCTCAGCCCTTCCAGGCGTGCCTTAGGCACATACTCCACTGGAACATCGGCTCCCTGGAGACGCAGCACCAACCGCTGCAGAGTGGCATCCGAACTGTCTGCCCCTCCCTGAACCAGGGCACGCTTGATGGGAAGGCCCGTCTCCAGAGCCTCGGCGACGGCGCGCCTGCCCTCGATGTAGACGCTGGAAGGCCTCTTTGCGGACCCATCCTGCTGCCTGACGCGTCCCCTGGGCTGGGCTTGGCCCTTTCCCGCAAACTTGCTCGGACGACCGCCGCGAGCATAGCCGCAACCGCCACGGGAATCGAAGTCGCGGGACTGCCTTCCCCTGCCGCCCTTGCCGGCCGACCCCTTGGGACCATAGGCTCCCTTGGGGCTGCCAGAGCGGCCGTTCGAGCCGCGCGCCCCATAACCGCCGCGAGAGCTCGTGCTTCTTTGAGACTTTCCCATCTGAAACCTACGCCTTCTTGCTCTGGCGCAGACGAGCGCCATTGGCCGTATCCTCGATTATCAGGCCCAAGGCGGTAATGCCATCGCGAATCGCGTCGGCACGGCCCCAGTCCTTTTGAGCGCGAGCCTCCTGACGGGCTGAGAGCAGGAGCTCGGCCGCCTCGTTGGCATCATCACCCTCATAGCCTGCATGGGCCTTTGCCAGGTCCACCAGCTCATGAGGCAGCTCGTCCTCGGAGAGGGCCTTGGAGAGATCGATGCCCAGGACGCCCAGGAGCTCCTGGATGGCGTCGGCAGCACGCAGGGTCACGGCAGTCTCCACCGTGGAGCCAGCCTCTGCCAGATACTTGTTGGCGGTATTGACCAGGCCAAAGATCGCGGCGACGGCACCAGAGGTGTTGAAGTCGTCATCCATCTGACGGGTAAACTCGGCCTGAGCCTCCTTGACGGCGGCAGAGAGGGCGCGATCGGCATCGGTGAGCTTGCCATCGGCTGCTGCGTTCTTTGCCGCCCAGCGGAGGTTCTTTACGCAGCTCACCAGGCGCTCGACGTTGCCCTCGGCGCCATCGAGAAGCTCGAAGCGGAAGTCCAGGGCAGAGCGGTAGTGGGTCTGCAGCATGAGCAGGCGGACGGCATTTGCTGAGTACTTGTCCAGGACCTCCTTGAGGGTATAGAAGTTACCCAGGCTCTTGGACATCTTCTCGCCATCGACGCGCAGCATTCCCGTATGCATCCAAAGGTTGGCGAGCGCCGTGTGCCAGGCGCACATGGCCTGAGCGGTCTCATTCTCGTGATGCGGGAAGATCAGGTCCTGCCCGCCACCATGGATGTCAATGGGAGTACCCAGATAGTGATGAATCATTGCGCAGCACTCGGTATGCCAACCGGGGCGGCCCTCGCCCCAGGGGCTGGGCCAGGAGGGCTCGCCAGGCTTTGCCGTCTTCCACAGGGCAAAGTCAAAGGGGTCACGCTTCTGGTCGTTCACCTCCACGCGCTCGCCCGCGCGCATCTGGTCCAGGTTGCGACCCGAGAGGATGCCGTAGTTGTGGTCGGAGCGAACGGAGAAATAGACGTCGCCGTTGTCTGCCACATAGGCGTTACCCTGCTCGATCAGGCTCTTGATCATCTCCTGCATGGCCTCAATCTCGCGCGTGGCGCGGGGACGGATGTCGGGGTCGAGGATGTTGAAGCGATGCATCTGATCGATGAAGGCCTGGGAATACTCCTCGGCCACCTCGGCGGCAGTGCGGCCCTCCTCGTTGGCGCGGTTGATGATCTTGTCATCCACGTCAGTGAGGTTCTGGGCAAAGGTCACCTGGTAGCCCTTGTACTGAAGATAGCGACGCACCACATCGAAGGAGAGGAAGGTACGGGCGTTTCCAATGTGAATCTGGTCGTAGACCGTAGGACCGCATACGTACATGCGGACCTTGCCCTCCTCTATGGTCTTGAACTCCTCCTTGCGGTGGTTCTGGCTATTGTAGATGAGCATCTGCTTCTCCTGTTTCCTGTCCGTGTGTCATGAGACCTTGCTATTCAAACTTTGGTTTTACCTTGAGCTGGCGAGGCTAGTCGGATTGTTCCAAAAGGCAGACCGCCCAGGCCGCAATTCCTTCCTCGCGGCCTACGAAGCCCAGGTGCTCCGTAGTGGTGGCAGCCACGCCCACGGAATCCTCAGGCACGCCCATAGCCAAAGCCAGATTCTGTCGCATCTGACTACGGTACGGCGCAAACTTGGGCGACTGAGCAGCGATGGTACAGTCGCAGTCCAGGATGCGATAGCCTCGCTCGCGCGCCAGGCCTGCAACCCGCTGAAGCAGCTTGCAGGAATCCGCACCCTCGTAGGCCGGATCCGTGTCGGGAAAGAGCTGACCGATGTCGTCTGCTCGCATGGCACCCAGGAGGGCGTCCATGAGGGCGTGGGTGACGACGTCGGCATCCGAATGTCCATCGAGGCCCCTCTTTGCGGGAATGGTGACGCCACCCAAGACGAGCCTGCGTCCCTCGGCAAAGGCATGCACGTCAAAGCCGTGACCAATGCGCAGCATCAGAGGTCGCCTCCTTCTGCGGAGATGTCTGAGTCTGGGTCGATGCCGCAGCCCTCCCGCATGAGGCGGGTCTCCAGGTAGGCGCGAACGATGATGTAGTCCTCGGGAACCGTGAGCTTGATGTTGCTGCGAGGCGAGGGGAAGCAGACGACCTTTCCCCCGCGACGCTCCACCAGAGCGGCATCGTCCGTGCCCTGATAGTTCTCGAAGCGGGCTGCGCGGTGGGCAGCCTCGAATGGCCTAACACGAAAAACTTGCGGCGTCTGGGCGCACCAGTAGAAGCTGCGGTCCGGCGTGGCGATGATGGTCTTGTCCTCCACGAGCTTGAGGGTATCGCTCGAGGGAGTAGCGCAGATGGCGCCCACGATTTCATTGTCAGAGCGGACGCGGTCGATGCAGCCCTCGATGGTCTCGGTCTGGATGAGGGGGCGGGCCGCATCATGGACGGCTACGTACTCGAGCTTCTTGTCGCGCGCCTGGAGGCCCGAATAGACGGAGTCCTGCCTGGTGGCTCCCCCCTTGGCAAAGACGACCGGCTTGGTCAGCGACACGCTTGATAGGACCTCGTCGCGCATGGTGTCCTCGTAGCCCTCGGCCACGACCACGACAATCTGGGCCACAGAGGGCGCCCTGTCGAAGGCAATGAGGGACCAAGCGGCCACAGGCAGACCCAGAAGGTCTACGTACTGCTTTCCCACAAGCTTGCTGTAGCGCGTGCCAAAGCCACCAGCCAGGATGATGGCGCATGTGTCGGGACCACCCGCGGGAGTCTCAATCTTCTGGAGCGCCACGCAGGTGCAGGTCTTTTGGCTTTGGCTCATGCGCGCTTACCCCGCATTCTGTACAGACTGTCAGCCAGGATGCCGGGGTTCTTCACTCCCACGTCGTCCAGACGCTCGGGGTTGCTCTCGATGTTGTCCAAGAGCTGCTGGAGGGAGCCGAACTCGTCCACGATCTTGTCGGCCATGCCCTTGCGAACGACCGAGACGTTGGAGAGGGTTCTGAGGCCCAGGGGCTTCACGACCGAATCCTCGGCAAGGTCCTTATAACCCAGAATCTCGGCCACGCTCTTTGGCGAGCGAAGCTTTGCGTTGTCGGTCTCGTGCAGGACCTTGCGCAGGCGGGCTGCATTCTCCTCCGAATGGTCGCTGGCATAGTCACGCAAAAGCAGAGTGTAGTCCTCGGAGGTGTCGCCCATGAGTTCCTCGCGCTGCATCTCGATTGACTTGCCCTGGGTACCCAGCTGCAAGACCAGGTCGCTAAGCTCCTCGGAGACGGTAATGAGCACCTCGAAGAGATAGATGGTCTCGGCGATGTCTGCAAGGGTGACGAAATCATCCAGCTCCAGAGTGGTCAGGCGCAGCAGGCCTCGGTCCAGGCGGTTGCGTGTGCTCTCCATCGAGACCAGGAGCTGGTTGACGATGCTCATGAGCTCGGAGACGCTCTTTATCTGGAAGCCCTTGCCATCGATGTAGATGGTGACGACCTGGCGACGCTCCGAGATGGAGATGACCATGGCATCCGTAAGCAGGCTCATGCGGGCAGCGGTACGGTGGCGCATGCCCGTCTCGGACGTGGGCAGGGATGGATCGGGGTTCAGGTGGAAGTTTGCCCTCAGAATCTGGGTCAGGCCCTTGTCCAGCACGATGGCACCATCCATCTTTGACAGCTCGAACAAACGGTTTGCCGTGAACGAGATGTCCAGCTTGAAGCCATCGTTGCCGGCCTTGATGACATTATCAGTGTCGCCAATGCAAATCAGTGCGCCAAGGTGACCCGCGATGATCATGTCGAGGGCGTGGCGCAGGGCGGTACCCGGCGCGGTCTTCTTTATGGCGATGCGCAGGCGCTCCTTCGCATCGACTAGCTCCTGTTGTGGGCGGGCTTCTTCCATGTGCGTCCCCCTTATATGCGAGTCGGCCCGCAGGACGGGCCGACCGAACTGCCACTGACAGTATATGACACTGCCTGGGCGTGCGCCCGAACGCCTCCTTGGGCAGGGGCGTTCGGGTACGCTCAGGCAGCGTGACCTACTCTGATGCTGGTGCGCTACCATCGCTGCTGACCACGGGCGAGGAGGTCGGCTGTACGCTCCAATGCTCGCGGGCGCGGGGCAGGTCCATGTGCACGCGCTTGGTAGCCTCGGGAATCTCGCCTGTTCCCTTGGAGAAGACCAGGTTGTCGCCGTCGGCGTCCACCTGGATGATGTCGCCTGCCTTCCACTTGCCCTGGAGGAGCTCCTCGGAGAGGGGATCCTCAATGAGGGTCTGGACGGCGCGACGCAGGGGACGAGCGCCGTAGACGGGGTCGGTGCCCTCCTTTGCGATGAAGTCGCGGGCGGCATCGGTGAGCTCGATGGACATGCCGTTGGCGATCAGGCGGTCACGCAGGTCGCGCACCATGAGGTCCACGATGCCACGCAGCTGCTCACTGGTCAGGGACTTGAAGACCACGATCTCGTCCACGCGGTTCAGGAACTCGGGACGGAAGAGACGCTTCAGGTCGCTCATGACACGGGAGTTGATCTCCTTGTCGGACAGGCCGTTGGCACCCTGGGCTGAGAAGCCCATGGTGTTGGTCTGGGCGATGTCGCGAGCGCCGATGTTTGACGTCATGATGATGACCGTGTTGGAGAAGTCGACATGACGACCCTGGCCGTCGGTCAGACGTCCCTCGTCCAGAATCTGCAGGAGGACGTTGAAGACATCGGGATGGGCCTTCTCGATCTCGTCGAAGAGGACCACGGAGTAGGGACGCCTACGGACTGCCTTGGTGAGCTCGCCACCCTCGTCGTAGCCCACATATCCAGGAGGGGCACCGACGAGCTTGGAGACGGTGTGGCGCTCCATGAACTCGGACATGTCAAAGGAGATCAGGGCGTCCTCGGAGCCAAAGAGGAACTCTGCCAGGGACTTGGCAAGCTCGGTCTTTCCCACGCCGGATGGGCCCAGGAAGATGAAGGAGCCGCCAGGACGACGGGGGTCCTTGAGGGGCGAGCGGCTTCGGCGGATGGCCTTTGCCACCTTGGTCACGGCCTCGTCCTGACCGATGACACGCTGGTGGAGGGCATCCTCGGCGCGCAGGAGCTTGGAGGCCTCGGCCTCGGTGAGGTTGGACACGGGCACGCCCGTCATGTCGGACACGACGTCCGCGATCTCCTTCTCGGTAATCACCGTGACGGCCTTGTCGGTCTTTTCCCTCCAGGCGGTCTCGAGCTCCTCGCGCTTTGCAGTGAGCTCCTTCTCCTTGTCACGGAGCTTTGCGGCCTCCTCGAACTCCTGGGCCTGAGCTGCCTCGTCCTTCTGCTCCTTGATGCGAGCCAGTTCCTCGTCCACCTGGGCGAGCTCGGGAGGCAGGCTCATCTTGTGCACGCGGGTGCGAGCGCCGGTCTCGTCGATGACATCGATTGCCTTGTCGGGCAGGAAGCGGTCCTGGATGTACCTATTGGACAGGGTGACGGCAGCCTTGAGGGCGTCCTCGGTGTACTTGACGTGGTGATGCTCCTCGTAGGCGCCCTGCAAGCCATGCAGGATCTCCAGGGTGTCCTCGGGCGAGGGTTCGCCGATCATGACGGGCTGGAAGCGGCGCTCCAGTGCGGAGTCCTTCTCGATGTGCTTGCGGTACTCCTCGGCCGTGGTGGCTCCGATGACCTGGATCTCACCGCGGGATAGGGGCGGCTTGAGTATGGAGGCGGCGTCGATGGAGCCCTCGGCGGAGCCGGCCCCGATGATGGTGTGGATCTCGTCGATGAAGAGGATGTCCTCCTGGTGGTCCATGACCTCGGCGATGACCTTCTTGAGTCTTTCCTCGAACTCACCGCGATACTTTGAGCCCGCGACCAGGCTGGCCACGTCCAGGGTCCAGATCTGCTTGCCACGCAGGATGTCAGGGACGTTGCCGGTGGCAACCAGCTGGGCCAGGCCCTCGACGATGGCGGTCTTTCCCACGCCGGGATCGCCCAGGATCAGGGGGTTGTTCTTTTGCCTGCGAGCAAGCACCTGCATGACGCGCTCGACCTCGCGGTCGCGGCCGATCACGGGATCAAGCTTCCCGTCGGAAGCCAGCGTGGTGAGATTGCGGCCGAACTGCTCCAGGACAGAGCCCTCGTCGGATTGCTGGCCCTGGACACCCTGGCCCATGCCGCTGAAGAACTGCTGGCCAAAGCCTACGCCAGCAGGCTGTGTGCCCTGTGACTTCTTCTCATCCTGGGACTTCTTTTCCACAAGCTCCGACACTGCGTTGCGCACGGCATCAGCCGAGACGCCCATGCGCGAGAGGGCGGTGACGGCCTTGCAGTCGCTCTGGGCGATGATACCCAAAAGCAGGTGCTCGGTGGCAATGTAGGTCTGGTTGCGTGCGATGGTCTCGCGGTAGGCGTCCTCCAGCACGCGCTTTGCCAGCGGAGTGAAGGGGATGTGGCCTCCGGGAATGGCGTCGCCGTCATCGGTGGAGATCTCTTTGACCGTGGCCAGGGTCTCGCTGTAGGTGACGTCCAGCTTGGCCAGGGCCTGGGCAGCTACGCCCTCCCCCTCCTTGATCAGGGCCAGGAGCAGGTGCTCCGTACCCACGTACATCTTTCCAAGGTTTCGCGCCTCGTCCTGGGCCAGGCTCATGACCTTGCGCGCCTTGTCTGTGAACTTCTCGAACATGAACTCTCGTGCGCCCCCTCGTGGGTCGTACGCCAGCCTTAGCCGACGCTCGCCGACCGTACGTCGGCTCTGGTTTTATGACCTAGGTGTACCCCCACTTGCCCCGTCGTATTCCACCCAAAGAAAATGCCAACAAGCGAGGGTGCCCGCACATAGGTGCAGACACCCTCACTGAGCTGGCTCAATGCCGGAAATGAATGGTCTGTGACGAGGCTACCGGGATGACGCGATTCGCCCTTCCTACTCCTGGGAGGCCTCCTCGGGGTCCTTGGCGTATATGTCACCCACGGGCGCAATGGCCTTCATGGCCTCCAGGACCTCGGCCAGGAGGTCGTTGACCTCCATGCCATTGAGCTCGGCGCCCTTGGTGATCACGGCACGGTCACAGCCGGCAGCGAAGCGCTTGTCCTTGAACTTCTTCTTTAGCGACTTTACGGGCATGTCCGTGACGGAACCGGAGGGACGCATCTTTGCAGCGGCCTGGATGAGGCCCGTCAGCTCATCGATGGCAAAGAGGACCTTCTCCATCTTTCGCTCGGGCTTGGGGAGGTCGGGGTTGTTGTCGGAGTTGTGGGTCTGGATGGCATGGCAGAGGTCCTCGGTGCCGCCAGCAGCCAGAATGAGCTCGGAGGCCTTCACCGTGTGGTTGACCTCGTCCTGGAACTTCTCCCAGTCAAGGTCATGCAGGAGGCCAGCCAAACCCCAGAAGTCGATGTTCTGGGGGTCGTATTTCTGGGCGTAGTAGCGCATCAGGGCCTCGAGGGTCTGGGCATGATCGATGTGGAAGGTGTCCTCGTTGTACTGCTTGAGCAGGTCGACAGCCTGGTCGCGTGTAAGGCCAGGCTCCAGCTTCTGGGGCTCGGCCTGCTTGGCTGCCTCGGCGGATGCGCCAGCCTCGGAGTCGGCGGTAATGGCATCCAGGTCAGCTGCGGCCACATCGGTGCCGCCGCGCTTGCCCAGAGCATCGCCCACCTGCGCGGCAATGTCGGCCTTGGTGACGGTCTCGGGCTTCATCTGAGGGAAGAGCAGGACGTCACGGATGGCGGGCTGGTCGCAGAAGAGCATGATCATGCGGTCGATGCCATAGCCGATGCCACCTGCGGGAGGCATGCCGTACTCCAGGGCACGCACATAGTCGTAGTCGTAGCCCATTGCCTCATCGTCGCCAAAGCCCTTTGCGGCAACCTGCTCGGCAAAGCGGCCCGCCTGGTCAACGGGGTCATTGAGCTCGGAGAATGCATTTGCGTACTCGTGGCCACAGATGACCAGCTCAAAGCGGTCCGTCAGTCGCGGATCCTCGTCCTTACGCTTGGAGAGGGGGCTGACCTCCTCGGGGTAGTCGCAGACGAAGGTGGGGTTGACCAGGGTGGACTCGCCCAGCTCGTCGTAGAGCTCAAAGAGGAGCTTGCCGGAGCCCCAGTTCTCCTGCCACTCGATCTCGTGGGCGGCGCAGAGCTCGCGCAGGTGCTCGATGGGTGTATCCATGTCCACGTGCTCCCCCACGGCCTTCGAGGCGACCTCGGACAGGGGGATGCTCGTCCAGTGGCCAGACATGTCGACGGTCTGGCCCTGGTAGGTGATGACCTCGTGCCCCTCCTCACAGCCGCAGACCTCGCGGGCAATGGTCTGGAAGAGACCCTCAGTCAGTCGCTTCATGCCCTCGAGGTCGCTATAGGCGCAGTAGGCCTCCATGGAGGTGAACTCGGGATTGTGGGTCAGGTCCATGCCCTCGTTACGGAACTGGCGGCCGATTTCGAAAACGCGCTCCATGCCGCCCACAATCAGGCGCTTCAGGGGGAGCTCAGTGGCGATGCGCAGGTAGAAGTCACGATCAAGGGCATTGAAGTGGGTCACGAAGGGCTTGGCGTTGGCACCACCCAGGATGGCGTGCATCATGGGGGTCTCGACCTCCATGTAGCCATCGGCTTCCATGTAGCGGCGGATGGTGGAGATGATCTGGCTGCGCTTGCGGAAGACGTCGCGAACCTCGGGGTTCATGATGAGGTCCAGATAGCGCTGGCGATAGCGGACCTCACGGTCGGTGAGACCATGGAACTTCTCGGGCAAGGGACGGACCGACTTGGACAGGAGGCGCAGGCCAGTAGGCTTGAGGCTGAGCTCGCCTCGCTTGGTGCGGACGATGGGGCCGGTGACCTCGACGATATCGCCCAGGTCCAGCTGGCGGACCAACTGCCAGTCGGCCTCGGGCATGTCATTCACACGACAGAAGAGCTGAATCTGGCCGGAGACATCCTCCAGCACCAGGAAGGAGAGCTTGCCCTGGCCACGCTTGGCGCGGATGCGGCCTGCCAGGGTATAGATGTCAGCCGTGTCCTCGCCATCGGCCAGGTCCGCATACTTCTGGGCCAGGTCGGCCGTGTGGGCCGTCACGGTGCTCTTGATGGGATACGGGTTCACACCAGCGTCGATGAGTGCTTGGCGCTTTGCGCGACGGACGGCGCGCTCGTCGTTGATGTCTACCTCGGGCTTGGTGCCCTGGGCCTGTTCCTGCTCTGCCAACTGAATCTCCCTGTCTGCTCTTGGGCGGATGCCGGGCACCCAACCCCTAAACGTCAAAAATGCCCCACGCCCGCAAGCGGGCACGGGGCTGATGTGTCAACCAATCAGGACAAGCACCTGGATTTACTCGGCGTCCAGGTTGGGATGCTTGATCGAGACGATCTTTGCCGAAAGGACCTTGCCGGAAGGCACCTTGTAGGTGACCTCGTCGCCAGCAGCGTGGTCCATGAGAGCCATGCCCAGGGGCGAGACGTTCGAGATCTTGTTCTGCAGAACGTCAGCCTCGGTGGTGGAGACCACAATGACGGTCTTTTCCTTGCCGTTGGACATCTGGATCTGGACCTCGTCCTCCAGGGAAACGGTATCGCCATTTCCCTCGACGATGACGGCATTGGCCAGCTGGTTGCGCAGGGTCGCGATCTGCTCCTCGTTGAGCCTCTGGGCCTCGCGAGCAGCATCGTACTCGGAGTTCTCGGAAAGGTCGCCATGGGCACGAGCGGTCTGGATCTCCTCGATGATCCGCGGGCGCTCGACCTTCTCCAGATAGTCGATCTTTTCCTCGAGGCGCTGGCGGGTCGCCTCTGTCATTTTGAACTGCTCGGAAGCCTGGTTCTCGTTCTCCATAATGCGCTTTCTACTCTATGAGGCTGGGGCTAGTGTGGGGCACCAGATGATGCGGCTGTCGCCTACTCGGAAGCGAGCTTGGCACCGCACTTGTTGCAGAACTCGGAACCCTTGGGGTTCTTTGCACCGCACTTGTTGCAAAAGACGACGTCCTCCGCAACCTCGGCTGCCGGCTCCTCGACCTGGGCGTCCTCGGTGACGTCCTCGACGGTGTCCGTTACGTCGGTAGCCTTCTGCTCGCCCTCGTCACCATCCATGCCCTCACGGATGTTCTTGACCGTCTTGCCCAGGGACTTGCCCAGCTTCGGCAGGTTCTTGGGCCCAAAGATGACCAGAACGACGACGACAATCAGAAGGAGCTCGGGGATGCCCATACCAAGAATCATGAAATCCTCCAAAAACAAAAGGTGCAAATGCATATGCGATGTGCAATTTTCGTAAAGGGTAGTATAGCCGACGACACCCCTTACTCACAATCTTTATCAGTATAAGGACACTTAACGCAAACGCCATGAAGGGATTTTTATTGGCTTCGATAATCTGGACCATCGTCAAGATTCTGATTGCCATCGACCTGGTCTCACTGGCGCTCCTGTGGATCCTGCTCAAGTGGCGCAAGGTGAGCGTCTACCGAACGCGCTTTGGTCTGACCCTGGTCTTTGACAGCGTTGACGCCGAGGGGGACGAGATTCGCCTGCTCAACGTGGGCGGCACTTTCCAAAGCATCTGCTACACGGGCCGTCGCGAGGACAAGAAGGACGGGGCGCAGGAAAGTGAGGCTCCCCTCGTCTCTGACGGCAAAGACGACCCCCGATTCGAGCCCGTCTGTGCCTATCACCAATACTTTGCCGAGGTCATAGACATGCTCGGGCCAGGACAGCGAGGCGGCGCTGACGTGCTGGACCGAGCCTTCGTGATTGGTGGCGGGGGCTACTCCTTCCCCAAGTGGCTAGTGGCCCACTGCCCAGCGGCCCACGTCGACGTCGCGGAAATCGACCCAAAGGTTGTCGGCATTGCCCACAAGCACTTCTACCTGCGAGAGCTGGAGGCGCGCTTCCACGCCGAGGAGACGGGCAGGCTGGACACCCACGTGACTGACGGATGGAAGTACCTGCAGGAGAGCGACCAACGCTGGAAGGTCATCGTAAACGACGCCTTCCGGGCAAAGAAGCCCCTGGGAGAGCTCAAGGGAGCCGAGGGGGCTCGTTGCGTGCACCGGCATCTGGAGCCAGACGGCGTCTACATGGCAAACCTTCTCTGCCCCCGAGAGGGCAAGGGTTCAGAGCCCCTGCGCCAGGTAGTGGAGGCTTTCTCCGCAGAGTTCGAGCATGCCTACCTCTTTCCGGAGTGGCCCGATGACCCCACACGCGGCGGGGCAAATGCCTTCGTGGCCTGCGACGAAGAGCTGCCCATAGCGAAGAGCTATCGACTCAAGTAGGGACGAGCCGCTGGCTGGTCGGCCAGCCGCAACGAAGGTCGTCTCGGACAGACCCTAACGCAGAGGAGGTCGTCTCGGACAGAAACTAATGGCCTTCCGTCCGAGGCGACCTCCTCTGTGATTGGCTGTCCGAGGCGACCTCCGCCGTACCTCAACCCCGTGCCAACGCCTACTTGTCCGTAGGCCTTCCGGATACGTTGACCACGATGATGCCCGCGGCCACCAAGGCCAGGGCCAGCAGGGGCATCAGGGGATCCATCGCTGCCCCCTCCCCCAGAATGATCGCCGAGAGCACAAAGCCAAAGATGGGCGTCATGAAGCGGTAGACCGCGATGCGTGACACGGGATTCACGGACAGCATAATGCTGGAGAGCGAGTAGGCACAGGCCGAAATAAAGGCCATATACAGGATGAGGGCAATGCCCGAGGGGTCCATCAGGTGCAGCTGACCGCCCAGCCCCAGGCCTATGCCGCAGAGGACCAGGCCGCCAAACATGAACTGCCAACCGCTGAGCATGACCGCGTCGTGCTTCTGCGTAAAGAGTCTGAGCAGGCAGGACACCACGGCACCGGAAAGTGCGGACAAGAAGATGAAGCCCTCGCCGTCGAGGGCAAAGCTTCCCATGCCACCGGCTAGCTTGCCTAGGTTGACCAAGATGACGCCGGTGAACCCCAGGACGCAGCCCAGGATCTTGCGCCCCGTAATCCTTTCCTGGCGAAAGAGCAGGGCCGACATCAAAATCGACAGGAAGGTCGAGCTGGAGTTGATGATCGAGCTCGTCGTCCCCAGGGCATGGGAAAGCCCCACATAAAAGAAGATGTACTGCAGGATGGTCTGGAAGAGCGAGAGCAAGACCACCACGGGAAACTCATCCACACGAGGGCGAATGAGCCTCCCCCGCCTCAGGCTCATGAAGACGGTCACCATGAAGCCAGCCAGGAAGAATCGGACTCCAGCAAAGAGAAGCTTCGAGCCCGTATCGGCAGCCGAGATGGAAAAGAGCTGGTAGCCAAACTTGATACAGGGGAAGGCACTGCCCCAGAGGAGGCAGCAGATGACGTTGAGGACAAAGATGCCCCAAGCCACGGTGAAGATTCGTGCCACGCGTGGACTCGTCGACCCGGTGTCGACGGCGTTGGCGGCGGCAGCCGTCAGAGCATTCCTTCTCGTCACGCTAGCTACGCTCCAATACCCGCGCCAAGGGCCACCAAGGCAAAGAGCCGCTCGGCAGCACGCACGTAGAGCTTATCCGACACAAGGAGCGCGTCGTCCAGGGACATGGGCTCCTCGATCGTCGGCATCACCGCGGTGAGGCCGGGTACGTTGGCGGCAGAGGCGCCGTCACCAATGCTGCCCACCAGGGCAACACAGGGCACGCCCGCCGCCTTGCAGGCAGCGGCCACGCCAGGCACGACCTTGCCAGCGGAGGATTGGGCGTCAAAGCTGCCCTCACCCGTCACGCACAGGGCCGCCCCATCGAGTATGCGGTCGAAGCCCACCAGGTCAAGGACGCTAGCGATGCCACTCTGCAGCTGTGCGGAGAAGAAGGCGATGCAGGCCGCCCCCAGACCACCTGCCGCGCCAGAGCCGGAGACGTCGCGCACGCTCGCACCCGAGGCACGACCAAAGACTTGGTCGAGCACGTCCGCATAGTTTGCGAGACCCTCCTCAAGCTTGGTCGCATCCTGGGGGTCGAGACCCGCCGTCTGGACACTCTGACTCACCGCACCAGATTCCCCCAGCAGGGTGTTCGTCACGTCGCACATCACGCGGAAGCGGGCATCGCCCACATACAGACGGAAGACCGAGAGGTCGATGGACCTGACCTTCGCAAGGTCACGCCCAGTGCCCATGAGCTCGACGCCATTCTCGTCCAGGAAGCGGGCGCCCAGGGCACGCATGCAGCCCATGCCACCGTCTATGGCTGCCGAGCCACCAAGGGCGATGGTGATGTCGCTGCAGCCCTTGGCCAGGGCGTCGGAAATCAGCTCGCCCGTACCGTAGGAGCTCGCCATCATGGGGTTCTTCTCGTCCGGCTGCAGGAGCTGGTCGCCCGAGGCGGCCGCCATCTCGATTACGGCACGACCGCCCTGCAGGAGTCCATAGGTGGCGTGGACGGGACGGCCCAGGGGGTCATGCACGTCCACACCACGCATCTTTCCGCCACAGGCCGCCACGAGGGCGGTGGCAGTGCCCTCACCACCGTCGGCCATAGGGATCCCCACGCACTCGCAGTCGGGGAAGTAGTCACGGGCTGCGCCCTGTAGGTAGGCAGCAGTCTGAGGAGAGGACAGCGTCCCCTTGAAGGCGTCAGAGGCAAAGACGAAGCGCATATGAGACACGGCATTGGCAGCCATGAAGGATCCTTTCGACAAGAAGCATAGTCAAGAAGAACTATAGCCCAGCGGGGGCAAGCTTGGTACCTGAGCGCAAGATGGGTTTGTTTACGCAAGGAGGCATTCAGCTCTTGACAAGTATGTATCCAATGGTATTCTTACCTGAAGTTATGAGTGATTGCTCATGTGTTCATGTGCAACTCGATCGAAAGGATTGCACCATGTCCTGCTCCTGCTGCCACGACGACGAGGACCAGAAGAAGATCGCCTGCGGCTGCGACGACGCCGACCCCGATCTGGACGACGACTTCGACGACGAGGACGATGACGACGAGGACGACGAGGACGATGACGACGAGGACGACGAGGACCCCGCGGTCCTGAAGCGCAAGATCGTCATCTCCGCCCTCCTGCTGGTCATCGCCTACCTGGTCCAGACCACCGTGACCCTCCCCCTTTGGGGCCAGCTCATCCTCTTCCTCCCCTCCTATCTGGTGGCAGGCTGGGGAACCCTGCACGAGGCAGGCGAGAACGTCGCCCACGGTGGCCCCTTCGACGAGGACTTCCTGATGGCAGTGGCCACCATCGGCGCCCTCCTGATCGCCTTCGTCCCCGGCGGCGAGCCCATGTTTGCCGAGGCAGTCTTTGTCATGCTCTTCTTTGAGGTGGGCGAGCTCTTTGAGGGCATCGCCGAGGAGAACAGCCAGAAGTCCATCAGCGAGCTCATAGACATCCGTCCCGACAGCGCAAACGTGGAACGTGCGGGTCAGCTCCAGGTGGTGAATCCGACCGAGGTGGCCGTGGGCGAGACCATCGTGGTCAAGCCTGGCGAGCGCGTCCCCCTGGACGGCGTCGTGATCGAGGGTACGTCCAGCCTGGACACCGTCGCCCTTACCGGCGAGTCCCAGCCCCTCGACGTCACCGTCGACGATGAGGTGCTCTCCGGCTGCGTGAACCTCTCTGGCGCCCTTCGCGTGCGCACCTCGAAGCCCTTCGGCGAGTCCACCGCGTCAAAGATCATCGACCTGGTAAAGAACGCGGGCTCCAACAAGTCCCACTCCGAGAAGTTCATCAAGCGTTTCGCCAAGGTCTACACCCCTATCGTGGTCTTTGCCGCCATCGCCCTGGCCATCATCCCACCCGCGATCTCGGGCGACTTCGGCGCCAACTTCGCCACCTGGCTCCTGCGCGCCCTGACCTTCCTGGTTGTCTCCTGCCCCTGCGCCCTGGTGCTGAGCGTACCTCTGACCTTCTTTGGCGGCATCGGCGGCGCGTCCAAGCGCGGCGTCCTGGTCAAGGGCTCCAACTACCTGGAGACCCTGGCAAAGGCCGGCGTCGTCGTCTTTGACAAGACGGGCACCCTCACCAAGGGCACCTTCCAGGTGACGGCAGTCCACCCCGACAAGCTGGACTCCAAGCAGCTCCTGCACCTGGCAGCCCATGTCGAGGGCCTCTCCACCCACCCCATCGCAGCGGCGCTGCGCCAGGCCTTCCCCTGCGAGGGCGACTCCTGCACGGTGTCTGAGACAACCGAGGTCGCCGGCAAGGGCATCATCGCCACGGTCAATGACAAGAAGGTCGCCGTGGGCAACGACCGTCTGATGGAATCCGTCGCCGCCCATTGGCATACCTGCGAGCATGACGAGGGCACGGTCATCCACGTAGCGATTGACGAGGTCTACGCCGGCCATGTGGTCATCTCCGACCAGGTGAAGGAGGACTCGGCCCAGGCCATCTCAAACCTCAGGTCCGAGGGCGTCTCTCGCAGCGTCATGCTCACCGGGGACCGCAAAGACGTGGCCGAGCGCATCGCCAAGCAACTGGACCTGGACGAGTTCCACGCCGAGCTCCTCCCTGGCGACAAGGTCGACCAAGTGGAGCACCTGATGCACGACAAGGCCGAGGACCAGACCCTGGTCTTCGTTGGTGACGGCATCAACGACGCACCCGTCCTGGCCCGCGCCGACGTGGGCATCGCCATGGGCGCCATGGGCTCCGATGCAGCCATCGAGGCGGCGGACGTCGTCCTAATGGACGACAAGCCCTCCAAGGTGGCCGTGGCCATTCGCATCGCCCGCCGCACGCTCAAGATCGCGCGGCAGAACATCGTCTTTGCCATCACGGTCAAGCTGGCAATCCTAGCCCTGGCAGCCGTGGGCCTGGCCCCCATGTGGCTGGCAGTCTTTGGAGACGTGGGCGTCATGATCCTCTGCGTCCTCAACGCCACCAGGGCTCTGCGCGCCTAGGCCATAGGGGGCATTGCCATAGGGGGTACTCCCTTATGGATAAGGGAGTACCCCCTATGGATATCCGTCGCGACATGCGGCGGGCGCCCTTTCGATAGCCTTCGATGGCTCGCTAGATGAGCCCGTAGGCCTTCTTTACCTTGAGGATGCGGGTCAAGCTCTGGTCAACGCGATCCTCGGTCAGGTCGCCATTCTTTACCGCATCCAGGATCCCCTTGTAGGCAACGGGCAGGCTGTTTGGACCAAGTACCAGGTCGCCGCCTGCCTTGAGGAAGCCCACTGCCGCGGCATCCGAGTGGTAGTCGTTTCCGATGGCTGCCATGGCCATGGAGTCCGAGACCACCAGACCGTCAAAGCCCAGCTCCTTGCGGAGGAGCCCATCAATAAGCTCGGGACTCAGGGTAGCGGGCACATCGTCGCCCGTTATGGCGGGAACTCCGATGTGACCGACCATGATTGCAGGCACACCCGCCTTTATGGCGGCGCGGAAGGGCACGAGCTCGCAAGACTCCAGCTCTTCACGCGAACGCGTACTTGTGGCCTTGCCGGTATGGGAGTCGCCCACCGTGTCGCCGTGACCTGGGAAGTGCTTCGCACAGCAGGCCATGCCCGCCTCCGCAAAGCCCTGGACCTCCGCCTCGACCATGGAAGCCACCAGATCGGGGTCGTCGCCAAAGGAACGCGTACCGATCACGGTGTTGTCTGGGTTGGTCAACACGTCCGCCACGGGTGCCAGGTCCATGGAAAAGCCCAGCTCGTGCAGGTACTTTCCGATGGTCTGGCCCACGTGCTGGGCCTTTGAGGAATCCCCTGCCTTTTCCAGCGTGGCCATGGCAGGAAACTTTTCCACGTCAAAGTAACCGGAGTTGGCAACGCGAGCAACGAGGGGCCCACCCTCCTCGTCCACGGAGATGATCGCAGGGATGCCCGCACCGACCCCCTTGGTGGCTTCGGTGAGATCGGACAGCAGCTTGCGTGTCTGGTCCGCCCCGGTGATGTTGGCCCCAAAGAGGCAGAGGCCGCCAACGGGATAGGTGGAGAGCGCATCTCGAAGGTCGTCTCCCACAGAGGTGACGCCCTTCTCGCCGTAGGAGTCACTGGCAGAAGTGTCCACGTCCAGGGCGCCCAGGAGCCCCTCGGGAGTGGGTGCCAGGAGCTGGGCAGCCTTCTGCTCCAAGCTCATGGAGGCAATGGCATCCGCTATGGGATCGGGCTGATGGTTCCCCTCCTGGCTCGCCTGCCGCTGACCGTCTCCCTGAGAGTCCTGGTCCTTTTGCCCTGCAAGGTCCTCGTTGCTGCAACGCACAATCACGCCCGCGGCCGTCACACCCAGTACGGCGGCAGCTCCAACCACCAGGGTCCTTCTCGTCAATGCCATCGCGTACCCTATCCTCGTCGAATTCTTTCGGAATATATCTTCGCGCACATGGCCACCGAAAATGTTGTGCAACAAAGTCAATCACACACGGCATATGCTTTTTAATCGGAAACGCAATCTACCGTGGAGGGACGGCCATGTTTTGTCCGAAGTGTGGGACTCAGATAGATGACGGGAGCAGGTTTTGCCCAGAGTGCGGTGCCTCCCTTGAGGACGTGTTCGTGACGAGCGCCCCCGAGCCCACCCAGCAGGCAGATGCCTATCCCAAAGATGCCTATCCCAGCTCCGCGGAGGACAAGGTGACAGAGACGGTAAGGTTCCACTCCTCCGTCCCAAGCTCCACGCCCACGACCCAGCCCATCTATGCGGCGCCCTCTCCCCAGCCCGACCCAGAACCAGAATCGACCAAGTCCAAGGGCGGACGGTGGATGTACGCGATCGTCCTCGTTCTGTTTGCAGCCGTCGTCTTTTTGGGAGTCATCCTGGTGGGGCCAAGGCTTGGCCTCGGCGGCGGCAACGACAACACTCCCTCGCAGGACCAGCCCGCGCCCGAAGACAAGAACAAGAAGTCGATGGTCATCACGCCTGACCCAACGAGCGACCAGGCGTCCGTACCCAATGTCGTCTCGAAGTCGCAGTCCGACGCAAAGAAGGCACTGGAGGACGCGGGATTTTCCGTCGGCAGCGTGACCGAGCAAAAGAGTGACCAGCCCAAGGGCACCGTCATCTCGCAGTCAACGACAGGCGACGCAAAGAAGGGCACTGGCATCGACCTGGTGGTTTCCAAGGGCGACAAGACCTACACCGTCGTCGACCAGGCCTGCACCTGGCTGGAGGCCGAGGACTACTGCGAGCAGCACGGCGGACACCTGGCCTCAATCACCTCGCAGGAGGAGTGGGAACAGGCGAAGGCCGCCATGCAGGCAGACGGCCACAAGGTGTTCTGGATCGGCGGCACCAGGTCGAACGACGGCTCCTTTAGCTGGATTGACGGAAGCCCCTGGGGCTTCACCGCCTGGGCCTCCACCGAACCCAACAACAACGACGGTGAGGGCGGAAGCGAGAACTTCACCGCTGTCTATCTGGTCAAGGGTTCCCTTGAATGGTACGACTGCCCCAACGACCTTTCCAGCTTCTACAATGACACGGCGATGGCCTTCCTGATGGAGTCGGAGTAGCGACTTCCTGGGGTAGCGCTGCCTAGCCCAGCCTTGATTCTCTTCATCCGATTTGTTGTGCAACAGACCCTTGAGAGGCGGTCCTGCCCTTCGGACGTGGGATAAGAAAGCCGTTCCTACTTGGCCCCTTGTCGCTCGGCTTCCACAGCACTAGTCAGGACAGGTGATTGATTGTTCTATCCGAGAAGTGGCACTCGGTGCGCTCACACGCGCCGGACGCCCTCCCAGACCCACATGATCAGGGGTGCGGGGAGCATCTTGCAAAAGACACGCATCAGGAAGCCCGTTACGCAACAGGTGGCTATGGGGTAGTTGATGGAATTGACCCGCCAGGACCAACGCGCCACGTGGCTGGCACCAAGCATGGGAAAGGGGTGCCTGACCGTCTGGCCGTTTGCCGTCTGGCGGGCCACCTGGACGAACTCGGTTCGAATCCACAGGGGGCAGACCGCCGTCAATCTGATTCCCCGTCCACGTAGCTCGAATCGGAGGGCGCGCGTGTAGCTGCGGACGAAGGCCTTGCTTGCCGCATAGACGTTAAGTCCCGGCAGGGGCTGGAAGGAGGCGCTCGATGCTATCTGGAAGATGCGGGCGCCGCGGTCCATGTAGGACAGGACCAGCTGGGTCATGTCCACCAGGACGCGGCAGTTCAGGTCGACCATGGTGTCATTCTCGGCAAGGGTAATGTCGGCGTAGGTGCCGAACTTGCCCAGTCCGGCAGCGTTGACCAGGAGGCCCACGCGAAAGGTCTCGCCTGACTGGCTGGCCTGGGAGGCCGCGGCCGTCAGGGCGGCCGACACGGTATCCATGGCGCCTGGGGCCAAGAGGTCCATGGGCAGGGTTCGGACGGGAGTGGTCAGCTCCTTGGCCAGCTCGTTCAGGCGATCGGCTCGGCGGGCAATGGCCCAGACCTGGTCGAAGCCACCCATACGGTCAGCCAGGCGGGCATACTCCCGCCCAAGACCGCTAGACGCCCCCGTGACAATGGCAATCCTCATGGTGCGACCTCCAAAATGTGACAATCCCCCAGGGTAATTGTCACAGCTTATCGCGGAAGGACGATGCAGTCGTAACGGACGACCTTGCCCTTGAGCTGGTAGCTTGGTTTCTTTCCCGCCAGGAAGGGACCCTTGAGCGGTCGCTTGATCACGACCTTCCTAGGGCCAGCCTCCAGCGCCGCTTCCAGCAAGTCCACCTCGTCAGTCGCAGGTGCCTCCAGGCAGCGAAGCATCTGGAGCTTCTTCTTTGTCGCTGCGTCCTTGCGTCGCGCGGGAAACATGGGGTCCAGAAAGATGACGTCTGGCACGAATTCCAGCTGGCGCAGGCCCCGGGCGCTGTCACCCTCCTTTAGCTCCATGTGAGCGACGATTGGCGCAAGCTCTGGCTGGTCGCTTGCTCGCCGCAAACCATCTGCCAGCAAGGCCGCTATGACCGGATCCTTTTCGAAAAGCGTCACATGAAAGCCGGCCGCGGCCAAAAGCAGGGAGTCCTCTCCTAGGCCAGCCGTACCGTCGACCGCCGTGGGCGCTCCCTCGAAACCTTTGAGCCTAGCAGCCCGCACCAGAAGCTCGCGGTGGAGCCGGTCGGCCCGCAGACGAGGCAGCATATGGGTGAAGTCAGTGTGCAGCTCCATGCTTCCGTCCGTCAGCGAGAGTCCCACCTCGCTTTCGCGGAGCTCCAGCCCATCGGGCATATCCAAAAGGGGTACTCCCTTATGGATACTCATGATGCTGACGCGCCATTCTGGGCCAGCTGGGCGTTGAAGTCATCCAGGGCGACAATGAGCTTTTTCGCCACCCTTGGATCCACGCCCAGGCTGGAGAAGAGACAGGGGGGCACGTCCACTGCCTTCTCGCGCAGCTGCATGCCAGCCTCCGTCAGGCTAATCATGACCACGCGCTCGTCGTCCTGGGAGCGCTCGCGCTTCACGAAACCATGTGCCTCGAGCTTCTTGAACATGGGAGTCAGGGTGCCCGAGTCCAGCTGCAGGCGCTTGCCGAGCTCCTTCACGCTCAGGGGGCTTTCCTCCCACAGTACCATCATTGCCAGGTACTGGGGGTAGGTCAGGTTGAGTGGATCCAGCAGGGGCTTGTACCTGCGAACGACCTCGCGGGAGGTGCTATAGAGCCTGAAGCAAAGCTGCCTCCTGAGCAGCAGCGCATCGTACTTGTCTGCCATCTCTACCGTCTCCCGCTACTCGCCCTTGACGTTGTGGGCGATCTTGTCGGAGACCGAGGCACCCTTGCGACGGTCAGCACCCCAGAAGCAGCAGGAAACCATGCCAGCGCCCACGTGGCAGCCAATGGTAGGTCCGATGGTGGAGATCATGGTGACGGCGGTGTCCTCGGACTTGTGAATGATGTCGGCCAGCTTCTCCGCATCCTTGGGACAGTCGGCGTTGCCGATGGTAACCACAGAAGAGAACATGTCGTCGTTGTGGTTCTTCTCGTAGAAGGATGCCATCTTCTTGAGGCCCTTCTTGCGGCCGCGGGTGACGCCGATGACGCTGAGGGCGCCGTCCAGGTCAAAGGTCAGCAGGGGCTTCACGTCCAGGGCGCCACCAATCACGGCCACGCTCCTTGGCACGCGACCGCCACGGTGCAGAGCATCCAGGTCGTCGACCATAAAGATGGTCTGCACGAAGTAGCGAGCCTCCTCGGCCCAACGGACGAAGTCCCCCGCAGCCATGCCCTTGTCCCGCTGGCGAATGGCCTCGACTATAAAGAGGTACTGGGCGGTGGAGGCGATCTTTGTGTCCACGATGTAGATGGGCAGGTCAGGACGGCCTAGCTCCTCCTTCACGCGCTCCAGCGCGGTACATGCGCCCTCGTAGCAGCCAGAGATGCCGCTGGACAGGGTCAGGTAGACGGAAGGCTTGTCCAGCTTTGCGCACTCGCGGAAGGTCCTCTCGAACTCCAACTGAGAGGGCTGCGAGGTCATGGGCATGGCGCCCTTGCGGACAGCCTCGTAGAAGTCATGGGCAGAGCGGGAGACAAAGAGGTCATCGACGCCGTTGAGTCCGTCCTCCTTGCCCGCCTCGGTGTAGGTAAAGTGCAGCATGCCGATGCCCGTGTCCTCCACCATCTTTGGCGAGAAGTCACAGGGAGAATCGGTTAGCAGGAAGAACTTGGGCTCTGACATGGACATGGCTGCCCCTTTCGCGATGCACGATGCAGAGTGTGGATGCCTCGCCCACTCCGCCGAGCGTCTATCTGTCATACAGATATATTGTACGCGACCCATCTGCAACGTGACAATTACCCCAGGAGCAGGCGTCCCAAAATGTGACATTTATCCCAGGAGTAATTGTCACATCCGCGCGATCAGGCGGTAGATGCCATAGGAGAGAAGCCAGACGCCCATGGCGATGGCCAGGTAGGCCGCAAGCCAGAGTGGGTCACCAAAGGCCCGATAGACCTGGACGAAGGGCGTGCCCATATCGAGCGGCCGACTGACAAAGAAGAAGTTCGTGTCAAAGGCAGGGTTGAAGACCAACAGGAAGAAGAGGCCCACCGCCACTGAGACGACCGTTGGATACCAGATGTCACGCAGGCGCGGCACGAAGTCGTGACGAAAGAGCATGCAAATCGCGAAGGCGAACATGAGAGAATGCTCCGCGAAGCCGCCCAGGGATGCGTAGGTCCATATGAGACAGTAGGACCAGCCGGGAAAGAGAAGCGCGCCAGCGCCGCCCGAGAGTCCCCAGCAAAAGACGACGCTCCCCAGGAGGCGGCGGAGTCTCTTGCGACTGGCTGGCGTGAAGGCAAAGGCCACGCAGGTGAACTCAGCCAGGTTGCAGACGTGCAGTGGCCAGAATATCGGCACCATGAGACCGCGGACGACGATGACCACATCACGCGAGGCCAGAAGGGCTACGGGCACCAGGGAGAGAGTCTGCAGGTAGCGGCGGCGTTGGCGCACGGCATCGGCATCGCCGCCCCGCGGCAAGCGAGCATAGCCGCGAACCACCAGGACGATCAGGACCAGACAAAAGGCCAGGGTGAGCAGGTGGGCCGTCCCGAAGGCCTCGAATCCCCGCTGACCCACAAAGAGGGGCTCAGGGGTAAAGAACCACTGCAAGAACTCGGTCACGTTCATCCCTCCCCTCCTGCCCATTGTAGAAACGAAGGCTCAGAATGTATCCAAGGAATAGGACGCCGGGCGTGACAATAGCGCCAGGCGCCTCTGTCACATTTTGGGACAGTAGCGCCTGGCGCTATTGTCACGCCCGGAGGAGAGAGGAACACCATGGACGAGAGAATCGCACGTCGCAACGAGCTGCTAGCCCAAAAGACCATCAAGGGCCTGGAATCCCGCAACATCAGCGCCCAGTACGCACCGACGAAGGCCGACGCACTGGAGCTGGCCCTGGACCTCATCCCCAAGGATGCCTCCATCGGCATGGGCGGCTGCATGAGTGCCCGCGAGATCGGGCTTTGGGACGCACTCAAACAGGGCGACTATGGCTTCATCGACCGCGACCTCTACAAGGACCAGCGCGAGGCCCTGCTCAAGACCTATGACGCGGACTGGTTCCTGACCAGCGCCAACTCCCTGACCGATGACGGCGTCATCGTGAACATCGACGGCAACTCCAACCGCGTCTCCTGCATCGCACAGGGACCGCGCCATGTCCTCTTCATCGTGGGCATGAACAAGGTCTGCCCTGACGTGGACTCCGCGCTGAAGCGCGCCCGCAACGTCGCCGCCCCCATCAACGCCCAGCGCTTCGACGTGCAGACACCCTGCAAGAAGCTTGGCCGTTGCATGGACTGCAAGAGCTCTGACACCATCTGCTGCAACTTCCTGATCACACGCTACTCTCGTCACAAGGACCGCATGCACTTGATCCTCGTTGGCGAAAGCCTGGGCTTCTAAGCGTCTAAACTAGTAGACAGGAAGACAAGAAGACGGCGCCGTGGCATGTCAGCGATGCCAGGGCGCCGTCCAGTTTGCCAAAGCCTTTCCAAGAAATGCACTGCCGCACTGCCCTAGACGTAAGCCTCGTAGGCGGCATAGGTACCCTCGTCGAAGAGAACCCACTCCACCAGATCGAATGCCTTGGGGTGGTCGAGCAGGTACTGCTTCACTGTGGCCATGGCGACCTTTGCGGCCTTCTGCACGGGATAGCCATAGACGCCCGTGGAAATGGAGGGAAAGGCGATGCTCCTTACGCCATGCTCCTCGGCAACGGCCAGCGAGTTCCTATAACAGGATGCCAAGAGGCCCGGCTCACCATTTGCCCCACCATGCCAGACTGGACCAACGGTATGAACCACGTACTTGCAAGGCAGGTTGTAAGCACCAGTGATCTTTGCCTGGCCCGTCTCGCAACCATGAAGGCCACGGCACTCCTCCAGCAGCTTGGGACCCGCGGCACGGTGAATCGCGCCATCCACACCACCGCCACCCAGCAGGGTGCCGTTCGCCGCATTGGCAATGGCGTCGACGTCGTCGACCTTCGTGATGTCTCCCTGTACCAGTCGAATCATACACACTCCCTCGTATGTGTCGCTTTCCGAAAACTACCATACGCCTACGACAGGATTTCTGCCCGTGCCCAGCGGTGAGCGGCCCGCCATGTGACAAAAGCGCCTGGCCCCTTTGTCACATGTGAGGAGCAATCATCTTTTCCATCCAGCACATGTCGTAGTAACGCCCAAACTTGTAGGCGCAGTCGTGGAAGGTTCCCACCATCGAGAAACCCTCTCGCTTATGGAAGCGAACGCTGTCCATGGTCAGGTAAGGGTCTTCCACGGGTACTCCGCCCACAGACCGCGGCATGGCAATGCAGGCATAGGCATTCTTGAAGCCACGCCGCACCAGATCCTGTTCGAGCGCCTGGTAAAGGGCATGTCCCACCCCCTGCCTCCGAGCATCTTGGGCCACATAGATGGAGAGCTCGACCGAGTGCCTATAGGCCTCACGTCCCTTGAAGACGCCCGCGTAGGCATAGCCGAGCAGAGGTGCGGTACCTGCACCCTTCTGCCTCTCTGCGTCCCCCACGGCCACCAGATAGGGATAGCCTGCCTCCAGGGTCCCGCGCACGCGCCCCTCGAACTCACGCAAAGAGGGAACCGCCAGCTCAAAGGTGATGGCGGTTCCCTCCACATAAGGCTTGTAGATCGACAGCAACTCACCAGCGTCAGCCGGCGTGGCCTCACGAATCTCCATGGCACGCTCCCCCGTCATGGCACTCGCGAAAAGGCCAGCCAGCCTCGGCGGCTCGTCAGTTAGCTCAGCTCGTTCTCGCGATCGTAGTGTTTGCCGTCCCAGTATACGCGCGAAGCCACCTGGCACTTGGGATTGAGCTCGACATCCTTGAGAGCCCACTTCACGAACTCCTCGAAGCCCGTACGGTCCACGATGTAGCCGATGTGCTCCTTGCCCTCGGGCCTGGACTCATCAATGTACTCGTCGATGTAGGCGTAGGTGTTCTTGACGATCTTGAGGATGGACTCCTCGTCAGCCCACTTCAGCCAGTCCTGGGCCAGCCTGGGGTTCTGCTTGCCGGTACGACCCATGATCTTCACGCGGAAGTAGTGCTCCTTGGAACGGGTCCAGGCGCGGGTCGGACAGTAGTTCACGCAGACACCGCAGCCGATGCACTTGTTCTCGTCGCGCTTGATCTTTCCGTTGACCACGGACAGGGCACCGACGGAGCGGACCTTGCAGTACTTGACGCACTGCTCGCAACCGATGCAGCGGTCGATGTGGTACTGGGGCTCGGTCATGCCCAGGATGCCAAAGTCATTGAGGGCAACGTGAGCGCAGTCGTTGGAGCAGCCGGTAAAGGCAACCTTGACATGGCGGTCGTTGGGGAAGATTGCCTTGTCCATCTTGCGGGCAAACTCGGTGGTGTCGTAGCAGCCAAAGACGCAGAGCCTCTTGCCGGGGCAGCCGGGCACGTTACGGGTACCCGACGACATGTAGCCGTGGTCGGTGTCCTCCTGGTTGATCTGGGTGTGCTCGATGATGTCCTTGAGCTCGGCATGGACCTTGTCCACGTCCTCCAGCTTGATGCCCGGAATCTCGACGCCCTGACGGTTGGTCAGGAAGATCTCGCCGTTGCCATACTTGTTGGCAATGTCCACGATCCGCTGCATGTCGTTGGCGCCGATGAGGCCGCCCGGGATGCGCACGCGCGAGGCAGTCTCGCCGTACACCTTGCTCTGCCTGAAGGCATTCTTCTTCAGGGCCTTGACGTTAATGTCCTGCATTCTGGTGCACCTCCCCTAGTCCAGCATGTCCTTGGACACGGTGTAGTTGAACACCGGTCCGTCCAGGCAGACGTACTTCTCGCCGATGCGGCAGTGACCGCACTTGCCCTGGCCGCAGCACATCTTGCGCTCCTGAGAGACCCAGATGTTCTCGTCCTTGAGGCCCAGCTCCTGCAGGCCCATGATCGAGAAGCGCATCATGGGCGGCGGGCCGACCACGATGGCCTGGGCGGTCGAGACGTCCTTGAGGGGCAGGTCGGGGATGAACTTGGTGACCAGTCCGATGTTGCCCTCATAGCCCTCAGGCGCGCCGTCGACGGTCAGGATGAGGTCAAGGGCCTCGTCCCAACGCTTCAGGTCGTCACGGAAGAGCATGTCATTGGGGCTCTTGAAGCCCACGATCACGTGCTTGTCCTTGGGACTGGGGCTGGACGCCAGGGAGTCGATGACGCCTCGGACCGGGGAGACGCCCGTGCCGCCAGCGATCACGACGACCTCGCCGTCCTGGAAGAGGCTCGTGTCGAAGCCGTTGCCATAGGGTCCGCGCAGGAGGATGGAGTCACCCACGTCGTAGTTGGCAAAGAGCTCACCCGTCACGCGACCGACGTTGCGGATCGTGAGGTCCAGGGACTTGTGCGGGTCGATGCCACTGACGGAGATGGGTGCCTCGCCGTACTTGGGGATGGAGACCTCAAAGAACTGGCCGGGGCGGACGTCGCCCTCGAAGGCCACACGGAAGGTGTGCTCCTTCTTTGTGTGGGAGACGATCTCGATGATACGAGCGGGCCAGGGGGTCAGCGGGTTGTCCATGGGAACGGCCGCGGGACCTGGTGTCATGGTGATGGGATCCTTAGTCATTCTGGGTCACCTTCCCCTCTGCGGCCTCTGCCTCACAGGCGGCATTGACCTTGTTGATCAGCGTAGAGAAGGAGATGTACTCGGGGCACACGGTGGAGCAGCGGCCACAGCCCACGCACATGTCATAGCCAAAGCGCTTGCGGAAGTCATAGATCTTGTGCAGGACCTTGAAGCGCATGCGCTCGCCGGCACTACGACGGTACTGGCCGCCACCGGCGACGTTGGTGTAGCCGTCGATCATGCAGGAGGCAACAACGCGACGACGCTCGCCGACGTTGCCGTTGTCGGTGTAGAAGACGTCCTGCATGGTGTAGCAGGTGCAGGTCGGGCAGACCACGTTGCAGCGACCGCACTTGATGCAGCGAGCCGTGTACTCGTCCCAGAGGTCGGAGTTCTTGTAGATGGAGTTGGGGACCTCCTCGGGGATGGTTACCTTGATCTCGTTCTCGGTCACGTGAGCAGGAGTCACGTCGGCCTTCTCGGCGCAGGTCTGGTCGAAGAGCTCGGCGACCTTTGCGGTGGGCACGTCGCAGCGGAAGTTGCCCTCGGCGTCACGGTCGAGGGAGAAGATATAGGAGCCCTCGGGCGCCACGTTGGAGCCCATGCTCACGCAGAAGCAATTGTCAAACTCGTGCTCGCAGCCAATGAGGACGAACTGCACCTTGTCGCGGATGCGGTTGTAGAACCAGTCCTTGCTGGGGCCATTGTTCAGGTACATCTGGTCCACACGACGCAGGGCATGCAGGTCGCAGGCGCGCAGGAAGACCAGGACCTGGCGGAAGTCTTGCTTTGCGGTAGTCACCTCGCCATCGGTGAAGTAGAAGAGCGTCTGCGAAAGCGGCTGCAGAATCTCCTTGAAGGAGTAGTCACTCCTGGTGTTGAGCTCTATCTGATCCAGAGACGTCACAAACTCGTAGCGGACGACGTCGGTGTCAGTGAAGCGACCTTCGCCGACCTTGAGCACGGGCGCCCACAGGCGATAGTCATCGGCCAGCTTGGTGATGACCTTTGAGAGCGCCGACTCACTCAGCACGTATCCCATTTCCCCTCCTTGCTTGAATGTGCGGCGGCCCCCCAGCCGACACACAGACTCACAGTTTGATAGCAATGTATCGCCGGACCTTAAAGAAAGACGTTGGCAAAACAACGCATTGTGTAATGTTCGGCAAGCGGTCCGAAGCGCTCAGGGGACGGTGACCACGGTATAAACAAGTGGGACGGGGATTTTTTTGCTTGCCCGCACATCCCCGCACTGCTCGCGCGTCTAAAATCGAGGAAGGTTAACGGCGCCATCGGCGCCCGCAGGAAAGGAAGTCCCCCATGGCAATCCAGCCTACCCCCGGTCTCGGTGGCCAGACCTACATCCCCTATGACCAGCGCACTGGCAACGAGTCGATTGTCTACTTTACCCGCGACCTCTCCGCCTCCGGCCTGCAGAAGGCATACGAGCAGGTCAATGGCAACATCCGCGGTCGCGTGGGCCTGAAGCTCCACACTGGCGAGCAGCATGGCCCCAACATCATCCCGCGTCCCTGGGTGCGCGAGCTCCGCGAGGCCGAGCCCGAGCTGGCAGCCTCCAACATCCTGGAGACCAACACCTACTACAAGGGCGACCGTTACACCACCGAGAGCCACCGTCAGACCCTCAAGGTCAACGGATGGGACTTCTGCGACGTCGACATCATGGACGAGTTCGGCACGACCCTCTTGCCCGTTCGCGGCGGCAAGTGGTTCAAGCAGATGTCTGTCGGCGCCAACATGCTCAACTACGACTCCCTGGTTGCCCTCACTCACTTCAAGGGCCACACCCAGGGCGGCTTTGGCGGATCCAACAAGAACATCGGCATCGGCTGCGCCGACGGCCGCATAGGCAAGGCCTGGATCCACACCTATCCCGGCCAGGGCCAGTGGAGCATTGCCACCGAGGAGTTCATGGAGCGCATCTCCGAGTCCACCAAGGCGACTATCGACTTCTTTGGACCCAGGGTCACCTACGTGAACGTGATGCGCAACATGTCCGTAAGTTGCGACTGCGAGGGAACCTCGGCACAGCCCGTCGTCACCCCCAACGTTGGCATCCTATCTTCGACCGACATCCTGGCCATCGACCAGGCCTGCGTTGACATCGTCTACGCCATGCGCGAGGACGAGCACCACGACCTGGTGGAGCGCATGGAATCGCGCCACGGCCTGCGCCAGCTGTCCTACATGAAGGAGCTGGGCATGGGCAACGACCGCTACGTCCTCATTGACCTGGACAACGGCGGCCAGCGCATGTATCCCACGGACGCCGTCCAGGACCTCAAGCCCTTCCAGGGCTAGGCCCCAAGGTTACCAGGCAAAGAAAAAACGGTTACCGGACCAAGAAGAGAGGGCTCTGGTCCAACTGCCCCTCCGTCACCTCCCTAGCATGGGGATTGGCTGGCTCCAGCTGGGCGTTACTTCGATAGGGAGGTCATCATGCACATACCAGAGAACTACCTCTCGCCCTCGACCTGCGGCGTTATGACCGTGGCCATGGTGCCCGTCTGGTACCACGCGGCCAAGGAGGTCCGTCGCACCGTCCCCAGGGAGCGCATGCCGCTATTGGGCGTTGCCGCGGCCTTCTGCTTCCTCGCCATGATGTTCAACGTGCCGCTGCCCGGCGGCACCACGGGCCACGCGGTCTGCGGCACCCTGGTGGCCATCCTCTTCGGTCCCTGGGCGGCGACCATCGCCGTGTCGATCGCCCTGGCCATCCAGGCAGTCTTCTTCGGCGACGGCGGCATCCTGGCCTTCGGCGCCAACTGCTTCAACATGGCCTTTGTCCTGCCCCTTGTGGGCTACACGGTCTATAAGCTGATCGCTGGCAAGGCCCCCGATCCGCACCGCGAGCTCATCGGCGCGGGCATAGGCTCCTACGTGGGCATCAACGCAGCCGCCCTCTGCGCAGCCATCGAATTCGGTATCCAGCCCCTCCTCTTTACCAACGCGGCAGGCCAAGCCCTCTACTGCCCCTACCCGATCTGGGTATCCGTTCCCGCCATGATGGCGGGTCATCTCACGATCTTCGGCCTGGCCGAGGTCGTCTTCACCGTGGGCATCCTGGCCTACGTCCGCAAATCCGCCCCGTCCTTCGCCCTCGATACCAAGGCTGAGGATGCGAAACTTCCCCGCTCGGTTGCCCTCCTCATCGGCGCGCTCGTCGTGGCCTGCCCCGTCGGTCTGCTCGCAGTGGGCGACGCCTGGGGCGAGTGGTCGACCGAGGACCTCGCCGGCTTGGTCGGCTACACCCCCGAGGGTCTCGCAGGCGGTTGGGAGTGGGGCGCCTTCTTCCCCGACTACGCCATCGGCGGCATGCCCGACTGGATCGGTTACATCCTTTCCGCCGTCATCGGCGTCGCCCTGCTCGTGATCGTCTTTCGCCTGGCAGCCAGCAGTGCAAAGCCGCAAGCGGACTTCGATGCAGCATAGCGATCAAATCATAGACACACCTGTCGCGCAGCCCGGCGCATCATCGGTCGACGCCGGGCTGCCCGACGCGTCATCAACTAGCTCCGCATCACTCGATTCCTCACTGCCCGATTGGCTCTCGCATTCCGAGAACTACCAGCCTGGCCGCGACCGCGACGGTTTTATTGCGAAAAGCCTGCTCTCCATGACGGGGGTTCTCGCCCGTCTGCGTTTGGACGACGGCGTGAAGACCGGTCTCTCGCCATCAGCCGGCTGCAAGATCGCCTGCGGCTTCGTCTGTATCCTGCTCACCTCGCTCACACGCAACTATGCCTTCGTCCTGGTCATGCTGGCCCTGGTCCTTGTCCGCATGGCCACGCTTCCTGGCAAAATCTTGCGCCGGACGGCGTCGGTGGCCTTCACGGCGGCAGCGCTCTCCTTCCTTCTCATGCTCCCCGCCATTCTCCTTGGCCAGCGCCAATCGGCTCTCCTTGTGGGGACCAAGGTCCTGGTCACTGTCTCCCTGGCCATGATCGTGGCGGGCACCACCCCCTTCCACGAGCTCACGGCCGCCCTGCGCGGCTTCCATGTGCCCGACGTCGCGATCATGACCGTCGACCTGGCCCTGCGGAGCATCGCCCGTCTGGGCCGTCTCGCCATCGAGGTGCTGACCGCCCTGCGTCTCCGCAGTATCGGGGTCAACGACAACAAGGGTGGGTCAGCCGGAGGTGTGGGCGGCGTGCTCTTCCTCAAATCCGCCGAGACCGCCACGGTCGCCCACGACGCCATGGTCTGCCGGGGCTTCACCGGCGAGTACCGGTGCGGGCGCAGCCAAAACGGTTCCCGCCATGCCGACCGCTACCGCCGCGCACCAGCCTTCGTCCGCGCATGCCTCGTAGACCTCGCCTGGGCGGCTGCTACCATGGCATTAGCCTTGCTCTACTTCTACCTACAGCCCTTGACCTAGGAGACCCATGCACACATCACAGCATCCGCAGAGCCTCCACCATCCGCATGCCGACGAGGACAGTTCTCGCCCGCTTATCGAGTTCTCAGACTTCTGCTTTGCCTACGAAGGCTCGCCGACCCTGTCCCACATCGACCTGACCATCGACGCCGGCGAGTCCGTGGTCCTTATGGGCGACAACGGCTCGGGCAAGTCGACCCTGCTCAAGGCCCTGAATGGTCTGGTCCTCGCCCAGCGGGGCTCCTACCGGTTCGACGGACAGGCGGTCGACGCCGCCAGTATGCGCGACCCTGCCTTTTCCAAGCGTCTCCACCAACGGGTGGGCTTCATCTTCCAGGACTCGGACGCCCAGCTCTTCTGTGCGAGCGTGGAAGATGAAATAGCCTTTGGACCTCGACAGATGCAGCTATCGGAGCAGGAAGTGTCCCGCCGGGTGGACGATGTCTGCCGCCTCCTGGACATCGACAGGCTCCGCAGCCGCGCGCCCTACAACCTCTCGGGTGGCGAGCAAAAGAAGGTCGCCATCGCCTGCATCCTCTCGATGAACCCCGACGTCTACTGCTTCGACGAGCCCCTGAACGGCCTGGACCAAAAGACCCGCACCTGGCTCGTGGGCTTCCTGGGCCAGCTCAAGGCCGCGGGCAAGACCCTGGTCATCGCCACCCACGACCAGTCCCTGGCCGACGAGGTGGCCGACTGGTTCGCCTATATGGGCGATTACCACGGCTATGAGGACCGTCCCCACGTGCATATCGGGGTGTGAGGATCAGCGACCCTGCTCGCTGGACTTCCGCAAGTGGAGGGGACGCCAACCGCAGACGTTCTCGCGGTAGCAGCGCACGAAGGCGTCGACGACCTGTGCCGCTTGGTTATGACCGGCGGCGAGCACGCGCAGGGCCATACCGCCCCCACCCAGGAGCGACACGCCCCAGATGGCCTCGCGCCGGCCAAGGTCCCGGCAGGCCGCGTCGATCGCCGCCCGCGCCTGCTCCACGGTGGCCTGGTCCACGTCCTCGTCCACGACCATGACCTGTCGGTGAACCTCATAGCCCTCGAAGTAGCCCATCCCCGTTATGGGGTCTGTGCCAGGCATCAGGAGCTGGTAGTCGTTGGCCACGAGAACCCCCTCGCGGCGCACCTGGGTGTGGAGGCCCAGGTCGGCAAAGCCGAAGCCGGCCCCGTCCTGGGTCCAGCCCTTGGAGATGCCCTCAGACAAGACCAGCCTGGCCCCGCGGGCCAGCTCCACTTGGCAGTCCAGCCGATAGACCGCCGTGGCAAAGGGAATCACGTCATCCTGATAGAACTCAAAGCTGGCACCTTCGCCCACCTCGATGCGAATATCCTGACTGGTCAGCTCCCCATGGGGGCATTTGAGCACGTAAGTGCCGGCGTTGATGGTCACCGTCGCATGACAGGAGGGCGCCACCTCGTAGCGGGCGGTGTAGCGCTCGCCCTCCGTGAGACCACCGCCCGAGGCCAGCACGTAGTAATAAGGCTGATCTCCCGCACCGGTGACCATCCGCGACGAGATGTGGGAGTTGCCCCGCCGATAGCGTCCGGTCAGGACCGTCTCGGGCTCCGTCCCCTCCGCTCGACCATCGGCACCGGCTCCGGCCTTGGCCGAGAAGGACAGACGCAGCTCACCATCCGGACGCCTGGCCCGGGCACGCGTCAGAGCCCCTGCGCTCTGCGGGGCCTGGAAAGCAGAGACGTCAGTCCTTGTCATCCTCAAGATCCTCCAGCAGGCAATCCTCCTTGATCCAGGTGATGACCTTGTCCAAGCCCTCATCTTTCATGAGGTTGGTAAAGAAGAAGCTCCCCGCATCGCGGAACTTCTCGGAGTCCTGACGCATCCGTTCCAGGTTTGCGCCCACATAGGGGGCCAGGTCGATCTTGTTGATGATGAAGAGGTCGCTCTTGATCATGCCCTGACCAGCCTTGCGAGGAATCTTCTCGCCCTCGGCCACGTCGATCACATAAATGGAGAAGTCCACCAGCTCGGGTGAGAAGGTGGCCGCCAGGTTGTCCCCACCCGACTCCACGAAGATCAGGTCCAGGTCGGGGAAGCGCCCCTCCAGCTCGTCGATGGCCGCCAGATTCATGGAGGCGTCCTCACGGATTGCCGTGTGAGGGCAGCCGCCCGTCTCCACACCGATAATGCGATCCTCGGGCAGGACGGAGTTCTTGATCATGTACTCCGCGTCCTCCAGGGTGTAGATGTCGTTTGTGATCATGGCCATGGAGTAGTCATGCTCCATGGCGCGGGTCAGGCGCTCGATCAGCATGGTCTTGCCGGAGCCCACGGGGCCACCCACGCCAATCCTCACCGCTCGTTTGCTCATGGTTTTCTCGCTTTCTTTCCTGCGTCCGGCATGTGCTATTCGGGCTTCGCTATGACATGAAGAGACGGGCGCCCTGGGTCTCGTGGCGCATCTGCGCCAGCTCCAACCCCGGCACGCAGGCGCCCAGATAGGACTCGTCCAGACCTTCGACTAGGTCCCACAGGGGCTCCAGGAGGGAGACGACCCTGTTCAGCGCCACCTGACCTTGCCGTTGGCCCAGGGGCACGGCGCGCACGGCGTTTTGGGCCAGGGTCGACGCCACCGAGTAGCCGTACATGACGAAGGCCTGGCGGGCGTCTGCACCACTCTCGTGCGCGAGCAGGGCGAAGGCCAGCGCCGGGTTGCCGAAGCTCTCCCCCGTCGCCATGCGGTCCACATACTCATCGAGCAGGGGGGCTCCCGTGTGCAGGAGCCGAATCAGGGAGACCATCTGCCTGGCTATGAGCCGTGTGCCCTCGCGGGTCTCGCGGGCGGGCGTAGAACAATAGATGACCCGGTCCAGGTCCCAGATCCTCCTGGCATCGCCCCGGTCGAGCGCCTCGTAGGCCAGGCGGACCAGAAGACCCTCTCCGTAGGCGTACTGGGAGCGGAAGTATGCCTCGAACCACTCCTCGAACTGCGGGGCCTTCCTGATGCGGCGATCAGAGAGGTAGTTCTCCATCCCGAAGGAATGATTGAAGGACCCGATCGGGAAGGTGGAGTCGCACACCTGGAAGAGGCGCGCATAGACCATCACGTCCAGGGTGGCACCCGCCGAGGAGCCGGGCACGCTGCCAGCTAAGGCGGACGGGCGCCCCTTGCCCACAGAATCACCCATGGTCGTGATGGTCATGGTCATGGTGGTGGTCATGGCCCTCGTGCTCGTGGTGGTGGTCATGTTCGTGATGATGGTGGTGGCTCAGGTCCGCATACCGCATGGCCTCGGTCAGCTGGCGCTTCTCCACAACGAAGCTCACACCCTGGTCGTGCAGGGTGTCCTCAACCACAGGGTCACGCAGGAGGGTGATGGTGCCCCCCTCCACCTGCACGGGCTTGTGGAGGTTGCCCAGCATGTGAGCGACGCGGCCCATCTGGTCGATGTCGCCAGGCGTGATGACCATGACCTCGTCGGGGACGACGGAGAGCATGAGCAGATCACCCCCACCCAAGTCGAAGACGGTCCCTGCCTCCAGGGCGGGCTCCCCCTCGTCCAGACGGATGCCGTAGCTGTTGCCGTGGTCCGTCTTCACACGGAGGATCCGCTTGAGGAGGTCGTCGCTCTTCACCATCGCGGTCTCCACGTGGTAGGAGTCCAGGTGGGGTATGTCGTGCGCGTTGCCCAGCGCCTTGGTCAGAATCACGGTCATTCCCCCTAGAACATGAAGTAACGCTGGGTCAGGGGCACCTCGTCCACCGTGTCGCAGTCGATCTCCTCGCCGTCAATCGTGGTCACGAAGGTTTGCGGGTCGATCTGGATGCTCGCGGGCGCGTAGTCGTTGAGCTTCATGTCGCGCTTCATGAGGTTGCGGCAGTTGTGCACCGGCAGCACGATCTTGGAGAGACCCAACTCCTCCTTGACGCCATGGTCGTAGGCATACTGGGAGACGAAGGTCTTGAAGCAGCGGCCCACGGCCACACCCTTGGCCCCATAGAGCTCGCGCTCGAAGATGGGCTCGGGCGTGGGCAGGGAGGCTGAGGCATCACCCATGACGCCATAGACGATGGCACCGTTGCCCAGGACCATCTTGGGCTTGGCGCCAAAGAACTTGGGATCCCAGAGGACGAGGTCGGCGTACTTGCCCACCTCGATCGACCCGATGTAGTCAGAGACGCCCGCCACGATGGCGGGGTTGATCGTGTACTTGGCAACGTAGCGCTTGATGCGGTTGTTGTCGGAGTACTCGGAGTCGCCGGGCAGGCATCCGCGCTGGTCCTTCATCTTGGAGGCCAGCTGCCAGCACCTCATGCCCACCTCGCCGATGCGGCCCATTTGCCTCGGTGGAGGCACCGACGACGAAGTCCACGTCATCCATGAGGTCTGGGTTGCCTCCCTTGCCGATGCCGGCGATCTTCCCGTCGCGGATACCCACGTCGGCCTTGTAGATGCCGGTGTAGTCGATGATGACCGCACCGGAGATGATCATGTCTACGACCTGGGGGTTCTCCGAACGAAGCTCCGTTGCCGAGACACCCATCCCGTCGCGCAGGACCTTGCCGCCACCGTACTTGCACTCCTGGCCATGCACGGTGTAGTCCTTCTCGACGCGAGCATAGAGGTTGGTATCGCCCAGGCGGACGGAATCGCCCTCCGCAGGGCCGAAGAGCTGGGCGTACTGTACGTGGTCCATATCGAAAGCCATGGTGTGCCTCCTTTCTTACCTGCTAAGCCTGCGGACGGTCCATGCCGTCCAGATAGCCGTTGACCCTGTCATTGAAGCCGAAGCAGCGACGCTTGCCGCCAAAGTCCACGAGGGGGACGGTGCGGGTCTGGCCCGGCTCGAAGCGGATGGCGGTGCCCGCAGCGATGTCGAGGTGTTTGCCGTAGGCCTTTGCCCGGTCGAACCTGAGGCCCTCCTCGTTGGCCTCATAGAAGTGGAAGTTCGACCCGACCTGCACGGCACGGTCGCCGACGTTGGTAACCTCGAGCTCGATGGCCTCGTAGCCTACGTTGTAGGGGACAGGCCCCTCGGTGAGGTAGTACTCTCCTGGAATCATGACAGCCTCCTTGGCTGGGCTGGTTACTTGATGGGGTCGTGGACGGTCACGAGCTTGGTGCCGTCAGGGAAGGTGCACTCCACCTGGATCATGGGGATCATCTCGGGCACTCCCTCCATCACGTCGGCGCGGGTCAGCAGGGAGCCGCCCTCTGCCATGAGCTCGGCCACGGTCTTGCCGGCACGGGCACCTTCCATGATGTCCTTGGTGATGAAGGCAACTGCCTCAGGGTGGTTGAGCTTGAGGCCTGACGCCTTGCGCTGCTCGGCGATGAAGCCGGCCAGCCAGGTCTCCATCTTCTCGCGTTCCTTCTCGGTGAGATTCATGAGCGTGTGCTCCCTTCTTCGTTGGTACTAACCTGCCGAATGACTCCCATCCCGACCGGGCAGCACCCTGGCAGCCCGCCGGAAGACTCGTATCGAAAGGGGCCTAGAGGGGCCAGACGCCCGTGAGCATGAGAAAGCCGGGGATCCACGCCGTGATGACCCCCTCGATTACCCCCAGGTAGCTGGGGAACTTGCCCAGATCCTTGCCTAGGGTGCTCCCCAAGAAGCCCGTCAGCCAGAGCAGGCCCCAGAGCCACCAGATAATGCCGTAGATGGGGCCGAAGACCCCCACGAAGCCCGCCTTGCCGGCGTAATTGATCCAAGAGAGGAAACCGCAGGGTATCGAGTTGATGGCCACGAAGAGGCTGAAGATGCCGTAGAGGCGCTGGTCCAGGTCGAAGATGGTGTTGAATGCCGAGTAGAGATAGGTGAAGGCAAAGAGAAGGCCCGTCGCGCAGCCATAGAACCACCAGGGCCCCTGGCCCGTGCAGGCACCGTAGATGATGACCGCGAAGTTGCAGACCACCCCCAGGCCGCCCGTGAAGATGTTCATGACCGCACTGGACTTGTCCTCGATCTCAAGGATGCCGCTCGCACCGTTGCTAATGAGCACGATGCCCACGTAGAGCAGGACCACTCCTAACGTGGCTCACCCTTCCCTTCCACTCGAGCAAATGTTGGGCGGGAAGGGGCTCATTGCATGCCGCCAACCCGATTCAGGGAAATACGATAGCTTCGAGGCGGCCTCTAGCGGCTTACAAGCTGGACACTGTAACCACCCTGCGTGGGAAAGGCAACAAGCGCGTACCTCTATTGAAACGACAAGGCAATCTTGCCCCTAGGGGAATGCGGCTGCGCATAAGACGCGCAGGATGAGTGGCCTTTCTCTGCCGTCCCGGACGGATGGGGGCATCGCTAATCATGACCGGGAGGTCAGCGGTACAATCGTTGCCGTCAAACTTCCACTCACACCCAAGGAGGACCCATGCAGGAGGAAAACCCCGGCACCGTCGTGAACGTGGACGCCGTTGAGCTTGCCGATGACGGCTCGGCGGTCGTAATCATCGACCAGACCCTGCTCCCCAACCACGTGGAGTACCTGAACCTGACTAGCGCCAAGGACATGTACGACGCGATCTTTGAGCTGAAGGTCCGCGGCGCGCCTGCAATCGGCGTCTGCGCCGGCTATTGCTACTATGTCCTGGCTCGCCAGGAGGCCGAGGCCGCCAGCGACTACGCGGACTTCGCGGCCCGCATGGCCAAGCAGCGCGACTACCTGAACTCCTCGCGCCCCACCGCGGTGAACCTCTCCTGGGCGCTCAACCGCATGCACGGCGTGGTCGAGGCCAACGCCGGCAAGCCCGTCGACCAGATCGTGAAGCTCCTGGAGACCGAGTGCAAGGCTATCCACTCCGAGGACCTGGCCATGAGCGAGGCAATCAGCGCCTATGGCGCATCGCTGCTCAAGGACGGCGACGGCGTTCTCACCCACTGCAATGCCGGCCCTCTGGCCTGCCTGGGCTACGGCACCGGCCAGGGTCCCCTCTTCTATGCCCATGACCACGGCAAGGAGGTCCATGTCTTTGCCGACGAGACCCGTCCCCTCCTCCAGGGCGCCCGCCTGACCTCCTACGAGCTCACCAAGGCAGGCATCGACGTGACCTTGATCTGCGACAACATGGCCTCCATCGTCATGAAGAACGGCTGGGTCCAGGCCTGCATGGTGGGCTGCGACCGGGTGGCCATGAACGGCGACGCCGCCAACAAGATCGGCACCTCCGGCGTGGCCATCCTGGCCAAGCACTACGGCATCCCCTTCTACGTCCTGGGACCTACCTCCACCATCGACCAGAACTGCCCCACGGGAGCCGACATAAAGATCGAGGAGCGTGACCCCGACGAGATCAAGACCAAGTTCTACGCCGAGCCCAAGGCCCTGCCCGAGACCAAGTGCTACAACCCCGCCTTTGACGTGACGGACCACGAGCTGATCACCGCCATCATCACCGAGAAGGGCATCTGCAGGCCTCCCTACACCCAGAGCCTGGCAGCCTTGTTCGAGTAAGCCGCACGAGTGCCGACGACATGGCTTCGCGTTCGGATGGCTTCACCCTTGGCGAAGGACTCACGTGCGCGCCATGTCGTCGACACCCTGTGTGACAAAAGGGCCAGGCGCTTTTGTCACGCCCTCGCGTTGGAAGGAATCGCATGCTCAACGTCGTGCTCGTTCAACCGGAGATTCCGGCAAACACCGGAAACATCGGACGCACCTGCGTGCTCGCGGGAGCGCGACTGCACCTGGTGGGGCCGCTGGGTTTCTCCCTGGACGAGCGCGCCGTGCGAAGGGCAGGGCTTCTCTACTGGCAGAGCCTGGACGTGACGACCTACCGGGACTGGAATGACTTCCTGGAAAGAAACCCCAGCGCACAGGTTGCGCTGGGGGCTAGGGCAGGAGACGCGTCCGTCGTGAGCGAGACGACGCCACCGGCTGAGGCCGTCCCCGCGATGCACCTGCTCACCAAGGCAGGCCAGCGCATCTACAGCGACGCGACATACCACGACGGCGACTGGCTGGTCTTTGGCAAGGAGTCCGCAGGCCTGGACCGCGAGCTCCTCTTGGCCCACCCTGACCTCTGCGAGCGGATTCCCATGCGGGGGGACGACGCCCTGACCGGCGCGGACGCCTGGCACGCCAGCCACGAGCGTCTCCATCCCGAGGCAGAGCGCGACATCTGCGGGAACTTCGTCGACTCACGCGAGGGAGTCGTGGCATCGCTCAACCTCTCGAACTCCGTGGCGATTGTCCTCTTCGAGGCCCTCCGCCAGCTTGGCTGGCCCGGGCTGGGATAGGGCGCGGGACGGGGGCAGTGTCGATTAAGCTCGAGTTTCTCCCGAGAATCGGGCTTTTCGAGCTGAAACTCGAGCTTAATCGACATCGCCCGACCACACGCGCAGCCACTGCCGCAGAATGTGACAAAGGTGCCAGGCACTATTGTCACATTTTGGGACAGTAGCGCCTGGCACCTTTGTCACACACGGCTCGCGCGCTAAACTCTCCTTGTACGAATCCCAAGGAAAGGAATCCCATGTTCGAGACTGGCTCCGCCTGCATCCGCTGCAACAAGGAAGACGTCGCCAAGGTCGTCCTCATGCCCGGCGACCCCCTGCGCGCAAAGTTCATCGCCGAGAACTACCTGGAGAACCCCGTTCTCTTCAACGACGTCCGCAACATGCTGGGCTACACCGGCACCTACAAAGGCAAGCGCATCTCGGTCATGGGCTCTGGCATGGGCATCCCCTCCATGTGCCTCTACGCGCACGAGCTCTATACCCAGATTGGCGTTGACGCCATCATTCGCGTAGGCTCCACCGGCTCCCTGCCCGAGGACATCCACACCGGCGAGATTATCATCGCCCAGTCCGCGGCAACCAACTCCAACATCGCCAGCCTCTACGACTCCCCCGTCAAACTGGCGCCTACGGCCGATTGGGACATGCTGATCGACGCCGTCAAGACCTGCGACAAGCTTGGCGTGAAGTACCACGTTGGCCAGGTCGTCTCTTCCGACGTCTTCTACAATCCCCGTGAGGATGCTCCCGTCCGCTACAAGAACCTAGGCCTCCTCTGCGTGGAGATGGAAACCGCCGGCCTCTACATCGAGGCTCAGACCTCACACAAGAAGGCCGTGTCCATCCTGTCCGTAAGCGATACCTTCTTTACCGGCGAGGCCCTGTCCGCCGAGGACCGCGAGAAGAGCTTCACCGACATGATGGAAGTCTCCCTGGAGACGGCCCTGAACTACGCCGACTAGGAGACAATGGGAGACATTGGGGACGGAGCACTTTGTCTCAGAGACAATGGGGACGGAGCAGCACGCCTCAGCGGCGGCCGCTCCGTCCCTTCTTTTGTCCCTCATACACCGGTCCGACTGCGCCCTGAGTCACAGTTCGCGAAGGGTCTCCAGCATTCGATCGACTTCATCGATAGCCTGATCGACTTGCTCGCGGGCCTTTTCGATCTTTGACTGAACCAGCACGTCGGAAATCGGATCGTCGAAGAAGAAGTCCGTAAAGGTGAGGAACCGACCCACGTCGATGCGAAGGCCGCCCGAACCATCCACATCCTGGGCCTCGCTCGCAAAACGAATGAGCGCCCGCTTGGCTTCCCCTATCTCCTGCCGGGCGTCGCTCAAGCGGGAGTGTTTGGCAAAGGTGCTAATGAAACCGCCGCCAAAAATGTCGAGCATGCCCCAGCCGCTTGCGCTCCGAAGACTGTCCGCGGCCTCCTCCAGCTGCTGACGAGCGTACTCACCCGCGGCGATGGCTTCCTGCAGCTCACGGCGAAACTTGGGGCTCATGTTCTTGTCGGCCATTCCCTTCCTCCGGATGGGTCATTAGGGAGTCATTAGGGACGGAGCACTTTGTCTCCGAGACGATAGGGACGGAGCACTTTGTCTCCGAGACGATAGGGACAGGGCCAGCACACCGACAAGTCCCCACTTTGCTCCGTCCCTTTTGTCTCGGAGACAAAGTGCTCCGTCCCCATTGTCTCACATTGTCTCATTCGCGGGGAGGGGACGCGACCGATAGTAGTAAGCTATGGCCTTACATTTCTATTACATTCAAACCAGAAAAGAGGGCCAATCGTGCTTTACGACGCTTATCTCAGTGCCGCAGCGGTCGTCACCGAATGGAGTGGCTTCTCGGTCTTCTGTCGCCTATTGCTGGCAGTGTTAGTGGGAACGGTCATCGGATTCAACCGCGGCTGGAACAACAAGGGCGCGGGCATCAAGACCCACACCCTCGTTTGTATCGGCGCGGCCACCAGCATGATCTTAGCCGAGTACGTCTTTCACCAGTTCCCCGACGCACGCGCGGACATGAACCGCATCGGCGCCCAGGTCATCAGTGGTGTCGGCTTTTTGGGTGTAGGCACAATCATCGTCACAGGCCGCAACCAGGTGCGCGGCCTCACGACGGCCGCTGGTCTTTGGGCGAGCGCCTGCATTGGCCTCATGGCGGGCATCGGTTTTCTCACCGGTACGCTCTTCGCCCTGCTTTTCGTGCTCTTTACCTTCTTTGTCCTGGACAAGGTGGACACCCAGATGCACCGAAGGTCTCGCAATTTTGACCTCTACGTAGAGTTTGACGACATCGTAGCGGTCCGCAAGCTCCTAAAGACTCTCACCGCCTGGGACACCAGCTATTCAGACTTTCTCCTAACAAAGGGCGAGACCAGCGTGGCCGCAACCTTTACCCTCAAGGTGGGAGAGCCCAACCGCAAGGAATACTACATCGACGCCATCCAGAACCTCGACGGAGTGGCCTTCGTTTTTGAGGTCTAGACTGGCCGAAACCAGCATCCTCGAGCTAACCAGACGAAAGAACAAGCGGGGCAGAATCCTTGGTGGTTCTGTCCCGCTTCATTCTTAAAGGGGCATCCCCAACTCAGTATGGGTGCCCTGTCCCCATTGTCTCTGAGACAATATGCTCCGTCCCCTTTGTCTCTGAGACAAAGTGCTCCGTCCCTAATGTCTCCTAATGTCTCACGAGGTAGTCTACGATCTTGGCGCAGTGCTCGGCGGCCTTTGCCTCAAAGGTGGGGTAGTCCATGGCGTCCGAGCCGTCTGCCTTGTCCGAGATG
Organism: uncultured Olsenella sp.; assembly: GCA_900316105.1. Lineage (GTDB taxonomy): Bacteria > Actinomycetota > Coriobacteriia > Coriobacteriales > Atopobiaceae > Olsenella_F. Next base: position 64,616 of record ONBR01000008.1, read on the forward strand.
GCACGCACGATCACGAAGGGCACCTTGTTGAGCCAGCAGGTCTGGGCGATGCTGGCGCCCTCCATCTCGCAGCAGTCTGCCTGGAAAGTATCGCGGATGCGGGCCTTCTCTTCATCATCGCGCACGAACTGGTCACCCGAGGCAACGCGTCCCTCCATGGAACTCACCTCGGGAGCCACGGCGGCAACAGCTGCCAGGGCCTTTGCCCGCAGGCTGGGATCCGCCTCGAAGGTAACGGTGCCCAGGCTGGGAACCTCACCAGGCGCATAGCCGAAGTTCGTGGCATCCACGTCGTGATGGACGGCATCGCGAGAGACCAGAACGTCACCGATGTTGAGGGCGTTGTTGAGACTGCCGGCAACACCCGTGTTGATCACATGCGTCACGTCGAAGCGGCAGATCAGCGTCTGGGCGCATACCGCCGCGTCAACCTTGCCCACGCCAGACTTGACCACAACGACATCGCTCTGTCCCAGCCTTCCCTCATGGAACTCCATGCCAGCCATGGTCACGGGCTCCTTGGCCTCGTCCAGCTCGCCCAGGAGGTGCGCGACCTCAACGTCCATAGCTCCAATGATGCCAATCTTCATGCAAAGACTCCCTTCAAGGCCGCACCAGGCGGCCAACAATAGCAAAGACAGGCAGGGGCCTGAGCCCATGGCCTGGGCCACCATGGCCCGACCCACGACACCAACCCGGTCTCGCAGCCCGCAATCGCAACTGCAGCCACGCCGCAACTGCAGCCACGCCGCGACAGCAGTCCCCTTGCCGCCGTACCATCCTGCCACAGGAAGGCGCGCCAGCCGTGGACCTAGTCAGTAATCACATACTTCTCGCGCAGGTAGGCCTCTAGCTCGGGATCGTCGTGACGATGGGGCTTGCCTACTCCCTCGTCCAGGGCGTCGATGCGCGCCATTTCCTCGTCAGTAAGCTCGAAGTCCCACACATCCAGGTTAGACGCAATATGGGCGGGTTTGGTGGACCTTGGCAGCATAACGATGCCCTGCTGGATGCCCCAGCGGACGATGACCTGACCCACATCCTTACCATGGGTACGTCCGATCTTTGCAATGACGGGATTTGCAATGACTGAACGGTCGCCCTGCCCCAGCGGTCCCCAGGCCTCCAGGCGAACGCCAGTCTGATCCTGAATCTGCCGCATGTCGCGCTGCTGGTAGAGAGGGTGCAGCTTGATCTGGTTGACCGAGGGAAGCTTGTCGAACTGTGGAATCCAACGCTCCCAGAGGGTCGGCGTCATGTTGGACACGCCAATGGAGCGCAGGTCGCCCCTCTGCTGATACTCCTCCATACGGGTCCAGGCCCCCAGGAGGTCGCCGTAGGGATGGTGCAGGAGATAAAGGTCCACGTAGGTGCCAAGCTTGCGCAGACTTCGCTCGATGCCCCTCTTTGCCCCGTCAAAGCCAAAGTCAGAAATCCAGAGCTTGCTGGTCAAGAATATCTGGCTACGTGGTATGCCGCTCTCCCTGATGGCGCGACCGACCTCCTCCTCGTTGAAGTAGCAGGCGGCCGTGTCGATGTGGCGATATCCCAGCTTCAGGGCCTCGCGAACGGCCTGGTAGGTGGATCCGTCTGCAGGAATGTGGAAGGTCCCAAAGCCGACGAGGGGAATCTGCACCCCGTCGTTGAGCGTGATGGTCTGCATAGGATGGGTCTCCTTTTGCACTAGGCGCAAAGGTCAAAGAGGTTCTGCGGGTTCTGTCGGTAGACCTGCTCTGCCGTCGCGTCATCCAGAGCAGCGTCCATATCGGCGGCCAGATGGATCACGCCAGACAGAGGCGTAAAGGGGCCATCGCTGCCATACATGATGTGACTCAGGTCGGTCACCTGGCGCAGGAGCCCATACTGCTTGGGCATGGCCATACCAGCCAGGTCGTAGTAGAGGGCAGCCATGTCTCCCCAGACGTCCACGCCCTCGAAGTGCAGCATGTGGGCAAGGTTATCCAGACGGTCGGAGAGGACGGGCAGAAAGGCGCCGGCATGCGGCACCAGGAAGCGCACATTGGGATAGCGATGTACGTCACCGCCCAGGATCAGGCTGGTCACGGCACGCGTCGTGTCAAAGAAGAACTCCATGGCGGGAATGGGAAGGCCCTCGTTGACTCCAGGGACGATGGCGGCAGGGCTCGTGGGGTGGATCACTAGGGTCGTCGGCTCCAGGTCGAGCTCCTCCATCAAAGGAGCAAGGCGCTTGTCACCCAGGTAGATCCCAGCAGAGTTGGTGAGGATGGAGAACTGCCGGATTCCCAGCCGGTCGCGACAGCGACGGACCTCGGATACTGAGGCATCCACATCCGGCAGGGGCAGAGCGCCACAGGCGATGATATCGGGACGACGCTTGTGATAGTCAGCGCCGTAGTCGTTGCAGGCGCACACGACCTCCACGGTCTCGGCAATGTCGCCCCAGTATGCCAGGGGAGACGATATGGACAGAACCGCCTGCGTGATATTGGCACCAGCCATGTAGCGGTCCTGAATCTCCTCGTCCCACTGGGGAGCCGGAAAGCCATCGAGCTTGTCGGTCATTCCGTGACGGGCCAGGGCCTCCTTATAGGCAGGCGGCATATAGTGGCCGTGCACGTCGATTCGGGACCCAAGCGCCTGGGGCGCGGTTGCTTCTTTGCTCATCACCATCTAGCCTTCTGTTCTTTCCTCTTGTCCTCGCTCCGCATCAGTGGGATGGAGACGCACCGACTTGCCACAGGTCGGGCACACATAATCGGAGCGCCCCTCCTTCTCCCCCTTCGAAGGAGGCGTCCAACGGAGCTTCCAGTCATGCCTTGAGCCGTCCGTACAGGGACCCATGTCCTCTCCAAAGCGCGTGAGCCCCGTGCCGTCCAGGTCAAAGACCTCGTTGTACAGGGTAGTGTGGGGCTCGTCCAGGGGAAGGTCCATGTGCAGGTGGCCAAAGAACCACTTCTTGTAGGCAAACTTCCCCTCCACACACTCCTCGAGCCAGTCCGTATATTCATCAGACGGCCCCCAGAACCTGGGAAAACGCTCCTTGTATCGCCGATACTGCCCAGTTGGCGGACAATGGGTGAGCACATAGTCCACGCCATCCAGCTCGCTGGCGCGACGTGCGATGTATGCCCGCTCCCTCTCGTCTGGCACCTCCTGCGGCCACCAGGACCGATGGGGCTCCCGCCAGGCCTTGTCCGCAGAATGGGCACCACCCACCACAAAGAAGGAATGGCCGCCAATCTGATAGGTCTCGCCCCGCATCAGATGGAGGACGTGGGGCCTCAACGCCTGAATCCGCCCACCATGCCAGTCGCTCACGGGAAGGGCATCCAGGAGGTCGAAGTTCTCGTGGTTCCCATCCAGAAAGAGGGTCATCCAGGGACAGGCCTCCAACCACTCAAGGGTCTCAGCATCCTTCTCTGCAGGCGGGTCGGACCAGACGAAGCCAAAGTCCCCAAGGACGACCAGGCAATCCTCCCTAGTCAGACAGTCACCATGCTCCTCGACCGTCTTGCGAAAGCGTCTGACTTTGTCGAAGTCGATGCGACCGTGCGTGTCACCCGTTAGAAAAACGGCCATGTAGCCTCCCCTCCTCTGTAGGTAGGATGATGTATGGACTCCATTGTCACATTTTTGGGTATCAATGAGTGAATGTCCTAGCAGACGGGAGGTGACTCACCATGCGTATCGCACTATTGGAAGACGAAATCACAAGCATGCGCACGCTCGACAGTTATTTGAGAACCTATTTTGCCGAGGATGAAGACCTCCAGATCAGTCCCTTTGACAACCCTGAGGAGTTCATGCAGGTCTATGCGCCAGGCCGCTACGACCTCCTGGTCTTTGACTGCATCATCAGAAACACCCCCGTCACGGGCCTGGACCTCCTGAACGACCTGCGCAAGCGCGGCGAGAAGGCCCCCGCCATCCTGGTGACGACCAGCGTCGACTTTGCCCTGGGCGGCTACGAGGCCAATGTCCGCGCCTACCTGGTGAAGCCTGTCACCTACGGACGCCTCAAGGTAGAGCTGGACCGCCTGGGCCTCCACGAGGGGCTGGATCGTCGCATGCTCTGCCTGCCCGACAGCAGCGAGGTAGACCCCACGGACATCTCCTATGCGCGTGCCGACGGCCACTACGTGGTCCTTCGCGAGATAGACAAGGGTCTGGGGCTTCGTATCCGCATGTCCTTCCAGGAGCTGGAGAAGGCTCTCTCGCCTTGGGAGCAGTTCTTTCGCTGTACCCGTGGCGTCCTGGTAAACCTGGACTATGTCACTGACCTGAGCAGGCAGTGCTTCATACTGCAGGACGGCACCTCGGTCCCCATCAGCAGACGTCTGGTCTCCCAGGCCCGCGAGGCCTTGGCCTGGCACTCCTTCTATCGCCTGCGCGACGAGGGAGGAAGGGATCTCCTATGAACGCCCTGGCAGACATCCAGTCGATGGTCATGGACTTCCTTGTCAGCCTGCCCCAGCAGGCCCTGGCGACATCCGAGCTCCTAGGATGCCTGCCCGCTTTGGGCCTGCTCATGCGCACGATCTGGCACACCAGAGAAGACGACGAGGGGCTGCGCCACCGTACCAGGTGGATCATGCCCACAGCCCTCGTCATCCTTCTGGTGGAGGGCTACGTGGCATGCGACTTCAGAGTCAGCACAACCCTCTTGCTCTCTTTGGACATCCTTGCGCTCATGCCCGTGCTTTGCAGACTCTGCGACATGGATATCTGGCGCATCCTCTTTCTGAGCGCAAGCGCCTCCTACCTTGTTGCTGGGGTAAGCTTCCCTGCCCTCCTCATAGATGGCGCCCTGGTGGGCAACAGCCTCTCCACAAGGTACTTTGCCTGGCCGGGAATGCTTGCCCAGTGGACTCTCTGGGCGATGACCGTGGGCTCGCTCTGGCACCTGACGGGAGACACGCTACCACGTTTCATGAGATCACCCTACGTGAGCCAACGCTTCTGGCGAAACCTCTGGATCATACCAAGCCTCCTGGCAATCGTGCTGGAGTACTCGCGTCCCAACATCACGGGCACCTACCCCATCGAGGCATTCGAGACCGCCGCCATCCTGTTTGTCGCTCTCGTAGGACTGACCACCCTGATGAGCCGGCAACTCCAGCTGATGGTACGCGCTACGGGAAGGCGCATCGAGGCAGAGCGTGAGCTTGCCCACGCGACCCTACAGGGAAAGCGTTTGGAGTATCTGGAAGACAGGATTCGCAATGACAGACGGGCGCGTCACGACATACGCCACAGGCTCATCGTCCTGAGGACGCTCACGAACGAGGGCGACATCGAGGGTCTATCCCGCTACCTGGATGGCCTGGCAAATATGGTCACGGAAGACTCGCCCATTCTTTACACGGACAAGCACCTCCTCAATGCCTGCCTGGTCTACTACACAGATACAGCCAAGCGGGAGGGCGCGCAGACCGACGTGGAAGTCCGTATTGCCCAGGACCTGGTCCAAGACCAGAGGATGGTCCTCTCCGTCGTGACGAACCTGCTGGAGAACGCCGTCACGGGCATTCATGACTACAGGTTGGCGCGCGAGGAGCAGGACAAGAAACCCTTCCTCCGCGTACGCATCGCCCAGAGGGGGCAGAGCCTCTTCATTACCGTAGACAACTCCTGCGCCCCCGAGCTGACCATGCGCCGAGGAGGCAGCTTCGTCTCCACCAAGGCGACGGGCACGGGATTGGGCATCCCGTCCATACAGAAAGCCGCCCGGGACACGGGCGGCTTGGCACAGTTCGAGTTGGAGGGCGAGACTTTCCGAGCCTCTGTCATGCTAGGCGGTGAGCCGGCCAAGTAAGGACGGCAGACGACCAGCGACGGGCGGCTAGATGGATACGTTGCCGAACTCGGAGAGCTTGAGCTCGGGATTGCGCTCCACGGCCCAGTTGACGTTCCACTCGTTGGTAAAGAGAAGGAGCTTGTTGCCACGCATGTCCTCCACCTTGCAGGTGTCACGCGAGAGGTTCAGGCGAGCGATGTCGATCTCGTCCGGCTTGTTGGTGATCCAGCGAATCTCGCTGTAGGGCAGGCCGTCGCGGCGAACCTTTACGTGATACTCGCTGTTCAGGCGACGCTCCAAGACGTCCAGCTGCAGGACACCCACGACGCCCACAATCACGGACTCCATGCCCATGCCCAGCTCGCGGAAGATCTGGATGGCGCCCTCCTGGGCCAGCTCCTCCACGCCCTTGATGAACTGCTTTCGCTTGAGGGTGTCCACCTGGGTGATGCGGGCAAAGTGCTCGGGAGCAAAGGTGGGAATGGCCGGATACTGAACCTTGGTCTTTGCATTGGCGCAGACAGTATCGCCGATGGAGAAGATACCCGGGTCAAAGAGGCCCACGACGTCACCGGCATAGGCAGTGTCCACCGTGGCGCGATCGTCAGCCATCATGGACGTGCCCGTGGCAAGCTTGAGCTTGCGGTCTCCCTGGACGTGATAGGCATCCATGCCGCGCTTGAACTCACCCGAGCAGATGCGCACGAAGGCGATGCGGTCGCGGTGGTTCTTGTCCATGTTTGCCTGAATCTTGAAGACGAAGCCAGAGAAGTCGTGGCTGGTGGGGTCCACCTGCTCGCCCGTCAGGCCGTCGGTATAGGGCAGGGGTGCCGGAGCCAGACGCAGGAAGTCCTTGAGGAAGGGCTCCACTCCAAAGTTCGTCAGAGCCGAACCAAAGAAGACGGGCGTCAGCCTACCGGTGCGGACGGCCTCCTCGTCGAAGTCGTCGCCACCACCATCGATGAGCTCGATGTCATCCATCAGAGTCTGGTGGTTCTCCTCGCCGATAAGCTCGTCCATCTTGGGGTCACCCAGCTCGGCTTCGATCTCAGCGACCTTCTTTGTGGCATTTGCATGGCCGTCGCCCTGGAAGGCCAGGATGTGGCGGGAAGCGCGGTCAAAGACGCCCTTGAAGTTGCGACCGGAACCGATGGGCCAGTTCATGGGATAGGTGTGGATGCCCAGGACGTGCTCGATCTCATCCATGAGGTCGAAGGGGTCACGGGTGTCGTGGTCCAGCTTGTTCACGAAGGTAAAGATGGGAATGTGGCGCAGGGTGCAGACCTTGAAGAGCTTGATGGTCTGGGCCTCGACGCCCTTCGCGCCGTCGATGACCATGACCGCTGCGTCAGCTGCCATGAGGGTACGGTAGGTGTCCTCGGAGAAGTCCTGGTGGCCAGGGGTATCCAGGATGTTCACGCAAAAGTCGTTGTAGGTGAACTGCAGGACCGAGGAGGTGACGGAGATGCCGCGCTCCTTCTCGATGTCCATCCAGTCAGAGACGGCATGACGCGCCGACGCCTTGCCCTTGACCGAACCGGCCGTCTGGATGCTGCCGGTATAGAGCAGCAGCTTCTCGGTCAGGGTGGTCTTGCCAGCGTCGGGGTGCGAGATGATCGCAAAGGTGCGACGCGAGGCAATCTGGTCTTGCAGGCTTGGCATGTGGATCCCCTCTATACAGACAAAGGTGCGACGTCAATTCTGGCGCCGCACCGCTCGAAAGCAATTTCGTAACCTGTGGAATTGTACTAGTGAGAGCCGTGCTCGTGCGCCGTGTCGCCGAGCTGGTTCAAAAAGTCCTTGAACTTCACGGCAGTATCATCGGATATGGCATGCTCGATGCCGTGTGCCTCCTCGGAGGCCGTTTCCTCCTGTACCCCCAGGACGTCACGGAGGAAGCGCTTGACCAGCTCATAGCGCTCGTGCAGCTCGGCCCCGCGGACCCTGCCCCTTTCCGTCAAGGTGATGGGGCCGTATTCGGTATTGGAGACGTATCCCAGGTCCTGAAGCTTCGCGCGGGCCTTGTTGACGCTGGGCTTCGACACGTCGAGGGCACGCGCCACATCCACCGAACGGACGGCATCATGGGTCAGGTTAATCTCGTATATGGCACGCAGGTAATCTTCCTCGCTACTTGTGGACATTGCCGAAAACCTCCCCCCTGACGAAACCACGCCTCTGGGACGCGTAAGACCGTTGAGCCAACATGATAGTTTTTATCGAAATCTTTTACTACAAGATATTAAGCAAGTGTGGCTTCTTTAGCCAATCCCATGCTATGTGTACGCAAATGTATTGTCTACAATCGATATATGGCAAAGGGCGGCACTGGTTCGGAGGAGCCTGTCACATCTCGACGCGGGAAGCAAGCTCGCAAACGCGTTCCGTCGCATGGCACAGCTCGGCAAAGTCTTGGGGCCCGAGGACTTCAAGCAGGCGATTCGAATACCCCAGAAGGCGCTCTCGCATCCCAGCGACATGCCTGCGGCCAGCGGGAGTGATGGACACGGCAACGCGCCGGTGGTCGGACGAATCCTGACTGCGCTCTATGTAGTTCTTTGACTCAAGGCTACGCAGGATGTTTGCAATACGCCCAGAGGTGAGCTGGGCGTCATCGGCCAACTGGCTGGCATTGGCAAGCCCGCCGCGTCTATCCAAGCGATACAGGACCGAGTCCTCGCCGCGGAGCAGAAATGCGGAGGCCAGCTTGCCAAGCTCCGAGGAGGCGTCAAGCTGCAAGTCAACCAGCTTGCTTGCCAAATCCTCTTCGCCCATAGCTCAACCCCCATCTGTCCACCACTGAAAGTTAGCTTAGTGAAACCAGATGGTAAAGTCAACGACGATTAACATTCTGGTGCGGCTTCGCACGAGACATTCAGGCTATGCCCAGACCGCCATGGCTATGGTGGGAATCACGATGAGAGCCAGGCCGACAAGAGACCGCCGACTGAAGCGCTCATGAAAGACCAGAGCCGCAAAACCCATGGAGACCAGCATGGAGAGTTTGTCGATGGGTACGACCACGCTGACCACGCCGTTTTGGATTGCGTAGTAGTAGCAGAGCCAGCTGGCGCCGGTCGCCATGCCCGACAGGCAGATGAAACGGAGCTCGCGACGGTCCAAGGCTCCAGGGCGAGCCAGGGAGAGCTTCCCGCGCATGCCCACGATGAGCCAGGCCATGGCCAGGACGAAGCAGGTGCGGACCGCCGTCGCCAGATTACTCGGCACGCCCGAGATACCCACCTTTGCCAGGATGGACGTCAACGCTGCAAAGACCGAGGAACCCACGGCGTAAAGCAGGTAGCCGTTGTCGTGCGTGGGTCGAGCAGCCCGAGGGTCCTCCTCCCCTACCAGCTGGTTGGCAACGGGCTTCTTGCGCTCGATCATCAGGAGGGTGCCCACGAGCATGAGGGCAGAGCAGACCAGTTTGAGCGGCAGGGCCTTCGTCTCGCCAAAGAGGGCGATCGCAAGGAGGATGGTGAGGATGGACGAGGTCTTGTCGATGGGGACGACCTTGTTCACGTCACCGATGGAGAGGGCCTTGAAGTAGCAGATCCAGCTGATACCGGTCGCCATGCCGGAAAGTGCCAAAAAGACCCAGGACTCCAGGCCGATGGACCAAAGGGCTCCCAGCTGTCCCGTAACGGCAGCCATCAGCCAGGCAAAGAGGAGAACGACAATGGTCCGAATGGCGGTGGCAACATCGGAATCGGTGTGCCGTATGCCCAATTTTGCGAGGATGGCGGTAATGCCGGCAAAGAGCGCCGAGCCCGCCGCCGCAACGATCCACATGGCCGAAGTCTCACCTACTTCCTATGCCTGAAGAACCCTACGAGTGAATGCCTTTGCGTCAGCGACATCCTTGTCATTGGGGCGACCCTTGTGCATGGCCAGGAACTGGCCGCGGCAGTGGAACTCGCGAGTGTCCACTGAGATACCCCGCTCGTCGGCGATGCCCTTGACCTGCTTGTAGGTGGAGGGCAGGAGGGCGGCGGTGGAGATGTTCACAATCTTTGCCACCTTTGCGCCAGGATTCTCGATGAAGGACTTCACCGCATCGTCAATGCCAGCGGCATAGACCGAGCTGCAGAGGAAGAGCAGGTCCACGTCCTCGCTCAGGGGCACGCTCACATCCTGAGCCTGGACGCCTGCCACCTCCGCGACCGCATCCGCAAGCTTCTTCGTATTGCCACCACGAGTGAAATACCTGACTGCCACCTTCATGCTAGATGCCTTTCTTCGAAACTTAAATTTTGTAGAATTACTTTGTACACGATATTAAAGTATTCCAGATGGCTCCGTCGCACCGACATCATTCACGTGAGATGAGACCCCATATTCCCTGTGCTGCAATATAGATGCCAGAAATGAGCAGAAGCCAGTGCGTAAGCTCCGTCGGATTCACGAAAAGCATGAAGCTTAGAGCGATGGAAAGCAGTGCGTTGTAGGTACCGGCCTGTCTAAGGACACGTGGCAAGTCATTGCCACTGCGAATGCGTTTCTTGCGCAGAACGCTAACCCCCCACGCCAATAGACCACCAGCAAGCACCAAGTTGTACAGGGCAGATACCGCCACCCTAAAGAAAAGGACCGCCACAGCCGGAACTGCCGTGATGATGCCGATGAGAAGGTCTTCTATATCTGCGTCCTCACCAGTCCGTACCGCCACCACGTACCGTGCCAACAACAGAACCGAATACACAGCGACAGACGTCACCATCAGATAGGCTACGACAGGCGCCGAATCCCCAGCGTTTGCCAGTACGAGCAAGCCCAAACCCAAAGTGACATAGTCCCTGAGCAAGTCACTACCTAGAATCGCCCGTACGAAGGTGACGGGAGCCTTGCGACCCTGTGCGCGCTTTTGCCTAGCACGGTGGCGCCTCATGCCTTCAACGGAAAGGGGCTCCTTTGCCGTGTCTTCCGCACCTGCGCTAGCCGGCGTCAAAGACGAGCGCACCATCTCCCCCATCAGTGCAGTAAGCAACTTTCGAGTGGCCTCTCGTGTGTCGGGATCAGCGCTAGCCAAATGGCCAATGACCTTCTCGACACCTGCCGGCCCCAAGGCGACGAGCCCCTCAAGATCACCAGCGCCGGTGGCAGACAGGGCATCAAACACATCACTGACAAAGACCTTGCGCTCCGCAAGATTTCGTCCCTTGATCAGCTGGTCAAAGAGATAGCCAATCCTCCTTGCATCCGGACTGATTCCCGTCAGGCGCTCGAGATTTCCCTCTTCGTCCAGTTCCCAGCCCGTCATGGCATGTTGCATCACCTGAGGGTCCGTCGAGTGGACCACCACGGGTTTGGCAACATGTTCCATAAGTGCACCCACCACGCAGAAGCCAGGCACAAAGAGATGCACGCGCGATGCCATGAACGCAAGTTTGGAGAAGTCGACAACCGCTCGGTCGAAACCAGGTGAGTCATTGCACCAAACGTCAGTGATGCGGGCGCGCACAGGCTCCGGCGCAAAGGCGCTGGCAAAGGCAGCCAGGTTTCCGCCCTTCGAGTGGCCGCCAACCATAAGTCCATCGTCCACGAGCTCCGCGACGCGCTCCAGGTATCCCAGCGCGTGCCTCTGGGCGGCAACGACCTGATAGCTCAGCATGAAGTCTTCCCGCCAGCCCGCTAGGGTTGAGTCCGTGCCACGAAAGGCAACGTAAGCCGTGCCATCAGGCAGCGCCGCATAAAGGGCGGCGAACTGCTCGTGCCGCTCGGAGGACTCTATGCAGGCAAAACCTCCCAAGCGTAGCCCAGAGAAGCGCGGACTTTCCGCCATAGCCTGCAGGACAAAGGGCGCCAGCTGGGTGCCAAGGCCGCTCAGGCTGTAGATGTAATTTCGATCGTGAAGTCGCAGGTATTCCTTCCACGCGTGTCGGAGGGTAACCGTACCCCCTCGTAGGGGCGGCACGCAGCCGGCAAGATCCAAGTAGACGATCAGGGACAGGGCAAGGTTATCCGCCTCACAGAACGGGCGCTGACCAAAGCCCTCGTCGCCACAGTCGCGCACATAATCAAGCAGCTTCATCGTCCGACCCCTCGTCGTCGAAATCCAGGTCTCCACACTTGATGGCTCGAAGTTGTCGGATGTTCTTTGCGATGGTCCAGAGGGCAATGACAAAGGACGTGACTGCCGCAACTCCACCCAGGTAGCGAGCACCAATATTGACAAGGGAGTCAACCACGCCATCGCCGCCACCCAGGGTAAAGGCAGCGGTAAGAGTCAAGAAGACGAAGGTCATCATCGCCTTGCAGAGGGTAATGCCCTTTGCGGCAACCACTATCGGGGACGGATGGCGCCGATAGCGGCGTGCGCCAGCGATGGCAAAGCCAAAGACGACAAAGGAGTACAAGGCCATCACGATGAAATGGATAAGACCAGAATCGCTACCCTGCCAGCCCGTCGCCAGTTGTTTGACGATGCGCGCGATAACGATATTGACCCCCAGCAGAAGGCAACCACAGGCAATTGCCACGCCACACTGGACCTGGAGCTTTCGTTGACGCGGGGCCATAGTCCGCGTACGCGCAAGTCCAATGGAGAGCACGCAACTCAGAAAGGCAAGGGAGAGGTAGTACTGGCCCATGAAGCGCATGGGCCGGCTATCAGTAGCTGCGCTGCCAATAAGCGCATAGGTGGCGTAGGCGAAGTCCCATATGGTCGATGCACCGAAAGTAGCCAGGATGCGTATGGAGATTTGCGACAGCTGGCCTATCGCACCGATGATGATGCCCTGCACCAGGCCTTTCTCTGACTGTGCTTTATCTTGTCCGTCTTTCACACTTCATCCGTTCTGCCAGAACGTGACATCCACAGGGGTTTGTCGCGTCAGTTGCTGAGAAGGGCATCCACCAGGGCGTTGTCCTTGGGATCGGGCGAGCCCAAGGGCAGGCCACAGGCCTCGAAGAAATGGCTGCCAGCAAACTGCCTGGCGCGGAAGGAGTCGTGTGCCGCGTCATTGAGGTGGCGCACGCGGCTGCGACAGTCAGTGGTGCCGCAAAAGAGCACCCCTCGCTCGCGTACGTAGGAACGATATTCTTCCACATCGCTCCAGAGGACGATGCCCGCCATACCCTCCAGCTCATATGCCACGGCATAGCTCTGCCATGAGAGCCCCCGTTCGCGAACGTAGCGGTCCAGCAGAGAGGCCATGCGGGTCACCCTCCGCAGGGTCTCTCGGGCACCTACGATTTGGCTTCCCTCGGGCACGAACTGCCCCACGGCCTCTAGGTCGGCAACGGCGTCCGCATAGTTCTTTCCCGTCAGGGGAACGGCAGGCACCGTCAGCTTCATTGACTCATCGCCAAAGAGCTCGATGGCAGAGTGCGCCTCCCCGACCCTCATAGGCGGATTGTTGCGAAAGATCAGAGAGTCGTGGGCATGCTGCACGTAGCAGTCCATTCCCTGCTTGGCAAAGCCCACTCGCATGGCAACCACATGCTTCTCGATCTCAGCGCGAGAGGGGGAGCCTGCGGTACGCTGCCCCATGCGAAAGAGATACAGGTCAAAGAGGGGGATGTTTGTCGGCGCAAGCTCTGGGCCACCTGCGGAGGCCGCTGCCCCCACCGGCTCCGACTGCGGGTAAAAGACGGTGCGCCTGCAGAAGCTGGCTATCTCGAAACGACGCTGGGTCGTCTTGTCATAGAGCTCCACCAAGGCGCTACCCGTGGCCGGACCCGAGGTAGAGCCCTCACGAACCTCCACCACACCGTCTGCGATATAGGGAGGAAAGTCCCCCTCTGCCACCTGAACGAGGGCCACTCCCTGCCGTTCGTTACTGGGGTCCACTATGAAACGGGCATCGAAGGGCGGTGCTGGCGAGACGTGTCTGCGACAGAGCTCCCCCACCGTCTGTGAGAAGTCAGCCTGGGGACGCGGAATGGGCGTGAGCTCCTTCGTATCGTCAGCGATGCCGATGACCAGCCAACCACCATGAGAGTTTGCGAAGGAGGCGATGATCTTTGGGATCTTGCGCCGGACAGACGGGGTGTAGGAGCACTTGAACTCCAGGACGAAACCCTCGTCCATGTCCTTGAGCTGGGCAAGATCCTCCCAGGTCACGTCAGGCAGAATCTTTGGTCGGCCATCCTTGTCGCGAAACGGGCTGAACATACGCGCTCCCCCACAGAGTCGCCGCTGCTACAGTCACTTGATATTGTCGCACTTTGGGGTCGGGCACGACGTCCTTTCCCGATGTATGGCAACCTTGCCGTGACAGCCAGCGGTTGGCCCGGCCCAACCCAGGTTCGCCCGGTCTACCGTCGGGCGTCGTCGCGGACAGCCTGGGCAGTCGGTTCCTCCCCTTGCCTGTGGATGAAAAAGCGCCGCACAAAACCGCCGCGCTCGCTGCCCGAGGTATAGAGGCCACCAAAGACGCAGAAGACCGCGGCCCCGATGAAGTTGACGAAGAGGTCCTTCATCGTGTCAATGATGCCCAGATCCAGGTAGCCGCCCTCTATCACATGCATGCTACCGTCTGCGGACTCGATGGTAGTTCGCACGATATGGTCGACCACCACCTGCTGCTGTCCAGTCGGGTCCAAGGTCACGGAGCCAAACTTCTGCACCACAAAGTCCTTCTGCATGTCCGCAAAGAAGGTCGTGTCGACAAAGAACTCCACGAACTCCCAGAGGACGCCGATGGTCATCGAGAAGCAAAAGGCAACCAGGGCAAGGTAGAGGGGCGACAGATTGATGCCCTCGACGTGACGGTTGAGGAGGTCAACCAGCGAGAAGCCAACCGCCGCGCAAAGAAAGCCGTTGAGGGTGTGCAGGACCGTGTCCCAGCCAGGGATGAGAACGTAGTAGTGGTTGACCTCACCCAGAATCTCGGCGGCATAGATGAAGAGGTAGATCGTCGCCTCAAAGACGGGAGGGATGTCCAGCTTGAAGCTGCGCTCGATGAGGGCGGGCACCAGAAGGAGCACGAGGGACAAAATGCAGAGGGACATCTGCTCCCAGGAGCCAATCATGATGGCGCGTATCAGAGTGATGATCACCAGAACACGGAGCACCGAGTAGATGACGAAGTCGCGTCGGTCGGTACGAATCTGGTCCCTGAGGTCCTGGATGAGGCCGCGGACACCGTGCGACCCCGTAGGCTGCTTCTGTACTTTGCTACGCATGACCACCCCAAATTGGCTGCTTCCCCCATGGCCCATTGTGACAAAAGCCTCGGAGAGTTCTGCCGCATTTTGCAATTTGGCATAAATACTAGGACGTCAGTGGGATATTCTGGAGTACCGTCTTGACGGCTTTCGCAGCGGGTATCCTAGGCAGGTGAAAGGATTCTACGCGCGATGGGATCCCAGAGCGCAGACAGGATTGGTTCGTATCATGCTCGAAGTATTGCAAGGCCTGGCCATCCCATTCGCCGGCACCACCCTGGGTGCGACGCTCGTCTTCTTCATGCACGGCGAGCTCAGGCATGGGATCCAGCGCGCCCTCACGGGCTTTGCCGCCGGTGTCATGGTCGCGGCCTCCATCTGGAGCCTGATCATTCCGGCCATGGAGGACTCAGCCGCTATGGACCGTCTGGCCTTCCTGCCCGCCTTCATAGGCTTCTGGCTGGGCATTCTCTTTCTGCTGCTCCTGGACAGCATCATTCCCCACCTCCATCTGGGCGAGGGAGACGCAGAGCCAGAGGGTGTAAAGAGCCAGCTCCAACGCACGACTCTGATGGTCCTGGCAGTCACGATTCACAACTTCCCGGAGGGCATGGCCGTAGGCGTCGTCTACGCCGGCTGGCTATCCGGCCAGGCGCACATCACGCTAGCGGGCGCACTGGCGCTATCTTTGGGTATCGCCATCCAGAACTTTCCCGAGGGAGCCATCATCTCGCTGCCCCTGCGCGCCGAGGGTTCGAGCAAGGGCCGTGCCTTCCTTGGAGGCTTCCTCTCGGGTGCGGTGGAGCCCATCGGAGCCATCCTCACGATTGTCTTTGCCCAGCAGCTCCTGCCCTTCCTCCCCTACCTGTTGAGCTTTGCCGCGGGTGCCATGATGTACGTGGTAGTGGAGGAGCTCATCCCCGAGATGAGCGAGGGACACCACTCCAACGTGGGCGTCCTGATGTTTGCCTTGGGCTTTACGGTGATGATGGCCCTGGATGTGGCCCTGGGCTAGGGGGAGACATTGGGGACGGAGCACTTTGTCTCTGAGTCATTAGGGACGTGAGTCATTAGGGACGGAGCACTTTGTCTCACTGGCCTGTGAGTCATTAGGGACGGAGCACTTTGTCTCACTGGCCTTGGCATGTGAGACGATAGGGACGTGAGACGATAGGACGGAGCACTTTGTCTCACTGG
Source organism: uncultured Olsenella sp. (assembly GCA_900316105.1). Lineage (GTDB taxonomy): Bacteria > Actinomycetota > Coriobacteriia > Coriobacteriales > Atopobiaceae > Olsenella_F. The sequence goes on from ONBR01000008.1 coordinate 80,703, forward strand.
CCTTGGCCTAGGCCTAGGCCCGGACCAGGTCGTGAGCCCGTGCCCACGCCCGACGCCCGGCCTGCCCTGTCCCCTTTGTCTCTGAGACAGCTTGCTCCGTCCCCATTGTCTCTGTGGGCCTAGGCCAGGACCAGGGCGTGAGCCCGTGCCCACGCCCAACGCCCGGCCTGCCCTGTCCCCTTTGTCTCTGAGACAGTTTGCTCCGTCCCCATTGTCTCCGTCCCCATTGTCTCTGAGACAAAGTGCTCCGTCCCTAATGTCTCGTCGATATCCCCTGGCCTCGCCAGCTCGCGCGCAAGGGCTACGACACGGTCAACGAGGGTCTCAACGGCCGCTGCATCCCAGATGATCTCGTGTCCTACCGCCGCACCGCCGACATGCTGTCAGAGGATTTGCCCGCGGACGTCGTCACAATCATGCTGGGCACCAACGACCTCCTCCGAGGCATCCAATCTGGCTTCACCGCATCTGACGCAGCGAAGCGCATGGAACTCTTCCTGACGTCCGCCCCCATGCGCAATCTCGCAAAGACGACCAGCCTCCTCCTGGTCGCCCCACCACAGATGACCCGCGGCGCGCTCACGGATCTGCCGGGCCTCCTGAAGGAGTCAAAACAGCTCGGCCAGGCATACGCAAGACTGGCGAAACGGTTGAGCATCGATTTCGTTGACGCCAGCCAGTGGGACCTCCCCATGGCCTACGATGGCACGCACCTCTTGCCGGAGGGTCACGCCCAGCTGGCAGAAGGCATCGCCACATTCCTGGAAAAAACCTGGCAGTAATCTCTTCAAGCAGTATTCAGGTCTTTCAGGAAACTAAGACCATTGCGGCGCTTCCGTGCCCATTTCGGCACAAACACCCTTCCTTAACAGGCATTTTCAGGTTCAAATCCTATTCTTCTCCCAACCTCGTGAAGGGAGAAGACCATGACCGCAACAGTCCGAACCTATCCCCACGCCGACGGAGCACCTCAGGTACTAGACCTCGAGATCGTGCTTCCTGCCTACAACGAGGAGGAGCAGATCGGCATTGCCGTGACCAAGCTCATTCGTTGGCTGCGCGTCAACGCGCTCTGGAGCTGGCACATCACGATAGCTGACAATGCCTCCACCGACGGCACCCTGGCAATTGCCAAGCGCCTCGAGGCAAACAACCCGACCAGAGTCTCCGCAGTCCATCTGGACCAGAAGGGACGAGGCCGCGCTCTCAGCCAAACCTGGCTCGCCAGCAAGGCACAGGTCGTCGCCTACATGGACGTGGATCTCTCCACAGACTTATCAGCCCTACCCTCATTGATAAATCCCCTGCTCGCTGGCACCGCAGACCTGGCCATAGGCAGCAGGCTCCTGCCCCAGTCGCACACGACGCGCTGCTTCAAGCGCGAGTTCATCTCCCGCTGCTACAACCTTCTGCTCAACGCCTCCTTTGGCTATGGCATCCACGATGCCCAATGCGGCTTCAAGGCGATGAGGACCGACGTTGCCAGACGGATCCTGCCCCAGGTAGAGGACACCAACTGGTTCTGGGACACCGAGCTCCTCGTCATTGCCAGCCACACGAGCCTGCAGATTCTGGAGGTACCCGTCACCTGGGTAGAGGATTCCGGAACCACGGTGGATATCCCAAAGACCGTCAAGGAAGACCTTCGCGGCATCCTTCGCATGCGGGCAAGGCTACGCGCAGGACAGATCGAATCGGCAAATTCCCTAGCGACAAGCAGAACCAGGAGATGAGACAGATGCAGCTATTGAAGAAGGCAAATCGGCCACAGACATACGATGGCCGACCGCAGCCACAACCCCGAACACGGCCTGAGCTCGTCTCGCTCGTTGCCCTGCTCGTGGCAACGGCAGCCCTCTTTATGATCGGCCTTGATGCCTCGGGCTATGCGAACGAGTTCTACGCAGCGGCAGCTCAGGCAGGCTCCACCAACTGGTGGTCCTTCCTCTGGGGCTCCTCCGACGCCGGAAACTCCATCATGGTGGACAAGCCACCTGCCGCGCTCTGGCCCATGGCCCTCTGCGTACGGGTATTTGGCCTTTCCAGCTGGTCGATTCTCATGCCCCAGGCCATCATGGGCGTGCTGAGCGTCTGGCTGCTCTACGCGACGGTGCGCAGGGCATATGGACACTGGGCTGGCATCCTGGCTGGCGCGGTCCTGGCCACCACGCCCATTGCCTGCCTGATGTTCCGCTTCGACAATCCCGATGCCCTGCTCATGCTCCTGCTGATTGCCTGTGCCCATTGCGTCCTGCGCGCCTGCGAACTGCCCGACAACCCCAGCGCCAACAGGTCTCGCACGCGCTGGATGGCCCTGGCAGGCATCGCGATGGGCTTTGCCTTCCTGACCAAGCAGCTACAGGCCTTCCTGATCCTGCCTGGCATAGGCGTCGCCTTCCTCCTGGCGTCCCCCACAAGCTGGCGCCGCAAGCTCCTGGATACGTTTGCGGCCTTTGGCGCACTGATCGTCTCCGCTGGTTGGTGGGTCCTCTTGACCGTCCTGGTACCCGCGAGCGCCCGTCCCTACATTGGTGGCTCGCAGACCAATTCCTTCCTTGAGCTCACCTTTTCCTACAACGGCTTGGGTCGTATCACGGGATCCATGGAGGGGGCAGTGCTGCCCGGCGGCAGTGGGACCACGAGCACCATTGCCCAGGGTCATGCCGGAATGTGGGGCCAAACGGGCATCACGAGACTCTTTGACGGCGTATGGGGCACCCAATGGTCCTGGCTCGCATGGGTCGCCCTGGCAGGCATCGCCATCGCCTTCGCATGCACCAGGAAAGAGAACCGGCAGAGCCCCCGCAGATCCCAGGCCATCGTCTGGGGTTCCTGGCTCCTTGTGACGGGAGTCGTCTTCTCCTTCATGGGCGGCACGATTCACCAGTATTACACCGTCGCCCTTGCACCTGCCGTTGGTGCGCTCGTCGCCATCTGCGTCACCCACCTCTGGGAGCAGAGGGCGGAGCGCTGGACCCAGGTGACGGGGCTTGCCCTGGTGTGCGTAACGGCCATCTGGTCAATCATCCTCCTCAGAAGGTCGGACTGGATCTGGGTCCTGCAGCCCCTGGTGGCAATCCTCGCCGCTGGCTCCGTCATCGTCGGCGTCATCGCCTGGCGGCGCGCTCGAGCAGACCAGGCTGACGAGCTTGACAGCGGCACCACGACCACCAAGTCCGGCCAAGACAACCTCTCCACCCAGAAGCAGTCCGCATCCGCCCAGATAAAGGCCCTCGAGATAACGGCCCTCGGTCTTGCCCTGACATCTGCCCTGACTGGCCCCGTTTCCTACTCGCTCTACACCGCAGCAACCGGACACACGGGCTCCATCGTAACGGCTGGCCCCGCCGTAGAGGGTGGATCCGGAATGGGCGGAATGGGTGCTGGTCCTGGTAACGGCTCGCTCCCTGGCAAGGGTGACAACAAGGACGGCATGATGTCCGACAACGGGCAGACCCCGAACGGGCAGACCCCGAACGACCGGTCCCAGGATGGCCAGTCTGAGGACGGAAAGACGTCAGACGAACAAAGCCAGGGCGGGCATCCCCAGGGTTCAATGCCCACCCCTCCCGACGGCAACGGCTCTTCTGCCCCTGACGGGTCGGATGGCAATACACTCGGCGGGCACGGACCTGACTCCAGCACGGATGGGAGCGGCATGATAGGTGGACCAAACGGTGATCCCAGCAGTTCGGCCGGCTCGACGTCCAATGGCTCAGCCAACACGACACCCGACGGAGCGGCTGGCCCTATGCCGAATTCGAGCGAAGGCGGCAAGGGCGGAGCAGGCGGGCTTCTTGGCGGAGGCAGCGTCTCGGACGAACTCGTTGCTGCGCTCAAGGACGGCGCGAGCTCTTATAGATGGGTCGCCGCAACGGTGGGCTCGCAGAATGCCGCTGGCTACCAGCTCGCCACCGAGTGCTCGGTCATGCCCATCGGCGGCTTCAACGGATCCGACCCCTCGCCCACGCTCGAGCAGTTCCAGGAGTGGGTCGCCCAGGGACAGATTCACTACTTCATCAGTGGCGGCGGCGTCGGCGGAGGAACCCAAATCGGCGGTTCCGACACTTCAAGCCAGATTTCCGAGTGGGTCCAGGAAAACTACGAGGCCACGACCATCGGTGGAGTTACCGTATACGACCTCTCCGAATAAGGCCTCAGGCATCGGGCTTCAGGCATCGGGCCTCAGGCATCGGACGTCAGGCATCGGAAGTCGGACGTCAGTTTGAAACCAGTCGCAACGGTGTGGGACCAGGCGTGTCAAACCCTTTGGGCGCGGCACGCCCGGTCCCTTTGGCGCGATGCCGCGGACAATGTAACGCGAATTCCGTTCGAAAAATTGGCTCCATGTGTGGGTAGACTGGGCAAGTAAGCTAGGTCTTAATTCTGAAATAAGGGAATCTCTTGGCAGCAGACTCTTCAACAGCTAACGACAATCTGAGGGGCGGGCAGCGCAAGCCCAAGCGGAAGCGCGTCCTGATCGCGGTCGTCGCGATGCTGGCGGCGCTTGCGGTGGCGGTCGTCGTCTTTCTTAACACGTCCTATCCCGCCTCGCCCGAGGCCATCGCAGCCCTGAACGGCAACGACGAGGTGACGGTCACCATCCAGGAGGACGGCGACATGGTCTTTGCCCCGACAAACGGGACTAGCGACAGGGGCATCGTCTTTTACCCAGGAGGCAAGGTGGACCCACGCGCCTACGCACCCCTGATGCAGGACTTTGCAAAGAGGGGCTTTACCTGCGTGCTCGTACGCATGCCCTTCAACCTGGCCGTCTTTGACATCAATGCCGCCGACGGCGAACAGGCCGCCTTCCCTGGGATCAGCCACTGGTACATAGGCGGTCATTCCCTGGGCGGCGCCATGGCGTCAGAGTACGTGGCGGGACACGCAGGCCAGTACGAGGGCCTCTTGCTTTGTGCGGCCTTCCCCACCGAGGACCTGAGCGGAAGTCAGTTGGAGGTCGAATCCGTCTACGGCAGCAACGACGGCGTGCTCAAGCGTGACAAATACGAGGAAAACCGGTCCAACGCGCCGCAGATGGTCGAGGACGTCATCGAAGGCGGCTGCCATGGCTACTTTGGCGACTACGGCGGCCAGGAGGGCGACGGCATGCCAACGATCAGCCGCGAGGAGCAGTTGGACCGTACGGCAGACGATCTGGTTACCCTTTCCAAGCGCTAGTTGTGACAAAGGGGCCAGGCGCCTTTGTCACACTTTCAAATTTTGGGGGTGGCTCCGATTGGTCGCGAACGACGGCACCAATCGGGGGCTACCCCCGTTTAGACAATCTGGACGAATAGCTACTTCAGCGAGCGATAGTAGGCATACGTCATGGCCTCACCCTGCGCGAGGACCTGCGCATCGGTGACTTCGGCAAGCAGGAGCAGGTGGTCTCCGTAGTTGGTGATCGTCTTGATCTCGCAGGACAGCTGGGAGAGAGCGCCGTCGGCAATCCAGGGGCTGCCATTCTCGTCGTGCTTGACCTCATGGCCCTCGAACTTGTCGACGTCCTTGCTGGAGCGCAGGCCAAAGCCCTTCACGAGCTCCATGGGGGCATCCTTGGCCAAGACCGTCAGGCTGAAGTGGCCGAAGGGCTTCACGACATGGGACGTGTAACCGCCGTTGTGAAGCGAGACACTGATGATCGAGGGCTTGACGTTCACGTGGGATACGGCATCGACGGTGCGGCCGATGGGACGCTCCCCATCTGCATCCACGCAGGTAAAGAGGTACACACCAGCGCTGATGGGCCAAAGTGCCTTGTTGTCAATCATCTTGACTTCCCCTTTCCGGCAGCACGCTGCCATTGCCATGGGACTTTGCCCAAAATCGTACACGTTCGTGAGTCAATAGGGACGGAGCACTTTGTCTCTGAGACAAAGTGCTCCGTCCCTATTGACTCACGGCAACAATAAACGATTGTCGTCAGCAACGCCTTGACCTAACGGCCCGAAAACAGGTCGTGCGAGAGCGACACCCAGTCGAAGAGCTCCTCGTCCAGCTCTTCCCCCTCCCCCACTACGACGTGCACGGTCCAGCGGCCTGGGCGAATCTGAACCTGCTGGGCGACACGGGGAGAGTCCAGGCGTTCTTGCGCAGAGAAGGTCACGACGATGTATTCGGGAGGCAGCTCGGCCTTGCGCTTGGCTCGCATGATGCTGACGCAGGCATACATGCGACCATCAATAAGGGAAATCTGGGTCTTTCGGACATCTAGGCGCGTATCGGGAAACGCCTCCAGCGCCCAGCTGACCAGCGCCTTGTAGAGCGCCAGCGCATGCGGCTTTCCATCAAAGAAGGCCGCCGCCTCGGGATATATGCGTTCCAGCTCGTCCATGCCGTACATATTAGCCGAAATCGAGCAGGGTGAAGGCGCCCCTCGGGCCCCGGCCTCGAGGCCGGGGCCTTCGGCTACACCACGATTCCCAGCGAGTGGAATGACTCCGTCCGCGCCCGGTGGCGCGACAGACACGACGTGGAGCTGACCGCAGGCGAGGTCGGCGAGCCTGGTGCCTTCGCCATCGTCTCCGCCATAGCGGCCTATTCCGTCGATAGCGCGACATGGTTGGACGAGCTGCGTCAGGTCTTCGCGGCAAACAAGAACGAGTGGCCGCCCTCTGTGGTGAGCGACCGGAGCTTGGCCTGTCTTACCTGGCCAGCGACGCCACCGACCTGGCTTGGATCGACCGCTCGGCAGCAATGGAGGCACGCACGACGGCCTGCGCTACCTCGGGACACTGGTAAGTGTGACAACGGTGCCAGGCGCTATTGTCACATTTTGGGACAGAGACGCCAGGCGATATTGTCACATCGGTAAAGGAAGCGCGCCGGGGGACCATCCCGCCAGCGTGCTCCAAAGCCGCTAGGGCCGCACGGCCGACACGCCTCCACGAGGAGGATCGGCCGCTGTATGTCCCCGTCGATGCTGTCGCGCTGGGTCCGGGAGAGTACGTCGATTAAGCGGAAGTTCTAGCTCGAAAAGTCCTTCTTTTAAGCAAAACTCACGCTTAATCGACACGCCGCACGGCCGACACACCGCACGATATTCAGCCCGGCACGCCGCCCAATATGCAGCCCGTCGCGCCTCACGTCGCGCCTCACGTCGCGCAAGTCGCACCTCTCGGCAAGAATAACCTACCCAACGATGGCGGCGATGCCCTTCGCCGTGCGGAGGGCAGGCTGCTTGAAGTGGTTTCCCTGATTGAGCTCCCAGGTCACGCGCAGGCCCTCTTCGCGGTAGAAGCGGACCAGCTCCTCGGAGTTCTCCTGCACATGGCGGAGGTACTCGTTCCGCGTACGGGCCTCGTGGTCGCCTAAGGAGATATAGAGCCGCTCGGGCACGCGCCTCATCGGCTCCTTCTCGGCGAAGTCCACGATGCCGGGAAACCAGAGCGAGCCCGATACGCTGGCCACGCGGGCGAAGGCGTCGGTCCGATAGGCGGCATAGAGGGCAAAGAGCCCACCCAGGGAATAGCCTGCGATGCACTCGTAAGGAGATGCCGCTGACAGGTGGTTCCGAACGGCAGGCAGAATCTCTTTTAGCAGGACTTGCAGGTAGTCATCCGCACCGCCGGTGCAGGGGGTATCCCCCTTTGCAATGGGGGGACAATCCCAGGGAGCCATGTCGCGGTCCCAGGCCAAGTCGGATATGGAGACGACCGAGCAGGACGGGCAGTCCACGCGGTCCATGGCAGCAACAACCGAGGAGCCATCGCCCGCGTACTCGTTCAGGACAACCAGCGGGACTGGGGTCGCAGCGGCCTCATCCGCATAAAGCACGACCTTCTTACCTGCAATATTCGTCTGCCAAATCTGATTCAGCATCATCTCTCCCTACGATGTGACAGAAGCGCCTGGCGCTATTGTCACATTTTGGGACGCAGATGCCTGGCGCTATTGTCACATTCTAGTGGCAGCAGCTGTGGCCCTCGCCGTGGCCGCCGCAGTCATGCCCCTCGCCATGACCGTGATGGTCGCAGTGGACGTCGGGGTTGAACTGAAGGCTGCCGTCCACCAGCGCCTGGGCGGCCTTGTCGGCGTCCCCGCTCACGCCGCCGTAGAGCTGGATACCCGCCTCGGCAACGGCGTTCTGCGCGCCCATGCCGATGCCGCCGCAGATCAGGACGTCAGCCTGGCACTGACGCAGGAAGCCGCCGAGGGCACCATGTCCCTGACCGTTGGTGCCAACCACCTGCGAAGACACGATCTTTCCGTCCTCGACGTCGTAGAGCTTGAACTGCTCCGTACGGCCAAAGTGCTGGAAGATCTGGCCGTTTCCGTCGTAGGTCACTGCAATCCTCATGATGTCCTGTCCCTTCTGCGCCAAACCGACGATTCTCCTTTGCCGGAGCTCGTATGCCCCACCTGCAATCTGTAGGCGGCGACCATCCACGATAGCCAGGGCCAGCTTGTGCCGCGCACTGGCATAGATGGACGTCACAGTGGTCCGCGCGACCTGCATACGTTCTGCGCACTCCCCCTGCGTCAGTCCCTCTTTGTCAATCAGACGAATCGTCTCGAACTCATCCAAAGACAGCGTGACACTGTCTGGCATATCGTCCGCATCGTCTGGTGAGAAGACCCAGTAATCCGGGTACCCCTCAATCCTGCGACACCTCTGGTGCCTTGGCATGGCAGCCCCTTTCTGACATATGTCAGATACTAGGTATATACGCGTTTACGACATATGTCAAGTATTGAAAGCGGCGCATCGCTGGCGTTCAGGCTCTTCCTCCGTCTGAGGCCATGTCGATTAACCATGTCGATTAAGGGAGAGTTTTGCGCCGGAAACGGGCTTTTCGGGCTCAAACTCGCCCTTAATCGACATGCTCCCCCGCAGCGTGAAGCCACCATGCGGGCCAGGTGATTGCGAAGGTGATCAGCGGGTAGGCGCCGACACGGGCCAGCCCGGTCTGGCTCGTCTTGGCATCCTCCACGGCATCCCCTACTTCTGCCGCAGGACACGCCAGAGACTGACGCTTACAAGCACGCAGAGGGCAGCCTCGATGTCGGACGCGACCAGCTGCAGGATTGCCGCCCAGGCAATGGGCTCGAGGGGCCAGGGCTCGATGAAGGTCGCCAGCGCACCGCGAAAGACCCACACCACGGTAAAGAAGTAGTAGAAGCAGACGACCTCGCGGTTGGGCTGGAGGGCCTTCTTGCCAAGCCAGACCAGCATGATGCTGAGGCCGAAAAGCAGGAGAGAGAAACAGTAGTTGGTGTAGTCGATACCCACGATGAGGTTGGTGTACTGCATAGGCAGGTAGCGGTACCACTCGTAGAGATGCGGGACAAAGAAGTGCCAGAGTCCGACCAGCGCGCTCACGACCGTCGTGAGGTAATACGTCACGCGAATGCCCTTGCCCATCCTGGTCGCCCGTCCTCTCCTTGCCTACGGTAGCCAATCGGGGCTGCCCCGTTTGGCTACCCTTTTCGATAGAGATAGTACGCGTAGCCGTCGGCGACCACAAACATGAAGACAGCCGACGCTATGAGATCAGACAATTAGCCAGTGCAAGTCGGGTGCCGTCTTGTGCAAGTCGGGTGCGTCTGACCGTTCGACCACGCCAGGGAGCCTATCGTATGAGTCGGAAAGAGCCCCAAAGGCGACGGGAGGTCCACATGGATGTGCACGTGATTGAGGAACCCGGTCGCACGCAGATTGCCGTCGACATCTACTGCGCCCCGCACGACCCACGGGTGAAAGGCATTGCCCGCGCTCTGAAGTCTGCCCTGGGCAAGCTGGTGGGCTACGCCGACGGCAGCACCAAACGGCAGCTAATCAACCTGGACCAGGTCGCCTCCATCCACACCGACGGCGACCATGCCTGGATCGTCTGCACAGACGGACAGCGTTACCAGAGCCCCCAGCGTCTCTTTGAGCTGGAGCTGGCCCTGGCAGGCACCGAGTTCGTGAGGGTCTCTCGCCAGGCGCTGGTCAACTTCGACAAGGCCAGGTCCATCCGCCCGGAGCCCTACGGCCGCCTGAGTCTGGAACTGGAGGGTGGAAGCTACCTGGCAGTGAGCCGCACCTACGCTACGGCCATCAAGGAAAAGATCGGCATAGAACCACCGGCCCGAAGGGAGCATTAGCCATGACCAAGAGGACCATCGAGCAGGATGCCCGCGGGCAGCGCACCACCGAGCAGAGCACGACCGCCCGCATCATGTCCGCAGACCCCCATCCCGGCCTGGGCGGTGCCCTGGGCATGGGCTACTACGTGGGATCGGCAATCGCCATCGGCACCATGCTGGTCATGATGGCCGTCGGCGCCGCCACCCGCGGCCTCAGCTGGGGAGAGCTTCTTTACCTCTCCTACCTGCTGGCCTTCCTGGCAATGGGAATCCTCCAGCAGGTCTGGTTCAACTGGGAGACCACCATGAGGCTGGCCTATCCCGGACGAGTCGCTGGCTTTGGTCTGACCTACTTTGCCGTGCTGGTAGGGTGCGCATGGTTGGGCGGCTGGGTGCCAAAGGACAACCCCTGGGCCTGGGTGACCTTTACGGCCATCTACCTGGTCATCCTGGCGGCGCTTACCGTCGCGATCGGGCGAGCGCTCCGCCGCCAGGGCGTGGACTACCAGCAGAGGCTGGACGAATACCGAGCATCTCGCAGATAGCAGAAGTCGAAAGTACGCAGGTGGGCCACCCCAAAGGGCGGCCCACCTGCTGCTTTGCGTGAAAACGTTACGAGAGCTCGTGCCCGTTACGAGAGCTCGTGCCAGTAGAGGACCAGGTCGTCGTAGGTGCCGTCGGGCTTTCGGTAACCACCCGGCAGGACGCCGACCCGACGAAGTCCCATGTCGTCGTAGAGCTGGAGGACCCGCACGTTCGAGGCGACGGCATCCGTGCGGAGGACGCGGAAGCCCAGAAGTATGGCCTGCTCCATGCTGTCGACCACCAGCCTGCGCACCAGCTCCCCATCGGTCGTCGGGTCGACGTAAGCGTAACTTGCCACCGCGACGTGCTCGCAGCGACCTGTCGTGAACGGACGGAGGACATAGGCGCCCATCAGCCTGCCAGTATCCGCATCCACTGCCACACCCGTATGGGTCTGCATGGAGAAGAAGAGCGCCGCCTGGTCGGGCGAGAGGGGCTCTTCCTGGGAAAGGGAGCTGGCCTCCTGGACCTCGCGATTCCAAACGAGGCGCGCAGCCTCGGCGTCGGTGTGGTCATAAGCGCGGATGATGATGTTCATGGGAACCTTCCCTTCCGGCATCAGCGTGGCATCCCAACAGCACGCTTGGGCGAGTGTACCGCTGGCAACTGCCCCTTACACCAGAATCCCGGCGCAGTGATCCTCCTCGCGCTGGGCCCGCATTGCCGCAGCCTCAGCCTCGCGCCCCGCCTTCCCCAGGCCAGTGGGGACATGAGCCGGATGAGCCAAAAGTGGCCTGTCCCCTTTTGGCTCATTGTATCCCCTGACAACCCCCGCCACTCGGCCATCAACGACGAACTCCCCACCTAACGGGTCTCAGCATGTGCGACTTGCGGTATCATCAATAGGAAGACTAAATCGCACCAGCAAACGAAAGCTGAACGTGACGTCATGGACGAGAACCTAAGAAAGGTCCAACTCAGGCAGGTTGTGACCATCTTTGCCCTCATCTTCGTCTTCATGGGCGTCGTCTGTACCTTTCTCATCAGCCGCAGCGAGCGGTCCACCCAAGACACCATGGCGCGACTCATCGCGACTGACACCACCCAGCTCCAGTTCAACGTCTCCAACTACTTCTACGACGTCTCTACAGCGGCGGACCTCATGTTCACCGACCCGAACTACTACGAGTACGACCCCACGACCACGGACCTGGTCGACTACGACAAGCTGGCACGAGAGAAGGCCATCGACGACCGCCTGGTCGACGTTGGCAGCACAAAGAACTTCGCGGACTTTGGCGTGGTCTACGAGAACGACGACACCGTGGGCTGGATCTCGCAGACCACGGCCGGCCTCTTCACCAACGTCAACATGTACCAACAGTTCTCCACCCTCATCACTGACCAAACCCACGAGTCTGGCTGGGCCTATGGCTTCATGGGCAACTACGACCGAATCTGGTTCGTCAAGCGCTTGAACCCCCATGCCATCCTGGTCATTTCCTTCTACTCCCGGGAGCTAGAGTCCGCCTTTACCTTCCCCAAGGAGCTGTCGGGCGTGACCATGCGCCTGTGCGACCCCCAGGGCAACGTCATCTACTCGACCAACGACGAGGAAATCTCCCATCCCCTCGACCCCAGCGTCACCGACCTCATCGGCACTGCGGGCAACTCCTCCTACCACACCGACCGGCTCTTCGCCGCGGCCAGCACCTGCAACAACGGCTGGCGCGTGGTCTCCAGCGTCCCGGCCGGCTCCATCCTCCAGGAGGCCCGCTCCTCCCGGAACACCCTGGTCCTCTTCCTGGTCTTCATGGCCGTCACCTTCGCCCTCCTCCTGGGCGTGGTCTACACCAGGCTCTCCAAGCCCGTCGACGCCATCGTCAACAACCTGAGCCGCCGCGCCACCAGGGACCAGCTGGCGGGCGTCCTCAACAAGATCACCTACGAGACCCTGGTCAAGGACCGGCTGGCCAACGCCGAGGGAGCGGGACTGGCAAGCTACGCGATCCTGGACCTGGACCACTTCAAGGACGTCAACGACACCCTAGGCCACGCCCGCGGCGACGACGCGATCGTGACCATGGGAGACGTCCTCAACCGCACCTGCGCAGACTCCGCCCTGATCGGACGTGTGGGCGGCGACGAGTTCTCGGTCTTCGCCATCTGGCCCGAGGTCATCGACGGGTCCGACATGGATGCCCTGAACCACATGCTGGACCAGGTCATAGCCGAGGTCCACCGGTCCTTCCCGACCCGGCAGTGGGGCAACCTGCATATCACCACCAGCATCGGCGTGGCCGTGGCGCCCGCGGGCACCGTGGACTTTGACAAGCTCTACCACGTCGCCGACCAGGCCCTCTACCAGGCAAAGAGTGCGGGCCGCGACCGTCACGTGATACTTCGCTACGAGGAGGGCGAGTGGGAATGACTCGCAGAGGCAGCAAACCCAAATCGAAGCCGGACCAGACCTCCGACCGCAGGAAGGCCGCCATGGCTGCCGCCTCCTCTCGCCTCATGCGCTACGTCACCATGACCCTGGTGGTCCTTCTGGCCATCATGGGCCTCTTGCTCTACCACTACATTACGACCGACCAGAGCCAGGGAAGTCTCGAGTCGACGGACGCCCCCGCCACCATCTACTACTCCTGGTGGGGCAACGACCCTCGCCACCAGTACACCCTCAAGGGTCTCCGGGCCTTCCGCGAGAAGAACCCCGATATCCGCGTCCGCGCCCGCTACGGGGTCTGGAACAGCTTCGAGAAGCGCTACGACGCCTTCATGAACGCCCGCGACGAGTCCGACGTCATGCAGATCAACTACGCCTGGGTCTCGCACTACTCGCCTGACGGCACCCGCTACTACGACCTCCGCAAACTCTCCGACGTCATCGACCTCTCCCAGTTCAGCGAGGAGGACCTCGCCTTCGGCGAGAGCAACGGGGTCCTCAACGCCCTGCCCATCGCCTACAACATGCCCGTCTTCTACTACAACCAGGACCTCCTGGACCACTACGGGCTCCAGCCCCCCCAAGACCTGGGACGACCTCTTTGCCATGGCCAAGGTCATGTCCGCTGACGGCGTCTACCCCCTGAGCGCCAACGACAAGCAGACCCTCATGCTCCTTCTGGCCTGGTACGAGCAGACCACGGGAACGGCAGTCTTTGACGCCTCGGGCACCTGCCAGATAGGCCAGGAGGGCTTCGAGCAGATTCTTGCCATGTACAAGCGGCTGGTGGACGAGAAGGTCATCAACCCCAATGACAAGGCCCAGGTCAAGGAATTTGCCAGCGGCAAGGTTGCGGGAATCCTCATCTGGGTGAGCGACGCCCCCCGCTACTGCGGCCAGGCCGAGAAGGCGGGCATCAGGGTGACCCTTGGCCAGAACCTGAGCCTGGACGGGACCAGCTTCGTGGGCTGGTACATGAAGCCCGCCACCATGCTGGCAGTTTCCAGCCTGACCTCCAACCCCGAGGAGGCGGGCAGGCTGGTCAACTACCTTCTCAACGACCCCGACTACGCCCTCATGCAGGGCACCGAGAAGGGCGTGCCCGTCTCTAGGAGCGCCTATGCCGCCCTGGAGGCCAACGGTAAGCTGGAGGGCTACGAGACGGACGCGACCAACCAGATGCATGACCACCAGGGCGAGCTCAAGGCCATGGTCCCCATAATGGAGGACTCGGACGTCCTGGCAGCCTTCTCGGACGCGGCCAAGCTCTACCTCTACGGCAAGGCCGATCTGTCCACCTGCGCGGGCCAGGTCATGGCTGCCGTAGAGGGAGCCTAGCAGTCTGCCGCACGGACCTTCACGCCCGCCAGCCCCTTGCTGGCCCGCCTACTTGAGCGATCGGTAGTAGGCGCAGGTCATGGCCTCGCCCTGGGAGAGGACCTGGGCCTTCCTTCTCTATATCCCTGATGGTGACCCCCGACCAGGACCCATCCGCCGAACGGACGAGAATGCGGGGACGCCCATGCGACAGCCTAGGGCAGCCAGCTCTGGACTAGGGAGCCCAGCCGACGCATGCCCTCCTCGATCTGGGGAGGCTCGACCCCGCTGAAGCTCAGGCGAAGTTCGTCCTTTCCCGTGTCGCCACCCTCCACGTAGAAGCCCCTGCCCGCCACATAGGCCACGTGGTAGTCGCGGGCCGCCTCTACCAACATGTCGGTCGTGTCGATGCCTCCCGGCAGTTGGACCCACATGAAGAAGCCGCCATCGGGGTTGGTGTGCCGGGTCCCCTCGGGCATATACCGATCCAGAGCCAAGACCATGGCGTCGCGCTGGGTCCGGTAGATGTCGCAGATTTTCTTGTGGTGGGCGGGATAGAGGCCCTGCTTGAAGAACTCGGCACAGGCTACCTCGGCCAGGAGGCTGGAGTGGGAGTTGGTGGCCGTCTTGATGTCGCAGATCTTTCGGATGTAGTCATGCTTGGCATAGACGTAGCCCAGACGAACGCCGGGCGAGAAGATCTTGGAGAAGCTTGAGGCCAGGATCGTGTTGCCCGTGGTGTCGTAGGTCTTTATGGGGGCAAGGTCCTCTCCACTGTAACGGATGTCACGGTAGGGGTCGTCCTCCAGGACGATGACGTCGTAGGCGCTGCCCATCTCGGCCAGGCGGCGGCGCCGGTCGGCCGGCAGGGTCTTGCCTGTGGGGTTCTGGAAGGTGGGCACGGTATAGATCATCTTGGGGTGGTACTGACGGATCTTCTCCTCCACGTCCTCCATGACCAGGCCGTGGTCGTCCATCTGGCAGGGGACGCAGCGGGCCTGGAACATGTCGAAGATCTCGACGCAGTGCATGAAGGTGGGCGACTCCACCAGGATCACGTCGCCCGGCTCGATGAAGAGCTGGCAGACCAGGTTCATGGTCTCCAGGCCGCCGCTCACGACCACCACGTCGTCGGGGTCGGCCTGGACCCCCTTGGGGGCCAGGAGGGTGTCGCAGATGGTCTGACGGAGGTCAGGAATGCCCTGGGGACGGTTGTACTGGAGGGCCTCCACGCCCCGTCCCTCGCGGGTCATGACCTTGTCCATGATGTCATGGACCTCCTCGATAGGAAGGCAGGCGGGGGCAGGGGAGCCCCCGGCGAAGGAAATCACGTTGGGGTTGGCGAAGGACCCAAAGAGGGTCTGCATGACCCGGGCGGACTTCTCCATCTTGCTTATCCTGCTTGCGTATGCCGGCATAGGTGCCTACCTTCCTCGCGTTTCGGTACTGGAGGGAAAGATAGGACCCTGGGCCGACCAAGCCAGGCGCAGGTGAGCGATGTTCACCGATGCGTCGACTGCCTGAAACCGGGCGGAATCAAAGAAGGACGAGGACCTGTAACAGGGGGCGCCCTTCTTCCCCCAGCAATAAAGGGTCACTTCCCCTCCCGCGGCAACAGCCGTTCAAGAACCCTTATACGTAGCTTACAAAGGCGGCATTTCTCACTCGCATACTTTACCTAACTATAAGTTCTCTCCGTCGAAGGGGCTCTGCCATGGGTCACGTCCACCTATCCACGGTCGGTCAGCGCACGGGATGCAGGTTCCTCCCTGCCCTGATGGCCCTCATCGTCTGCGCCTGCCTCCTGGTCCTGCCGGCCTGCGGGTCGGATGATGCGGGCGGTGGCACGAACGCCGGTGGCACGACCACGGCCTCCCAGGTCACGACCTCCCATGACACCCAGATAGCCACCCAGGGCAAGGTCCAGACCTTCACACCCAAAGACCCCAACGGGACCACCTTGGTCATAGCCTCGGGCTCCGAGAACAAGGAGGCCCAGGACGCCATAGCCCTGGCCTGCTCCCAGTCCCACGTGACCGTCGAGCTTCACTACATGGGCTCCGTCGACATCATGAACCTCCTGGCAGACGGCGCCCAGGACTACGACGCCGTGTGGCCCGCCAGCTCCATCTGGATCTCCATGGGCGACAGCCAGCACCTGGTGAAGGACCAGCAGTCCACCTCCACCACCCCCATCGTCCTGGGCGTCTCCCAGCAGAAGGTCAGGGACCTTGGATGGACTTCCCAGGACGGCGCCACCATCTCGGTCACCACTGCCGACATCCTCCAGGCCGTCCGCGAGGGCAAGCTCTCCTTTGCCATGACCAGCGCCACCCAATCAAACTCCGGCGCCTCCGCCTACCTAGCCTTCCTGACCGCCTTGGCCGGCAAGGACCAGCCCCTGACCTCCCAGGACCTGGACGACCAGGCTCTCCAGAACGACATGAAGTCCCTCCTGGCGGGCCAGGACCGGTCCTCGGGCTCCTCGGACTGGCTCAAGGACCTCATGGTCCAGTCCCCTGGCAAGCATGACGCCATGATCAACTACGAGTCCCTGGTCATCGCTGCCAACAAGGAGCTGACGGCCGCCGGCCAGGACCCCCTGGTCGCCGTCTACCCCGCTGACGGCATAGCCGTCTCCGACTCTCCCCTGGGCTACCTGGACCACGGCCAGGACAGGGAGGAGGCCTTCAAGGGCTTCCAGGACGCCCTTGCCTCCGATGACGCCAAGCTGGAGCTGGAGCGAGCGGGCAGGCGGTGCGGCCTGGGCGGCAAGCTGACCCACGCCGACGACAGCCAGGTCCAGGAGGCCTTTAGGGCCGACTGGGGTATCACTCAGGACGCCTCGGTCCTGCGCACGGCCCCCCTTCCCTCCGCGGACGTGATGCGCCAGGCCCTCACCCTCTACCAGACGGCCCTGCGCAAGCCCGCCTACACCATCTGGGTGGTCGACTACTCGGGCAGCATGGTCGGAGCCGGCAAGGACGGTGTGGTCCAGGGTCTCAGCCTGGCGCTAGACCCCACTCAGGCCTCCTCCTACCTGATCCAGCCCGCCGAGGGCGACGTGAACGTCCTCATCCCCTTCAACAACAAAGTGATCGACGACGTCCGCGCGGACGGCACGGACACCCAGAACCTGCTGACGCGCGCCCAGACCACCGAGGCCCATGGCGGTACCAACATGTATGCGGGCCTGCTTAAGGCCCTGGACGACCTTCCCCAGGACGTCGGCTCCTACAACGTGGCCATCGTGCTCATGTCGGACGGCCAGTCCCTGACCACGGACGCCAAAAACTTCCAGGAGGCCTACCAGAGCCTGGGCCTGGACGTGCCAATCTTTCCCATCATGTTCGCCGATGCGGATGACTCCCAGCTCAAGCCCCTGGCGGAGATGTCGGGCGGCAAGCTCTTTGACGGACGGTCGGAAGACCTCGCGGCCACCTTCCGCGAAGTGAAGGGATACAACTGATGGCAGTTGCCTTGGGCATAGTGGCAGGACTTCTCCTGGGCGGCGTCAGTATCGCCCTCCTGCCAGGCATGGTCGGCGTGGTGGTGGGCATGGCAGCGGCAGCCCTGGCCTACGTGGGGGTCTCCTACCTGGCCACCCCCGAGCGCAGGCTGGGGGGCCAGGCCGCGTCCCTCCTGCCCAACGGCGAGTCCATATCGGCCACCCTGGAGCGCGGCGAGACCCTCGCGTCGCGTCTGTCCAAGACGGCTGGCTCCCTGCGCGACGGGGACGTCCGCTATGCAGTCGGACGGCTTGCCGACGCCCTCAAGAAACTGACCCACTATGTGGAGGACAATCCCGCCGCCCACAAGCAGCTGGCCCACTTCCTCAACGTCTACGCCGACCAGTGCGCCTCCGTCCTGGACAGCTGGCGGGCCCTGGAGGGGTCCCAGGACCAGGGAAACCTGGCCGAGGCCAAGGATGACGTCCTTTTGGCCCTCAAGGGTCTGACGGACGCCGTGAACGGCGAGCTGGGCCAGGCAACCGACGCCCACGTAGCCCAGATCGAGGCCAGCCAGGAGGCCATCAAGCGGCTCGTGGCCATGGACGGCTACGGGGTGGGCAGCCCATCCGAGCCTACCACTCCGGACGGGGCAGACCAGATCGACGAAGGAGGCGTCTCCTCATGAGCATGAGTAGAAACAAGCTGATCGGCCTGGTGGCAGTGGTCCTGGCTGTGGGAATCATCGGGGGTGTCTATGCCTGGAGGCAGGCCCAACCCGCGCCCGTGGAGCCCGAGCCGCCGGCCGTCCCCTCCGTCGTCAAGGGCTACCTGGGCGGCGAAAAGATCAGTCTCTTCGAGGACCAGGCCTTCCAGGACCTTGCCAGCCAGTCGGGCCTGGACATCCAGTACAAGAAGGCCGGCTCCCTGGCCATGATGGACGCGGACCTGACGGGCATGGACTACCTCTTTCCCTCATCGCGAGCGGCGGTGGACTACGGTGCCTCCAAGGGAGTGACCTCCGGCGACAAGGACATCGTCTTCAACTCCCCCATCGTCATCTACACCTACCGGGACGTTGCGGACTCCCTGGTTGCCTCGGGGCTCATGTCCAAGGACGGCGAGGTCTACAGCCTGGACGTGTCCCAGGCCGTGACGGCCATGGCCCAGGACAAGACCTGGGCCGACGTGGGCTGGGCGCGGGGCTATGGGCAGTTCCGGATTGACTCCACGGACCCCACCCAGTCCAACAGCGGCAACGAGTGGGCGGCCCTGGTGGCAACGGTCCTCAACGGGGGACAACCCGCTACCGTGGACAGCATCAACCGCGACAAGGATGCCATCCTGGACATCTTCTCGAAGTCGGGCTGGATGGAAACCTCCTCCGAAGACTCCTTCGAGCAGTTCCTGACCCTGGGCGAGGGGTCCAAGCCCATGATGGTAGGTTACGAGTCCCAGATCCTGGACCTGGCGGTAAACAAGCCCGACCTCTACGCCCAGGCCAAGGACGACGTGGTGATCGTCTATCCCACACCGACGGTCTGGTCCACGCACGTGGTCATGCCCTTGGACGAGGCAGGCGTCAGGCTCCGCGACTTCCTCAAGTCCGAGGATGTCCAGAAGCTTGCCTGGGAGCGCCACGGGTTCCGGACGGCCTCCTACGCGGCGGCCAGCTCGACCGACCAGTTTGGCGTGCCTGGCGTGACCGGGCAGGTGGGGGCAGCCGTGGAGCTTCCCTCAACCGACGCCATGTCCAGACTCATCGAGCTTCTTGCCAACAAGCAATAGCCATAGGGCCCCGGGGGCGGGCGCGGTCCCCGGAACAGTCAGACACGCGCGAACACGAGGAGGAAGCATGGCAGACACGAAGGAAGAGTCCAAGGCACCCACCGTCTCCCTGGAGTCCCTGATGGGATCGGCGTCGAGGCCCGCAACGACCGAGCTGGTTCCCGCCAAGCAGGTGGAGTCCCAGGTGACCAAGGCCATCTCGGGCCTGAGCCCCGAGGATCAGCAGAAGGCCGATCAGATCGCCCGGACCATCGACTTCGGCCAGGCGGCCATCGAGCAGACCTACGCCGCCGACGCCCAGCGGAGCATGGCCGACTTCTCGGACACGGTCCTGGCCAAGGTCCAGAGCAAGGACACGGGCGACGCGGGCAAGCTCCTGCGGGAGCTCGTGGTGACCGTGGACGAGTCCGACCTCTCGGGCATAAAGAAGGTCCCCATCCTGGGCACCGTGGTGGTCAAGATCGACCAGCTCCGCAGGGAGTATCAGAAGGTCACGCCCCAGATTGATGACATCGTGGGCAAGCTGGAGCGCAACCAGGCCCAGATGGTCTCGGACATCGCCCTCTATGACAAGCTCTACGACCGCAGCGTCGCCCAGTACCGGCAGCTCAAGATCTACGTCGCGGCCGGCCACCAGGCCCTGGACACCTTCCGGGCCGACCAGCTGCCCCGCCTGGAGCAAGAGGCCCAGGAGTCGGGCGACCCCATGGCCAGCCAGGTCCTCAAGGACTTCAAGGCCAAGCTCGAGCGCTTCGACAAGCACCTGGACGACCTCGACCGAGTGAGCGTGGTAGCCCTCCAGTCCTGCCCCCAGATCAAGATCCTCCAGGCCGCCGACCAGGTCATCGTGGACAAGATCAACACCACCGTCACCATGACCATCCCCCTGTGGAAGAGCCAGATGGTCATCGCCCTGGGCCTGGAGAACCAGCGTCAGGCACTGGAGCTCCAGAAGAACGTGGACGATGTGACCAACAAGCTCCTGAAGCAGAACGCCCAGGCCCTCCACCAGGGGGCCGTGGACACAGCCAAGGCCAACCAGCGGGGCGCCGTGGACGTGGAGACCCTCCAGGAAGTCAACGACCAGCTGATCTCCACCATCAAGGACACCATCCAGATCCAGGAGGAGGGCCGTGCCCAACGGGCCGATGCCCAGGTCAAGATGAGGCAGATGGAGGCCGACCTGAAGGCCGCCCTCATGGAGCAGGCCCAGAGCCTCTAAGGCAGACGAGTCGACAGGCCCTGACGGGCAGAGGACACCCTTGTCTATTGATTCGGAAGCCTCAGCACCGCACGTTAGGGCGGCAGGGAGCGCGACCTCCCCGCCGCCCTTTGCCATCCAACGGCCCCGTCTCCCCACCGCGCGGTCTTCACACCCACCCCCTATACTGGGAGGTCCTGCACGCATATCCCAGGCCCCGCGGCCGCACACACGAAGGGACACATCACATGAGCAAGACCCTTGACCCCAAAGACACCTGCGTCCTGGTCACCGGCGGCGCCGGATTCATAGGCTCCCACACCGTCGTGGAGCTCCTCCAGGATGGCTACCAGGTCGTCGTCGTGGACGACCTCTCCAACGCCTCCGAGAAGGTCCTCGACCGCATCGACACCATCGTGGGCGAGGAGGCCTCCGAGCGCCTGACCTTCTACCGCGCCGACGTGAACGACCGCGAGGCCCTGGAGTGCGTCTTCGACGAGAACCCCATCTCCCGCGTCATCCACTTCGCCGGCTTCAAGGCCGTCGGCGAGTCCGTCTCCAAGCCCATCGAGTACTACTCCAACAACCTGGGCAACACCCTGACCCTGGTGGACGTCATGCGCGAGCACGACTGCAAGGACATCATCTTCTCCTCCTCCGCCACGGTCTACGGAGACCCCGACTCCCTGCCCCTGACCGAGCAGAGCCCAAAGAAGCCCGCCACCAACCCCTATGGCTGGACCAAGTGGATGATCGAGCAGATCCTGACTGACCTCCATACCGCCGACCCCGAGTGGAACGTCGTCCTCCTGCGCTACTTCAACCCCATCGGAGCCCACCCCTCGGGACTCATGGGCGAGGACCCCAAGGGCATCCCCAACAACCTCCTGCCCTACGTGGCCCAGGTGGCCGTGGGCAAGCGCGAGTGCGTCCACGTCTTTGGCAATGACTACGACACCCCCGATGGCACGGGCGTCCGCGACTACATCCACGTGATGGACCTGGCCTCTGGCCACGCAGCCGCCCTGAAGTGGATGAACGGCAAGACCGGCGTCGAGATCTTCAACCTGGGCACCGGCAAGGGCACCTCCGTCCTCCAGATCGTCAAGGCCTTCTCCAAGGCATGCGGGCGTGAGCTCCCCTATCAGATCGACCCCCGTCGTCCTGGCGACGTCACGGCCAACTACGCCGACTGCTCCAAGGCCAAGGAGCAGATGGGCTGGGAGGCCAAGTACGACATCGATGACATGTGCCGCGACTCCTGGAACTGGCAGTCAAAGAACCCCAACGGCTACGCAGACTAGTCGTCCGGCCACGCCGGCCCACCTCCACGGTAGGGTCGGCGCTTTTCTCCCAGACCCCATCATGCAACTCGTCGGCACACAGAGCAGGAAGAGAGACGACCACCATGGCAGTCGCATCACAGAACTTCGTGACCTATCTGGAGCGTACGCGCCCCCTCGTCGAGGCCTACCTGCAGGAGCACCAACCCCATGCGGCACAGGACCCCTCAGCCGGCAACGAGCGAGAGCAGGGGGACCTGGCCCGCTACCTCTATGACCCCCTGGCGCGCTTCACGGCCTCGGGCGGAAAGCGTATCCGTCCCGTCCTGACCCTGCTGGGCTGCGAGGCCGTGGGCGCCGACCCCAAGGCCGCCCTCTCCTGCGCCTGTGCCATCGAGGACTTCCAGTCCGCCGCCCTCATCCACGACGACATCGCCGACGAGGGTGAGCTTCGTCGTGGTGAGCCCTGCGTGCATGTACAGGAGGGTATCGGTGTTGCCATCAACGTGGGCGACCTGGCCCTAGTGACGGTCTTTGGCAAGGTCCTACGCGACACGAGCCTCCGCCATGGTCTGCGTACCCGCGCCCTGGGCGAGCTCCTGCTCATGGAGGAGCGCACCCTGGAAGGGCAGGCCCTGGACCTGGGCTGGGCCCGCGACGAGTGCTGGGACGTGACCGTGGAGGACTATCTCTACATGGCCACTCACAAGACGGCCTATTACTCTGCGGCCACACCCCTGGCCCTGGGGGCCATCTGTGGCGGAGCCGACGACCAAACCATCGAGGGCCTGCGCGCCTTTGGTATGGACGCGGGACTGGCCTTCCAGCTCCAGGACGACCTGCTCAACCTGGTAGGCGACGCGGAGGCGCAGGGCAAGGACTTCCGCAGCGACATCACGGAGGGAAAGAGGACCATGGCCGTCTGCTGGGCACTGGAGCAGCTCGAGCCGGGCGTGAGGGCAGAGCTCGTCTCGATTCTCTCGTCCGGAACCCACCAGCCAGACCAGCTCGCGCGTGCCGTCGAGCTCATGGAGCATTGTGGTGCCATCGCGGCAGTCCGCGGCAAGGCAGAGGAGCTCACCCAGAGCGCCATTTCCCATCTGGATAGCGTGAAACTTGTGGAGGGCTACCGTCAGATACTGGAATCCATGGCACACTTCTTCGTGGAACGGGTAGCCTAGTCCGTGGGCGCAGCGGCGCCCTCCCACGACAGACATTTTTTCGCTGGCCACGAGGCTCAGATCGCGGCAAGGAGAGACACGATGGAAGCAATCAGAGAAGGCGCGAGGGGCGCCGCAGTAGAGGACATCCAGGACAGGCTCGCATCCCTGGACTACCAGATTGACGCAGACGAGCGCGCAAGGCAGGAGTATGGTCACTCCACCGCCCAGGCCGTGGCGAAGTTCCGCCTGGATCACGACATCGCCCTAGGCACCGACGTAGACTCGGAGACCTGGATGGCCCTGGTGGACGAGTGCTACCAGCTGGGTGACCGTACCCTTTACCTGCGCCTTCCCAACTTCCACGGCAACGACGTCAAGCAGCTCCAGGAGCGTCTGAACATCCTGGGCTTCTCTTGCGGCAAGGTCGACGGCTACTACGGCGTCTACACCGAGTCCGCGGTCAAGGAGTTCCAGGAAAGCCAGGGCTCCCTGGCAGACGGCATGGCGTTCCAGGACACCTTTGACGACATCGAGCGTCTCCACCACGTGTGGGCTGGCAAGCCCGCCGCAGGTCCACACCCCATGGGTGGCATGGGCTTTGCCCGAGCCGCGGGCGTGCTGGACACCACCCAGATCTCCCTGACCGCCGAGGACCCGATCTCGCGCAACGTGGCGGGGCGCATCTGGAACCTGGCCACCGCCACCAGCGAGAAGAGCCGGCTGGACCTGGTGGACAGCGTGGCTGCCGCCCGTCCCGACGACAAGGTGGTCCTGGTCCTGGCCGCCTCGCCCCTGCCCCGGGGCAACACCATGCCCAGCATCATCATGGATGACATCGACACCCTTCCCCAGCGTCTGCGCACTGCCTGCGAGAGCTCGCGTGAGCCCGTGGCCGTTGTCCGCATCGAGCTTCCCATCGGCCTGGACTACGACGGCACCTTCACTACGGGAGACGCCCAGACCTTTGCTGTCATGCTCCTGGACGCCATCTGCGCAGCCTTCGACTACTAGCTCCTAGTCCGCGCTCCCAGCAAAAAAGAGAATCGCGACAGTCCGGGGAGGGGCCCACAGGGCCCCTCCCCCTTGTGTCCATGTGCGGCCGAAGCAGCAAGCACCGCCCCCAAGACTGGGTCCTTGGGACACCGCCGCCTACTTGGAAGGGGAAAGGATGGACGGTGCCCGCCGGGAGGCCAGGCCTAGGAGCGGTGCAAGGGAAAGGGGTAATCGCGCTTATGCCAGGCAGGCCCTAGCTAAGGTGCCAGATGTCCTGGTCGTACTGGGCGATGGTTCGGTCACTCGAGAAGGCGCCCGCCTGGGCGATGTTGACCAGGGACTTCCTGAGCCAGGTGCCCCGGTCCTCGTAGTCGGCATAGACCCTCTCCTTGACCTGGATGTACTCCTCAAGGTCAAGGAGGGCCATGAACCAGTCCTTGTTGGCCATGTCGTCGTGAAGCCTTCTGAGCCTGTCCTCCTTGCCCAGGGCCATGAAGTCGGGCCTGGTGAGGAAGTCCACCAGGAGCTTGATGCCAGGCTTGTGATAGCAGGCCTTGGGGTCATAGGCGCTCTCACGGTAGAGCCGCTCCACCTCAGCGCTGGAGGTTCCGAAGGTGTAGATGTTGTCGGGACCCACCAAGTCCGCAATCTCCACGTTAGCCCCGTCCAGGGTGCAGAGAGTCACGGCACCGTTGAGCATGAACTTCATGTTGGAGGTACCCGAGGCCTCCTTGCTGGCCAAGCTGATCTGCTCGGAGATGTCGGCCGCGGGAATCAGCCTCTCGGCCGCCGAGACGTTGTAGTTCTCCACCATGACAACCTGGAGGTAAGGCGAGACGTCCGGGTCCTCTGCGATCCAGGTTCCCAGGGTAATCACCAGGTGGATGATGTCCTGGGCGATGGTGTAGGCAGGAGCCGCCTTGCCGCCAAAGATGACAGTGATGGGGCGGGGCGGGATGTTGCCGTTCTTGATGTCCCAGTACTTCCAGATCAGGTAGAGGGCCAGCATCTGCTGGCGCTTGTACTCGTGGAAGCGCTTGACCTGGACGTCGATGATGGCGTTCTCGGGCACGATCACGCCCTGGCTCTGCCGGAGGAAGTCCCGCATCCGCTTCTTTGCGTCATCCTTGGCCTCGGCCAGGGCCAGGAGGGTGGCCTCGTCGTCCTGGTAGTCCATGAGCCCCGTCAGGTCCCCGGTCCGGTGCCAGTCCGCCCCCAGCCTACCGTCCAGGAGAGAGGTGAGGACGGGATTGCAGGCCATAATCCAGCGGCGGAAGGTGATGCCGTTGGTCTTGTTGGAGAACTTCTGGGGATAGAGCTGGTAGAAGGTCTTGAGTTCGGACTTCTCGAGGATCTGGGTGTGGAGCTCTGCCACCCCGTTGACGGAGAAGCCATAGTGGATGGCCAGGTGGGCCATGTGAACAACCCCGTCCTGGATGATGGCCACGGCGGGGTCATCGTGCTCGGCGCGCTCCTGCTGGTCCAGGTCCTGGATGACCTGGGCGATGCGGGGAGACACTTTGTTGATGGAGTCCAGGGGCCACTTCTCCAGGGCCTCCGCCAGGATTGTGTGGTTGGTAAAGGCAACCATGGACCTGACTATGTCCACGGCCTCCTGGAAGTCCATGTCGTGGTCGTCCACCAGAAGGCGGATGAGCTCGGGAATCACCATGGTGGGATGGGTGTCGTTGATCTGGACCACCGCATAGTCGGCCAGGTCGTGAAGGTCACTCCCCCTGCCCTGAGCCTCAGCAAGGATGAGCTGGGCGGCGTTGGAGACCATGAAGTACTGCTGGTAGACCCGCAGGAGCCTCCCCTCCTCGTCCGAGTCGTCGGGATAGAGGAAGAGGGTCAGGTTCTTTGTCAGGGCCTCCTTGTCGAAGTCGATGGAGTCGTTGGGGACCAGGCCGTCGTCCACACCCTCCAGGTCGAAGAGGCGAAGACGGTTCTTGGTCGTCCGATCAAAGCCCAGGACGTCGATGGTGTAGAGGCGGGAGGTCACGGAGAAGCTGCCAAAGGGTACCTTGAACGACAGGGGCTCCTTGCGCAGCCAGCCCTCCTGGTCCAGCCAACCATCGGGCAGGGCCGTCTGCTGACCGTCAACGAAGCGCTGGTGGAAGAGACCAAAGTGGTAGTTAAGGCCTACTCCGTCACCGGGAAGGCCCAGGGTGGCCATGGAGTCCAAGAAGCAGGCTGCCAGGCGGCCCAGGCCACCGTTGCCCAGGGAGGGCTCTACCTCGCACTCCTCCACCCTGGCAAGGTCGTGGCCTGCTATGGCCAGCTGGTCGCGGACCTGGTCGTAGATGCCAAGGTTGATGAGGTTGGTGGTCAGGAGCCTGCCGATCAGGAATTCCGCGGACAGGTAGTAGAGCCGCTTCTTGCCCTGGTTCAGGGGCATCTGGGCAGCATGGTCGCGAACCAGGGACTCCAGGAGCTGGCAGACCTCCCCGTCGGTCAGCTGGACGAGGGGCTTGCCGAAGGTGTCCTGGGCGCTCTTCTCGAGGTCGATGGTCATGGGTGATTCCTCCTTGTGATAGGGGTCCCTACCGCGCGGCCGGAGCCGCTCGGGGTAGCGCTCGATGCTTGGTCTGGGTCGCGTCCTGCCTTACTGGGGCAGGACGGGCTCTGGTGTTCCGGGAACTCGGAAGTAGGTCTGGGTCAGGGCCCTGAGGCCCTCCTCCACGGACCGGGTCAGTGCGCCCCGGCGCATCCTCCAGGTCCAGTTGCCCCCCACGGTGGCAGGCGTGTTGATCCGGGCCTCGTCGCCCAGGTCCAGGAGGTCCTGCATGGTGTAGATGCAGGTATCGCTGGGCGAGGCCGCAATGGTCCGGTTCATGGCCGCCGAGAAGGGCTCGTCGGCACCTCGATGGAGGTAGCGGTCTGCCTGCTCCCGCTGGCGGGGAGTGGCGGTCGTCTCGTACCATCCACGGGCGGTCTGGTTGTCGTGGGTCCCCACGTAGGCCACGGTGTTGTGGTCATAGTGGTGGGGCAAGTAGTAGGAGTCGTGGTCACCGTCGAAGGCGAACTGGAGAATCTTCATACCGGGAAAGCCCGTGGCGTCCCGCATGGCGATGACCTCAGGGGTCAGGAAGCCCAGGTCCTCGGCGATGATGGGGAGGTCGCCCAGCTGGCGGGCAAGCTCCTGGAAGAAGTCTATGCCCGGTCCCTTGGCCCAGGTGCCCGCCGCGGCGGAGGGAGACCCGAAGGGGACGTCCCAGAAGGACTCGAAGCCCCGGAAGTGATCGATCCGGATCACGTCGTAGAGGTCCAGGCTGGCCCTGATACGCCTGACCCACCAGGCATAGCGGTCCTGGGCCATGGCCTCCCAGTCGTAGATGGGATTGCCCCAGTACTGACCCGTGGCGCTGAACTGGTCGGGAGGAGTGCCGGCAACGTCGGTGGGCTGGCCCTGGGCGTCGGTCAGGAAGAGGTCGGGTGTGTCCCACATCTCCACGGAGTCGCGCGAGACGTAGATGGGCATGTCGCCCACCACCAGGACCCCCCGGGCATTGGCATAGGTCTTGAGGTCCCGCCACTGGCTCCAGAAGATGTACTGGGTCATCCGGTGGTAGCGCATGCGGCCGGGATGGGCCGCGCAGATGGCCCGGGTGGCGGCCCCCCGCTTCTGGCAGGCAGCGGGCCACTCCCAGTAGGCCCGCAGGTCGAACTCCTCCTTGACGGTCATGAACTCGCAGTAGGGCTCCAGCCAGTCCTCCTGGTCCTGGCAGAAGGCCTCGAAGTCGGCGGGCAGCTCTTGGTAGAAGCCCTCGCAGGCGGAGGCCAGGGCCTCGCGCTTGGCCGTGAAAATCCGCTCGTAGTCCACCCGCTGGGGGTCGTCCCCCCAGTCCAGGGCGTCCAGGTCGGCCCGGTCCAGGAGGCCAGCCTGGCAGAGGGCCTCCAGGTCGATCAGGTAGGGGTTTCCCGCATAGGCCGAGAAGGATTGGTAGGGGGAGTCGCCAAAGCTCGTGGTGGTCAGGGGCAGAATCTGCCAGTAGCGCTGCTCACAGGCAGCCAGGAAGTCCACCAACCGGTGGGCCGCTGCCCCAAAGGTCCCGATTCCATAGGGGCCAGGAAGGGCCGAGACCGGCATGAGGACCCCGCTTGCTCGCTCCATGTTCGCTCCTTTCCTGCCTACGTCTTGGTAGCCCACGGCCTTACCCTAGGCCTTGACCATGTTGAGCTCGGTCTTCTTGTCAAAGAGGTGGACGGCGTTGGGCTCGAACTTGAAGTAGATGTCGTCTCCGTCAGCGAAGCGGCGGCCGTCGGTCCGAGCATAGTCCACCGTCGGAATCACAATGACGAACTCGTCGCCTGCCACGTCGGCGTGGACGTGGACGGTCGAGCCCATGAGCTCCGAGACCACAATCGTACCCTTGACGGCGTCTGGCTCGTCGGGGTCGGCCAGGACGATCTGCTCGGGACGGGCGCCGCAGATGACCTCGCGCGACCCGAAGTCGATGTTGGAGAGCGAGAGCTTGCCACAGGTCTCGGGCGAGAGGGGAATCACGTACCGGGGGGTCTCCAAGTGGAACTCGTTGCCCACATGGACCAGGTTTGCCTTGAAGAAGTTCATCTGAGGCATGCCGATGAAGCCCGCGACGAAGAGGTTGGCGGGGTGGTTGAAGACCTCCTGGGGGGTGCCGATCTGCTGGACGTAGCCGTCCTTCATGACCACGATCCTGTCGCCCAGGGTCATAGCCTCGGTCTGATCGTGGGTCACATAGACGAAGGTCCCGTCGACCTTGTGGCGGAGCTTGATGATCTCGGCCCGCATCTGGTTGCGGAGCTTGGCGTCCAGATTGGAGAGGGGCTCGTCCATGAGGAAGACCTTGGGGTCGCGGACGATGGCGCGGCCGATGGCCACGCGCTGGCGCTGGCCGCCCGAAAGGGCCTTGGGCTTGCGGTCCAGGTACTTGGTGATGTCCAGGGTCTCGGCGGCAGCGCGGACCTTGCGGTCGATCTCGTCCTCGGGGACCTTCTTGAGCCGCAGGGTAAAGGCCATGTTCTCGTAGACGGTCATGTTGGGATAGAGGGCGTAGGACTGGAAGACCATGGCAATGTCACGGTCCTTGGGTGCCACGTCGTTCATCCGGGTGCCGTCGATGTAGAGGTCGCCGGAGCTGATATCCTCCAGGCCCGCGACCATCCGCAGAGTGGTGGACTTGCCGCAGCCCGAGGGACCCACGAGGACGATGAACTCCTTGTCGTGGACGGTAATGTTGAAGTCCTGGACCGCCACGACACCCTCGTCGGTGACCTCGAGGTTGCCTTTCTTGTGCTGGTGTTCCTTCTTGCCGCCAAAGATGCCCTTGTGCTCCTTCTCGGCGGGATAGACCTTCTTGACGTCCTTGAGAATGATCTCGGCCATGATGTGATGCCCTTCCTAGTGTTCGCGGGTGGTGCTGGGCGTCGGTGCCCCTCTCGGGGACGGGAATCCGAGGGGCACCGACGCCCTGGGGATGGTCCTAACCCTTGACGGCTCCGGAGACGACGCCGCTGATGATGTACTTCTGGCAGACCAGGTAGACCACGACGATAGGTATGATGACCATCATGATGCAGGCCATCATGGGGCCAAGCTCGACGTGGCCGAAGCCGCCGCGGAAGTACTGGATCAGGATGGGGATGGTCTTGTACTTGGTGGAGTCCAGGACCAGGTAGGGCAGGAGATAGTCGTTCCAGACCCACATGGTCTCCAGGATGCCCACGCTGATGTAGGTGGGCTTCATGATGGGCAGGACCACGTGGAAGAAGGTCTGCAGGGGGCTGCAGCCGTCGATCATGGCCGCCTCCTCGATCTCCAGGGGGATGGTCTTGACGAAGCCGGCGAACATGAAGACCGCCAGGCCGGCCCCGAAGCCCAGGTAGATGAAGCAGATGTTGAAGGGGGTGTTGAGCCCCATCCCATCGGCCAGGCCCGAGAGGGTGAACATGAGCATCTGGAAGGGTACGACCATGGAGAAGACGAAGAGGAAGTAGAGGGCCTTGCAGATGCGGTTGTTGACCCGAACTACGTACCAGGCACACATGGAGCAGCAGACCAGGATGAGGACCACCGAGGTGACGGTGATGATGAGGGAGTTCATGAAGGCTGCGGCAAAGCCCTGTCGAGTGAGGGCATCGATGTAGTTGGCCAGGCCGTTGAAGTTGCCCGCGTTCAGGAGCTCGAAGACCCTGGTGGACGAGATGGACTGCTCGTTCTTGAAGGAGTTGACCAGAATCATGAACATGGGGTAGATCCAGGCCAGGCTCAGGATGGTGAAGACCACGGAGAGGACCCGGTTGGTGGACTTTTCCTTCTGCATTATGCCTGCACCTCCTTGGACTTGGTTGCCTTGAGCTGGATGAGGGAGATGGCGATGACCAGGATGCAGAAGATCACGGCCTTGGCCTGGCCGATGCCCATCCACTTGGCACCGACGCGGGAGTAGAAGGTGTTGTAGATGTTGAGGGCCAGCATCTCGCTCATGTGGTCGGGGTCGCCGCCCGTCAGGGCCAGGTTCTGGTCGAAGAGCTTGAAGCCGTTGGTGAGCGAGAGGAAGAGGCAGATGGTGATGGTGGACATGAGGTTGGGAATCTTGACCTTCCACAGGGTCTGCCAGGCGTTGGCACCGTCCACCTTGGCCGCCTCCAGGTAGTCAGAGGGGATGGACTGGAGGCCGGCGATGTAGATGATCATCATGTAGCCCACCTGTTGCCAGAGGGTCAGGATGATCATGCCCCAGAAGCCCGCCGTGGTGTTGAGCGAGAGGAGCTGGGCCCCCAGGCCGCTGAGGACGGCGTTGATCAGGATCTGCCAGATGTAGCCCAGAACGATGCCACCGATCAGGTTGGGCATGAAGAAGACCGTACGGAAAGCGTTGGTCCCCTTGACGCCCTTGCGGGTCAGGGCCAGGGCGATGGCCAGGGCGATCACGTTGATGAGGACCGTCGAGAGGAAGGCGAAGAGGGCCGTGAGCCAGAAGGCGTGGGCGAACTCGGGATCCTGGAAGGCCTCCACGTAGTTGGAGATGCCCACGAACTCGGCCCGGTCGATGGTCTTGAACTTGCAGAACGAAAGAAACGCACCCTGGAAGAACGGGATGATGAAGCCGAAGGTAAACGAGAGGGCCGTTGGCAGCACGAAGAGCGGCCACCACCGTTTGAGCACCTTTCCCATGGGTTCCCCTTCCTCGACGCTACGGAGGCATCAGCCGTGCCCCTGGCGTCAATAAGAAGGGCGGGGCCCTCGCAGGCACCCCGCCCGTCCGGTCTGACAGAAACTAGGCGTTGGCCTTCTTCTCGGTCGCCCAGTTGTCGACGAAGGCCGTCTTGACCTCGTCCCACGAGCCGCCTGCCGCGTACTTGTTGAGGGCGGAGGCCAGGTCGTCGCGGTACTCCTGGTTGGGCTGGACGGAGAAGGCCCAGCCAACGCGGGTCTTGCCGGCGTCGGTGATGGCCTTGGCCTCCTTGGCGATGGCGTTGTCGGTCTCCTTCGCGGACTTGAAGGGGCAGGAGAAGCCCATGTCCTCGGCCAGGGCCTTGGTGCCCTCGTCAGAGGTGACGACCCAGTAGATGAAGTCCAGGGTGGCCTTCTGGTCGTCCTCGGAGGCGTTGGCGTTCACGCACCAGTAGTTCTCGGTGCCGGCGCAGACGCCCTGATCCTTCTCGCCGTCGACGCCGATGTAGATGGGCAGGAGACCGATCTTGTCGTCGCCCAGGGCCTTGATGTCCTTGTAGCCCCAGGTGCCGTTCTGGTAGAAGACGGCCTCACCGTTCAAGAACTCGTTGACGGCGTCGTCTGCCTTCTTGTCGGAGAGCTTGGAGTGGTCGTCCACGGTGCCGTCGTTGATGTAGAGGTCAAAGATGTTCTTGTAGTTCTCCAGGTAGGTGCCCTTGATGGAGTCGGGGTTGGTCTCGTTGGCGTCCTTGAACTCGTACCAGAGAGGCATGTTGGCCAGGTGGTTGGTGAAGCGCCAGCTGGAATCGGAGCCCAGGCCCGAGGAGACGAAGGCGCCCTTGACGCCCAGCTCGGAACGACGGGCCTGGATGTCGTCGGCAACCTTCTTGAGGGAGGCGAAGTCGGTGATGTCGGAGGCGGAGTAGCCGGCCTTCTTGAGGAGGTCCTTGTTGTAGACGATGCCGTACTCCTCCTCGACGAAGCCGACGCCGTAGGTCTTGCCATCGTCCTTGAGGACCAGGTCGGGGTTGGTCAGCTCATCCATGATCTGGGCACCGGAGAGGTCGGCGCAGTAGTCCTTCCAGTTCTGCAGACCCACGTAGCCGGACACCTGGAAGAGGGTGGGAGCGGAGGACTTGGGCATCTCGCTGGTCAGCTTCTCCTCGTAGGTGCCGGAGGCGGCGGTGACGATCTGGACGTCCACGCCGGTCTTCTCGGTGTACTTCTTTGCCAGGTTCTTCCACGCGTCGTCGACCTCGGGCTTGAAGTTGAGGTAGTAGACCTTGCCGGAGGCCTTGGAGTCGCTGGAGCTAGAAGACGACGAGTTGTTTGAACTTGTATCGGCGCAGGCCATCAGACCAAGGCTCAGAAATGCTGCGGAGCCCAAACCCAGGAACTGCCTTCTGCTCATGTTGTTGAATGCCATCGTTCATCCTTCCGTCCCGTTTACCTGCATTTATTTGGTCTGCAGCGCATGGGGTGCGCTGCCTTCCCTTGTTGGAGGAGCCTTTGCCGCGTCCTCCGTTCGACACTTGCAAGCTTATGCGTTTAAACAAGTTGTTTAAACGTCCTGGTCATGAAAGGTAGAAATTCAGGGGTGAACGGTAGGTGCGGCATCAGGCGGACGCGCCGCCTCCTCAGGGGCACCAGGCGGTGAACGGCCAGGATGATGGGGACTTGGAGAGCACCATGGGCCCTGGATGACCTGGACCGCTCCCCACAGTGGTGCAAAATAACCTCGACACGATGTTTGAACGTGGGCATAATAGCCCTATGAGCAGACCGTCCAGGCATGACCCCGCGCCATGCCGCGCATAAGGGAGCAACCGTGCCTAAGGCTATCTACGAGGGAATCTACCGCGACCTCAAGGGAAAGATCCAGGAGGGCACCTATGCCTACGGTGACTTCCTGCCCACCGAGAACGACCTGACCGAGACCTACCAGTGCTCGCGCAACACCCTACGCCGCGCCGTGGCCATGTTGGCCGACGACGCCTACGTCCAGCCCCTCCACGGACGGGGCGTGCGGGTCATCTGGCAGCGCGACCAGCGGGTGGCCCAGGGGTCCCTGGACGGGGTCGAGTCCTTTGGCGAGTACGCCGGCAAGAACGACGCCCGGCCCGCCACCTCGGTCAAGTCCTTCGAGCACGTCACCTGCGGCAAGGGCCTGGCCCAGCGCACCGGCTTTTCCGAGGGATCCAAGCTGATCCGGGTGGTCCGGGTCAGGTCCCTGGACGGCGCCGCCCGCCAGGTGGACCACGACTACTTCCTGGAGTCTGCCGTGGGCGACCTGACTCCCCAGGTTGCCGAGGGGTCCGTCTACCGCTACCTGGAGGAGGACCTGAGCATGAAGATCCTGACCAGCCGCAGGCGAATCACCGTCCAGCTTGCCACCGACGAGGACTGCAGCTACCTGGACCTGGGGGCCTACAACTGCGTGGCCGTCATCGAGAGCCAGTCATTCAACTCGGAGGGCGTCATGTTCGAGTACACCCAGGTTCGCCACCACCCCGAGCAGTTCAGCTACAACACCATCTCGCGCAGGTAGCCCCTCCGCACGAGCGTCCTGGGCCCCAGGGGCGGCCAGCCGTCGACAGGTCCGCCCGAGCGTTCAGACCAGGACGGCAGGGTCGGCCAGACCTAGGTCCACCAGGCCCCGGGCAACCCCGTCCTCCCAGACGGGGGCCGTCACCAGGGCCGCCCGGTCCTTGATCTCGGGGCTGGCGTTGCCCACGGCCACGGGCACGTCCACCACCGCAAAGCTGGAGAGGTCGTTCTCGGAGTCACCGAAGGCGTAGGTGGTGCCCACCCGAGAGCCAAGCCGCCGCAGGACCAGGTTCATCCCCACCTGCTTGGTGTTGGCAGCCAGGCCCAGCTCGGTGTTCTCGTCGCCCAGGTCGGAACCCTTCAACATGCCGCCCAGGGCGGGCAGGGCAAGGACCTCCTGGGCCATCCAGGTCCGCATGACCAACTTGTAGGCATTGCCCCCTAGGTCTCGCAGGGCCCCCTGCATGGTGGAGTGGCCGCCCTCGCTGGTCCCCTCGGGACCCCCGCGCAGCTCGCTCACCCCGCCGACCCCCTCCACCAGGGCGCCTGCGCCCCTCTTTGCCAGGGCCCCCTCGATAAGCATGAGGACCTCCAGGGGCAGGGCAACGTCGCGCAGGACCTCGCCCCCCATGGAGGCGTAGGCCCCCGAGAGGGTCACGAAACCCGTGAAGGGCAGACCGGCCAGGATGGGGTGGATGGCCGCCGGCGACCTACCTGTGCACAGGAAGGCCAGTCCTCCCCTCTCCACCAGGCTGCGGACGGCCTCTGCCGCCACGGGCGTCGGGGCGGGCGACCAGTCCCGCTCCTGGGCCGAGAGGGAGGCCGCCTGCTCGGGGTCTCGCCAGGCCAGAGTCCCGTCTATGTCAAAGAAGACCGTGGGGCGACCCTGGGTCATGCCATCGGAGTGGGTTCCTCCCCAGGCCTTGGGCGTCTCTTCCCTCATGCCTGACCTCCCTTCTGGCAGGCGGGCGCGACGTCTTCCTCCAGGATGGCGTTTACCTGCTCGCATATCTCCGTCACGTTCATACCTACGATAACCTGAACGGCCCTGCCCCGGCAGAAGACCGCTCTCACGGAATCCAATGCGCAGAAGTCCCTTTCGGGGGCCACCAGGGCCGGCTCGCGCACGTCCACGCGCAGGCGGGTCACGCAGGAGGTCACGCCCACGATATTGGACGCACCGCCCAGGAGGCGGACGATCTCCAGGGCCTCGGCGGATGCACCCACGGGCTGGGTGGTCGCCCGCTTGCGCTGGTAGTCGCCCCTGTCGTGGAGGCGGACGTCGTCATCGGGGCCGCGACCAGGCGTCATGAAGTCGAAGCGGAGGATGAGCCAGCGGAAGACAAGGAAGTAGACGACGGTGAAGCAGAGACCGACGGCCAGGGCCACCAGATAGGTGCCCCCGTGCGAGGAGGCCAGGGGAATGAAGTTGAAGGAGGACATCTCGATGAGGCCGCCCGAGAAGACCCCCACCACCCCGCAGAGGTTCATGACGCTGGAGAGGAGGGCCGCCAGGACGGCATGAACCACGTAGAGCTGGGGCGCCACGAAGAGGAAGGTGAACTCTATGGGCTCGGTCACGCCGCAGAGGACGGCCGTCAGGGTGACGGGCACCAGGAGGGCCAGGAGCCGCTTACGGTTCTGGGGCCGGGCCGTCACATAGAAGGCGGCGGCGATGCCCGGGACGCCAAAGATCTTGGACCAGCCCGTCGCCGTGAGGGCGGCCCAGGGGGCGGCCTCCTTGAGGGGGGCCGTCGTGGCCGCCAGCTGGGGCAGGGCGTTGGCCCAGGCAGCGTAGATCCCGCCCTCCACGACCACACTGTCGTAGTAGATGGGCGCATAGAGGAGGTGGTGGAGGCCAAAGGGGATCAGGGCCCGCTCAAGGAAGACGTAGATGCCCACGCCCGCCGTGCCAGCCCCTACGATCAGCCCCTGGAGGACCCTCATGCCGGCCTGGATGTGGGGCCAAACCAGGACGGCAAGGACGGCAAGGGGAAGCATGACCAGGAAGGAGACCATGTAGACGAAGGTAGAGCCCGCAAAGACGCCCAGCCATTCGGGGAGCTTGGTGTCGAAGAGCCGGTTGTGGAGGGCAACCACGACGCCCGAGACCAAAAGGGCACCCAGCATGCCCATGTCCAGGGTCTTGATGCCGCCGATGAGTGCCAGACCCGAGGCCTGGCCCACCTCCTGGGCAAAGTCGACGCCCAGGTCCGCGCCCCAGTAGAGAAGGATCTGGCTCACAAAGTAGTTGAAGGTAAGGTAGGCCACGAGGGCCTCCATGCAGCAGCGGGCCTGCTGCTTCTTTGCAAGGCCGATGGGTAGTGCCACGGCAAAGAGTATGGGCAGCTGGTTGAAGACCGTCCAGCCGCCCGCCAGGACCACGTTCCAGACCTTGTACCAGGCCGTGCCCTCCCCCGCCAGGGGCCCCATGATGGCCGGGGTGGTAAAGAGGGTGCCCAGGCCCACCACGACGCCGGCGAAGGCAAAGAGCATCACGGGCGTGAACATGGCACCGCCGAACCGTTGGATCTTCTGCATCATCGAGGAGTCCTCCTTGGAACAAGTTGGTCCTCCATATAGTAAAACTTGTTCAAACATCATGGGAGAGAAGTTTGTTATGCAGACAGGCGGAGGACCAAGACCCCCACACCTCCTGGCCCTCTGTGTTACACTGCTATCACTAGTGCTCACTGGGGTATCGTCCAATGGCAGGACAGCGGTTTTTGGTGCCGTCAATGGGGGTTCGAATCCCTCTGCCCCAGCCACCTTTGGCTAATGCGTCGCGCACCATGCGCGGCGTTTTTATTCTCTCCCTCACAAAGAATTCTTTACTATTTGTAAGGCATACAAACTTTTTGTTCGCCTACCCATGAAAACCGTCCGCCCACATATAAAAAATCTCGAGATATCTGACTCTGCAATCGGTTTCGTAAGGGCTGCGTTATGATATGAAAGGCAGTTTCGCCCAAGGGCCTAGTTTCGTTGGGTGAGCGGACGTTTTATGGGAGGTAGCATGTCAGCTACAGCGATCATCCTCGCCGCCGGCGAGGGTACGCGTATGAAGTCCCATCACCCCAAAGTCATGCACAAGATGCTGGATCACCCCCTGGTATGGTGGGTGGTTCGTGCGGCGCGCCAGGCTGGCGCCGACCGCGTCATCCTGGTCGTCGGCAGCGGCGCCCAGGAGGTTCGTGACTACTTCACCACGGGTGAGGGCAAGGACGAGTCCATCGAGTTCGTAGAGCAGACCAAGCGCCTGGGCACGGGCCACGCAGTCCGCACCGTCATCGACACCCTGGGTAACATCAAGGGACCAGTTGTCGTGATGAACGGTGACGGTCCGCTCCTGAGGCCCCAGACCATCGCGGCTCTGATCAACGAGAGCAAGACGAATCACAACGCCTGCACCGTGCTGACCATGACGCCTCCGGACGTCTCGGGCTATGGTCGCGTGGCCAAGGACGACCAGGGCGCCGTCACCGCCATCATCGAGGACAAGGACTGCACCCCCGAGCAGCGCCAGACGCTCATGGAGTGCAACTCCGGCGTCTACTGCTTCTGCGGTCGTCGTCTGTCCGAGAACATCGGCAAGATCACCAACGACAATGCTCAGGGTGAGTACTACCTCACCGACATGGTCGGCATCTACGTCGGCATGGGCGAGCCCGTCGCCGCCGTCCACGTGGATGACTACGGCGAGCTCCTGGGCGTGAACAGCCGCTCCCAGCTGGCCCAGGTGACAAAGATCATGCAGCGTCGCATCAACGAGCGCCTGATGGCAGAGGGCGTAGGCATGCTTGACCCCGACCAGGTGTGGGTCGGTCCTGAGGTCAGCGTGGGTCAGGATACCGTCCTGCTCCCCCAGACCTTCCTGTGGGGAAAGACCACCGTGGGCGAAGACTGCACCGTAGGCCCCAACAGCCGCCTGACCAACGCCACCGTAGGCGACCGCTGCCTGGTGGACGAGACCATCATCGTTGACTCCGCCATCGACAACGACGTCAACTGCGGCCCCCGCGCCTACCTGCGTGGCGGCGCCCACTTCCACGACCACTCCAAGGCCGGCACCCACGTGGAGCTCAAGGGCACCGAGGTCGGCGAGGGCTCCAAGGTCCCCCACCTCTCCTACTTGGGCGATGCGCGCCTGGGCAAGGATGTCAACATCGGTGGCGGCACCATTACCTGCAACTACGACGGCAAGCACAAGAGCCACACCGAGATTGGCGATCACGTCTTCGTCGGTTCTGATGTAATGCTTGTGGCGCCTGTGACAATCGGTGATAATGCGCTACTGGGCGCTGCATCATGCATTACAAAGGACGTTCCCGCGGGAGCCCTCTCCCTCGAACGTTCCAGGCAGATGACTCGAGAGGGATGGGCGGACGCATACTGGAAGCGACTCGAGGAAGAGGACTAGCGTAATGTACGAAAACCTGTGTGAACCCAGGACTTACCAGAAGGAAATCAAGCTTTACACTGGCACGAGCAACCCCGAGCTGGCAAAGAAGATCGCAGACATCCTGCACCTGGAGCTGCAGGGCCTGAAGATCGAGAAGTTCGCCAACGGCGAGATTTACGCTCGCTTCATGGAGTCCGTCCGTGGCGACGAGGTCTTCTTCATCCAGTCCGTCGCAGGCAAGAACCTCAACGACGTCCTTATGGAGACCCTGATCGTTGCCGATGCGGCCTCCCGTGCCTCCTGCAAGAACTTCACCGCTGTCATCCCCCACTATGGCTACG
This sequence comes from uncultured Olsenella sp., assembly GCA_900316105.1. Taxonomy (GTDB): domain Bacteria; phylum Actinomycetota; class Coriobacteriia; order Coriobacteriales; family Atopobiaceae; genus Olsenella_F. The sequence continues at coordinate 119,397 of ONBR01000008.1, forward strand.
CCCGCCAGGACCGCAAGGCCGCTTCGCGCGAGCCCATCTCCGCACGCCTGGTTGCAAACCTGCTTGAGGCCGCAGGCGTCGACCGCGTCATCGCACTGGACCTGCACTCCGGCCAGATCCAGGGCTTCTTTGACATCCCCGTCACGCACCTGACGGCTCTCTACCTCTTTGGCGACTACTACAAGCAGAAGAACTTCGACTGGGACAACACCGTCGTCGTCTCCCCCGACATGGGCCGCGCAAAGGTAGCAAAGAAGCTCTCCGACTACCTGGGCTGCGAGGTCGCCATCGCCCACAAGTCCCGTCCCAAGCACAACGCTGCCGAGGTCATGGGCATCATCGGCAACATCGTGGGCAAGACCTGCATCATCAACGATGACATGATCGACACGGGTGGCACCCTGGTCGGCTCCATCAACAAGCTCAAGGAGATGGGTGCTGGCGACGTCTACGTGTGCGCCACCCACGGTATCTTCTCTGGCAAGGCCATCGAGCTCCTGGAGAACGCCCCCATCGAGGAGTGCGTCGTCACCGACGCCATCCCCTGCGAGGTTGCCAATAACCCCGGCTCAAAGATCAAGCAGATTTCCGTGGCCAACATGCTGGCCCAGTGCATCTACAACGTTTACACGGACAACTCCGTGTCCGAGAGCTCTAAGGGCGGCAACTCCGAGATGTAAGGCTTCAAGCCGACACAACAGGTTCGTCTGATACGAAAGGAGCCAGCTGGAAGACCAGCTGACTCCTTCTTTTTTGGGTGTGAAAAGTACCCCAGGGGTATTTGTCACACTTCCTTACTTCGCGGGAATGAACCTCACGCGACGGACGCCCTCGATGGCACGGAGCTCCTCGACGACCTTGTCGTCGAACTGGCCGGAAACCTCGAGCAGGGTATAGGCGTTCTTTCCATGGCTCTTGTTCTGCATGTTCTCGATGTTGAGATTGGAGTTTGCCACGATGGACGAGATCTTTCCGATGTAGCCCTGGGCGTTCTCGTGGAAGATGCCCAGACGGGCGCAGCCAGGCGCCAGCGCACCCATATCGACAGTGCCATAGTTGACCGAGTGGGTGAGATTGCCGTTCTCGATGTAGTCAACAAGCTCGGTGGCTGCCATCACCGCGCAGTTCTCCTCGGCCTCAGCCGTAGAGGCACCCAAATGCGGGGTGACGATGGCATTCTTCATGTTGCCAGTGGCAGGATTGGCGAAGTCGCACATGTAGTGGGCAACCTTACCGTTATCGAGCGCCTGGGCCATGGCCTGCTCGTCCACGAGCTCTCCGCGTGCGTAGTTGAGGATCACGACGCCCTGCTTCATCTGGGCGATGGCCTCGGTGTTGATCATGCCCCTGGTGTCATCGGTCGCGGGCACGTGGACGGTGATGTAGTCGCAGTCACGGTAGATCTCGTTCACGTCGGTGACGTGACGGATGCGACGGTCAAGGCCCCAAGCAGCGTTGATGGAGAGGAAGGGGTCGTAGCCATAGGCCTCCATGCCAAAGCGGGTGGCCGTATTGGCGACGGCGGAGCCGATGGCGCCCAAGCCGATGACACCGAGCTTCTTGCCAGCGAGCTCGGTGCCAGCAAACTTCTTCTTTGCCTTCTCGGCCTTCTTGCTCACGTCGGGATCGTCGCAGTTCTCGCGGACCCACTCGACACCGCCGATGATGTCGCGGCTTGCAAGGAGCAGCGCCGCAAAGACAAGCTCCTTCACTGCGTTGGCATTGGCACCAGGGGTGTTGAAGACGACGACGCCCTCCTCGGCGCAGCGGTCGACGGGGATGTTGTTCACGCCAGCGCCGGCACGGGCGATGGCCAGAAGGCCCTCGGGGAACTCGACCTCGTGCAGGTTGGCGCTGCGAAGCATGATGGCGTCAGCATCCTGGAGCTCATCCACCATCTGGTAGTTGTCACCAAGGCGGTCGGTACCAGCCTTGGCGATGTTGTTCATGCAATGGACCTTGTACATGCGATTACCTCTTCCTATGGATGCGGGCGCAGTGCGCCCGCAATACAGTCGATTGAAAGACGGGCGGGAGTGGCACAAGCCTGCCCCCAGGACCAAGCAGAGCTAAGCCTTGTGGGCGAGCTCGAAGTCCTTCATGAAGGCGACGAGCTTCTGCACGCCCTCCAGGGGCATGGCATTGTAGATGGAGGCGCGCATGCCACCGACGGACCTATGGCCCTTGAGGCTCACGAGGCCGTTCTTCGTCGCCTCGGCGACGAATTCGGCATCCAGATCCTTGTCACCCGTGACAAAGGGCACGTTCATGATCGAACGGCTGCCGGGGCGGACGGTGGGCTGGAAGAGGTCGGAGTTGTCCAGGTAGTCGTAGAGAAGGGTGGCCTTCTCCTCGTTCTTTGCCTTCATGCCCTCGAGGCCGCCCTGGGACTCGATCCAGTGGAAGACCTTGTCGCACATGTAGATGCCAAAGCAGTTGGGCGTGTCATAGAGAGAGCCCTTGTCGACCTGGGTCTTGAAGCGCAGCATGGTGGGGACGCCGGGCAGGTCATCGGGGATGAGGTCCTCGCGAACGATCACGATCTGGACACCAGCGGGGCCGACGTTCTTCTGAACGCCGGCGTGGATCATGCCATACCTGGCGACGTCAACGGGTTCGGAGAGGAACATGGAGGACTGGTCGGCTACCAGGGGTACGCCCTTGGTGTCAGGCAGCGTCCAGATGCGGTTGCCGTGGACCGTCTCGTTCTCGCAGATGTAGACGTAGCTCGCGTCCGGACGGACGTCGAGGTTCGTGAGGTCGGGAATCTCGGAGAAGTTCTTGTCCTCGCCGGAGGCAAGCACCTTGGGGTCACCCAGAATCTGGGCTTCCTTCAGGGCCTTCTTGGACCAGTTGCCAGTCACGATATAGTCTGCCTTGCCGTTGGTGGCGAGGTTGATGAAGGTTGTGGCGAAAATCAGCGAGTCGCCACCCTGGAGGAAGAGGACCTTGTAGTTGTCGGGGATACCCATGAGCTTGCGAATGCTAGCCTCGGCGTCGTCGATGATGTCCTGGAAAGCCGAAGATCGGTGACTCATCTCGCACACAGACATGCCGGTTCCCTGATAGTCGAGCATCTCGTCGGCCGCAGCTTGCAGCACAGGCTCAGGCAGCACAGCCGGGCCTGCAGAGAAGTTGTAGACACGTGCCATGTAATGATCACTCCAAACATCGACTTGCCATGACAGATACCGCGGCACTCACCGCGATTAGCTCAAAAGCATAGGGCTCTTTCAGGGAGCTCATAAATGTCGACGTGGAATTTATTCATTTGATAACAAGCCCTCCCGATTTGCGACACATTGCCACTACAGGAAGGCTTGCAAAAAGACTCTGATTAATGTGCGCTGCGCACAATTTGAGCGAAGAACCGTTCATACTTCTTGGACTATAGTCCCAAGAACCTCTTTACCTCGTCCAGGCGCTCGGTAGCCTGCCGACGACCATCCAGATAGAGTTCGAGGAGCTTCGCGCCGTTTGATTCATTTGTCCCGACCTCGACGGGCTTCGAGGGGGCAAAGACCAGGACGGAGCTGTTCTCCTCCTGCTCCAGGGCAAAGAGCTTCTGGCGCTGTGCATTGTAGCGGAGCTTGCGGGACTCCAAGGCTTCAAGGTAGTAGGGATAGCCATCGTAGCGGTGAGAGCGGACCACCAGAGCCTCGTTGGCACCGTCCTTGATATAGCCACGATCCTGGGTCAGGATTACCAAAGCACGCTTCGCGGGTGTATATCCCTCGGGAAGGGGCTCCTCTCCCTTGCCCAGGGCCATCTCGTAGGGGATGGAGTCGGTAGTGCCACCATCCAAATACTCGTGACCGTCCACCTGGACCATCCGGGACACCAGCGGCATGGATGCGGATGCCCTGACCTTGATCACGTCCTCAGGGAAGCTCTTGCACTCCAGGTAGGCGGGAGTGCCAAAAACCACGTCGGACGCCACACAGAACATCTTTGTGGGATTTGCGTTAAAGGTCTCGTCGTCGCCAGGATCCAGGTGGTTCTGGATCTCGTCGTAGAGGAACTCGCCACCGGCAAGGTTGCCCGTGGTGGCCCAGGACCAAAGGCTCATGAAGCGGCGGTCGTCGCGAAAGGCCAACATGATGCGCATGGCCCTACCGATCTGGCGGGACTTGAAGCTGGCCGCGTTGATGGCACCGGCGGAAACGCCCCAGACGCTGCCGAAGTCATAGATGCCTTGCTCCTGCAGGACGTCTGCGACGCCTGCCGTAAACATCCCCCTGAAGCCGCCGCCCTCAAAGACCAGGGCATTGTTTGAGGATGGGGTACCAAAGTCTGTCATAGCTTCTCCTAGCATCGTCTTTTCCGCTAGTAGGTTACCCCATGGACGACCGCGTCGCAAAGGGTCTGGCGGCGTGAGACGACACGACGCAAGTGAGACGACACGACGCAAGAATGTCGATTAAGCGGGAGTTTGCGCCGAAAAAGCCAGAAATTGGGCTCAAACTCCTGCTTAATCGACATGTCCCCGTACCCCCTATTTGCCTATGCTCCCTATTTGCCCGTTTGAGATTCCGCGGGGTTGAGCTGCAGGAGTTTGGGTATCATACTGTCGCTGGATGCCAGTGGCATCTGTGTACGCTGACATTCGCATGGTGGCAGCAGCCCCATTTCTGTGGGGGTGACTGGTTTCGACAGGGTATGTCTGAGGTGGGCAGCAAGCCGTGGTCTCCTCGCCACGTTAAACAGGGGTACCGTCAAATTTAATTGACAATGATTCTTATCAGGGCTCTTACGCCCTCGCTGCTTAATTTTAACTAGCAGCCGTCTAACCGGGATTTCTCCCGCTCTCGGGGCGACGTCATCTTAGGGAGATGCTCGTGCGGATGTGGTTGGTATGCCGCACGCAAAGACCAAACCAGCTGGGACGCCGATCGCGGGTCACGGGGCCTGACGCGTCCGAGACTTGATACGTGACTGTGCTTGGAGACACCTGCCAGGGATGTGCTTTGGACCGGAGTTCGATTCTCCGCACCTCCACCATGAGAGGCCACGGGCCGCAATCAGCTTTCCTGCTGGTCGCGGCCCGTTTTTTTCTTTTCGCCCGCAAAAGCCCAGATAAGGAGCACTCCCCCATTTGAGCTTTTGCGTGCTGGGACTGCACGGCAGCTCTCTGCTTTCTCCATGCCGATTGCAAGGGCCAGGAATTCCAGGTTTACAATGGCGGCTGCTTGCCCGACAACCACCGAGGTGTATGCATGAAACGCGCCCTTCAAACGTCCGAGTCCATAGAGTTGGCCTTCTTTCTGGCCCTTTCCGGCGGAGTCATGGATGCCTATTCCTACCTGGTAAGGGACCATGTCTTTGCCAATGCGCAGACGGGAAACCTTCTCCTCTTGGGTGTGAACCTCTCCCAGGGCAACTTGAGCCAGAGCGTTCGCTACTTCTTTCCCGTGGTCTTCTTTGCCGTCGGCATCGCCATCGCCCACAACCTCAAGCTCCTCTTCAAGCCCAGGCAGCTCCACTGGCGACAGATAGTCCTGGTTTTGGAGGCCGTGATTTTGGTGTGCGTCTCCTTCATGCCCACCGAGTGGAACCTCCTGGCAAACAGCCTCACCTCGCTGGCCTGCGGCATGCAGGTCCAGTCCTTCCGCAAACTTCACGGCCACGCCTTTGCGACCACCATGTGCATCGGCAACCTGCGCTCGGGCACCCAGGCCATGGTCTCCTACATGCATTCGCGCGAGCATGAGGACCTGGAGACGGGCTTGCTCTACTACTTTGTGATCCTGAGCTTCGTCCTGGGTGCCGTGATAGGCAACTGGCTCATCGGGCCACTTGGCCTGCGCATGATTCTGGCGAGCCCCATCCTTTTGACGATAGCCTTTGGCATCATGTTCGTGGACAGGGAGCACCGAAAGGGACGGAGCCCCCAGGCAGAGGAAAATCTGAAATAAGGGAGTAAGCCTTTTGTGAGAAAAGGGGCCCAGGCGCACCTGGACCCCTCCGCCACAATCAAGTGCTCAGTCGGGCTTACTCCTCGACGAGCTCGAACTGGTCAGCGCCAACGCCGCACATGGGACAAACGTAATCCTCGGGCAGCTCGGGGGTGTCAACCTCAACCTCGTAGCCACAAACGGTGCAACGGAACTTATAGGTCTTCTTCTCCTCGGCCATGTCAGTACCCTCTCTCTGAACGTCCCCTTTGGGACCCTCTCCTTGGAAGCGCATATGCTACCGAAAAACAAGCACAACGCTTGAGACCCATAGTACTGCATCACCCAAAAAAGCCAAGGAGGAAAGTCCTCCGATTTCGCTGATTTTCATCGACCATGAATCAATACCGGCTTCGCTCCTTGAGAGCGCGCTGAATCTCGCGGTCGGAATCGCGCTTTGCCATGTCACGACGTTTGTCGTAGAGCTTCTTGCCCTTGCCCAGGCCCACATAGAGCTTTACGCGATTGTGCTCGTCGAAGTACATCTCCAGGGGCACAAGGGCATTTCCCGCCGTCTTGAGCCTTTGGTCAATGAGATTGATCTGCTTGCGGTGCAGGAGGAGCTTGCGTCTGCGGTCTGGGTCGACGTTCCAGACGCCACCATTGGAGTAGGGGTGAATGTGTACGCCCACCAGGTAAACCTGGCCCCCTCGCACGATGCAGAAGGAATCCGAGATCTTGCAGGGATGCTCGCGGATGCTCTTTACCTCAGCGCCCGTGAGCTGAATACCCGCCTCCCAGGTATCGCTGATATCGTAGTCGTGACGTGCCACGCGGTTCTTTGCGATGACCTTGATGGGACGGCCCTTCGTGGATTGGGTCTTCGCCTGCTTTGTGTGGCCATCCTGTCTAGGCACGTCAAAGACCTTACGCTTGGCCATCGGCATCCTCCCCTGCATCCTCGTCCTCGGCAGTCAGGGCCTCCAGGAGGCTCTGCACCATTTCCTGGCCCGCCAGGCTGCGGGCCCTGAGGACGTAGTTGGTCTCGGCGTTCTGGTCACCCAGCTCGCGGGCGTCCAGGGCACACTGGAGAAGACAGACCACCACCTCGGGATTGGCACCACGGGGGATGCCGGCCTCGTCCAGAAGCTTGCCCTCCTCCTCGTCACTGATATCCGCCAGGTCGCGCTCGGTACCGTTGGCCTGATCGATGGCAGCCTTGAGGGAGGAGTCCTCGGGATCGATGCGACGGGCGGCGCATAAAAGAGCTGCCGAGAGCCTGGGCTGCTCCGCCGCCTGGAAGTACTCCGAGAAGTTCAAGTAGGCGCGGACCAAGCAGGTAGGGTCACTGGCGCGGTCAAAGACCGTGTAGGTCAGGGCCAGATACTCCTGGACGTCGCCGTCATTGCGAAAGAGCTCGGCCAGGTTCAACCTGTCCTCGCAGCTCATGGGATTCCAGCGAACTGCGGTCTTCAACGCTTCGGTGGCCAGGTTGTAGTCTCCCTGGTGAACATAGGCAAGGCCCAGGTCGCTGTAGAGGCGGTCAAGAGGCTCACCGATGTCGCGCAGCTCGCGCGGGTCACGCTCCACGGCACGGTATGCCAGGCGATCAAAGGTCGTCGGGAAGCTGAACCACTGAACCTCGTCGGTGGTGGGACAGTTCCTGTCCACGTACTCCTCGACGTCCTCAGCAAGCCTTGAGAGCAGCTCGACGGCGGTATCGACCTGTCCCTGCATGAGGTAGCCCTCGGCCATCATGACCTGCTCGGTGAGCTCGCTCTGCTCCAGCTTGCCCGTATTGTTGAGTTCTTCCACGCTTGCTCCTTGTCGGCGCGCCACCTGGCAAGCCAGGCGGTCGCGCGGTCATATCGAAAATCCTCAGCTGTCTATCTAGCCTACCCCATATGGCCAGGTCCTAGCAGCGCGTCTCTGCGGGAACAAAGTCGATCTGTCCGCGCTCGGGCTTCGCCTTCGTCACCACGACCTTCACGCGGCGTCCAGCACGCCATACGGTGCCCGACTCATCGCCCGTCAGGGTCATGCGGGCCTCGTCGTAGGAGAACCACTCCTCCCCCAGCGAGCGAACGGGGATGAGTCCCTCGGCACAGGTGTCATCCAACATAACGAAGACGCCAAAGCGTTCGACACCGACGACCGTGCCCTGTGCCAGCTCTCCCAGTCGGTCGGCATAGAGCTCGGCCATCTTTATCTTTTGAGAGTCGCGGGCCGCGCCATCGGCGGCACGTTCGCGCTCGGAGCAGGTGCGACAGAGCTGGCTGAGTCTGCGGCATATATCGTGCTGCTCCTTTGAGTCCACCGTGCCATCCAGGTAGGCTTTGAGGGTGCGGTGGACCAACACGTCGGGATAGCGTCGGATGGGCGAGGTGAAGTGACAGTAGGCGCGAGCGCCCAAGGCATAGTGACCCTCGTTGTCGGGCAGGTAGATGGCGCGACGTTGGGCACGCAGGAGGACGGAGTTCGCCAGGAACTCCCCCGTCGTGCCCTCGGCATCCGCTAGCACCTGCTGGATGGCATGGGGGTCACCCAGGGCCAGCCTGGCCCCCAGGTCACCCCCTGCCAGACCCAGCTCGCGGAGGATGGGCAGGGTAGCCTTTAGGTCGTCGGGAGAGGGCTGTTCATGGACACGATAGGTACTCTGGAGACCTGCGTCCGAGAGCATGCGTGCAACGCCCTCGTTGGCCATGAGCATGGCTTCCTCGATCAGGCTGGTCGCATGGGTGCGTTCACGGACCGTCACGCCCGTGGGATGGCCGTCCTCATCCAGCTGGACCTTTGACTCCTTGGTGGCAAAGTCGATCGCCCCGCGCTCATGGCGCCTCCTTAGACGCAGCTGGGCAACCTCGTCCAGCACGTGAATGGCCTCTCCCACCTCCTCGACGTAGCCCTCGGCGCAAGGCAGGTAGCCCAGGGGAAGCCTGCCCTGCAGGTAGGCATCCACCTGGTCGTAGCTCAGACGAGCCTTTGACCTGATTGCAGACCGTGTTGCCTTGACCCCATGCACCTGTCCAGCCCGGTCGAGGGAGATGAGAACGCTCATGGTCAAGCGGTCCTCATCCGGCCTAAGAGAGCAGACGTCGTTGCAGAGGCTCTCGGGCAACATGGGAATGACGCGATCGGCAAGGTAGGCCGAGCAAGTGCGAAGCTTTGCCTCGTTGTCTATGGAGGAGTCCCAGTGCACGTAATGGCTGACGTCCGCTATATGGACCTCAACCTCGAAGCCAGCCTCGGTTCTGCGAGCTCCCACGGCATCATCAAAGTCGCGGGCATCCGCCGGGTCGACGGTAAAGGTGCAGTGGTCACGAAGGTCCAGGCGATTTTTCTGGGCAGCCAGCACGGAGGCGGCGTCATTCCGGATTGCCCGGGCCTCCTCCAGGGCAGGTTCGGGAAACTCCGTGCGCAGGTCATAGGAGGCGATGACCTCTTCCATCGCCAGGTCCAGGTCTACAGAATCTCCAATGCGCCTCTGGATAGTGGCGATACCGGCCGTGCCGCGAGAGGGATATTCCAGGATGCGAGCCTGAACCAGGTCGCCCTCGTGCACTCCCAGACGCTCGGCACTGCCGTCGCCCTCCAGAACGAAGAAGTCATGGGTGATGCGCTGGTCGAGAGGGGCCACCACACCAAGAGGGTCTGCGACACCGTAGGTGCCAACGAAACTCTCGACAGAACGCACCAGCACATGCCGCACACGGGCGATCACGTGAGGCGCGTCGGGATTGCCCCGCCTGTGACCGCCATGCGGATGCGAGAGCGTCACCTGAACGGTATCGCCGCTCATCGCACCATTGAAGCCGCCACGCGCCACGGGAAAGCTACCCTCGGCAGTCTCGACCTCCGCACGGCCAGAGCCGCTGACGCGCAGCACACCCGTGAGCAGGTTCGGTGCCTTGCGGGTTCCAGAGCTCCTCTTGCGGTGTCGGGAACCATGGGGACGAGAGCCACCACGCGCCATACGAGTTCCTTCCTACAGATTGGGATGGCCTTGGTACCAAAGGCCGTGTCACTTACAAAAAAGTAAGGGGTGGCGCGGGACTTCCGTGCCACCCCTCATTATGTACCTAGCGATGCTTGTAGCGAAGTGCCTAGACCCTGAGGTAACGCCTCATGGCGATTGCGGAACCAAAGAGGCCCAGCAGGACGCCAATGGCAACCAGGGAAACGTAGGTGATGGCCAAGGTGTTACCCGGAACGTCAAAGGACAGGAACGCCAGCCCCACCTGCAGCCTGGGCAGCACGTAGGAGACGCAGGCCTGCAGAACACCGATTGCGAGCACCGATCCAATAAGGGCCTCCAGGATGCCCTCCGCCAGGAAGGGCCCACGAATGAAGCTGTTGGATGCACCGACCAGTCGCATGATGGCAATCTCGCGCCTACGGGCGGAGATGGCCAGGCGAATCGTGTTGTTGATGAACACGAACGCGATGAAGGCCAGCAGAGCCACCAGGACGACCGTGCCTATACGCAGGTAATAGGTGACGCTCAGGAGCTTGCGCACGGTATCGCGACCGTACTGGACAGACTGCGCGGGATCTTCCACATTGTCGGCGACGCCCTTGAAGTCCTCGTCGGCCACGAGCTTGTTGGCCACGTCTTCGACCTGGCTTGCCTCAGTGAGCTTGATTACCAGGGAGGCCGGAAGGGGGTTGTTCCCATCGAGAGCCGCAACGACGTCGTTGGCGTTCTTGCTGCTCATCTTTTCCTTGTAGCTCTCCAGGGCCTCGTCCTTGCTCTTGTAGGTAACGCTCTCGACGTTATCCCAACCCTCGATCTCGGCCTTGAGGGAATCGACCTTGCCCTGGTCGGCGCCATCGGACAGGAAGGCCTGGATTGTCACCTGGTCCTCGACGTCGCCAGCAATCCTGTTAAGCAGGACGGAGCCCACGACAAAGAGGCCAATGACAAAGAGCGAAAGGAAAATCGTCACGACTGCGCCGATGACCGTCGACCAGTTGCGCTTGAAGTGACGGCCTGCCTCGCGCAGCGAATAACCGATGTTAGAGGGTGCCATAGTAGCCGTAACCTCCCCTCTCCTGGTCGCGCACGACGTGTCCCGCCTCGAGGGCGATAACGCGGCGGCGCATCGAGTCGACCATCTCGCGGTCATGGGTGGCCATGACAACGGTGGTGCCCGTACGGTTGATACGGTCAAGTAGCTTCATGATGCCCAGCGAGATGGCCGGGTCGAGGTTGCCCGTGGGCTCGTCGCACACCAGCAGGGGCGGACGGTTGACCATTGCGCGGGCAACGGAGACACGCTGCTGCTCGCCGCCAGAGAGCTGGTCGGGATAGTTGTCCATCTTTTCGGAAAGGCCAACGAGGCGAAGGACCTCGGGCACCTGCGCCTTGATGACGGAGCGGGGCTTGCCGATGCACTCCAGGGCAAATGCGACGTTTTCGTACACGGTCTTGTCGGGCAGGAGCTTGAAGTCCTGGTAGACCGTGCCGATCTGACGGCGCAGGTAGGGCACCTTGCGGTTGCGGAGCTTGGTCAGGTCCTGACCGGCAACGATGACCTTGCCGCTCGTTGCCTTGAGCTCACGCGTCAGAAGCTTGAGGAAGGTGGACTTGCCCGATCCGGAGTGACCGACGACAAAGACGAACTCGCCGGGGTAGATGTCGAGGCTGACATCCTCAAGAGCAGGCTTGTTGGGCTGTGCCGGGTAGATGAGTGTTGCGTTTCTGAGCGAAATGGTGGGGGTTCCCGTACGGTCGACGCTCAGCTCCTCGCTGGACTGCAGAGGGGCAAAGACGCTCGTAAAGCCAGGCTGCGCCGGAACGGGAGTCTGGTCTTCGTCCGCCACCGAAATGGCATTGGGCGATGGGGCGTCTGCTGGCTCGGGCTCGGGCTCGGGCTGTACAGGGTCCGCCTGCTGCACATCAGGCTCTGCGGGAACCTGATCGGTAGGCATGACGGGAACCTGGACGTCCAGATCCTGGGCTGCCGGGACATCGTCGAAACCGTTGTCGGTAGCCTCGGGGGCATCGTCCCCAACGGAGGCGGCCATGTGGGCCGCCGCAGAGTTGCGGAGGTCGGCCATTGCCGCCTCAAGCTCCTCGTCGGAAATCCTGTCCTGTGCTACCTGTGAAGAATCCTGCACTCCAGCATCCTGCGGGGTCTGATCCACAGAATCCTGTCGCTCGCTGCTGCGAAAGTGGTTGGCCACAGATGCTCCTTTTTCTACATAGCGATGTTGGCAGATTATGAACAATTATAGCAAAGCGCCCCTGACCACCTGAATCTGCACTCCATACACAGACGTATGAAGGCCGTCTGGAGAAAGAATTGCGCAGTGGTGTGGCAAACTCCCAGGAGAATCCGTCACACAAGAAAGGGCCAGGCACAAGGCCCGGCCCCTCGTAAATCTCCTAATGGAGCTCTGGCTACTTCACGAACTCCTCGATGGAAGCCGCGACGCCAGCGCCATCCAGACCGTACTTTGCGAGCAGGTCCACCGCGGGGCCGGACTCGCCAAAGACGTCCTGGACGCCGACCTTCTTGACCGGCGTGGGAAGCTTTGCGGAAAGAACGTCACAGACCGCAGAGCCCAAACCGCCGATGACGGAGTGCTCCTCCACGGTAACGACCTTGCCGGTCTTCTTTGCGGAGGCAAGCAGGGTCTCCTCGTCCAGGGGCTTGATGGTGGCCATGTTGATGACCTCGCAGCTGATGCCCTTGGCAGCAAGGGCCTCGGCGGCCTCGAGTGCGGAGCCGACCATGAGGCCGCAGGCAACGACGGTCACGTCAGTGCCCTCGCGCTCGACGACGGCCTTGCCGATCTGGAACTTGTAGTCATCACCATGAATGACGGGAGCAGCCAGACGGCCAAGGCGCAGGTAGACGGGGCCGTCAGCCTCGTAGGCCGCACGAACGGCAGCCTTTGCCTCGGTATCGTCAGCAGGGACGATCACAGTCATGCCGGGGATGGTGCGCATGAGGGCGACGTCCTCGTTGCACTGGTGGGTTGCGCCGTCCTCGCCGACGGAGATGCCAGCGTGAGTGGCACCGATGACCACGTGCAGGTGGGGATAGCCGATGGAGTTGCGAACAACCTCGAAGGCACGGCCAGCTGCGAACATGGCGAAGGTGCTGGCAAAGACCTTGTGGCCAGTGGTCGCGATACCAGCGGCAACGCCCATCAGGTTCTGCTCAGCGATACCGCAATCGATGAAGCGGTCGGGGAACTCCTTCTTGAACATGCCGGACTTGGTGGCTGCGGCGAGGTCGGCATCAAGGACCAGGAAGTCATCGTGCTCCTTGCCCAGCTCAACGAGTGCCTCGCCGTAGCTCTGGCGAGTGGCAACCTTCTTGACGTCTGCCATCTCTTACGCCTCCTTCTCGAGCTCGGCCATGGCCTGAGCGTACTGCTCGTCGTTGGGTGCCTTGCCGTGCCAACCGACCTGGTTCTCCATGAAGGAGACGCCCTTGCCCTTGACGGTGTGGGCAACGATGCAGGTGGGAGCGCCCTTGGTCTCGCGGGCCTCCTTGAAGGCGGCACGGAGCTGGTCAAAGTCATTGCCATCGGCAACCTCGACCACGTGGAAGTTGAAGGCGCGGAACTTGTCTGCGATGGGCTCGGCGGAGTTGACCTCGGCAATGGGGCCGTCAATCTGCAGGCCGTTGTAGTCAACGATCAGGCAGAGATTGTCCAGCTTGTGGTTGCCGGCGAGCATGGAGGCCTCCCAGACTTCGCCCTCCTCGATCTCGCCATCGCCCAGCAGGGCGTAGACGCGATAGTCCTGGCCCCAGTGCTTTCCGGCGAGTGCCATACCGACTGCAGCGGAGATGCCCTGGCCAAGGGAGCCCGTGGACATGTCGACACCGGGCGTGTCGTTCATGTTGGGGTGGCCCTGGAGGTGGGAGCCGATGTGACGCAGGGTCTCCAGGTCCTCCTTGGGGAAGTAGCCCCTCTCTGCCAGCGTGGCATACAGACCAGGAGCCGTGTGGCCCTTGGAGAGGACGAAGCGGTCACGATCAGCCTTGCGCGGATCCTTGGGGTCGATGTTCATCTCCTCGAAGTAGAGGAAGGTGAAGATGTCAGCTGCGGAAAGGGATCCACCGGGATGGCCGGACTTAGCCGCATGGGTGCCCGTCAGGATTCCCTTACGGACCTCGGTTGCGGCCTTCTTGAGCTCAGCGTTGTCCATTCTTACTCCTCCGGAAGGATGTGGAAGTCAAGCGTGGCGATATCGGCAGCGAAGCCCTTGACGGTATCGACGGAAAGCTCCATCGGGGTCTTGCCGCGCTTGAACCACTTCTCCAGAACGTTGTTGGGGACGGTGATGATGTCGACGCCCATCTGATCAGCCTGGATGATGTTGTAGACCTCGCGCGTGGAAGCCCACAGGATCTCGGTCTTGGGGCGATCCTTGGTGAGGTCGACGGCATACTTGAAGACAGGGACAGGATCATTGCCGGCATCGGCGGAACGGCCGGCAAAGATGGAGATGTAGCCAGGGACGTCGGGGTTCAGAGCCTCGGTAACGGCCTTGACCTGGTCCTCGGTATAGACAGCGGTAACGTTGACGTGTACGCCTGCGTCAGAGAGCCTCTTGATGAGGTCGTAGGTGGGGGTGCCGTCAGTCTTGATGCAGGGGATCTTCACGAAGACGTTCTCGCCCCAGGTCTTGATCTCGTTGGCCTCGACCTCCATCTGGGCCTCGTCGTCAGCGAAGACCTCGAAGGAGATGGACTTGTCGGGGATGGCCTTGAGCACCTTGAAGGCAAAGTCGCGATAGTTCGTGACGCCACCCTTCTTCATCAGGGACGGGTTGGTGGTGAAGCCGTCGACGCCCTTCTCGTTCATCTCGAGCATGCCCTCGAGGTTGGCGCCGTCTGCAAAGATCTTAATCGCCATTGAATGTTCCTTCCTTGTCCTATCGCTGGTACCCTAGACGCTTCGCAAAATTGGCTTGCATCGCGCCACTTTCTTCCCACTCTATACGTATTGCTAGGCGAATTTGACTGACATTCCGCGAAAGTCGATTAAAAATAAGAAAGCGTGACGCCCACGTGCTTAAGCACGTGGGCGTCACGCTTGCGGCAAGTTTAGAGCGGCCAACGTCGAGGCAATCAGACCTATGCGACGGCGTCCAAAAAGGCCTTCAGGCGCTCGTTAATCTCGACCTTGCTGACGATGTCGCGCACGGCGACGACGTTCTTGACCTTGTCGTTCTGAGCCAGGTCGTCGGCAAGGTCGCTCATGGTGATCACAAGGTCGCCGTCAAAGCCGTCGATGTCGTCAATGGAGCCCGTGACGGTCTCGATGGGATAGCCCTCCTCGTTGATGACCTGGTCGCAGACGATCTTGAGCATCTGGGAAGAGCCAATGCCAGCCCTGCAGCAGACGAGAGCCTTGTAAGTCTTGGAAGCCATTATTTGCTCCTTTCGATGTCGTGGATACCCTCCACGACTTCCTTTGCGCTCTTTGCCTCATCCAGGAGGTCAAAGAGCCTTTTGTCACTAAGAAGTCCGAAGAGGCCGGAGAGCGCCTCGAGGTGGTGCTGGGAGCTAGGTGCGCTCAGGGGAAACAGGTAACGGACCGGATCGTTATCTGCATTGCCGAAGGAAACCGGCTCGTCCAGGACTGTGATTCCCACAGCCTCCTCATGCGCCCCGCACTCGGGGCGGGCGTGTGGAATGGCCACATGCCTGGTGATAACGAAGTAGGGGCCATGCTCCTCGGCGCCGCGGATGATGTCATCCACGTATCCCTCGTCGACCGCACCAGTAGCCAGGAGTGGTGCCAGGGACTTGCGTACGGCATCACGCCAGTCATTGGCATGGACGCCAACCTGCACGTAATCCTCCTTGAGCGCGTCAGAAAACATGGCACCTCCCAACTGAGCGCGGGGCCGCCCAGGTCAACGCCTGGGACGGCCCCGAAGCTACTTACTCGTCGTTGTCGCCGCCGGTAGAGGACATGGCAGCGGCGGAGTTGTCCTGCTGGTCCACGACGTCGCGCCAGACCCACTCGGTGAAGCGGGGGTGGTCGAAGCCGTTATCCACGGCGAACTGGAAGGCCTCGTTGCGGAAGGCACGCCACTCGGAGATCTTTTCGGCATACTTCTGGGCGTCGATCAGCTCCAGGGCATGAGAGGCCAGGGCCCAGCGATCCATCTCGTTGAGGCGCAGCATGTCGAAGGGGGTCGTCGTGGAGCCCTCCTCCATGTAGCCGTGCACGTGGAAGTTGTCATGGCCAGGACGGTTGTAGATGAGGCCGTGAATCGTATGGGGATAGGCATGGAAGGCGAAGAGCACGGGCACGTCGGTACCAAAGAGCTCTGCGAACTTCTCGTCAGAGATCGCCTGATCGTTCTCGTCCGCGTTCTGGATGGCCAGGAGCTTGACGACGTTGACGAACTTGACCTTGAGGCCCATGTCCTGCAGGGCGTCAGAGGCAGCCAGGGCCTCGAGCGTGGGAACGTCGCCGCAGGTGGCGATTACGATATCGGGCTTCTCGCCAGACTGAACGTTGCCAGCCCACGCCCACTCAGCCACGCCATCCTCAAACTCCTTCTGGGCCTCCTCGATGGTCTGGAAGGTAGGAGCGGGCTGCTTACCTGCGAAAATCGCATTGATGCAGTTGGTGGACTTGTAGGCCTCCTGGCCGCAGACCAGCAGCATATTGGCATCGGCAGGATAGTAGATGTTCACGACGTGGTCGTTGTGGAAGTTCTTGTTCAGCAGCAGGTCCACGAAGCCGGGATCCTGGTGGGAGAAGCCGTTGTGGTCCTGACGCCAGACATGGCTGGTCAGCAGGATGTTCAGACCGGCGATGGGGGCGCGCCAGGGGATGTGGCGGACGGTAGCCTCGAGCCACTTGGCGTGCTGGTTGACCATGGAGTCAACAACGTGGATGAAGGACTCGTAGGAGCTCCAGACGCCATGACGGCCGGTGAGGAGGTAGCCCTCCAGCAGGCCCTCACACTGGTGCTCGGAGAGCTGCTCGATGACAGAGCCAGACTTGGATAGGTAAGAGTCGTTCTCGGGGTCGGCATTGAAGCCGGCATCCCACTGCTTATCCGTCAGGTGGTAGACAGGCTGCAGGCGGTTGGAGGCAGTCTCGTCAGGTCCGAAGACGCGGAACTTGGTGAGGTTGAGCTTCATGACGTCACGGGTGTAGTTGCCAAAGACGCGAGTGGCCTCGGTAGTGCCGTAGCCATGGCCCTTCTCGGCAACGGGAATCTCGTAGTCGTGGATGTCGGGAAGCTCCAGATCCTCGCGCAGGAGGCCGCCGTTGGCGTTGGGGTTGGCGCCCAGACGCAGGTCACCCTGGGGCATGAACTCGGTCACCTCGGGGCGCAAGGCACCAGTCTCGTCCCACAGCTCCTCGGGCTTGTAGCTACGCAGCCAGCTGCGCAGGACACGGAAGTGCTCGTGGGTGTCCTTTGCGGATACCAGGGGCACCTGGTGCGCACGCCAGCTGTCCTGGGTCTTCTTGCCGTCGATGTACTTGGGGCAGGTCCAGCCCTTGGGGGTCTTGAAGACGATCATGGGGTAGGCAGGACGCTCGCTGTTGCCAGCCAGAGCGCTGCGCTTGATGTCGCAGATCTCGTCGAAGACCTGCTCCAGCAGGGCAGCAAAGCGACGATGGATGGAGAGGTTGGTCTCGTCGTCAAAGCCAGCGACGAAGGTGTAGGGGTGATAGCCCATGCCACGGAAGAACTCGTTGCGCTCCTCATCGGAGATACGAGCCAGAATCGTGGGGTTGGCGATCTTGTAGCCATTGAGGTGCAGAACAGGCAGGACGATGCCGTCAGTCAGAGGATTGACGAGCTTGTTGGTCTGCCAGGAGGTGGCCAGGGGGCCAGTCTCGGCCTCACCGTCACCCACGACGGCAAAGGCGAGGAGGCTGGGGTTGTTCAGTACGGCGCCATAGGCGTGGCTCAGGGTATATCCCAGCTCGCCGCCCTCGTGGATGGAACCGGGGGTCTCAGGTGCGAAGTGGCTGGGGATGCCGCCGGGATAGGAGAACTGGCGGAAGAACTTCTGCAGACCAGCCTCATCGTTGGTGATCTGGGGATAACGCTCGGCGTAGGTACCGTCGAGCATGGACTGGCTGGTGCCAGCAGGTCCACCGTGGCCAGGCCCCATGAAGAAGACGACGCTCTGATTGTGGTCGTGGATGAAGCGGTTCACGTGACCCATCAGGAAGTTGATGCCGGGAGTGGTGCCCCAGTGACCAACCAGACGGTGCTTGACGTCAGCGCGACCAAAGGGCCTCTCCTTGCCCGTCTGCTCATCCACGAAGTTGCTACGCATGAGGGGGTTGCTGCGAAGGTAGATCTGGCCAACCGACATGTAGTTGGCTGCACGCCAATACTTGTCGACCCAGGCGATCTCCTCCTCGGGAACAGGTGCGTCGACCTTCTTCCAGGGAGTACCCAAATCCTCTGCCATACATTTCTCCTATCGTCGTCAGGGCGATTGCCTTTTGCCACCGCCCACGGAAAACTAGTTGACTACGGGGCTTGAATAACTTAGCCCGACGTGAAATCGGTGTCAGAGTACCTTGTTTTGCACGAACACACAAACGAGGAAAGAAAATGGCATCACCGATTAGGCGATGCCACATAAAAACTTCCTTTGACATGGAAAAGCGAATTGCTAGCCTTCTAATTTCCTATTGCTAGTTCCCATTAGTTATCAATTCTTCCGAATCCCTCGCCAAAGGCTTCATGGACCTCAGAAATGATGACTATTGCCTCTGGGTCGATGCGAGAAACGATTTCCTTGAGCAGATGGGTCTCTCCCCTGCCCATGACGACCATCAGCACGGGGCGAGGCTCGTTGCTCCACATACCCCTTGCCTCAAGCTCCGTGCAGCCACGATCGAGCTCGTCCATTACCTCGCGGGCAATCGCCTCGTGCTCACGAGAGATGACATAGGCGGCTCGTGCGCTAAGGGGACCCTCCAGGACCATATCCATCACGTATCCCGCGACGACGACGGCAACCCCAGCGTAGAGGGCATTGGTCAGCGAAAAGACCGGGACGGACACGGCAAGCACCACGCAGTCGATAATAATGGATATCACGCCCAGGGAGATTCCCGTCCTCTTTGCTATGGCCTGGCAGATGATATCGGTACCACCGGTATTACCACCACTCAGGAAGACAATGCCAAGGCCGACTCCGGCAATGACGCCACCCCAGAGCGCAGAGATGAGGAGTTGCCCCTGAGTGGGAACGGGGACGATAGGCGCCAACAGGTCCATAAAGAGACCCGACGCAATGATGCCCATGATGCTCTTTGACACGTAGCCAAGGTCCCGCGTCGACGCGTAGGCATATATCAACAGCAAGATGTTCATGACGATCGTCTGCATACCAACGGGCAGGATAACTCCCATGCTGCGCGAAACGGCCGCTATGGTCGTCGCCAGACCCGTGATGCCGCCAGCTGCCAGCCCATTGGGAATCTCGAACATATCGACGCCCAGCGCAAAGACAAATGATCCAGAGATAATAAGTCCCGCCTTGCGAGCTACTTCAAGGCGGGAACTTCCGTGCTCTATCAACGCTCTCCTCCACCGACAAGCCATCGGTGGTAGCCAACGATGAACTTGTCCAAATCGCCATCTGAAAGTACTGAGTCTACATCACCGGTCTCCACCCCGCTGCGTAAATCCTTGACCAGCTGATATGGGTAGAGCACATAGCTACGAATCTGGTTGCCCCAGGAAATGTCGGACTGGGGCCCTCGGATCTCCTCGACCTCGTCGGCGCGTTTCTGCAGCTCTAGCTCATAGAGCTTGGAACGCAGGACGCTCATGGCGAAGGCTTTGTTCTGAATCTGGCTACGCTCGTTCTGGCAGGTCACAACGATGCCAGTGGGCAGATGCGTGATACGCACGGCAGAGTCCGTGGTGTTCACGCCCTGGCCACCGTGACCGTGACTGTGATAGACGTCAATCCGCAGGTCGTCAGCGTCGATGTCCACCTCAATGGTGTCAGGCAGCACGGGTAGGACCTCCACGCCAGCGAATGTCGTCTGACGACGCTTCTTTGCGTCGGTGGGCGAGATGCGGACGAGGCGATGTATGCCGTGCTCCGAGCGGAGCATGCCGTAGGCGTTTGGGCCACTCACGGTAAAGGTCGCATGGTCGAGGCCAATGACCTCACCCGGGGTCGCGTCGTTGACGGTCACCTTCCATCCGCGACGGTCACAGTAGGCAAGGTACATGTGGAAGAGCATGTCACACCAGTCTTGGGCTTCCAGACCACCTTGACCAGGATTGATGGTGACGATCGCATCACCGTGATCGAGGTCGTCGGTAAACCAACTGGCAAGCTCGAGCTCGGTCAGGTCATCCTCCAGCGAGGACGAGAGGTCCGCAGCCTCGTCAAGAAGGTCCTGCTCGCCCGTCTCCTGGCCAAGGTCATAGGCAGCCTGAATGTCGTCGAGCTTGGAGCTGGCGCTGGACAGCTGTGAGACCTCGCCTTTCAACTGCGTGAGCCTTGCCATCACCTTACTGGCATTATCGGCATCGTCCCAGAATCCCTCGGATAGACTCTGGGCCTCCAACTCCTTGATCGTCAGTTCCTTCTGATCGGCATGCAGATATCCAGACACCTCGTCTAGGCGTCCGTGGAGGGCGTCGATGTCAGCCTGCGTTATGTCCGCCATGTCTACTGGTTCCTACCGTGGCAATTCTTGAACTTCTTGCCGCTACCGCAGGGGCAGGGATCGTTGCGCCCGACGCCCACGTAGGGGTTGGGGTCATCAGCCTTGCGATAGGTGGCAGCCTTGCCGCCGGTCGCCTCGGAGCCGGACTTTGGCGCAACGCCCGCCTG
The DNA here is from genome assembly GCA_900316105.1 of uncultured Olsenella sp. Lineage (GTDB taxonomy): Bacteria > Actinomycetota > Coriobacteriia > Coriobacteriales > Atopobiaceae > Olsenella_F. Next base: position 140,110 of record ONBR01000008.1, read on the forward strand.
AGGGGCACGACGCGTAATCCTGGGGGCACCATTGTCGCCATCGACCTCGGCGGGACCGGAGAAGTGAGCTCCGCGCAGTCCGTCTTCATCCTCGCGCTCGATCTGTCGAGCCTGGTCGCTTGAGGCGATCTCGATTCTCAGGATGATGCGCAGGAAGTCCTCATACATGGTGTTGACCAACTCGGTAAAGGCTGCATATGCCTCGGTCTTGTACTCGACGAGGGGGTCGCGCTGACCGTAGCCACGCAGTCCGATGCCAGTCTTGAGATAGTCCATCTCTTGCAGGTAGGTCATCCAGCGAGTATCTATGACACGGAGCATCACCTGAGCGGAGAGTGACTGCATAACCTCATCCGAAAGCTTCTCAGACTTCTCGGAGTAGCAGCGATCGACATACTCCTCCACCTCATCGACGAGTTCGCCACGATCTGGATCGGTGTCGAACTCAGGCAGGTCTTCGCGACCGGTCAGACCCATGGCCCACTTGCGCAGACCATCGATATCCCACTCGGAGGGGTCCTGGTCCTCGGGGCAGTACATGTCAACGTTGCGCTGGACGGTATCGTGAACTGCATCGCTAATGTGGCCAAGTAGGTCCTTGCCATCCAGAATCTTGTTGCGCTCCTCATAGATGACCTGACGCTGCTTGTTCATAACGTCGTCATAGTCGAGGACGTTCTTACGCATGGCGAAGTTGATTTCCTCGACCTTGTGTTGGGCGCTTTCGACTGCCTTGGTGACCATCTTCGACTGAATGGGCATGTCCTCAGGCATGTCGTACTTTTCCATCATGGCTGCGATGCGGTCCATGCGGTCGCCGCCAAAGAGACGCATGAGATCATCATCGAGAGCCAGGTAGAACTGGGTCTCGCCGGGATCTCCCTGACGGCCGGAACGACCGCGGAGCTGGTTATCGATGCGTCGGCTCTCGTGGCGCTCGGTGCCAATGACGCAGAGACCACCGGCTTTCAGAACGTGTTCCCTCTCGATGGAGCAAATGCGCTTTGCCTCGGAAAGGGCTGCCTGGTATACCTCCTCGGACGGAATCTTGGGCTCCTCGCTCTCAGCACCTGGCGCGTAGTAGCCCTCGCCACGGAGCTCCTGACGCGCAAGCTCCTTGGGATTGCCGCCGAGCAGGATATCCGTACCACGGCCGGCCATGTTCGTTGCGATGGTGACCGCACCCTCACGGCCAGCCTGCGCGACAATCTGTGCCTCTCGCTCGTGGTACTTTGCGTTAAGGACCTCATGCCTGATGCCGCGCTTGTCCAGAATGCGAGAGAGTCGCTCCGAGTTCTCGATCGAAACGGTACCGACCAGGCAAGGCTGACCCTTGGCGTGACGGGCGACAACATCGTCGGCAACGGCATTGAACTTTGCATCGGCATTCTGGTAGACCAGGTCGTCATGGTCTACACGCTTGACCGGCTTGTTTGGAGGAATGACCTGGACGGGCAGGTTGTAAATCTCCCTGAACTCCGCGTCCTCAGTCATTGCAGTACCAGTCATGCCGGACAGCTTGTCGTAGAGCCTAAAGTAGTTCTGCAGGGTGATGGTGGCCAGCGTCTGGTTCTCCTCACGGATGCGCACGCCTTCCTTTGCCTCGATGGCCTGGTGCAGACCCTCGGAGTAACGCCTGCCCTCCATGGCGCGGCCCGTGAACTCATCGACGATCTTTACCTCGCCGTCCACGACCATGTACTGCTGATCGCGGTGGAACATGTACTGCGCCTTGAGGGCCTGCTGCAGGTGGTTGACCATCTGACCAGAGGGATCGGAATAGAGGTCGTCTATGCCCAGACGACGTTCGATCTTTGTCAGGCCCACCTCAGTGGCGGCGATAGTATGCTTGGCCTCGTCCATCTCGTAGTCAACGTCGGGGATCAGGTCTCGCACCGCACGAGCAAAGTCCTTGTAGGTGCTCGCAGACTTCGTACCGGCGCCAGAGATGATTAGAGGAGTCCTGGCCTCATCGATAAGGATGGAGTCGACCTCATCGACGATGGCGTAATTGTGGCCGCGCTGGACACGCATGTTGGCACGCGTGACCATGTTGTCGCGCAGATAGTCGAAGCCAAACTCGGAGTTCGTGCCATAGGTCACATCCGCGGCGTAAGCAGGCTTCTTCATGTCCAGCCTCATGCCATTCTGCAGAAGGCCGACAGACATTCCCATAAAGCGGTAGAGCTCGCCCATCCACTCGCTATCGCGCTTTGCCAGATAGTCGTTGACCGTGACGATGTGCACACCGTCACCAGGGATGGCGTTGAGGTAGCCCGTCAGAGTCGAGACGAGCGTCTTGCCTTCGCCCGTCCTCATCTCGGCAATCATACCCTTGTGAAGGGCAATACCACCGATGACCTGCACGTCAAAGTGACGCATGTCCAGTACACGAGAGGATGCCTCACGAACTGCGGCAAATGCCTCCGGGAGGAGGTCGTCGAGTGTCTCACCGTTCGCATAGCGTTCCCTGAACTGGGAAGTCATCGCGCGCAGCTCGTCGTCAGGCATGGCAGCAAAGCGATCAGCCTGATTGTTGACTTGTTCGCCAATTTTCTCGAACTGCTTCAGCTGCTTGTCGGCGCCACGAGAAAGTAGTTTGGTAAACAGATTGGCCATACGTCATCCTCTGTTCGATGATGCATCCGCATCAGTAATCATTGTCACTAACTAGTAATAGTAACCTCTGCCAACCCATTCATACGGTTTCCAACAGAATCGGCACCAGTCTCAATCAGACTTCTCTTCCTCGTCGTCGCCCTTGTCGGAATCCTTCCCACCCAGGGCCTCTTCGTACAGTCGGTCCAATTCCTCCGAGCGCTGCCTGGCGCCCCTCGCGCAACGCATCTCATAACTTCTGTGCATGTCCTCTATGGCAGATATGCGACCCAGCTGGATATAGGCCTCGACAAGGCACTTCTCTATGTCTTCACGGCGCGGCACCATTGTATGCGCCTCATTGGACAGTTGCTCGGCAAGGTATGACCTGCCTTGTCTGAGCGCCGCCCATGCACCGGCCGCCAGAGCGTTCACGTACAGCATTGCAAGCCGTTTCGTCCATCGCCGCGTCGTCCCCGTCGGATCATTAGGGATGACCGCTGGACCACCACCATACCAATGTCTTGCGCTGCAGGCATGGTCAATTACCTCACGGTCCGAACCATCGCGGATGAGCGTGCCTTTCGCCTCCTCTACGAACTTGTCCACATCGCAAGTCACAAGCTCGGGATTCAGCGCAATGGTGCCCTCCACCCTGCTGCTGACAATTGGGTTGATACCAAGCTCCTTAGAGCGTACCGCCCTCCTAAATACGCTCGTTGCCTCATAGATGCGCTGCATTCCGATGCCGTAGTCATCGTCACCCCAAAGGGACAGGAGTACCTCCTGCTTGGTGACCTTATGATCCTTTGCCAGGCACAGGAATGCAATCAGATCGATTGCCCGGCGCTTGATGAGCTTGTCGCCCGTTATGACCGAGTCACCCACCTCTATCGAGAACCGCCCCATGAGTCTGATGTAAACCATAGGTTGATTGCGAGCCGACGGCTTATCCTCCTGCGGAGTGGTATCAGAGGACGTCTTTTCGTGCCAATGCCTTCCGCCCCTATCAAACGAATTCACTGGCACCATATTCGTCCCAGCATTTCCCTGGCCTTCGACCGTCTCTTTCCCACCAGCCTCCTCTGCCGGGGACTGTTTTGCCGCACGCATCCAAGAGATTGGCAGCTCCTCCCTGGCCTGAGACCTCAGGACGTCCGTGTAGTGGACGAGGAGAAAAAGGGCCCAAACATGGTCGTGAGGAAAGTCGTACCGGGAAAGGCAGTGAAGACGGACATCCGTCAGGCTATCTCCTCGATAGAGCTTGACCGCTACGAGCGTCAGCTCGCCGAGAGCCGACTCACGCCGATATTTCTTGAGACCACGTAGCGAAAACTCCTCACCAAGTTGTATTCCAGAGAGTACGCATACAAGCAGCGCCGCGTCTTGCAAGTACAATGCGTTGAACTTATTAGCTTCAATCAAGGCATTTTTTGCTCTGGACCGCGACCGAATGAACGCGCGCGACTTCAGGTCCCCTGCCGCCGCAGCAACCTGGAAGGCAGTCCTTACCAAGACGTCACCATGCAGCGCCGCCCTTGTATCCACTTGCTCGGTTCCTGCAACGGCCCTGCCGCTTCCAACGATGACGTCTATGGCGCTGTCCAATGAGGCAACGTAATATGCCAGCCTACCAGCAGATATGTTTGACAGTATCCTCTTTGCGGTCTCTACCTCGCGAAGTTCGATGGCTGAGAAGCCTCCCCCCAGCATAGACCCAGCAACATAGAAGTCCAGGCATAGTAGGGCCTGCCCGACGTCCATCGGATCACGACGGTCCTCGTCGCCCAGAAGTTCGCTAAAGACCTCTGAAAAGTCGCCGTTGAACAGCCTGACAAGAAAGCCCCTGTGGCGCGCAAGCCTATGAACCGCGGGGTCGTCTGTCCGTTGCTCCATGTCCTTAAGCCGGGCATTGACCTCATCCAATGGTTCGCCATGAAGTAGGTCTCTCAGGCCCTCAATTTCTAGGAGAAGGTTATAGATTGATCGGTCCCTTTCTGTGACAGAGCCGTACTCATCTATGTCCTTCCTGCGACGTATTGCCTCGTCATAGCATCCGTTGGCCTCCGAAATCATCCTCGAGGCCAGCTTGCCTACTACGCTTTTTGCATGCTCCCCCATCTTTGAGATACGCAAAGCCTTGCTAACCGTGTAGGTGTTTCCGCTTAGGTAAAGCTCTGGCCCGTACTGCTCGAACACACCAAAGGCCGTCTCATCATCAACAATGCATGACGAGAGTAGGTCAGCACGGTGATACCTTCCTTCGGAGCAGAGTATGCGGATGCAGGCCGTTACAATGCCCTGACGACTACGGAGGAGGCCCATAAGTCCACTGAGGGAATACTCCAACACCTCATCATTGCTCAGAGCGGCAGAGTCATAGCGCTCTTTCCTAAGGTCTATGTGGAAAAGTGGAGCTGACTCCTGAAGCAAAAAGAGGGTCTCATCATGGAAACGCGGAACAGCCCTAACCAAATCACTAAGCTTTCCGCTGCCCAAAAGAATCATGGCAATACGCAAATCAAGCTCTTCATCAGGCAAAGTGTCGCGAGTATAGGAGACCACAAGCTTCCTCATAGAGCTGGCGAATTTTCCCGGAAAGCCACCATGAGAGTATTCGCCATTCCTCGCATTCGCATCATCATAATAGGGACCAAGCAGCCCAGGAATACCATGCGTCAAGCGGAGGGCATTATCGGACACCGATACGACGCCCAGACCACCAACAGAGAGGTCCAGTAGGGCATGGGGACCAAACTGCCTTGCGTCATGAAGAGCGTCAAAGAGTGCCTTGGACTCAGGTCTCATAGCAACCAACACCAAAGCGCCAGACTGAACCATGCGACGTATGGAATTGCTTTCGCGCTTTACGTCACTTACGGAGGGGACAGGAACATTATCAATCGCAACGGCAACTCTCTCGCCACTCTTTACCAAGCGAACAGTCTCACGAGAAAGGCGAACAAGCCGCTCAACGGGCGCTTCACTGACAGAATCGGAAAGAGATACGCTGAGAATCCTTGTTCCCATCTGCGCTTCATGAAGCATGACTGAATCTATAAAACTAGTCTTTCCCATTCCAGGCTCGGCACACAAGGTCACGAGATTTTGGCCTGCATTTCTCTGTGCGGCAAACTCGCTAGCAGCGTGATATAACGCATAACCTAAGTCAAAATCCGTATTTTCAGAAAAGCGTGACGAATCGACCATGAAAACCCATCCTCTCAAAACAATAGGAAACAGCTGCAAAACAGTGCGTATTCCCATTCTGTAGTGAGAGCAAGTAGAAAAAAATCCAAAACGGCGAAAGATAGTTAAACGTTAGCTGAAAATTCGAGTTATCTAACGGATAATCAACGTATACAAGACTTTAGACATTTGATGCATTCTACATAGTCATTCTAAGGAAAGAAGTCCGACTTAGTGCATATATAAAAAAGGCTGCGACAGTAAAGTCGCAGCCAAAAAAAGAAACGCCCCTTGCTGGTCGGCGGCGTCCTGCTCTCCCACGGACTGACTCCGCAGTACCATCGGCGCTCGGGGGCTTAACTTCCGGGTTCGGAAT
>ONBR01000015.1 GCA_900316105.1 uncultured Olsenella sp.
CGCAGCCACGGCCACGGTCCAGCCGAAGCTTCCTGCGAGCTTGCCTAAGCCGTTTGCAGTTCAGGGAGCCTAACTATGCCGGAGGTACTCAGCCATTTTATGGTTTACGTCGCGCCCCGCACGGGGCGCGTGGATTGAAACTTCCTGACTCTTCCTGGCTCTTCTCCTAGGACCTGTCGCGCCCCGCACGGGGCGCGTGGATTGAAACGCCAATCTTCGACGGGAAATCCCTTTTGCGCTCAGTCGCGCCCCGCACGGGGCGCGTGGATTGAAACGGCATCCTAGACAACGATTCTTGCTATTGGCCCGGAGTCGCGCCCCGCACGGGGCGCGTGGATTGAAACTCCACGATGCCGATATGGTCTGAGACGCCGTCGCCGTCGCGCCCCGCACGGGGCGCGTGGATTGAAACAGGTATCCCTCGTCAATGTCTCCATCGTCCGCCATGTCGCGCCCCGCACGGGGCGCGTGGATTGAAACGCGCTAGGCATTACGAATCACCTCTGGCTCTGCAAGTCGCGCCCCGCACGGGGCGCGTGGATTGAAACCTTGATAGGAGGGATGACCTTGGATACCGCATCGGAAGTCGCGCCCCGCACGGGGCGCGTGGATTGAAACTTGGCAAGCCTGTCTACGTGTCCGACAACATGCCGTCGCGCCCCGCACGGGGCGCGTGGATTGAAACTGGCTGCATTGCGCCACGCGCACCTCGATTTCGTCGTCGCGCCCCGCACGGGGCGCGTGGATTGAAACAATGCCGTTGTGAACGGACTCAAGAGCCTTCCTGGTCGCGCCCCGCACGGGGCGCGTGGATTGAAACAGGGACGCACTGGCTGGCACGCGAATCGTGCTGGAGTCGCGCCCCGCACGGGGCGCGTGGATTGAAACTCCCGCTGCTCGGCATGTCGACTGCAAGCACCTTGTCGCGCCCCGCACGGGGCGCGTGGATTGAAACAGGAAGACCCTAGCCAAGGCCGTGGAGCGCGGGGCGCGTGGATTGAAACCATTTTTCGGTGGTCAGCTTTCCCGCGCCCGCCGTGTCGCGCCCCGTGCGGGGCGCGTGGATTGAAACGGCGCCAGGCCTATTTGCTCAGTGACCTAGTCACGTCGCGCCCCGCATGGGGCGCGTGGATTGAAATGACACCTACCTTAGGTACCTCGTGGCGCTCTACATGTCGCGCCCCGTACGGGGCGCGCGGATTGAAACAAGCATGGTCCTCGTGTGACAGGGTTTGCCCCTACCCCCCAAGCGACACGTGCTGGAGGAAGCCCGCGATGATGTCGCGGTAGGCGTCCTTGCCCAGGACCTCGCGGGACTCGGCGTGCTTTGCGCCTGGTACCAGGTGTAGCTCGCTGTAGCCCGACGTGGCAGCCTGGAGGCGTTTGCTGTTGTCCGGCAGGATGTAGGGGTCCTCTGCGCCGTGGATGAAGCAGATGGGGATCTGGTTTCCTGCCAGGGCGTCGATGGGGCTGGTCTTGCTCATGTCAAAGCCGTAGACGGCCTGGCTCGCGGCATTTGCCAGGGGCATCATCCAGCCCAGGTGGTTCTGGTCCAGACCGCCCTGGAGAAGCTCGTAGAGGTTCGCGAAGCCGCAGTCCGCGACCACAAAGTCCACGTCCGTCCCGCGGCCAAGCGCGCTGAGGGAGATGGCGCTGCCCATCGACTCGCCGTGCAGGCCCAGGGTGATGTCGTCTCCATGGCGGGCGCGCGTGTCGGCGATAATCGCCAGGAGGTCCTGAGACTCCAGCTGTCCCAGGGTGCAGGTTGTGGGCTCGTTCTCCCCGTGTCCGCGCACGTCGTAGATGATGCAGTTGAAGCCCAGGTCGCGGTAGGCGGTCACGTACTTGGCGGCTCCGTAGCGGTTGGCGTTGTAGCCGTGGGAGATGATCACGTAGCGGTCGCTGGCCTCGGCGGCGGGGACCAGGGAGCAGTGGAGGGTGTAGCCTCCCTCGCCCGCGACGGTGAAGTCCTCCCGTGGCAGCTCGGCGAAGTCACCCCACATGCCGTGGTCCTCTTCCCAGGCCTGCTCCTCGGCCAGACTGTTTCCGTTGGGACGGGCAACCGATTTGGCCAGGTAGAAGGACGCTCCGCCGAGGGCGACGGCCAGGACGACCAGGACGGCGAGGACGACTTTGAGTGCTTTGGGCATGATGGGCTCCTGAGCTAGGGGACTCTGCCCTATGCTAGACCTAAATCGGTCGTGCCACCTGGGATAGCCCCCTGCGTGGCGATGTGACAATGGCGCCAGGGCATTCTGTCCCAAAATGTGACAATAGCGCCTGGCGCCATTGTCACATTTGGCGCTATTGTCACATTCGGGGAGGAGAGACGATGGTGGGGTCTTTGCGCGAAGAGGTCCTTTACTACGCTCGACGTCGCTATGGCGTCGAGCCCGAGTACTTATGGGCTCGCTTTCCGGGTTATGCTGCCCTGCGCCACTCTGACAACCGCAAGTGGTTCGGCCTGGTGATGGACGTGCCCTGGGAGCGCCTGGGCCTCGACGGCGACGGCCGTGACCGCGTACCCGGCGAGCGCGTGGACATCCTGAACGTGAAGGTCGCCGACGAGGGCCTTCGCTACCTGTTGGTCCAGCGCGACGGCTTCCTGCCCGGCTACCACATCAGTCGCGGTGGCTGGATCTCCATCCTGCTCGACGGGACGGTGGACTTTGGTGAGATCTGCGACCTCCTGGAGCAGAGCTTCGACGCCACCGCATCGGCACGCACGCGGAAAGAGACCCGCCCTCCAAAGGAGTGGCTGGTTCCTGCGAACCCGAAGTATTACGACATCGTCCACGCCTTCGATGGGACGGACGAGATCGACTGGAAACAGGGGCGCGGCATCCGGGTGGGGGACACCGTCTACATGTACGCGGGGGCGCCCGTGAAGGCAATCCTCTACTGCTGCGAGGTGACGCGGACGGGCATCCCCTGCGAGCCCTTCGACAACGGCAAGCTGCAGGTTCGCGAGCTTATGCGCCTCCGTCTGGTCAGGCGCTACGAGGTGGACGAGTTTCCCTACCAGACCCTCCGCGACGTCTACGGTGTCTCGACCATTCGCGGTCCCCGCGGCGTCCCGCCCGAGCTCAGCCACGAGCTGAGCGTACAACTTGGGGGGTAGCTCCCTGCATGGCGATGTGACAATGGTGCCAGGGCATTCTGTCCCAAAATGTGACAATAGCGCCTGGCACTATTGTCACATTACAGGTAGCGCTGAACGTCCTGGAGCTTGTGGACGACGTGCTCGGGTACGTAACGTCCAACGGGCCTGTCGCCAGGGACCTTCTGGAAAAGGATGGTGTGCATCCCATACGCCGCACCTCCGGCGATGTCGGATGTCATGGAGTCGCCCACCAGGACGGTCTCCTCGGGACGGAGGCCGGGCAGGTCCCTGTGCAGCTCCTCGAAGCAGTGGTCAAAGAAGGCCGCCTCTGGTTTCTGGGCCCCTACCTGCGACGATATGAACACGTGAGCAAAGCTCCGATACATGCCCGCCACCTTGAGGCGATTGACCTGTTGCTCGAAGGGTCCGTTGCTAGCCGCGCAGAGCAGGTAGCGCCCGCTCAGGTAGTCCACGAGCTCGGGCGCGCCCGGCTCGGGGACGGCGCTCCAAAAGAGCTGCTTGCGAAAGTACCTCTCGAAGGTGGGTCCGTCGAAGTCAAAGCCCAGCTCCCGAAAGATCAGATTCCAGCGAACGGCAACGAGCTGGTCAAAGTCGATCTCCCCACGCTCCAGCTGCTTCCAGAGGCCGTCGTTGATTCCCTCAAAGACGGCGTACATGGACTCCTCGTAGGCTGGCAGCCCATAGTGGGCAAAGCCCTCCCGCATGCTCTGACGCACGTAGCCGGAAAAGCTCAGCAGCGTGTCGTCGATATCCAGGAAAACGGCCTTAATCATGGAAAAACTCCTGACACAAGCGAGTGGGAAAGGGACGGTTATCCGCATTAGAACCCCTGGTCGGGTCCTTGACGGGCGCATACTCCAGACGCATCAATTTGCAGCGCAGATTAGTCTATCAGGTCTACGAGGAGCCCCACGACGAGGACGGTTCCTTTCCCCTTCATCTGTACCTGCAAAGGGCCACCGTCTGGCAGGAGGGCGGCGTACCTCTTTCCCAAGCGCAGTTTCGCAGCGGCGCGCGAAGCGCGACGCGAGAATGTCTGAGCATTGGGGAAGAGGTACGCCGCCCCCACCTGCTAGCGAGCGCTCTTTGCGTCCAGCCCGTTTACTGCCAGGTCAATCACCTTGTAGGCGCCGTCGTACACGCCCATGCGGTTGGCCTCCTCGATCCGGTCGCACATGAAGGCGATGAGCTTTCGGTCCGTCTGGAAGGAGTCGATCATGGCCAGGACCTCGGAGGTGTCGTCCATCTCGTAGGTGCCGTCTCCCACCTCGGCGGAGCGGATGGCGCCCCAGGCCTCGTGACCGCCGATGCGATGGATCATGAGCTTTGGCACGGGATAGAAGGAGAACTCGGAGGGCTTGGTCACCAGGACGTCGCTCACGCGCATGAGCAGGTTGGAGCTGTAGACGGCCGAAAAGATGTCCTTGTCGCAGAAGGCGTGGATGCCCGTGACGTTGCCGTCGGGACCTGCCGCCTCGCTTGCCAGCTCGGCCACGCTGGCAAAGTCGTTGAAGTGGCACTGCGCCATCTGACCCAGGGCCGCGACCTCCTTGACCATGCCCTTCCAGACGTCCTCGTGGTCACCCACGTTGACAAAGAGGGTGGCTTCGCCGCGCTTGATGTAGGGCATGAGGTGGGACACGATGGCCACAAAGAGCTCCTGCTGGGCACCGGCGCCGCCCACGGAGAGCAGGTATCGGACGGGGCCTCCGCCCAGGACGCGCTCGCGACGGGCCTTGCAGTCGGCGGGAATGCCCTGGACGAGCTCGTGGTCCACGTAGTGGCCGGTGTAGAAGAGGGCTTCTTCGGGCATTGGGTTCAGCTGGCGCTTCGGGTCCATGCCACGCAGCTGGTGATAGCCCAGGTAGGCTGAGGGGGTCTGCACGGTGTGGATGGCGCCTTCGGCCAGGTGCAGGGCCATTGGCCAGTTGTCGGGGATGGCGTTGACCACGTGGGTCATGCCGGCGTGGATGGCTGCCTGGGCGGGCCAGACGTGGGTGCCCACGTAGGGCGTGTCCTTGTCGATGTCAGCAAAGAGGGGCACGCAGAGCTCGGCGTTCTTTTGGTCGCCGGAGTTGTAGGAGAGTTTGCGGAAGCCCTCGGAGTTCAGTGGCTCCCAATAGAGCTTGTTGAAGAGGCCGACCTTCTGGGAGAGGCGCGAGCCCATGGAGTAGAGGTCGTTCTGGTAGGCGATGACCTTGGAGCCCGTGGACTGCTTGAAGGAAGCCAGGTCCAGCCAGTAGGGGGTGTAGCCCATGGCGTGGGCGGCAGATGCCATGGCCATGGAGATGCGGTAGTGGCCAAAGCCCATGCGGATGTTGCCTACGATAACGGGCTTGCCGTCGGCACCGGGGACCGTGCGGTCGGTGGCCTGGGGGCGGGGAGCCGCGGCGGCGTCGGCCTTGATGTCCAGGGGAGAGTCGCCGTCGGCGATAACCAGGTTCCGCACGCCCAGGGCGTCGCTGATCACGGGCACGTCCGCACTGGCCAGGTGATAGTGGACCGCCGTGTCGTCCCCGAACTTCCTCAGAAACTTCTGCTTGGAACGCAGTGCCTTCTTGTACGTGGCATCATCCTGGACGTTTCCAAAGGCGCTCTGTGCCCTGTCATGCTGTGCGGTCATCGATTTCTCCCTTGACTTGTGGTGCATAGGTGATAGTCTGACTATCAACATGATAGCGAGACTATCACTACTGGATTGGAGGAGTCAAGGATGCCATCGCAAGTTCTTGGGCAGGCGGTCCCGATGTCAAAGAACGAGGAGCTCTCGCAGCTCCTGGGTGCCGACATCTTCTCGATCCTTGCCTCGAAGTGGCAGGGAAAGGAGCAGGTCGCAGGTCCCCGCAACGACTACGTGGTCCTCACCTCGGCGATCCTCTTTCTGCAGAGCGGCATCGCCAACGTCCGCATGACGGACATCGCACGGGCCTCCGGCGTGGGTGTGGCCACGATCTACAGGCACTTCTCCACAAAGACCCGCATCGCCGTGGAGGCGGCCACCCTCCTGTGGCAGAGGTTCAACAAGAGGATCCATGCCTTCGTGGAGTCGGATGAGTTCATGTCCCTCAATGGCGCCCAGCGCCTGGAGCGCCTCCTTAGGGAGTACGCGACCCGCTACGCATCAAACAGGGCCTTCGTCTCCTTTTTGGACGAGTTCGACCACCTGGTCCTGGCGGAGGAGCTGGAGCAGCAGGACCTGGCGGGTTACGGGGCGGAGGTTGACTCCTTCTACGTGATCTTTGAGGACGCCTATAGGCTGGGCCTCCAGGACGGGTCGGTGGTGCGCGAGGTGGACTTTCGCACCTTCTACCGGGCGGTGGCGCATGCCCTTCTGGGCGTCGCGGAAAAGCTCGTCAGGGGGGAGGTCATTCCCTCGGACGATGCGAGTCGCGACTGGGACGAGCTGAGCTGCATCGTGGACATGGCGGTTCACTCGCTCACCAGGGCGGGCTCCTAGCGTCAGGCCAGTGGGGGCTGGCGGCAGGCATTGGCAGTGTGACCGGCCGCAGGGGCGGCGGGCATCTGGGTTTGGACCGAAGGAATTCGGCAGTACGGAAAGGGTTTCATCATGGCAGAGAAAAAGCTCGCGACGGGCAAGGTGCTACGGCTCTTCGCCATCGGACAGCTGGGCTGGGCGATTCTCTCGGGCATCGTCAGCAACTGGCTGGTCTACTTCTACATGCCCTCGGAGACCATGCTCTCGCAGGGTATGCAGATTTTCATCACCCAGGGAGCGGTCTTCCTGGGCCTCACCGTCATCGGCATCATCACGGGCTGCGGCCGCCTGCTCGATGGCTTCATTGACCCCTGGATCGCCACCAAGTCCGACCAGCTGGACAACCCCCTGGGTCGCCGCATACCCTTCATGCGCAAGGCAGCCATTCCCTTTGCGGTCATGACCGTGGCCCTCTTTGTGGTGCCTGGCACCTCCAACTTGATGGTCAACAACGTCCTGCTCTTCATCTGCCTGATGCTCTTTTACATCACGCTCTCGCTCTATTGCACCCCCTTCAACGCCCTGATTCCCGAGCTGGGTCGCACACAGGAGCTCCGCATCAACCTCTCCACCTACATCTCGGTCACCTACTTCCTGGGCACCGCCATGGCCTACCTGGTGCCCACGATCTCGGGCATGCTGGAGCCTAGCCTGGGCGTTGCCGGCGGCTTCCGCGCCACCATCGCCATCCTGGCCGTTCTCGCCGTCATCTGCATGATGGTGCCCGCATTTGGCATCGACGAGAACACCTACGCTCAGACCGAGCCCTCCTCGACCCCCATGCTCGAGTCGGTCAAGAAGACCTTCGTGAACAAGAACTTCCAGACCTTCATCATCTCCGACGTCCTCTACTGGGTCGCCATCACCATGTTCCAGACGGGCATGACCTACTACATCACCGAGCTCATGGGCCTGGACGACTCCCTGTCCTTCGTCTTCTTCGCGGCCATGACCCTCATCTCGCTGGCCTTCTATCCCCTGGTCAACCACCTGGCAAAGAAGCGCGGAAAGAAGTCCCTGGTTTCCTTTGGCTTCCTCTTCTTCTGCGTTGCCTTCTTCGTCACCTCGGTCTGCGGCCAGTTCGGCATCCCCGGCATGGTCTGGGGCGTCCTGGTGGCCATCCTCGCCGCTATCCCCATGGCCATCCTGGGCATCCTGCCCCAGGCGGTCCTGGCCGACATCGCCGAGGCCGACTCCGTGAAGACGGGCGAGAACCGCTCCGGCATGTTCTATGCGGCCCGTTCCTTCACCATGACCTTCGGTCAGACCCTGGCCATGATCCTCTTTACCTCCATCTCCATCCTGGGCACCAACGGCTTTGGCTACCGAATGACCGCCGTGGTTGCCACGACCTTCTGCCTGCTGGGTGGCCTCATCTTTCTCCGCTACCGCGAGAAGGATGTCCTGGCCACCATCGCAGGTGACTATGACGAGGAGGACTAGGGTGAGTCTGACTGACGAGGAAAAGCTCGCCCTGCGCCCCGTGGCGGTCGTGCGCTGGGAGGATGCCCAGGGCAAGGTCAGCGTGGTCCAGATGTCTGCCGCCATGGGCACGGTGCAGGACGGGGAGCTGGACCTGAGCCTGGTGCAGAGGGGCGACTCCTGGAGGCTTGTGGCCGCCCCCTCTCGTGAGGGCATACGAGTGACCCAGGTGCGGGTGAGGCTCTGCGTGGACCTGGCCCATGCCGACGCCCTCTACCTGAACGGCTACAACTCCTGGACGGATTCCGTGGAGCACTCCCCGCGCGATGCCATGAAGAACTTCGGCGTGCCCCGCGCCGCTGTCGACCACTGGGCCCTGGACGGGTCTGGCGACTACCGCTTTACCCCTAGGGACGAGCGCCGTGGCCACCAGCATGGATTTGCCTATGGCTACCTGCGCTTTGGCGACCAGGTGCAACTGGTGGGATCGCTTGGCGAGGACAGCGGCCTGACCACCATCTACGAGGACTACGACGCCGGTACCCTGACCCTGGACAAGGAGGCGCCTGCAGGCGAGCTGGCCGCGGGCGTGTCCTCGGAGCTCCTGTCCTTCTGCGTCGTGAAGGGGGACCTGCGCTCCGCCACCCAGACTTGGCTGGACCTGGCTGGCATCAAGGCCCGCTCCGCACGGCCCATGGTGGGCTACACCAGCTGGTACCGCCATTACACGGACATCGACGCAGGGAAGTTGGAGCACGACCTGGAGGGCGTGGCCCAGGAGCTGGGTCGCTTCCAGACGGGCTCCTGCGCCAGGGTCTTTCAGATCGACGACGGCTACACCAAGGTGGGGGACTGGACGACGCCTGACGCCGGCAAGTTCCCCCAGGGCATGGCGCCCCTGGTGCAAAGGATCAAGGAGGCCGACCTGGTGCCCGGCATCTGGCTGGCTCCCTTTGTGTGCGAGCGCGAGTCCCGCGTCTTTGCCGACCACCAGGACTGGCTCCTCCACGACGACAAGGGCCAGCTGGTGACCACGGGGTCACACTGGTCCGGTCAGGTGGCCCTGGACACCCTGAACCCCCAGGTGCGCGACCACCTGCGCCAGGTGCTCTCCACCTACACGCGAGACTGGGGCTTCAAGCTGCTGAAATGCGACTTCCTCTACGCGGCCTGCATGCTTCCGCACGGCGGCATGAACCGCGGCCAGCTGATTGCGGACGCCCTGGACCTGATCCGGTCCAGCGTGGCCGAGGGTACCTGGCTGGACTTCTGCGGCGTGCCTCTGGCAAGCGCCTTTGGTCGCTGTGAGTTCTGCCGCGTGGGCTGCGACGTTGGTCTGGACTGGGACGACAAGCCCCACATGCGCCTGACCGGTCGCGAGCGTGTCAGCACAAAGAACAACCTGGCCAACACCCATGGCCGTGCCCACCTGGATGGCCTGGCCTTCCGCAACGACCCGGATGTCTTCTTCCTGCGCTCGGACGTGAAGCTTTCGGACGAGCAGCGCTCCGCCCTCCTGAGGGCGGACGCCACCCTGGGCGGGGTCTTCTTTACCTCGGACGACATGGGGCTCTGGGACCAGGAGCAGAGCGGATGGTACCGGGAGGCCCTGGCTGCCTTCGTGGGGCGCGCACAGAAAGAGTCGGGCGCCGAAAATGCAGATTCACTACTGAGGAGACTGAGATGAGCAAGGACATGGGACTGACCGCCGAGGGGCTGAAGGCCCTGAGGGACCGTTTTGACCAGACCTTCCCCGAGGATGCGGATGCCAGGAAGCTCCTGGTCTGTGCACCTGGCAGGTCGGAGATCGCTGGCAACCACACCGACCACGAGGGCGGCCAGGTCATCGCCTGCGCGGTCGACCGCTATGTGACGGGCATCTTTTGCACCAGGGAGGACGACCAGGCTCATGTGCAGTCTGCGGGCTATGACCCCGTGACCCTGGACCTGAGCGTCCTGGACCCCCAACCCGAGGAAGAGAACACCACGGCTGCCCTGGTCCGTGGCCTGGTCGCTGGCTTTGTCGCCGCAGGCTATGGCAAGGCAGGCTCCCTGGGCTTTGACTGCGTAATCCAGAGCCAGGTGCCCGCGGGCTCGGGCCTCTCATCGTCCGCTGCCTTCGAGCTCCAGATCGCCCAGGCCCTCAACGCCCTCTGGGCCGACGGCTCCCTGGACGCCATCACCTTGGCCCAGATGTCCCAGGCGGCCGAGCGAGACTTCTTTGGCAAGCCTTGCGGCCTCATGGACCAGGCGTCCGTGTCCGTGGGTGGCCTGGCCCACATGAACTTCCACGAGGCCGAGGCAAGGGTCCAGAAGCTCGATGCCGACTTCGGCCAGATGGGCTATGCCCTGGTCCTCACGGCGGTCGGCGCGGACCATGCGGCCAATACCGACGACTACGCTGCGGTTCCCAGCGAGATGCAGGCAGTTGCCCGCGAGCTTGGTGCCAGCCGCTTGTCCGACGTGACCGAGGAAGACCTCTTTGACCATGTGGTCGAGCTCAGGCAGAAGCTGGGCGACCGTCCCGTCTTGCGTGCCCTCCACTACTTCCGCGAGGAGCGCTTCGTGGGGGAGCGTGCAAAGGCCCTGAACGAGGGCGACATCCGTCGCTTCCTGGTCCTCACCCGCGCCTCTGGCGCCTCGAGCGCCATGTACCTGCAGAACGTCTCGGTAGGTGGCGCCCAGACCCAACCCGCCATGGTGGCCCTGGCCCTCTCCGAGGAGCTTCTGCGCGGTCGCGGTGCCTCTCGCATTCACGGTGGTGGCTTTGGCGGGACCATCCAGGCCTTCGTCCCCCTGGACCAGGCAGAGTCCTACTGTCAGCGGATGAACGCCTTCCTGGGTGCGGACGCAGCCCATGTCTATTCGGTCGATCACGAGGGGGCGCGAGCGGAGTGGCTCTAGAGCAAAGTTCCTTGAATCCCGTCCAGGCAGCGGGCAAGCTGGTTGCATATGCCCAGGAAAAAGGCATCATCGAGACGACGGACGCCCGTTGGGCCCTGAACCGTATCCTGGAGTCCTGCGGCCTTTATGGCTGCGGGGACGAGGTCGAGCCCGGGCCGTCCGCGGATGACGCGGAGACGGGCAAGCCCGACTTCGAGACCTGGCTCTCACTCCTTGCCGAGGCGGCTATCGCCAACGGCATGGCAGAGGACAGCGCCACGGGACGCGACCGTATCTGCATGCGCATCATGGGCGCCATCATGCCCAGACCCTCCGAGGTCGCCCGCCACTTCGATGGTCTCTATCGGGGCCAGGGTGCCGCGGCTGCCACCGACTGGTTCTACGGCCTCTGCTGCAACGTGGACTACGTGCGCCGGTCTGCCATCGCACGCAACGTCAAGTGGTCGGTGCCTTCTCGCTGGGGAGACATCGAGATCACGATCAACAAGTCCAAGCCCGAGAAGGATCCCCGTGACATCGCTGCCGCCGGCGCCGCCCAGGCGGGGGACAAGTACCCTTCCTGCGCCCTCTGCATGGAGAACGAGGGCTACTCCGGCCGCCCTGCCGCGGTCATGGGTGGACACGCCGCCAGGCAGAACCTCCGCATCATCCCCATCGAGCTGGGAGGGGAGTCCTGGGGATTCCAGTACAGTCCCTACGCCTACTACAACGAGCACTGCATCGTGATGAGCAGCCAGCATAGGCCCATGCATGTGGACCGCAAGTCCCTGGGCTGCCTGCTGGACTTCGTGGACCTCTTTCCCCACTACTTCATCGGTTCCAACGCGGACCTGCCCATCGTGGGCGGCTCCATCCTGAGCCACGACCACTTCCAGGGCGGGCGCTACGAGTTTGCGATGACCAGGGCACAGGTGGTCGAGGAGTTCTCGCTGGCGGGACATCCAGACGTGAGCGCGGGCGTCTTGAAGTGGCCCCTCTCGGTCCTGCGCCTGAGCTCGACCGACCGCGGCAAGCTCCTGGATGCCGCCGCCCACGTGCTGGGCGTCTGGCGCGACTACTCCGACGAGTCCCTGGGCATCATCGCCCACGACCCCGACGGCACCCGTCACAACACCGTGACCCCCATCTGCCGCCGCCGTGGCGATGCCTACGAGCTGGACCTGGCCCTGCGTTGCAACATCACGACCGAAGAGCATCCCCTGGGCGTCTTTCATCCCCACGAGGACAAGTGGCATGTAAAAAAGGAGAACATCGGCCTCATCGAGGTCATGGGCCTGGCCATCCTGCCTCCCCGCCTGGAGAAGGAGATCGACGCAGGCCGTCTGACCAAGGACGAGATCGGCCGCGTCTTTGTGGCGGTTCTGGAGGACGCGGGGGTCTTCAAGTGGGACGAGGCCGGTCGCGCCGGTATGGACCGCTTCCTCGCCGCGCTCTAGTGTGACAATGGCGCCAGGCGCTGTGACAATGGCGCCAGGCACTGTGACAGTAGTGCCAGGCACTATTGTCCCAAAATGTGACAGTAGTGCCTGGCACCATTGTCACAATCGGGAGGCAACCATGTACGAGGACATCCAGTCAGCGGCGGCAAAGGTCTGCGCTGAGTCGACTTCGACCGATCCCATCGCCATTGCAAAGAGGCTCATGGCCATCGAGGGCGTGCCCGTCAACGGGCCGGTTCACCACCTGCTGGATGGGGCGGCCCTTCTTGCCGCGATGAGAAACGCAGGGGCGGATGTGGACCTGGGCGCCTGCCTGGGCGAGCTCTTTGAGCGCGGGTCGATGATGCCCGGCGCCATCTGCGGTCGCTGGGGCGTATGCGGGTCAGCCGCCTCGGTGGGCGCAGCCCTTTCCGCCTGGCGCGGGACGGGTCCCATGTCGGGGGACCAGTACTATGCGGACAATCTGGAGCTGACCTCCCGGGTCCTGGCTGAGGAGGCAAAGCTCGGTGGGCCTCGCTGCTGCAAGAGAAATGCTTTCACGGCCCTGCGTGTGGCCTCGGAATTCGTGCGTGAGCGCTACGGGATTGCCGTACATGCCTCCATGCCCGTCTGCGGTTACTTCAAGGCCAACAAAAATTCCTGTATCCGCGACCGTTGCCCCTACTACCCATCCCAACCGTAGCTGTGACAGTAGTGTCAGGCGCTATTGTCCCAAAATGTGACAGTAGTGCCTGGCACCATTGTCACATCGAGCGGGAGATGGTGGCGCGCATGACGCGGGTCACCACGTCGGGCACCTGCTTGGGCAGGCTGTGGCCGGCGCCCGGTACGATGACCAGGCGTACGTCCACGCCGCCGGCCTTGATTGCGCGGGCAATCTGGTAGGTCTCGGAGGGGATGATCACGTCGAACTCGCCTGCCATGATGGTGGTGGGACACTCGATGGCCTGCAGACTCTCCGCGGGAATGTGGGGCTCGTCCAGCATGAGTTGGAGGAGGTCCGCCGTCCAGGCGGCCTCCGTGGCCGTGGGCATGAGAAGGGCCGGGTCCACAGCACCGTCCGCGGGAAGTCCAGACGCCCACTCTGACCAGGCCTTATTCGAGCTGATTGCCCCATGGATGTCCCAGTCGTCGTCCTCTGCCACGCCCTCTGGCGTGAGGTTTGCCCCCATGGACAGAAGGGACGCCACGCGGTCGGTGTGGTCCCTGGCCAGGATTAGGGCCTCGATGGCCCCGTCGGAAAAGCCCACCAGGTGGAAGCGGCCCACACCCAGCTCGTCCAGGCAGGCCAGGGCGTCATCCGCCAGAAGCTCGTAGGTCAGCCGGTCGGTCCCTCGACTTGACCTGCCCTGGCCGCGGGAGTCGATGCCAATGGCGGCACGTCCATCTGTGACGACGGCGTCGATCATCGGCCCAAAGATTCCGTGCTCCTCGCCATTGCCGTGGATGAAGACCACCGGCTCCAGCTCGGCGTCCCCGCCCGCGCCGCCCGCGCAGCCAAGCCCGCTGTCCCCGCCCGCGCCACCTGCGCAGCCAAGCTCGCTGTCCCCGCCCGCGCCGCCCGCGCAGCCAAGCTCGCCGTAGACGAAGCAGGCAACCTGCGCCCCATCCTGTCTCTTAAAACAACGCGCGACCGAAGGTGCCAGGGATGGCCTGGAATAGCGGGACGGAAAATGCGGCTGCGGTGGTATGGGGGCTGTGGTCATATGCTCTCCAGGCTATCGAGAAAGGTGTTACGGGCGAAAAGGAAGGGCCTTCCCTTGGTAGGCTTTACCAAGGCCTTACTTTTCCTGTCGGACCGATTGTTGCACAACAGATGGGGACGATACGAGAATATACTAACGACTGGTCGGAGGGGCTCCTTGCCGCCCGCGATCATCCTGTGCATGCCATCTGAAATGGGGGAAGGCTCAATGTATTGTCCTAAGTGCGGTTTCCAACTGGCTGATAACGCGAAATTCTGCCCGAAGTGCGGGTCGAAGGTCGAACAGGCCCAAAGCAACTCCCAGACGCAAGCTGCTCCGGTCCAGCAAGCCTCGTCGCAGTCCCAGTACGCGCAGCCGCAATACGACCAACCCCAGTACTATGCGCAAGAGGCCCAGCCTCAGTACACGCAGCCTGCCCAGTCGCAGGCCATCAGCTCGGCCGGCCAGCCAGTCCAGGCCTATGCGCCTGCCCAGCAGGCGGGCATGGTGATTCCGCAGCGCGACAACTGGTCCACCATCACCATCGTGTTGCTTAACGTCGTCACCTGCGGCATCTATGGCATGTGGTTCACAAGCAAGCTTGCGTCCGAGGCCAACGACATCTGCCAGGACGGCCAGAAGTCTGCCGGCGCCGCGGCGTACATCCTGCTGGGTCTCCTGACCTTTGGCATCTACTGCTACTACTGGCAGTACAAGATCCAGGATCGCATGAAGGCCAACGCCCCGCACTATGGCGTGACGATCGAGCAGGGTGGCGGCGCGGTTCTGGGCTGGAGCCTTGGCGTCCTGGCCCTGCAGCTGCTCATTGTCTTCCTTACTGGAGGCACGCTCGGCTTTCTTGGCACCCTGCTCTCCTACATCCCGCTCAACATCCTGGTGACCAGCATCGACAAGCTTGCCACCGCCTACAACATCTCAAACGGCGTCTCCTATGCGGGCTAGGGTCCTTGCAAGAGACTCAAGGCTAGGCAGACGATGGGCCCAAACTTTCGAGCTTGGGCTCTTTATCTGCGCGGTGGCAATCGTCCTGCACGTGACGGGTATCGGCTGCCCCATACGCCTCGTAACGGGCACGCCCTGTCCGGGTTGCGGAATGACCAGGGCATGGATTGCCGCCCTGCACCTGGACTTTGCCCAGGCCATGCGCATGCATCCGCTCTTTTGGCTGTTTCCCCCAGCTCTGTTCCTGGCAACCTTCGGTGACCTGCTGCCTCGCCGAGCCCAAACCCTGACTGCCACAGCCATGCTGCTTGCTTTCGTAACCGTCTGGCTGATTCGGGTCCTATAGGGAAAATCCTATAAGTCAAAAGAGACCCAAGGAACGAGAAGGACATAAACCCCGCAAGGCCACATACAACGTCCCCACGCTATCCATGGTCCCCGTGGCCAGTCCTCCGAGGTCGAACTTCCTCGGACTAGCTACTTGGAGGAATTGCCTCCTGGAAAGAAGGGGCCACCCTCGTCTCAGGCACAGCTCTCGCGAAGGGAGCTGTTTGAGCGCCGAGACTAGGGTGGCCCCTCTTTCATGTGTGAAGCTCTACTTGTTCTTGCTGAAGAAGTCCGTCTTCGGCGGCAGTGTCACGAGGGCATGCTCCGTCTCGCCTAGGGCCTCGGCAAGCTGCTTGGGCGTCTGGAAGGCGTGCTCCCAGCTAAAGAAGTCCTCGTGTGCGAATCCCAGGTGGTCGCAGATCTTCTCGCAGCCAAAGGGAACGGCGGCGTGCATCAGCAACGTGGTCGTGCGCAGGGCGGCGAAGGCGTTGGCCAGGGCGTGCTCGTAGGCGGGGTCATCACCCTTGGCGGCCTTGGACTCGTCGGTCCAGCGCTTGTTGGCCTTGCGGCAGAAGTCCTCGGCAATGGCCAGGGAGCCGTGGGCGTCAAAGTCGTAGGCTGCCTTCTCGAAGTCCAGCGTGGCCTGGGCGCAGGCATCCAGGACGTCCTGGTCGGCGTCCATGGAGGGGAGCTTGCCGTCGCAGACGTTCTGCGCACCGTAGAAGCAGGAACGGGCCAGGCGGTTGAAGATGTTGGTCAGGAAGGCCGACTCCTTGAGGGCGGGGTCCACGACGCGAGGGTCGTCCTTGACCAGGATCTCCTCGCCGGTCTTCTTGTCCTTGTGACTGACGGAGGTGTCATAGGCCTTGGGCGAGAAGGACACGGCCTTCTGGTCCAGGCCCAGGTTCAGCCAGTGGCAGCGGAGCTGCTCGGCGGTGTAGTGGTCCAGGAGCTCGGCGGCCATGGGCGGCTTGATATTTCCTGAGCTGGAGGCCTTCTTGTTCATAAAGAGGATGTGGTAGTTGGCGATGGGGGTGTCCTGGAAGAGGCCCCAGTCCAGCGCCACCCAGAGGGCGGGCTGGGCGACGCAGTAGAAGTAGATGTTGTCCTGGCCGATGAACTGGTAGACCTTTGCGTCGTCCGCGCACCACCAGTCCTTCCAGTCCTTGGAAGAGTAGCGGCCCTCGGGGGCGCCCGCCAGGACGGTCTGGGTGAAGCTGATGGGTGCCCAGAGGCTCTCGGGCCAGCACCAGACAGTCAGGTCCTTGGTGTCCTCCAACTCGGGAGCGGGGACGCCCCAGTCGATGTTGCCCGTGATACGGAAGGGCAAGAGGGTCTTGCTGGTGCGGAAGCGGACATGGGCGGCCTCCAGGATGTCGCGCGCCTGGTCGCGGTCCTGCCAGTTCTGGAACTCGACGGAGAAGGATTGCTGGTTGCCCTCGGCCTCGCGGAGGACGTGCTGGGGCAACTGGCCCTCGGTGGCATCGAAGTCGGCGCGGAACTTGTTCTGGATGTACATGACGGGGGCGGCCAGGGACTCGCGCACGGTCTTGGTCACGATGGTGCGGACCTGCTCGTCCAGGTCCCACTCGTCCATGAGCTTCTCCAGCTCCTGCTGGAAGGCTGGCAGGTCAAAGTACCAGTTGTCTACGGGACGCAGCTCGGGCTTGGTGCCGGTGAGCTGGGAAACGGGGGCGATGAGCTCCTGGGGGTCAAACTGGTGGCCCAGGTCGCACTCATCGGCGTAGGCCTTCTCGGACTTGCAGCCCTTGACGGGGCAGCGACCGATGACCTGGCGGCCGTTTAGGAACTGCTTGGCCTCGGTGTCGTAGAACTGCAGGGTCGACATCTTGTGCAGGTAGCCCTTTTCGTGCAGGCGCTTCAGGATCTCGGCGGTCAGGCGCTCGTGGAAGCCCTTTGCGGGCTCCAGGCCAGAGCCGGCAAAGAGGTCCAGGCTGATGCCGTAGGCGTCCAGGGCGGACTTCTGGTTCTGGTGGTGTCCGTTCACGTAGTCGATGATCGTGCCCTCATAGCCCGTGTCCTTGAGCTTGCGGTAGCCCTCCATGATGGGGGAGCCGTAGCAGTCGGTGCCCGAGACAAAGACCACGTTCTGCTGGCCGATGCGGTCGCGCAGGAAGCGGGCAAAGAAGTCGGCGGGCACAAAGACGCCGCCGATGTGGCCAAAGTGGAGGTCCTTGTTTCCGTAGGGCATGCCGCCGGTGATAACGGCGCGGACAGGGAAGTGAGGACGATGATCGAAGTCAACTGGCATGAAGCGATTCCTTCTGTAGCGGTGAGGCCGCGGGGCGTCTGACGACGGGACGCGGCTACGTAGCGTAATGGTACGCAGGCGATTATCGCACATCGGCGTACGCTATACTCGCGTGCCATGAAGACAGTGTGCGAGATAGACATATTGGGCGACCCGCAGCTCCAGCGGGGCATGGTCGCGGGGAGTCTGGGGCTCTTTCTGGTGGGGGTCATGGGCGTGCTCGTGGGCCTTGCCCTGGGGGTGGCCGACGCCCTGGACGGCTTGCTCTGGCTGGCCTGCGTGGTGGGCCTCTCGCTGGCGGCACTGCCTGTGCACGAGCTGATTCACGGGGCGGCCTTTCGCCTACTGGGCGGGCCGGGGACTCGGGTCAGGTTCGGCCACCAGGCGGGCATGCTCTACGCTACGGCACCGGGGACGGTGTATGCGCGCGGGCGGTTCATGGCGATCCTCTTGGCGCCGACGGTGGTCCTGAGCTTGGGATTTGCTGGCTGGGGCCTGCTGGGTGGGATGCCGCTGGCCGCCTGGGCCTGCCTGTGGGTCCACCTCTCGGGCTGCGTGGGCGACCTCCTGATGACAAGGGAGATCCGCCGCGAGCCAGAGTGCACCCACGTAAGAGACACCGCGACCGGCATCGCCCTCCTGAGACAGTAGGCGAGACAGTAGGGACGGAGCACTTTGTCTCAGAGACAGTAGGGACGGAGCAGATTGTCTCAGAGACAAAGGGGACAGAGGCGCCCGGGCCGTTGGGCCCCAGGAAGGCCGTGCCATTTGAGACAAATTCAGACTGCAATAAAACCGATGGCCCGCTCAGACAGGTCGCGCCGCGGCGGAGGTCAATCCAGACAGATTGCGCCGTGGCAGAGGTCAATCCAGACAGTCCCATGACGCGACTGGGGTCATTGCGGAAAAAATCGGCCGATTGGGACCCCGGACAAAATCCCGGACCAACACGGTTGACCCAGGGAGACAAAGTGGAGACAAAGGGGACGTGGAGACAAAGGGGACGGAGCATTTTGTCTCAGAGACAAAGTGCTCCGTCCCTAATGTCTCAGAGACAAAGTGCTCCGTCCCCAATGACTCAGAGACAAAGTGCTCCGTCCCTAATGACTCAGAGACAAAATGCTCCGTCCCAAATGTCTCATGCGCGGGCGGGGAGGTTGGCCTCTGCGCTAGCCAGGACGTGGCCTCGAGCCTGGTTGACCAGCTCGTTTGCCCAGTAGCCCTCGCGGAGCAGAGGCATGAAGTTCAGTGCGTAGACCCGCAGCGTGTACACGTGGGTCTTGTCGGGTGGCTGGGGGCCATTGTAGCGGCAGGTGACCAGGGGATTCCTGGAGCCGCCCAGCCGCGACGCCGAAGAGTTGAGCCCCTGGACCATACCGAAGCTCTGCAGGTTGGAGGCATCCTCGGGAAAGACGATCCTGCCGTCCTTGACCTCGGCCGTGTCGATGCCGGCGGCAACCCAGTGGATCCAGGGGAAGCCGCAGACCGGGATGGAATCAAAGTCAAAGAATGCCACGGCCAGCGACACGGCGTCCTCCGGCACCCCCGTCACCTCGAAGGGGAAGGAGCAGGTGGGCGTCCCGTCTGCCGTGTGGGCGGCATCCGCATACTTCGCATAGCGGTCGGGCAAGAGCCCCCGCTGATCCATCTTGACGTGCACTTCCATGGCAGACTCCTTTCTGTTGAGCGCCATTGGGCGGGCGTGACAAATGTGACAGTAGCGCCTGGCACCATTGTCCCAAAATGTGACAGTAGCGCCTGGCGCCATTGTCACATCTCGCGGTAGCGGCCCATCATTTCCTTGAAGAGCTCCTGGACCGACGGCGGCGTGTAGGTGATGGCGTTCGCGCCAGCCGCGATGGTCTCCTCGATCCTCTCGGGGGTGTTTCCGCCCGTCGCGATGATGGGAATCCGAGGATGGTCCCTGCGAATGTGGGCAACGATCTGAGGCGTCGCCTTGCCACCTGCGACGTTGAGGATCGCGGCACCGGCCCGCAGCCGTGCGTCGACGTCGGTCTTTTCCGAGATGACGGTGACAATCGTGGGGATGTCCACCGTGCGCGAGACGGCGAGCAGGTTTGCGTTGGTGATGGGCGCGTTCAACACGACGCCCATGGCGCCCTGGGCCTCCGCGTCCTTTGCCAGCGAGACGGTCCGCACGCCACGCGTGGTACCGCCGCCCACCCCGCAGAACACGGGAACCGAGGCCGCTGCGATGATGGCACTGGAAATGGACTGTTGGGGCGTGAAGGGGTAGACGGCAAAGACCGCGTCGGCGTCGCAATTCTTGATAATGGCCAGGTCGGTCGTAAAGACCAGGCTCTTTATCCTGCGGCCGTAGATCACGATGCCCGAGGCCTTGCGAATCTCGGGTGGCATCTTGAGGATGTTGTGGCGCAGACGAGACTCGATGGAGGGGAGGACTCGCTCCTGAGGAGGGGCGACGGGAGACGCCGCCGCTGGGGCGCCGTCGTTTGGCATCGGCACGGGAATGGCCTGGGTCATGGGGTCAAGGCCCGTCGCGGGCTTATTTGCGAAAAGGTCCATGGGGCTCCTCTCAACGGTCGGGCGTGCTGCGGGTGTCGGCTTGCCTGGTCGCCCCTCGCGGGGCCGTGCTTCTTGCCGACCGGCACTTCGTCCGCCAGCACTGTCAGACTTATACCCATGTCGGCATGCTTTCTGGGTAGAATTGCCTGCGAGAGGAGAAACGCCATGGATAGAACCCCGCTAGCCCTGCACGCCTGCTGCGGTCCCTGTTCGCTGGAGCCCGTGAAGCTCCTGCGCGAGGAGGGCTTCGAGCCCACCATCATATGGTCGAACCCAAACATCCAGCCCCTGGCCGAGCACGACCTGCGCCTGCGCACCCTGCGGAAGTGGGCGGACGAAGTGGCCCATGTGCAGGTGATCGTTGCGGGCGACGACCGCGATGCCTGGGAGCGCTCCGTGGCGCCGGCTGCCTTCGACCGCGAGCGTCGCTGCCGGGCCTGCTACGCCCTGCGCCTGGCGGAGTCCTGCCGCGTGGCACGCGACCGTGGCTTCCAGTACATCTCCACCACCCTGGCCGTCTCGCCCTACCAGCTCTTTGACGTCTGCGAAGACGAGCTGGTCAAGCTGGCCCATGCATATGGGCTCACGCCCGTCTGGCGAGACTTCCGCCCCCACTATCCCGAGGCGACCCGCGAGTCCCGTGATCTGGGCATGTACCGGCAGAATTACTGCGGATGCAGATTCTCTGCCGCGGAGGCCGCCATCGAGCGGCACGAGGCTCGGGATGCCCGCAAGGCCCAGAGGGAGCTGGCCCGCGCCGGGCGCTGAGCACAGAGAATGTGCGATCCTCTTTCGGGCGACTTCCGGCAAGTCATGCGAACGTTTTCGCTGGAAGCGGCCAGGGCAGTACGGGATTCTCTTTCTTCTGGGAGTTGCTAGTTGTTGTGCAACAGAACTCGAGAATCCTCTCCTATCCTTGCTCTTGTAGTCACCGCTGCCAAGGTCGAGGAAGGAGTCCACCATGTCGAGTGCAGAAAAGAGTCAAACGAATCTTGTCCTCACGGTAGTTGCCGCAATCGTCGTGGCATACGTTCTCATCTCCACGCAGATGTTTGGCCTTGCCTACAAGCCGACTCGAGCAGAGATCCGACACTCTCTTGCTGGTGAGGAAGCCATTTATGACCCCGATGGTATCGCTTCCCAGGATGACGACTACTTCTACCAGAACGACGGTGACGCCATTCCAAAGAATATTGGGGCAGCCAACCGTCTGATGAACGGTGGTCGCTAAGTGCGGGTCAGTCACGCTTACAGGTAAAATCACGGAACGATTCGAGGTTTGACATGTACTGCACCAATTGCGGAACAAAGCTTCCCGACGGAGCGGCCTTTTGTCAGAAATGCGGTAATCGCATAGGCGCAAAGGCGCAACCTGCCGCCACCATGCCAGTCGCGGCTGCCCCCAAGGCCGTCGCGTCTGATTCCAAGGAAAACGCGTCTGCCCCCAAGGCTGCCGCGGCTGCCCCCAAGGCCAGCGCAGTGGTTCCCAATAAAAGTGGAGCTGCTTCCAAGAGCTTCCTGCTCTCTGGTGGTCTTGCCCTAGTTGCCTTGGTAACAGGGTCGATGCCCTGGGTGTACCTGACGAGCAGACTCTCGCAGTTGGTTGCAACTGCCAACTCAATTGGCTCTGTCATTGGTGGCAGCTCATACGCTGACGTGGCGACGAGCTACGGTGTCTGGCAGTTCCACGACCTTGCGGAAATGCTCAGAGACGTCGCGCACGTAGTTGGTGTATTCAGTTCCTCTGGGGACAGCCTTGGCCAGGCGGCTCAGGCGCTTGACCTCGCTTACTACATCTGGCTTGCGGGTATGGTCCTGACTTCGGCGGGCGTCATCCTGGGCTTCATGAGACAGCGTCCGAATAGCGCGCTGCGCGTGGGACTGATCCTTTTAATATGTATCGCCTGTGTCTTCCTCTTTGTCGTGGGCGGCTCCTCCGACCTGAGCCAGTTGATCGAGACTGCGCCCCTTCCCGTGATCGTTTGCGCCGGCGCTGGAATAGCCAGCGTCGTCAGCTCCAAGAAGGTCCATGCCTAGCGAAGGAGCGGGATTCTTTGCGGGAAGAGGAACTTGACAGAGCCGCCTCCCGCTTGGTCGCCTCCCGCTGGGCCGCCCGCTCCCGTTGGGTTATGATGTGTCAGCACGAACCCGCGCGCCGCGCCAGCCCGCGCGTCGCCACGAGCCCGCGCGCCGCGCCAGCCCGCGCGTCGCCACGAGCCCGCGCGCCGCGCCAGCCCGCACGTCGCCACGGACCTGCGCGCCGCCACGAGCCCGCGTGCCGCCACGAACCTGCGCACCAGCACAAACCCGCATCAGACTGAGGAAGAATCCCATGCGCACCGATGACTTTGACTATCCGCTACCTGACGAGCTCATTGCCCAGGAGCCCGCGGAGCCCCGCGACTCCTGCCGCCTGCTCGTCCTGCACCGTGAGGACGGTTCGGTCGAGCATCGCCACTTCACGGACATCCTCGACTACCTGGAGCCGGGCGACCTCCTGGTGGCCAACAAGACCCGCGTCATGCCCGCCCGCCTCATGGGCCACAAGAGGGGCACGGGCGGCGTGGCAGAGACCCTCTTGCTCAAGCGCCGCGAGGACGTGGACGCCTTGGGCCATGTGTGGGAGTGCCTGGTCAAGCCCGGCAAGCGCCTCAAGCAGGGCGCCACGATCGAGTACCGCGAGGGCGGCATCCACGCGCCCATGAACTGGCCTGTCGTCCTGACCGGCGAGGTCGTGGACTACCTGGAGGACAACCGCGGCGGCCGCCTGGTCCGCTTCACGCCCGCCGAGGGCCTGTCCCTGGACGAGGCCATCCACAAGGCAGGCCACGTACCCCTGCCTCCCTACATCACCCAGTACGAGGGTGACCCCGAGAAGTACCAGACCGTCTATGCCATGCACGAGGAGCACTCCGCGGCGGCACCCACGGCCGGCCTGCATTTCACCCCCGAGCTCATCAAGCGCATCGAGGACAAGGGCATCGGCTTCGAGACCGTGGAGCTGGAGGTGGGCATCGATACCTTCCGCCTGGTGGAGGAGGACGACCCCACCCAGCATGTGATGCATACCGAGCGCTACCACGTTTCCCAGCACGTGGTGGACGCCGTGCACGCCACCAAGGCTGCCGGCCACCGCGTGATCGCCGTGGGCACCACCTCGGTCCGCTCCCTGGAGAGCGCCTACGACCCAGAGGCTCCCGTGGCCGACCTGCCCATGGTGGCCCGTCGCTTCGAGGACGCGCCGGACTCCGCAAAGACCCTGGGCAAGGGCGACCTGGTGGAGCGCAAGGACGCAAAGACCCAGCTCTACCTCATGCCCGGCTCCACCTATCACGTGGTGGACGGCCTGATCACCAACTTCCACGTGCCCCGTTCCACCCTGATGATGCTGGTCTCGGCCTTTGCCACCCGCGAGCAGGTCATGAGTGCCTACCAGCAGGCCATCGAAGAGCACTACCGCTTCCTGTCCTTCGGCGACGCCATGTTCATCGAGTAGGTCCAGGGTTCGGGTCCAAGGCACCGGCACAACCGGCCCATAGGAGTTGACCAAAAGAAGGGAGCCTCCCTTTCCGCGCGATTTGCGGGAAAGGGAGGCTCCCTTGCCTTACCGTCTTTTGTCAGGCCGCCTTATCCGGCTAGGCCGTGAAACCCTTCGTGGCTACCAGGAGTGCCACCGCAGCGACCACCACGACCACGAGCACAACCAGCAGCACCAGGACGATACGCTGGCCGCGGGTCCTGGTGCGCAGGGTCTTCTCGTGCTGGGCGAGCTTGTTCACGTCGCGCTTGAGGCCGGCCAGCCTCTGGTTGTTCTCGGTGACGAGCTGGGCCAGCTCGACCGTGCGCTCGGGGGTCTCGTGGATGTGACGGGCCTCGTCCAGGGCCTTCTGGGCCTCGTCGATGTGGTCCTGGGCGGTGTCGGCCGCCTTCTGGGCGTTCTGGAGCTCCTTCTTCTTTGCCTCGATCTGGTCCGAGAGGGCCTTCTCCTGACTCATGGCAGCGTTGTAGAGGCCCTCGTACTCCTCGCGACTTTGGGTGGCCTCGGCCTTCGCCTCGCTGGCCTGGCGCTCCAGGGACTCCTGGGACTGCTTCTGGGTCCACAGGTGGGTCTGGGCGTTGTCCACCAGCTGCTGGGACTCCGTGGTGGCGCGCTTCACCTCGTCGCGGGCGGCATCCAGGTGGGCCTGCTCGGCCACGAGCTCGCTCTGCATTTTCGAAATGGCGGTGGGGGAGGAGTCGGGATCAGCCTGCAGGGCGTCCAGCTCGGACTGGACCTTGCGCAGGCGGTCCTGGCCGTTGTCCACGGCCTTGTTTGCCGCGGCGATGCGCTGCTCACGACGCTTGGCCGCATCGGCCACCTGCTGGTCTGCGGTCTTTACCGCGCGACGGATGTCGGCGAGGGCGCGGGCTGCGTCGTCGGAGCGGCCCTTTGCGGCCTCCATGAGATTGCGATAGGGACGCAGGCTCTCCTCGTGCTCGGCCTTCATGGCGCGGAGCTGGGCCTCCAGCTTGTCCTGCTCGGACTGGACCTGCTCTTGCGTGATGCTGATGTTGGCCAGGGCTACGCGGGCTTCGTCCTGGATGTCCTGCTGCTGGACGATGATGGAGTCAAAGGACTCCTCGATCTTTTGCCGGTGGGTGAGCTCCGCCTGGTCGGCTTCGATGGTCTTTGTCAGCTCGTTCAGCTGGTTGCGGGCGTCGGCATGCTGCTTGGACGCCTCGCGGACCTGACGCATGGCGCGCAGTCCGTCAGAGAAGAGGCTGGACTTCTTCCTTTCCTGCCTCTTTCGCGAGCTGGCGCGACGGGACTGAGGAGCATCGGGCTCCTCCTCCAGGCTCTCGTCTTCCTGGGGACGCAACTGATCGCCGTCGTCTGCGCCCAGCAGCTGTGCGCTACGGAAGCTTGCGCCCTTGCCGGGCCTCTCACGTCTGCTCATCCACAATCTCCTTCGGTCGATGGCGCCACAAAGGCACCAACAGAATGAGGATACCGAATCCAGGGGAGCCTGGGGGCCGTAGTTTCACAACTGTGACTATTTCCAAATCAGCGGCGAAAGTCCTTCGGCGGTGTCCCCAAGTCGGAAGTGTGCACAAATCGGGTGAGCGTCGACTTTTTACCGTTCATGCTATCGTCACATCCTAGTTGCGCCAAATTTGGTGTATCTTTTAACTATCTGCAGTCAGCGTGGACTACTCTTGGTACACGCCCTCTAAAAACAAAGGAGTTTTGCATGATCACCAAGCAGCTTACCATCGTCAGCGCCACTGGCCTGCACGCCCGTCCCGCTTCCCAGTTCGTCCAGGTTGCCAAGGGCTTCCAGTCTGCTGTCACCATCAAGGACGTCGACAAGGGCTCCGCTCCCGTCAACGCCAAGTCCATCATGATGATCCTGGCTGCTGGCCTCGGCACCGGCGCCAAGGTCGAGGTCTCTTGCGACGGCCCCGACGAGCAGGACGCCATGAACGCCCTGTGCGCCATCAAGGACGGCGACGAGGCTCTGTTCTCCGAGTAGGTTCTTTGCACCTTACAGCTTTTGCTTCGACTCGGCCCCTGCCATTTTGGCAGGGGTTTCTATGTAAAATGGGATGCTCGCGCTAGCCAATAGGCCAAAAGGGAGTACCCCTTATCCATAAGGGAGTACCCCCTGTGGATACCCCCTGTGGATACCAGGAAAGAAGGACGGACAGCAGTGACCGAGCCGTGGTTTACCTATGACATCATCGCCGAGGACCCCAGCACCCACGCCAGGGCGGGAGTCCTCCACACGCCTCACGGGGATGTGCCCACGCCCATCTTTATGCCGGTGGGTACCAAGGCCACGGTAAAGGGTCTCCTTCCGTCCCAGCTCAAGGACCTGGGGACAAAGATCCTCCTGGCAAACACCTACCACCTCTCGCAGCGCCCCGGCGCCGACCTGGTGGAGGAGATGGGCGGTCTGCACGAGTTCATGCAGTGGCACGGCCCCATCCTCACGGACTCTGGCGGCTTCCAGGTATTCAGCCACGGCGACTTCGTCAAGCTCGACGACGACGGCGTGACCTTCCGCGTGGTGGACTACGACGGCCGCTACGTGCACTGGACCCCCGAGGACAACATGCACATCGCCCAGCAGCTGGGCGCCGACATCGTGATGCAGCTGGACCAGTGCCCGGGCTATCCCGCCCAGCGCTCCTTCGTGGAGAGGGCCGTGGAGCTCTCGAGCATGTGGGCCGAGCGCTGCTATGCCGCCCACACCCGCGAGGACCAGGCACTCTTTGGCATCGTCCAGGGCGGCATGCACCTGGACCTGCGCCTGAGGAGCCTGCATCACCTGGAGGAGTGTGGTGACTTCCCGGGCTACGGCATCGGCGGCTACTCCGTGGGTGAGGACCACGAGACCATGTTCGAGTCCCTGGCGCCCCTGGCCGGCGAGTACATGCCGCGCGAGAAGCCCCGCTATCTCATGGGTGTCGGCAACCCGACCACCCTGGTCCACGGCGTGGAATGCGGCATCGATATGTTCGACTGCGTCCTGCCTACCCGCACGGCCCGCATGGGCACGGCCTTCTCCAGCGAGGGCAGGCTCAACCTAAAGAACGCCCGCTTCATCCACGACCACGGTCCCCTGGATGGTCAGTGCACCTGCCCCGTCTGCACGAGCGGATACACCCGCGCCTACATCCACCACCTGGTTCGCCAGAAGGAGATGGTGGGCTCCATCCTTTTGTCCATGCACAACATCTACTTCCTCCTGGACCTCATGCGCAGGGCTCGCGAGGCCATCATCGCCGGGACCTACGGCGAGTTCGTCCGCACCTGGGATAGCCTGCCCGCATCCCAGGACTGGTAGGCTCGTCCGCACGCGCCTTGTGCGCTGTCCTTCTTGTCCGCGCGCGTTGTCGCCCTAGTCCCAGAATCGTCCGTTGCCAGGCATTTTCGCAAGAGCGAAATGTCGCACTCCTGCGCTATCATATTTGGGTTAAGAAACTATTGGGATTACCCAGGTATAGGAGAATCATGGCGCAAGACAAGAAGCCCGATGAGGCTCTGACGGGCGTCGACCGCTGGGAGGCATCCGTGGGGGGTGCCGGGGGCGGTCGCCACAAGGCAGGCAAGGACTCTGCCAAGAAGGCAAAGAAGGACAAGCCACGCGGCAAGGGTCGCAAGGACCCGCGGGTGCGCAGGTATGTGTCGACCCTCGTGATCCTCCTCGTGGTCCTGGTCGTTGCGGTCATCGGCTTCACCCCGGTGGGCCAGAGGATCACCCAGGGCCTGGACATCCAGGGCGGTGTCTCGGTGATCATGAAGGCCAGCAAGGCCGACGGCTCCACGCCCACGAGCGACGACATGACCACGGCCACGGGCATCGTGCAGAACCGTGTGAATGCCCTGGGCGCCTCCGAGGCCACGGTCCAGCAGCAGGGCACCGACTCCATCCTGATTCAGATTCCCGGCGCCACTGACGCCAACGAGGCCATCGAGACTCTGGGAAAGACCGGTCACCTGGAGTTCGTCCGCCTGGACCAGATTGGTGACGCCGATGCCATCATGCAGCTCAGCAGGGGTGCGGGCGACGTCCAGCTCAAGGAGGGCACCTACAAGGCCTTCATGGACGGCTCCGTGATCGACAAGGTCACGGTCAACCAGGACTCCAATAGCGCCACCGGCGGCTATGCGGTCAACCTGACCCTCAACTCCGAGGGCACCCAGAAGTTCGCCGAGGTCACCAGGGAGCTGGCTCCCACCAAGGGGCAGATCGCCATCGTCCTGGACGGTGTGATCTACTCCGCTCCCGCCGTGCAGAACGAGATCGCAAACGGCCAGGTGTCCATCACGGGCTCCTTCAGCCTGGATGACGCGAACCAGCTCAAGACCGTCCTGGACTCCGGCTCCCTTCCCGTCACCCTGACCTACTCCGAGAGCCGCGTCGTCGGTCCTACCCTGGGCCAGGACTCCCTGGCGCAGGGCGTCACCGCCATCGCCATTGGCGTTGCCGTCGTCGTGATCTACCTCTTCTTCTTCTACGGCGGCCTGGGCATCCTCACCATGGGCTCACTGGCGGTCTTTGCCATCCTCTATCTGGGCCTTCTGGCACTGCTCTCGCACTTTGGACTCTTTGCCCTGACCCTGCCCGGACTGGCGGGCGTCGTCCTCACCACGGGATCTGCCGCCGACTCGTCCATCCTGGTTCTGGAGCGCTTCCGCGAGGAGATCCGCATGGGCCGTTCCATAAGGCAGGCTTCCATATCTGGCGCAAAGCACGGCATCTCCACCTCGCTTGACGCAGACGCCGTCACCATGGTCACGGCTCTGGCCCTCTTCTTCGTGGCAGTCGGCTCGGTCAAGGGCTTTGGCCTGACGCTGGCCCTGGGCATCGTCTGCGACGTCATCACCATGTTCTGCTTCAAGGCACCCGCCCTGCGTCTGCTGGCCCGTGGTCCCATCGAGCGTCACCCCGGCTTCTGGGGCGTCAAGAAGGACCTCAAGGAGGCCGAGCTCGCTAGGGATGCTCGCGACGAGAAGGGAGGCGTCCAGAATGCGTAGTCACTTCTCGAAGGAGATTCCCTTCATCCACAACCGCAAGAAGTTCCTGATCCTCTCTGCGATCCTGGTCGTTCTGGCTATAGTCGGCCTGGTCGGACGCGGCCTGGTCTTTGGCATCGAGTTCCGCGGCGGTTCCGAGATCGACTTCCGCGACACGGGTGCCATCACGATCGAGCAGATGCGCGGCGCCCTCACCCAGACGGGGGAGAACGACCCCACCATCCAGACCGCCGTCACCGACGGCAGCCAGGGCTTCCTGGTCCGCACCGACACCACTGACCCCAATGTGGCCAACGCCCACGCCGCCCAGGCGGCCCAGTCCCTGGGCCTCACGTCAGAGAGCTACACCGTCACCACGATCGGCCCGGACTGGGGAGCCGACGTCACCCGTTCGTCGGCACTGGCCTTTGGCGTGGCCATCATCCTCATCATCGCCTACGTGTCGATCCGCTACGAGTTCAAGATGTCCCTCTGTGCCATCCTGGCACTCCTGCACGACCTGGTCATCACCCTGGGCGTCTACGCCTGGACCCAGACTCCCATCACGCCCAACGTGGTGGCGGCCCTCCTGACCATCATGGGTTACTCCCTCTATGACACCGTCGTCGAGTTCAACCGCATGAACGAGAACGCCACGCAGCTCAAGGACGGCATCCACCGCACCTACTACCAGATCGCCAACTTCTCGATCAACGAGGTCTTCATCCGTACGATCAACACCACGGTCACCTCGGTCGTGCCTGTCATCGCCATGCTGGTCCTGGGCGGCGCCACCCTCAAGGGCTTCGCCTTCGCCATGCTCATCGGCGAGCTTTTGGGCACCTACTCCAGCTTTGCCGTGGCATCCCCAATCCTGGCCATCTGGAAGACGCACGAGCCCATGTGGGCAAAGCTCGAAAAGAAGTACGGCGAGGCTGGAGCTCACGCAGCGAAGGAGTCTGCATAGTGTCTGGGCTCCAAAGCAGCAATCGTTGGACCGTTCTGACAGGCGACGCTGCGGCCGAGAGGACCATTGCCTCCGGCTGTGGCGTCGCGCCGATTGTGGCGCGCGCGCTCGTGTCGCGCGGGGTCAGGACCGTCGAGGAGGCGCGGCGCTTCCTCACTCCCTCGCTCGAGCGAGACTGGCTGGACCCCCTGATCATTCCTGGCATGCGGGAGGTGGCGGAGCGTGTGCGTGCGGCCATCGAGGGCAACAAGGTCATAGCGGTCTTTGGTGACTTCGACGTGGATGGCATGAGTGCCACCTGCCTCCTCACTCTGGGTCTCCGCCAGCTGGGTGCCGAGGTGTATCCATACATTCCCGACCGCTTCAGCGAGGGTTACGGCCTGTCGCGCGTGGCGTTGGAGCGTGTGATCGAGGATTCGCATCCCCAGCTCCTGCTGACGGTGGACAATGGCATCGCCGCCAGGAACGAGACCACCTGGCTCCTGGACCAGGGTATCGATGTGGCCGTGACTGACCACCACGAGCCCGCCGAGCTGGTACCAGTGGACGTGCCCGTGGCCGACCCAAAGCTGGAGACAGACAACCCCTCGCGTGAGCTTGCCGGGGCGGGCGTCGCGCTCAAGCTCCTGCAGGTCCTGGGAGGCTGGATGGGCCAGCCCGAGCTCTGGCGTCACTACACCGAGGTCGCTACCCTGGGCACCATCTCGGACATGATGCTTCTGGCGGGGGAGAACCGCGCCCTGGTCACCGATGGCATCGGTCGCATGCGCCAGACCGAACGGCCCGGCATCGTGGCCCTGGCCGCCACGGCCCGTCAGAGTCTGAATGACATCACGGCAGACCAGCTGCCCTTCTCGCTGATTCCCCGTCTGAACGCCGCAGGCCGCATGGGCCAGACCAAGGTGGCCTTTGACCTCTTGATGGCAGGGAACATGCTGGAGGCCCAGCAGCTAGCTGCCAGACTGGAAGACATCAACACGCAGAGGCGCGACATAGAGTCTGCCCTGGCAGACGAGGTACTCCAGAAGGTGGAGGACGACTATCGGGGCGAGCGCGTGATCGTGGAGGGAGGCGTCGGCTGGCACGAGGGCGTCAAGGGCATCGTCGCCAGTCGCGTGACCAACCATTACCACGTTCCGGCCCTGCTCTTTTCCATCAAGGACGGGGTCGCCCGCGGCTCCGGTCGCTCGGTGGGCTCCGTGGACCTCTTCAAGGCAGTGGAGCGTTGCTCTGACCTCCTTCTGCGCTTCGGCGGACATGCCGGTGCCGTGGGCGTCACCTGCGAGGCCGACAAGCTGGACGCCCTGCGGACGCGTCTGGCCCAGGTCCTGGGCGAGCTTCCCGAGGACGAGTTCCAGAGCAAGGGCGAGGTCACGGCCATCGTCTCCCTGAGCGAGATGACGGTGGACAACCTGAACGCCCTGGAGGCCCTGCAGCCCTTTGGCCAGGGAAACAAGAAGCCCCTCTTTGCCGCCTGCGGCGTCAGCATGCGCGGCCGCGGCAAGGTGGGCGCCCAAGCCAACCACCTGCGCTTCCAGGCCACCGATGGCAGGGCGTCGGTGCCGGCCATCATATTTCGCGCGCCGCAGATAGACCGTGCGGCCTCCTGCGAGGAGGTCGTCGACCTGGTCTTTGAGCCCGTGAACGAGACCTGGCAGGGTCGCACGAAGCCCAAGCTCATGATCAAGGACATCATCTACCACGAGGACGACGGCGGTCCTACGGACAGTGCCGACTTCGTGGACAGCATCTACCGCTACGGCAACAGAACCCTGGAGGGGCCGGCTGTGGGCGCGGTCCAAGGGACTCCCGAGCCAGTTGGGGACGGGGTACGTGCGTCTTTGCCTGCCGACCTTGCCTATGGGGACCTGACCGACCACCTGCGCCAGGTCATGATCGGCGATGGCAGCCTCCTGCCTGCTCAGAGGGTGGCCCTGGACAGGCTGGCCGCCGGCCGTTCCTGCCTCTGCGTCATGGCTACGGGACGCGGCAAGTCCCTTATCTTCCACATCCACGCCGCCCGCGAGGCCCTGGCTCATGGGAAGGCGAGCGTCTTTGTCTTTCCCCTGCGCGCCCTGGTGGCTGACCAGGCTTATCACCTGGCTGCCTCCTTTGGCCAGCTGGGACTGGGCGTCCGCGTCCTCACGGGCGAGACCCCCCAGGAGGAGCGCCAGGCCACCTATGCGGCCCTGGCTGACGGCAGCGTGGCGGTCGTCCTGACGACCCCCGAGTACCTGGCCCTCCATGCCGACGACCTGGCAGCATCGGGCCGTGTGGGCTTCCTGGTCATAGATGAGGCCCATCACGGCAACGTCCTTTTGGGTGAGGGGAGGGGCGCCTACGGCGAGCTCCCCCGTGTCCTGGACGTCCTGGGTCAGCCCACTGCCCTGGCCGTCACCGCCACGGCGGACGATGCCACGGCACGAGAGCTCCTGGGCCTTCTGTCCATTGCCACCGAGGACGTGATCGTGGACGTGTCCTCCCGACAGAACCTTCACCTGGTGGACCTCAGACAGTCCCGCGACCGCGACTGTGCCCTGGCCAGCGCCGTGGCCACGGGTCAAAAGACCGTCATCTACGTGAACAGCCGCGAGAAGAGCCTCTCCTTGGCCACCATGCTGCGCAAGGACGTTCCTGGCCTGGCCCATCGCATCGCCTTCTACAACGCGGGCATGCCACGTGACGTGCGCAAAAGGGTGGAGGACTTCTTCCGTGCGGGCCTTCTGACCACCATCGTCTCCACCAGCGCCTTCGGTGAGGGCGTGAACCTGCCCGACGTGCGCAACGTCGTCCTCTACCACATGCCCTTCGATATGGTGGAATTCAACCAGATGAGCGGCCGAGCAGGACGCGACGGCGCGGATGCCGCGATCTGGCTCCTCTTTGGTTCCAAGGACGCCCGCATCAACGAGCACATCCTGTCTTCTGTGGCACCCCGGCGCGAGACCATGGCCAGGCTCTACTCCGCCCTGCGCAGCCTCTGCGGACCTACGGGCGTGACCACAGCCTCGGACGAGGAGATCGCCGTCCGTGCCCAGCAGATCGATTCGTTAAACGCCTATGACAAGACCGAGGCGGCCACGGCGGTTGCCACCTTCAATGAGTTAGGATTCCTTCAGATTCATCAAAGTGCCACCGGCAGAAGCATATCCATGGTCTCGAACCCGAGACGTGCGCCCCTCGACCAGTCGAGCCGCTACCTTTCGGGTCTCAGCCAGGCATCCGCCTTCGAGGACTTCAAGGATTGGGTGCTGGGCAGCAGCCCGGACGAGCTCCTGCAGCACGTGATACGACCGATCGTGCCTGGCTTTGGCTGCATCGTGGACGGAAATGGGGAGCAAAGATGAGCGAGTCTGCTGACATCAAGCGAGAAACGCAGACGAATGCGCAGGTCGAGGTTAAGGCGTCGACAAGGGGCGTCCAAAAGGCACCTGCTGTAAAGGCCGCACCTGCCGGTGGGGCCGCGTCTGTCTCTGCGCCCCAGCCCGACTCCGATGTCGCAGCCGCTGCTGGCGAGGGGTCCGACCAGGCACCCAAGCCCAAGCGCATCCCCCAGGCCGACAACTGGCGCGTGCTCAAGAATACCTGTGCCGACTACCTGCCCGCCTCCTCGGTGGAAAAGATCGTCGAGGCTTACCAGTTTGCCGCTAGCTTCCACAAGGACCAGCGCCGCCGCTCGGGCGAGGCCTACATCAACCACCCCGTCGAGGTGGCCCTGATTCTGGCCCAGGACCTAAAGATGGATGAGGACCCCATCTGCGCGGCCCTCTTGCACGACACGGTGGAGGACACTCCCGCCACCCTGGACGACATCACGGAGCGCTTTGGCTCCACGGTAGCCGAGCTGGTGGACGGCGTGACGAAGCTGACCTCCATCGAGGTCTCCTCCATGGACGAGAAACAGGCCCTGAACCTGCGAAAGATGTTCCTGGCCATGTCCAAAGACATCCGCGTCGTGATCATCAAGCTGTCCGATCGCCTGCACAACATGCGCACCCTGGCGGCGCTCAAGCCCGACCGTCGCCTCTTCAAGGCCCACGAGACCATGGACGTCTATGCCCCCCTGGCGGACCGACTGGGCATCAGCTCCATCA
Organism: uncultured Olsenella sp.; assembly: GCA_900316105.1. Lineage (GTDB taxonomy): Bacteria > Actinomycetota > Coriobacteriia > Coriobacteriales > Atopobiaceae > Olsenella_F. The sequence continues at coordinate 33,744 of ONBR01000015.1, forward strand.
AGTGGGAGTTGGAGGACCTCTCCTTCTACTACCTGAACCCCGACGAGTACGAGCGCGTCGCCCGCATGGTCCAGGACTCCCGTCAGCAGCGCGAGCGCGACACCAACGAAGCCATCAAGGTCTTGGACGGGGAGCTCTCCAAGGTGGGGCTCAAGGACTACCAGATCACCGGCAGGCCCAAACACCTCTGGTCCATCTATCAAAAGATGACCCGCAAGGGCAAGGAGTTCAGCGACATCTACGACCTCATCGCCCTGCGTGTCATCACAAAGACGGTGGGAGACTGCTACTCGGCCCTGGGTGCCGTGCACGCCCTCTGGCACCCCATGCCCGGCCGCTTCAAGGATTACATAGCCATGCCCAAGCCCAACGGCTACCAGTCCCTGCACACGACGGTCATCGGCTCGGACGCCCGTCCCGTCGAGATCCAGATTCGTACCCACGAGATGCACGAGCAGGCGGAATATGGTATCGCCGCCCACTGGCTCTACAAGAAGGCCGGCAACTCCGAGGGAAAGATGGGCCGCGACGACAAGAGCGTCGACAGCCAGATCAACTGGATCCGCAGGAGCCTAGACTGGACGGTAGAGGACGACCTGGACGACGCCCACGAGTTCCTGAACAACCTGCGCGTCGACCTCTTTGAGGACGAGATTTTCGTCTTTACCCCCAAGGGCGAGGTCATGAGCCTGAGGCGCGACTCCACGCCCCTGGACTTTGCCTATGCCGTCCACACCGAGGTGGGCAACCACTGCGTGGGCGCAAAGGTCAATGGTGCGGTGGCGCCCCTGAGCTACCACCTGCAAAACGGCGACCGCGTGGAGATCCTGACCAACAACAACGCCAAGCCCAGCCGCGACTGGATGAAGATCGTGGCCACCCCCTCGGCAAAGTCAAAGATCCGCAAGTACTTCGCCACGGTGACGAAGACCGACGACACCGAGCGCGGCCGCAACGAGCTCACCCACGAGCTGCGAAAACACGGTTACGGGATATCCACCAGGCGCACCACCAAGGCCCTGGAGCAGGTCTATCCCCAGCTGGACTACAAGAAGCTGGACGACATGTTCGCGGGCATCGGCTCCGGAAAGATCTCCGTAAAGATGGTGGCCAACCGCATCGTGGCCATCTTGGAGGAGGACTCGCCCGAGAGCCTGGCGGCCCGCGAGCGCGATGCCGCTCGCAAGGACGCCAAGGAGAAGGCCCTCAGCGAGGACAAGCCCCTGGTGAACCCCACGGCGCGCGCCGTCTCGGACAAGAAGCGCCGGAGGAACAACTGCGGCGTCGTGGTCAAGGGCGACCCGGACCTCTTGGCCCACCTGGCCCACTGCTGCAACCCCGTGATGGGCGACGAGATTGTGGGCTTCATCACGCGCGGTCGCGGCGTGTCGGTCCACCGTGCCAGCTGCCCCAACGTCAAGGGCCTCATGGGCCATCCCGAGCGCATGATTGCGGTGGAGTGGGACTCCTCGGGTGCTACGGAGTTTCAGGTGGAGATTGTGGTGGAGGCCACGGACCGCATGGGCCTGCTCAAGGACGTCACCGAGACCCTGGGCAGTGCCGGTGCCAACATCCTTTCGGCTGCCACGCAGACCTCCACGGCAGGGGTCGCGCGCCTGCGATTCCTCATAGCCATTTCCGATGCGTCCCTGCTTGAGCCCTTGCTCGCGGCGGTAAGTAGGGTACCATCTGTCTTCGACTGCAGACGTATCATGCCCGGAGAGGGCGCGAACCAGATGAGAAGAAGGGCCTAGCATATGAGCGAGACTACAGAGAACCAGACCCTGCCCGAGGAGGATGGCTGCTGCGGTGGTGGCTGCGGCTGCCACGAGCACGACGATGACCACGAGTGCTGCGGCGGTCACGGCGAGGAAGAGGGTTGCGACGGAGGCTGCGGCGGCTGCGGTGGCGGCTGCCACCACGACCAGGTTGGCATCTTTGTGGTGACCCCGCTGGAGACCAACTGCTACGTCTACATCTCGGGTGACGAGTGCATGGTCGTGGACCCCGGCGGCTCTGGCGCAAAGCTGGCAGAGCACTTGCCCGAGGGCCTGAAGGTCAAGTACATCGCAGCCACGCATGGCCACGGAGATCACGTGGGAGGCGTCAAGGCCCTCAGGGAGGCCACGGGCGGCACCTACGTGATCCATCCCTTGGACGCCGAGCGTGCCCAGCATGCCGGCGAGATGAGCGAGATGGGCCGTGCCTACGACGACAACGCCCCCGAGCCCGACATGACCTACTCCGAGGGAGACAGCATCTCCGTGGGTACGGCTACCTTCACCGTCCTGGAGACGCCTGGGCACACGCCTGGCAGCGTCTGCCTGATCGGCGGAGACACCGCCCAGGGCGTCGTCTTTACGGGCGACACGGTGTTCAAGGGCTCCTGCGGACGCACGGATCTGGAGGGTGGCAATGCCCAGCAGATGATGGAGTCCCTGGCACATTTCAAGGAGGTCGTGCCTGCCCGCACCACGCTCTTCACGGGCCACGGTGACTACACCACCATGATGGACGAGCTTAAGCTCAATCCCTTCTTCGCCTAGCGTGCCGCTTGGGGTGCAGCGCCAATTGGGGGTCAATTTGGTGCCAAATGGGGGTAGCCCCCGATTAGGCTATGCGACGAAAGGCGTGGTCCCCAAGGTGAGATTTTCTTAACTAGGGGGTAGCCCCCCAATTGTGGTTTGAGCTATAGTCATTGTGTTCTTTGCCCGGATGGCGGAATTGGCAGACGCGGCGGACTCAAAATCCGCAGCCTGGCGACAGGCGTGTGGGTTCGACCCCCACTCCGGGCACCATACAGTTTGTGACGGGCCAGGCAAATCTGCCTGGCCCTTTTTGATGAGACAATGGGGACGGAGCACTTTGTCTCAGAGACAAAAGGGACAGAGGCACCCCGAGCCCCGTCGGGGAGCCAAGAAGGCCGGGCCATTGGGACAAGTCCAGGCTGAATGAGACAAAGGGGACGGAGCAAACTGTCTCAGAGACAAAAGGGACAAAGGCACCCCGAGCCCCGTCTGGGAGCCAAGAAGGCCGGGCCATTGGGACAAGTCCAGGCTGCAATAATGTCGAGGGTCTTTTCGGGCAGCACCGTGCGTGACGGAGGTCAATCCAGACGGGTAGTTCCGTAGCTGAGGCCATCTTGCATAGGAATCGACCGCTTTCGGAGACAGTAGGGACGGAGCAAACTGTCTCAGAGACAAACCGCTCCGTCCCTACTGTCTCAGAGACAAACCGCTCCGTCCCTATCGTCTCAGAGACAAAGCGCTCCGTCCCTAATGTCTTGTGTGGGGGAATTGCGGACGGGGGAGGATTGACCCTTGCGTGGGGTGGCCTCGTGCCGTATTATCTTCACTTGCATGTATGAAAGCGAGGCTGAGCCTGGGCCTCCACCTACACGGCGCCTCTTCGGCAGCTGTCTGGTCAGACAACGGATTTCTTACCGGACTCCACAGATGGAGTCGTGTCTCTCCTGGATGCTGCTGCACCAGGAGTTTTTTTGTGGGTCAAAAGGCGGGATGGGCGCCGCACCGAAGGGAAGTGTACAAGATAGCCAAGAACGATGGACCTCGCATCAATCGCGAGATCAACGTACGGACCTGCCGCCTGATTGGCGTGGACGGATCGCAGCTTGGTCTGTTCGGCCTGAGCGATGCCCTTCGCATCGCCAACGAGCAGCATCTTGACCTCGTGGAGATCGCTCCCAACGCCGAGCCTCCCGTGTGCAAGGTGATGGACTACCGCAAGTACAAGTACGAGCAGGACCGCAAGGCCAAGGCCGCCCGCAAGAAGCAGGTAAAGGTCGAGGTCAAGGAGATGAAGTTCCGCCCAAAGATCGACGTGGGCGACTACACCACCAAGAAGAATCATGTCATGCGTTTCCTCAAGAAGGGCGCGCGTGTCAAGATTACCATCATGTTCCGTGGCCGTGAGATGGCTCACCCGGAGCAGGGCAGGATGGTGCTGGACAGGCTGGCAGAGGACCTGAAGCCCTACGCCACCGTCGAGCAGCAGCCCAAGATGGAAGGCCGCAACATGCACATGCTCGTTGCCCCCATCAAGGGTGCCTTCGATGAGAAGGGCACCAAGGACAACGAAAAGAGCGAGAAGGAGAAGTAAGCATGCCTAAGATGAAGACGCACAAGGGTTCGGCAAAGCGTTTCCGCCGCACCGGCACTGGCAAGATCATGCACGCCAAGGCGTACAAGAGCCACATCCTGACCAAGAAGAACCAGAAGCGCATCCGCGCCTTCCGTAAGGAGGCCGCCCTCACCCCTGGTGACGTCAAGGTCGTCTCCCAGCGCATGGGCAAGTAAGAGGCGCTCTCGCGTCACGTATTCAGCATTTACCAAGGAGTGATTAGATATGGCACGTGTTAAGCGCGCAGTCGCCGGTCGCAAGAAGCGCAACGCCCTGAAGAAGGCTACTAAGGGTTATTACGGCGTTCGTTCCCGTACCTTCCGCGGCATGAAGGAGCAGTACCAGCACTCTGGCCAGTACGCCTACCGCGATCGTCGCAACAAGAAGCGCGACATCCGCAGCCTGTGGATTCAGCGCATCAACGCCGCCGCCCGCATGAACGGCCTGTCATACAGCAAGTTCATGCACGGCCTGAAGCTCGCCGGCGTCGACCTGGACCGCAAGGTCCTCTCCCAGGTGGCCTACGAGGACGAGAAGGCATTTGCCCAGATCGCTGAGGTCGCCAAGAAGGCCCTGGAGGCCGAGGAGTAGGTTTTCCCTTCTCAAACCCAGGCTTCAAATGCAAGCTCACACCCGTCTCCCCGGAGGCGGGTGTTTCTTTTTCTCGCGATTCAGGTAGCCCATCGAAGCCCCAGCCCCGGCCCCGGCCCACACGTTCAGAGTCCTCGAGAAGAAGAAAGCCGCCATCATCCCAGGCTGTCGAGTGAGGAATGGGGCCGTACGTTTGCCCAGGCGCAGTTTCGCAGCGGCCGGTCGACTGTCACCCGGCCCACACGTTCAGAGTCCTCGAGGAGAAGAAAGTCTCCATCATCCCAGGCGCGAACGTCTTACGCGGAGGGCCTTGCCTTTGCCCTGGCGCAGTTTCGCAGCCGTCGGTCGACTGTCACCCGGCCCACACGTTCAGAGTCCTCGAGGAGAAGAAAGCCGCCATCATCCCAGACTGTCGACTGAGGAATGGGGCCGTACGTTTGCCCAGGCGCAGTTCTCGCGAAGCGAGCTGTTTGAGCACTGGACAAACGTACGGCCCCATCTGGAGGGTCTTACAGCCTGTGATGATGGCGCTCCGCTTCCTTTTCCTCGAACTCCTCCTCCGCTTCTTCGAACTCGGGGTCATCCTGGCAGACTAGCTCGTCGTCGCCCGTGCGGGGGTCCTTGTGGTGCAGGAGGACCGGGCGAAAGAGGTGCAGCCTGCGGGTAAAGAGCGCCGAGAAAACGAGCAGCAGGACAAAGATGATGATGCGAGGTACGACGTTGACTTGGGTCATCACAAAGGTGCCCAGGCAGAGAAGGAAGGTCCAGCCGTAGATGAGCAGGACTGCCTGGCGCTGGTCGAAGCCCTCGTCGATGAGCCTGTGGTGGATGTGGCCACGGTCCGCCTGCCCGATGCTCACATGCGCCCTCATGCGCCTGACAATGGCCGAGAAGGTGTCAATGATGGGCACCGCTGCGATGACCAGGGGGATGATGATTGTGGTGAGGCCGGCGATACGGGTCACCGAGAGCAGGGTGATGGTACCCAGGGTGTAACCGATGAGCAGGGAGCCGGAGTCGCCCAGAAAGATCGATGCCGGGTGGAAGTTGTAAAAGAGGAAGCCCACCGCGGCCCCTACCAACGAGATGGCGAGGGCGGCAGCATCCATCCTGCCGGAGAGCAGGGAGAGGACGAACATCGTGAAGGCGGCAATGCCAGCGATGCCCGTGGCCAGCCCGTCCAGGCCATCGATGAGGTTAAAGATGTTCATGTAGGCCACGAGGTAGACGACCGTGATGGGGTAGGCGAGCCAGCCCAGGTAGAGGGGGCCGCCGTTGAAGGGGTTGACCACGGTACCGATGATGAGGCCACCGGAGACCGCGATGCCTGCGGCAAGCAGCTGGCCCAGGAACTTCTGCCATGGCTTGAGCTGGTAGACGTCGTCGAGGGCACCCGTGACAAAGACCGCCGCGAAGCCCAGGGCCACCAGGCCGTAGTTCATGCTCTTGAAGTGCGGAGCAGGCTCAAAGACCATGGGCCAGCCAAGGTTCTGGGTGCCAAAGAGCTGGAGGGCCACTGCTGCCACGATGCCGCAGAAGACGGCAATGCCGCCCATGCGCGGCGTGGTCTTCTTGTTGATGCGGCGCGAGCTGGGACGGTCGACGGCGTCAAGCCTCCATGCGATTTTCCTCGCCAGGGGGGTCATGATGATGGTGACCACCAAGGCGATCAGAAAGAGGCTCAAATGATTGAGCTGCATGCTCGGCATGTTCGAAGTTCATCCTCCCAGGTATGGGCATCGCTCAAGAAGTGCCTGATACCAGCGGTTTCATGAAGCGTAGTTACAGTAGTTCAACAATATTTTACAAGATGTGAGCTAAGTCAAGACTGGTATCTCTCTATGGGTCACGTATATTTGAGTTGTCGCCTCCCTGCAGCAACAACTGGGTGAACCGACAAGCGTTTTGAGGGAGCTCGAATTTCGTCTCTAGTACAGACATCCTCCGTTGTTGAGGAAGCTGGAACCTGGCGATGAGGGCACCCACCTGGAGAAGGTGGGTTCATTTCGCAGCTGTGGGGAGCGACTTTTTGTGTGCCTTGCTTGCACAAGCGACCTCGTTGGTATAACCTCGACGCTTGAACGCAAGATGTCGTTCAGCATCCAGATATATCTCATCACATACACCCACTCTCATGTCTGAATCGCTTGATGCGCCATGCCGAGGGCATGTGTGCGTCTATTCCCGTCAATATGCACCGAGAGCACGGGTTTTCTTGCGTCTAGCTGGCAGTTTTTGTCTTGAACGATATGTGGATAGGAAAGAATACATGGCAGACGAAGGTATGAGCGAGCCTCAGCAGGAAGCTCCTCAGGCAGTCCCGACTCAGGAGACGGCTCAGGAGCCCAAGGCCCCGGAGCACCGCGAGCCAGAGGCCCAGAGGCCCGTGGTAGAGGCTGAACCCCAGCCACAGGCAAAGGCCCCGGAGCAGCAGGCTGCGGAGCCCTCTTCCGAGGTCGCGGCCGAGGCTGAGGCCAAACCCAAGCCCAAGAAGCCCCGCGCCACCCGCAGGAGGACAAAGAAGCCCGCTCCCTCCGAGGGTGCCGCAGATGAGGCTCCCAATGTCGAACCCGAGCCTGTTCCCGCCGAGGCTGCCGCGAGCGATGGCGAGGAAAAGAAGAAGCCCGCCCGCAGGGGCAGGAAGCCTCGTGCACGCAAAGCCGATTCTGAGGCAGAGGCCGAGGCGGCTCCCGCATCCAAGCAGATGTCCCTGGATGTGGCTGCCCTGAACAAGACTACCCAAGATGCCACCGAGGCCTCGGCGACCCTGCTGGCTCCTCCCGTCACGACCCTTGCCGAGGCCGACCAGACCGCTTCCGCGCCCGCTCCCAAGCGCCGCGGTCGCAGACGCAAGGCAGACGCAGAGGACACCGTCGAGCCTGCCCAGAAGGCAGCCGACGACGAGGCAAAGGACAATGCTCCCGCCGATATGGACGCCTCTGCCCAGGAAGGCTCCGAGCAGACGGGCGACCACAAGCACACGGAAGACGGCGAGTCCCAGGACTCCGGCCAGCAGAAGCGAGAGCACGAACGTGGCGGCCGCCGTCGCAATCGCAAGGGAGACCGCGACCAGCGTGGGGACCGTGACCAGCGTGACCAGGGCGGCCAGCGCGACCAGGGCGGCCGCAACAACCGTCGCAACCGCCGCAACCGCCGTGGCCAGGAGCGAAGCGCCGAACCCAGCCTTTCCAGGGAAGACTTGCAGGCTATGAAGGTGGCCGAGCTCAGGAGCAAGGCAGCAGAGCTGGGCGTGGAGTACGTGGGCGTAAAGAAGGCACAGCTGGTCGAGACCATCTACCAGGCCGCTGCCCGAGCTGAGGGCTTCAAGCAGGTCGCCGGCATCCTTGAGGTACAGAACGAGGGCTACGCCTTCCTTCGCACGGGCAACTACATGGTCGGTGACGATGACGCCTTCGTGCACCAGCAAATCATCCGCCAGTATGGTCTGCGCCCTGGTGACATGATCATGGGCACCGTCGGTCCCTCCCGCAACAACAACACGAAGTATCCGCCCCTGCAGAGGGTCCAGATGGTCAACGGTCGCGCTCCCGAGGAAATGAAGTCCCGTCCTCGCTTCCGCGACCTGACGCCCATCTTCCCCAACGAGCGCCTGTACATGGAGCACGGCAAGGATTCCATCACGGGTCGTGCCATCGATCTGGTCGCTCCCATCGGCAAGGGCCAGCGTGGCCTGATCGTCTCGCCCCCCAAGGCGGGCAAGACCACGGTCCTCAAGAAGATCTGCCAGTCGATCACCGCGAACAACCCCGAGGTGCACCTCTTCTGCCTGCTGGTGGACGAGCGCCCCGAGGAGGTCACCGACATGGAGCGCTCCATCAGGGGCGAGGTCGTGGCCTCGACCTTCGATATGCCTGCGTCCAACCACACCGCCGTCTCGGAGCTCGTGATCGAGCACGCGAAGCGCCTGGTGGAACTGGGCGAGGACGTCGTCGTGGTCCTGGACTCCATCACCCGTCTGGCCCGCGCCTACAACCTGGCCCAGCCGCCCTCGGGCCGCATCCTCTCCGGTGGCGTCGATTCCGCCGCTCTCTACCCGCCCAAGAAGTTCCTGGGTGCGGCCCGCAACATCGAGAACGGCGGCTCCCTGACCATCATCGCCTCGGCCCTGGTGGACACGGGCTCAAAGATGGACGAGGTCATCTTCGAGGAGTTCAAGGGCACCGGCAACATGGAGCTCAAGCTGGACCGCGACCTGGCCGACCGCCGCATCTTCCCTGCCATCGACCCCGTGGCGTCCGGCACCCGCAACGAGGAGCTTCTGATGAAGCCCGAATATCAGCCCTTCGTCTGGGGTCTCCGTCGCGTCCTTGCCAACATGAACAACACCGAGCGTGCTGCCCAGGCTCTGGTACGTGGCCTCAAGAAGACCAAGTCCAACGAGGAGTTCCTGATTCTCTCGGCAAAACGCGCCCAGAAGACCACGGACTTCATCGCCTAGTTCGACCTGAGGGACGGGCGGGACGGTTCCCTTGGCCAGTGCTCGGACATTCTCGCGGCGCGCTGCGCGCGACCGCTGCGAAACTGCGCCTGGCCAAGGGAACCGTCCCGCCCTCTTGCATGTCGAGGAGGCTCGAAGCCCGTGGCCCTCAGGAATCGCGGCACAGGGGAGGAAGGGAGGCGCGCGGGTTAATAAGGAAAAAATTAGCCGCGCGCGTTTTTTATAGGTGCGCGATCTGATAGGTGGACTGGAGTGGCGGCTCCCCATGACTTGCAGGTGGTGCCCTTGACCTTCCTTCATAGGTCCGCGTTACGCGCGCCCATTCCCGCCCCCTTGGTGGCGGACCCTCCCCAGTTGCCGAACAGGTGGGTCAAACCTTTGCTGGGTGCGCGGGGGCCATGCTTTGTCCCGGCGCAGTTTCGCAGCGGCGAGCGGAGCTCGCTGCGAGAATGTTTGAGCACGGGACAAAGCATGGCTCCCACGACCCTAAACGGACTTTCACCAGCCTGTCGCTTGCAAATGGGGAGATACGCGGTATTATTCAGTAGCAAGGTGCGGAAAATGCGCATCTTGAACGGCACACGCAGCTCAGACGAAACACGCCGTCACATTTTATGCATTGCCATGAGTCCCGTGACTTCTGGCGAGTGCGTTTCCCTCGTCTTCCTGTAGCGCCGTTATCGGGGTCCTGCTGTGGAGGAGTGACGATGAGGGGTTCTACGAGTTCCGCTGCCATACGTGCCGGACTGATTGGTTCGCTAGCTGTCTCGCTGCAGTGCGTTTCCGCTCAACCTGCCCTGGCTGACACGAACGGCCCCACCATCCTTCAAAATACCTACCTATACCCCTTCGCGGCCGGTGTCCTGGCGGGATGCGTCCTCACGGGCACCGTATGCGGCATCGCCGTCTCGGTAATGAAGAGACGACAGGAGAAGTTCCGCGAGGAAAAGAACGGTTCTACCTCCGTCCTGCATGCCGAGGACTTCAAAAAGGCTCACGCCGAGACTCGCTCCCAGGATACGGGCGCCTTTGATCCCGACGCCACACGTGTGGTGAACAGGCATCCCCACCCCCAGGAGGGGGAGGTTGCCTCCCAGGAGGATTGGGACGCCTGGGGCCATCACCTCTCCAACGACCTGGAGGACGTTGCCTCCAACTACGTTGAGCGCCTGACCTTTGCCGAGCGCGTCGCCTCCAAGGCCCGCGGCGTCCGCGAGGTCCTGGGGGAACGTCTGGGCGTGGAAAAGGATGCCTTCGATGGTCTTCCCATCATCGAGCGTGCCGACGGCACCGTGGGTGACGTGGGTACCAGCTGGTGGAACAATCGCCTGGGCGACTCCATCCGCACGGTCAACGAGAACACCCAGTCTACGGGAAAGATCCTGGGAGTGGACGAGCTCGCCCCCGGCGCTCCGCGCGAGCGTGCCGTCGCCCGTCCCCAGGCAAAGCCCCAGGCACAGTCCCGTAAGGCTGCACCTGCCATGTCTGTTCCCGCCGCACCCTCAAAGCCCGCGTCTGCCGTGCCCATACCTGCCAAACCTCGGCAGCGGAAGGTGGCCGACGTGCTGGCCCACGGTCACACCGAGTCCATTCCCGACTGGATGAGCAACTCCGCACGTGCGAAGGTCGACCTCAGCGACTTCCGCGGTATGTCCTCCACGAGCAGGTCCGCTCTCATCGCCAGCCGTGTTGCCGAGGTAGACCAGGGTGTCTTCCCTGCAAAGCGTGACGTGCGCGAGCTGGACCACGATGACATGTGGGACGAGGCCCTTGCCTCGATGGACGAGAGGATCAACGCCTACATCGCAAAGCCCGGCCTGGTCACGGCCGAGGAGGCAAAGGCCGAGAGCATTCGCCAGGCCCAGCTGGACGTGGAGTCCCACGTGGACCAGCTGGTGAACGAGGAGTTCGCTCGTAGGCATCGCGTCAATCGTCCCACCAACTCCCTGGACGCATCTGACAGCTGGCGTGTTCTGGACGGCACCCTGTCTCCCGACGCCACGAACGTCCTCAATGGACGTCGCCGCACCCGCAAGGCTCCTGCCTACAAGCCCAAGCACATGGCGCATGCCCGCGTCGCGCAGGGAGCGTAGCTCTTGGCGGCAATTGGCTTTCGGCAAAAACTGTCTAGTTGGGTCCAGAGCCCCCGCTTCTGGGCTGTCTGCTTTGCTCTCTGGGTCTGCTTCGTCTGGGGCCATTCCCTCTTGGACGGTGATGCCTCGTCTGCCGAGAGCTCGCGCTTTGCCTTCCTGCTCTACCCCTGGCTGATCAGGGATATAGACCTGGCCACCTTCATCATTCGCAAGTTTGCTCACTTCTCGGAGTATGCCGTGCTGGGAATCATCGCCTGGCAGCTCAGGCGTACCTGGCGGGGCGTGACCGCATCCGTCAGGGCCAGCGTCCTGCCTTTGGTGCTCATGGTGGCCATCCCCATCCTGGACGAGACCATCCAGCTTAGCGTTCCCGGGCGTTCCGGCTCCCCACGCGACGTCCTCATTGACCTCGCCGGTGCCTGCACCGGCCTGCTGGTCGCTCGGACCCTGTCGGGACGAAGGCACGGCTAAGAGACTCGTTCGGGCACGGCCGCTGACATTCTTTGCCCCTCGGCGAATATTACAAGCGTGAAAAGACTTGCTTCGTTGCCCCTGCGTGACAAATTCAATAACGTAAAGTAACTGAGAAATTACCGATAGATTACTGAAAGTGTCGGTATAGCGAATTGTCTTTTTTGGGGAGGGTTTCGCAATGGCAAATGCAATGAGCAGGCGTAATTTCGTCAAGCTTAGTGGCGTCGCAGCGGCAGGACTGGGTGGCGTTTCCATTCTGGCTGCTTGTGGCGGTGGCGGCGGTGCAGCTGCCGACTCCGACACTATCAAGGTCGGCGTCCTCGGTCCCTTCACGGGCGACGTCGCCCAGTACGGCACGGCTGTCCGTGCCGGTGCCGAACTCTATATCAAGCAGGTCAATGACAAGGGTGGCATCAACGGCAAGAAGGTCGAGTCCGTGGAGCAGGACGAGAAGGGCGACGCCACCGAGGCCGTGAACGCCTACAACAAGATGGTCGAGGACGGCTGCGTGGCCATCATCGGCGACGTCACCTCCACGCCCTCCGCGGCAGTTGCCCAGGCCTCCGTCGCCGACAACATGCCCCTGGTCTCCGCCTCCGCCACGGCGGCCTCCTTCATCAGCTACGGGTCCAACGCCTTCCGCGCCTGCATCACCGATCCCTACCAGGGAAAGCTCATGGCTGACTTTGCCGCCAAGCAGGGCTACAAGACGGTGGGTACCATCTACAACTCCGGCGGCGACTACGAGAAGGGCGTCAACGACGCCTTCGTCGAGGAGGCCAAGAAGCAGGCCATCACCGTCACCGACCAGGAGGGCTATGCCGCGGGCGACGTGGACTTCAACGCCCAGCTCACCAAGATTCTGGCTTCCAATCCCGACGCCATCCTCTGCCCCAACTACTACAGCGACGCGGGCAAGATCGTGACCCAGGCCCGCCAGCTGGGCTACAAGGGCCCCTTCCTGGGAGCCGACGGCTGGTCCAACATCGCTGGCGGCGACCAGGACTACGCCTCCGCAGAAGATCTGGAGGGCTGCTTCTACGACTGCTCCTTCATCTCCACCAACGAGGACCAGAAGGTCCAGCAGTTCATCAAGGACTATAAGGAGGCAAACGGAGGCACCGAGCCCACCAACTTCTGTGCCCTGGGCTACGATGCGGCAATGGTGGTCCTGAACGCCATCGAGACCGTGGAGAAGGACGGCAAGGCCAGGGCTGGCACCGCCGACTACTCCCAGGCCATCATCGACGCCATCGCCTCCGGGTCAGCCGACGGCGTGACCGGCACCATCAAGTATGCCGGGACGGGTGACCCCGTGAAGCCCACCCTGGTCATCACCTTCAAGGGCGGCAAGCAGGAGGTCTTCGATACCATCGAGGGCGCCTAGCCTGTCGTCAGGCGATGAGACAAAAGTGGCCTGTCCCCATTTGTCACACCCAGCGGCCGTCCCTTTTTGGGCGGCCGCCTCTTCTTGCGCCGACCTCCCGCCAGCATCCGTGTTTCCTTCTGGCGTTCTTCTCGTTTCCATTGATGAACGATAATATTGCAAGCATAAATCTAAAATATTATCCAAATATATGCGTAAACAACAAAAGTCTAACCAATTAATTAGCGTTGTCACACATACATCCTGCCCTAAGGTCTTTCCAGGTGCCGGTCACGGGAAGGCCGGCGGCAAGACTAAGGAGTGTGACATGGCTGGCGCAACGATGAACAGGCGCACCTTCCTCAAGCTGGGCGGTGCGGTCACGGCAGGACTTGGCAGCGCTTCCCTCCTGGCAGGCTGCGGTGGGGGAGGCTCCTCCTCTGGAGACTCCCTCAAGATTGGCCTCATCACCCCCATCACCGGCGACTACGCCCAGTACGGGCGGCCACTCGCAAGGGCGTCGAGCTCTACGTGAAGAAGTTCAACGACGGCGGCGGCGCCGGTGGCAAGAAGATCGAGCTTGACACCCAGGACAACAAGGCCGACGCCACCGAGACCGTCAACGCCTACAACAAGCTGACCGAGGAGGGCATCGTGGGCGTCATCGGCGCCCTGACCTCCACCAATACCGTGGCCCTGGCCCAGGCCTCAGCTGCCGACAACCTGCCCACCGTGGCCCCCGCCGCAACCGCGGCCGACGTCGTCGAGAAGGGCAAGAACACCTTCCGTGCTTGCTTCACCGACCCGGAGCAGGGCGTGGTCATGGCCGACTTCG
>ONBR01000011.1 GCA_900316105.1 uncultured Olsenella sp.
ACGACCTCCAGGCGGTAGGCCACCTGGTTGAGGCGCTTGAGGTCGCCGAGGCCGTCGGGGTCGCCCATGGTGATCACGTCGAGGCCGAGGTCGCGGACGACGCCCCACTTGATGAGCGAGAAGTCGCCGAGGATGGCGAGGACGTTGGTGGCCGTGGTCGCGAGCTTGCCGCTCACCGTGGAGGAGGTCGCGGCGTTGATGCCCTCGAGGGAGCCGGTCTTGAGGTTTATCGGGATCTCGGGGTAGAGGCGCGCCATGGTGTTCTTCACGCGGACCTTGCGCAGGTCGTTGGCGAACTTCTTGGAGAGGGCGATGCCGCTGACGTCGTACTCCTCGTTTACGGCGTCGACCAGGGAGTCGACGTCCACGGAGGGGTCGGAGGTCGCGGTCACGGCGTTCGCGCCGGCGGTGAGGGCGGTCATGCTCTCGATGGCCGCGCCGGTCGCGGGGTTCACGGCGTGGAAGACGCCGTAGTCGAGCGCGTGGCCGAGGGCGGCGGAGCCGGCCTCGACGATGGAGTCGACGATCTGGAGCCGGTTGTCCTCGTCGGCCCACTGGACCTCGGCGTCCATGCGCACCGTGGTCTGGGCTTTGTGGATCTCGCCGGGCACGGGCGTGAACTTGACGTCCATGCTGGACTTCTGTCCGCCCTCGGCCACGAACTCGGCCTCGGGCTCCTTGGTGAAGACCATGTGCTCGACGTTCTTGAAGATCTGCGGGGTGGAGGGGGAGAGCGTCTGGATGACGGACGTGTCGCGCGCCTTGGTGACGATCTCCTCGGCGACCTCGGTGGGGAGGGTGATGTGCTTGCTTTCGATAGCTGCCATTTCTGGCCTCCTTTTTGTTATGTTGAACTGACTGTCTTAGCCGAAGAGCGCCTCGGCGAACTTGGAGCGCGCGTCCTTTCCGCCGGCGGCGGCGGAGTAGCTGCCTGGCTTGTTGACGCGCGGCGCCGTAGGCTTCGCCCAGGCGATGAGTGCCTTCGCGCTCGCGCTCATTGATTCCTCGTCGGCGCCCTGGATGAGCTCGGCGGGCACGCCGGTCTCCGCGGAAACCTTCGATCGGAGCTCCGAGAGCTCCCTTGCGGCGTTTGCCTCGCCCAGCTCGCGCTCGGCCTTCTCGGCGCGCTCGGTGGCCTTCTGCAGGTCGGACTTTGCCTCCTCCTGCAGCTTGTCGTAGGCGTCCGCCTTCTCCTTGTTGGCCTTCGCCTGCTTCTCCCACTTGCGGGCCATGGCCTTCCAGTCGGTCCCCTCGTCGCCGTGCGGCTCCTCGGTCACCTCGGGGTTGGCTGCTTCCTCTTCGTCCATTCGGTTCCTTCCTCTCGCGGGCCGTGCGGCCCCGTACGCGCCCGGGCCGTGCGGCCCGGCGCCTGGTCATGAGAAGGGCCCCTTGCGGGGCCCGGTACTCCGTTGGCTTCGCGCCGTGGGATCGAACCACGGTCTCCGGAACCAGAATCCGGTGTTCTGCCGTTGAACTAGCGCGAAATGTGGTATACAAATGATGAAGCCCGTTTCCCACGCAGCTATGCGAGAGGACCGGGCTTTATCCTTGTGCTACCGGTAATGACGTACTCGACCTGAGCTGTCTATCCAAATTGCCTCAGCCGCTCTCTTGCCTGGACCTACACGACGCCTTATCTCGTCCTCGATTCGATGTTCATCAAGGTCGCTCAGGTCCCTATATCTTGTGCTGATGATTACGCGCGTTTTATCGCGCATGTCTACTGTCTCGCCATCTGCGGCTTCAACGTTACTGAAATTATCCCGCGCACTTTCAAACGCGGCATTGATGAATTTATACCGATTCTTGCTAGTCGGCTGCTGCTTTGGGTTCTCAACGCTCTTTATCTCCCACAATACGCCGCCGATTGAGACGTCCGGTGACGTGACTCCCTTTTTGTCATGTCCGCTTCCGTCTTTGGGTTTGGGCATGGTCATAACCGCAAATCCAGAATGATTCAATGCGTCGTGAACAAACACGTCTTTCCACTCGTTACCAAGCTCGACAGCAGGGACGACGTTTCCGTCTTTTAGCGTTCGCTTTTTGCTCACCACGAAGTTTGCCGGCGAGTAATCATCAGGATTAAACGAGGCGCTCTTCTTCTTTAGGAGACCGTAAGTAGGAAGCTCAGCACCAGGCGCGTACTTCACCCCCGGCTCTTTACCTGTATACAGCCATGAAGAGTCCCTGACCTCCGCCTCAGCTCTGACCGCCCTGCTGTACTCGAGCTGCGAGAAGCGCTTCCAGCCGCCCTTGTAGGCGGCCCGCTCCTCGTCCGTCATGGCATCCCAGCGCGCCCTGACCTCGGTCCCGTCGGGGTACCCGCCGGATGCGTCGACGCACATCGCCCAGCGCCTGCGCATCCCCTCGGGGTCGTAGCCCTGGATCTTCGTCGCCCCTCGGCGGCCTGGGACCACGATGCAATCGCAGTGGGCGTGCATTCCGTGCTCGGCCGTCTGCTCGCTGTGGTAGACGAAGTCGCGCGATGAGAGCATGAAGCACCATCCGCAGGTCTCGCGTCCGGTGGCGACGCGGGCGTAGCGGACGTTGTTGCGGTCGCAGTTCCTCACCATGTTCTCGTATGCAGAGCGCTTGACGTAGAACGCGGCGAGGTCGGACAGCGAGCCGGCGTACCCGTTGATGTCGCCGTCCTTCATGTCGCCGGCGTAGTAGCGGACCTTCTCCTCCATGCTGGCGTAGTCGATGACGTCGTCGAAGACCTCGGACGTCGCGTCTATCCCCTCGGCAGAGCAGATCTCGTCGAAGAGGTCGGCGGCGATCGTCTGCGCCTGGTCGCCGAAGACGCCGTTGCTGTCACCGACGATCTCGAGGGCGCGCTTCCTGGCCTCGGCGACGGAGAGCCCGCGGCACTCGTCGAGCACGCGGCCGGAGACGTAGGCCTTCGCCGCGTTACTGCGCCTGTCCAGGTCCTGACGGTACCTGTTCAGCTCCGTCTGGGTTATCCGCACCGTTCACCTGGTTTCTGTCGAGGAATGCCGAGGCGCCCGCGCGAGCGTTCGCGCGGCGCCGGTCGCTCCTGAGCTGGTGCACCTGCTCCTCGGAGTAGCCGAGCTCGCGGAGAGGCACGTCGGAGTCTGCCATCCACGGGAAGGTCTGGACCTGCTGCATGATGGCCTGCGACTCGCTGACCACGCTCGGGAAGGCGGGGTTTGCGAAGTGGACGTCGACCTCGGTCGCGCCGACCGCGGTGGCGTAGTCGGTGCCCGCCTCGGCGGCGAGCGCCATGGTGGCCACGTTGGCGAGGCTGCGCTTGCAGCCCTCGACGAAGGAGTTGATGTCGACGATCGCGTCCTCCTTGGCGGCGTAGATTGCCTCGGCAGAGGACGGGTTGTCCGACACGACGCCCATAGAGGAAAACGGCACGCCCGTCGCACTCGAGAAGAGCGAGGCGAGGTTGCGCATGTACTCGGTGTGAGGCGTCATCGACAGCTGCGTGAGCTGGCCGAACGACGGCACCTGGCCCTTGCTGCCGGACGTGGCGGTGAAGAGCGACCCGATGTAGGCGGGGGCGCCCTTGCTCGCGAGCCCCTCGGCCGTCTTGTTGTCGACGCCCAGCAGGTACTTCTGCGGGGCGGCCGAGAAGGCGGCCGCGGCGGCCATGTTCATCAGCTCGCGCTGGGCGTCGTCCACGAGGCCCATCACCGTGCCCGTGATGCGGGAGGACCCGAAGGGCCGCCCGAGCGTCGGGTGGTACGCGATGGGCTCGACGGGCACGCGGCCCATCGAGTGCGGCCGGTACTCGGCCGTCCACGACTGCCGGTCGGACGCCGAGAGCACGATGAGGTTCCTGTCGGTGAAGACGTAGACCAGCGACGGCACGCGCGTCTTGGAGCCGGGCAGGCGCCTGGACTCCACGACCACGAGCGCGGCCCTTATCCGCTTGAGGGCGTCGTCCCAGACGGCCGACGCGGCCGTCATCGGGTACGCGGATACGACGGTCCTGGGCTCGCCGCCCTTGCCGTCGCCCTGCGCGACCGCCATGAGGCAGCAGCAGTGGCGCAGAGCCGCGAGCACGGCCTTGTGGGTGAGGTTGCCCAGGTCGTTCTGGCGCGAGATGGACCGCAGCGCCTCCTCGTCCTGCTCGTTCTCGCAGGTGAAGCCCTCGAAGGACACGCGGTCGGCCCACCAGTTGACGCTCTTGGCCGCCCAGTCGACGTGCGGTCGCATCTTGCGCGCCATGACCGGCGTCACCGAGACGCCGAAGTCCTGCCGCCCCCCGGGCGCGGCCGACCCCACGGGGCAGCACATGAAGGGGCGCCCAAGGCCTGAGCCCGGGGCGCCCCGTCGAATTCCCACCCTGCCTTACTACCACAAATCACCTGCCAGCACCTGCCAGGACCTGCCAGCACCTGCCAATCTGAAAAAGATTTATGGTCCTACCCCTTGACCATTTATAGGGGTAGGAGTATATTATTCATGTCCTGAGGAAGCGAAGAAGAGAGGAGGAGCCCATGAGCGTCACGGTCCGGATTTGGCGATTCGCAGTGACGGTCACCCCGAGGATTCGCGTCCTCAAGCGCCACAGGCGCTAGCGGGTGAACCCCCGAGCCGACCCCGCGAGGGGGCCGGCGAGGGCGGCGCCCCATGGGCTCCAGACAGGAGGATAGCATGGTTTCCGAGGCACAGAGGCGGGCGTCCGCCAAGTACAAGCGCGAGAAGATGAAGCAGGTGTCGCTCAGGTTCTCGCCCAACGAGATGGACCTCTACGAGTTCCTGAGGTCCCACGACAACGTGGCCGGCTACCTCAAGGGCCTGATCAGGAGGGACATGGAGGAGGCCGAGAGGGACTAGCCCTCGGCTATGCCGACCCCCGCCGCCACCCGGACCAGGCCGTAGGAGTCAACGGTCTCCAGGGCCACGGGAACTGCGGCCCTGCACCAGCTCTCGCTCATGCCGCAGCGCTCGGCCACGACGTGCCAGGTCTCGCAGGCGCAGAAGCGCCACCAGAGGCAGTCGGCGTACCTGTCGCCGAGGAGCGCCCCGACCCCTCCGGAGTCCTCGTCCCCGTAGATCACGGAGCACGCCAGGTCCACCACGTGGTAGTCCCTCCGGAGCCTGGCCCTCATGCGCTCCTCGTAGTCGATCCTGGCGTCGGTGGCGCCCATGCCGGAGGACGCGGCGCCCGTGACCCTGGGCTGGTAGCCCTGGGCCCTGGGCCCCTCGCGGGACTCCATGCGCTCCAGCGCGAGCCTGGCCCGCTCGCACTCGGCGGAGCAGCGTCGGCACTCCTCCATGAGGTCCCTGGCGTGGGCGTATGAGCCCAGCGTGGGCAGGTCGTCGGTAGCTATGCGACCACCCCCAAATGGTCCGGTCGTGACAAGCAGATTGTACCCGTGCGGCCCCGGCGGCGGCGCGGTGGGGCCGCGTCGTCCGGGTCCTGAAGACAATTAGTTCTTGTTCCCCGGGCCGCCCGCGGACTCGGCCCGGGAGCTGGGCGGACGGGCTGGGCCGGGACCCACTCCGCTGGCACGCCGCTGGCACGCGCCCTCACCCCGCCGACCGCTCCATGTCCTCCCGGATGAGCCGCTTCACGTAGGTTGCGAAGGCGCCCTGACGCTCGGCGAAGGCGAGGAGGTCTGCCTCGGCCGGGTAGAAGGCCACCGCCTTCTGGGTGACCTTCTCCCGCTTGTACTTCGCCCTGGCCCTCTTCTGGGCCTCGGTGGCGCTCACCTGCGCCCCCTGTCCCACGCCCTGAGTATGGCCAGCGCGGCGAGGGCGCCAACGAAGGCCGCCAGGAAGTGCTCCATGTCTGTCTCCCCCTCTGCTAGGATGTTGTCCAGGAGCCGCCGCCCGAAGGCGGCGACCATCTGCCCTTTGGCTATCGGAGATGCTTGCCCGGCCTCCGATGGCCTTTCTCTTGCCTACCGTCGAGCCATCTCAGGACCAGCTCGGCTGCCAGCGTGGCAAGAAATCCGCTCAGCCGAGGTGGAGGCGCGCCGAAGGGCGGCGGAAAGGGCCAGGGCAGAGGCCCAGAGGGGCCTGGCCAACATCCTGAGGGCAGTGGAGCAGGGAATCCTGGTCCCGGGGACCAAGGAGCGCATATCGGAGCTCGAGGAGCAGCAGGGCAGGGCGGAGCACGACCTGGCCACGATCCTTGACTCCAAAATCGACCCCGAGGACTTCTCCGACTTCCTGCAGTGGGGCGCGACCCTGGACGACAGGACCCTCCTGGACGCCTTCGTCTACCAGGCCGTGGTCTCGAACGAGGAAGTCGTCGTCACGCTGAACTACGACATAAGAAAGGGCGAACCGAGGACCCTGTCCTAGGTTCGCCCTGGAACTGTCTGGCTCCCCGGGCTGGGTTCGAACCAGCGACACGCTGATTAACAGTCAGCTGCGCTACCACTGCGCCACCGGGGAATAACCTTGTGCCTGCGCACGAGTAGATATATTACTCAATGTGGCATACATTGCAAGCGGAAAATAAAAATCCCAATCGGGAATATCCCGATTGGGATTTGACTGCCGTAAGGCTACTCCTCCATAAAGTCCTTGAGCTTGGAGGAGCGGCTGGGATGGCGAAGCTTTGCCAGGGTCTTTGACTCGATCTGACGGATGCGCTCACGCGTGACGCCAAATTCGCGTCCAACCTCCTCCAGGGTGCGGGGATGGCCATCCTCCAGGCCAAAGCGGAACTTGATGACCTTGCGTTCGCGATCTGCCAGGCCGTCCAGGACTTGCTCCAGCTGCTCGCGCAGCATGGAGTCAGAGGCCGCGTCGGGGGGTGCCACAGCCATGGAGTCCTCGATGAAGTCACCCAGCTGGGAGTCCTCCTCCTCGCCGATGGGCGTCTCAAGGGAGACGGGCTCCTGGCTGATCTTTTGGATCTCACGGACACGGTCGGCAGAGATGCCCATCTCGGCGGCAATCTCCTCCACGGTGGGCTCGCGACCCAGATCCTGCAGGAGCTGGCGCTGGACACGGACCAGCTTGTTGATCGTCTCGACCATGTGGACGGGAATGCGGATGGTGCGGGCCT
Organism: uncultured Olsenella sp.; assembly: GCA_900316105.1. Classification (GTDB taxonomy): domain Bacteria; phylum Actinomycetota; class Coriobacteriia; order Coriobacteriales; family Atopobiaceae; genus Olsenella_F. Next base: position 7,001 of record ONBR01000011.1, read on the forward strand.
GATCTGCAATGGCGCGCGTGATGGCCTGGCGAATCCACCAGGTGGCATAGGTGGAGAACTTGAAGCCCTTTGTGTAGTCGAACTTCTCGACCGCACGGATGAGGCCCAGGTTGCCCTCCTGGATGAGGTCCAAGAAGAGCATGCCGCGACCCACGTAACGCTTTGCAATGGAGACGGTCAGGCGGAGATTGGCGCTGATCAGTGCCTGCTTTGCCTCCAGGCCCACCTGCTCGATGCGCATAAGTCGACGCTGCTCGGCGCGGCTGAGCTCGATGTCGCCGTTTTCTGCCGCCTCGAGCTGCTGGGTGGCCTTGGTGCCAGCCTCGATCTTCATGGCAAGGTGAACCTCCTCGGAGGCCGTCAGCAGATCTACCTTGCCGATCTCCTTGAGGTACATGCGGACGGGGTCGCCAGTGAGCATGACCGTGGAGTTGTCCGTGCGACGAGAGCGAGCGCGGCTGGAGCGTTTGTGAGTCTTTGACTTGGGCGTGGAACGCAGGACCTCGTTTGCAGCCTTTGCCTCCTCGCGGGCCTGGCTGCGCTCGGCGTCATCGTCGTCCAGATCGTCGTCATCCAGGTCGTCATCCTCATCTGAGTCGTCCAGGGAGTCGCCGTCCTCCGCGGACTCGATCTCGATGCCATTGGCACGAATAACGTCATAGAGGTCGGACAACTCCTCGTCCTCCACGTCGACATCGACGAGGACAGCCTGGATGTCGTCCTCGGTGATGGTGTTTGACTTCGTCTTTGCCGCGTCAGTGACGAACTTTGCGACGACGTCCCTCAGGTCATCAGAGAGTGCGTCGATGCTTTTGGTCTTCTTTGTAGCCACAGATTTCCTTCCCTAGACAAAGGTGCAGGTATTTATACCCACAAACCGTCGAGACTAGACACGTTTGGGGAGCTTTGCCTGAAGTTCGTTGATGTGCTTCTGTACTTTGGTCGCTTCTTCAAAGAGGGCCCTGCCCTCGTCGGTCACGCCGTTAGACCTGCCCAGGCTCAGCTCCGCCTTGAGCCTGCGCACCTGCTGCCGCGAGGTCCAGAGGTCCATCATATCCACCAGGAACTCGACCTTGGATTCGTTTGGCAGGTCGGAGGTCGCCTCCAGAGTGCCAGAGGCCAGGATCTGACCCGCCTCGGGAACCACCGCCTGGGCGGCGAGTACCAACTGCTGGGGATCCGTACCGGGAGGTGTGGCCAGCATGGCCCAGGCCATGGCCTCGTCACGCGAATCCACCCAGTTCAATCCACCGATACGCTCGCCATATGGTCGCACCAAATCCAGGTTGGTGGTCATCATAGCCAGGAGCTCGCGCTCGATGGAGAGCTGTCTGAGTTCGTCCGCGGAAAGACTGGCCTCAACAGGCCCCGTCTGACCATAGGGTTCCGGCTCGGGGTAGCCTCCCTCCGAGAAGGGTTCAGGCCCATAGTAGTCGACGAAGGGGTCCGCTTCACGGGCTGGTTCGCGAGCCTGGCTTCGGTCCTGGTAGCGCCGCTTCTGCTCCTGTGCTGCCCGCTCGCGCGAGGCAGCCGCCGACGCCTTGCGGTTCACCCGCCTGAGCACCTCCGCCTTATCCGTACGGGTCAGGCCCGCCAGCTGCTGGGCCATCTCGTCCAGGGCCAGGGAACCCTTGAGCGGGGCCAAGACTCCAGCCAGGTCGTCCAGGGCCTTGGCCCTCTGGCCGGGGACGTCCAGGTCGTAGCCCTCGAGTCTCTTCCTAAAGACGAACTCCACCAGAGGACGAGCCCCGTCCAACTGCTTCCTGAGTTCGTCGGCGCCATGGTCCGCCAGGAACTCTGCCGGATCCTGTCCGCCTGGCAGTACGACGCACAGGAACTCCAGGGCGGTCTTGTCCACGAACTGGAGGCTGCGCTCGGCCGCCCTCTGCCCCGCCGCGTCACCGTCAAACATGCAGATGATGCGTCTCTTTGCAAAGCGCTCGATCATACGGACGTGGTCCAGGGTGAGGGCAGTGCCCAGAGCTGCGACGGCATTGGTAAAGCCGGCCTCGTGCATGGAGATCACGTCGGTATAGCCCTCGCAGACGATGGCGGTACCCTCGCTGACCATGGCATCCTTTGCCCGATCAAAGGCAAAGAGGTGCTTGCCCTTCTTGAAGATGGGCGTGTCCGTGGTGTTGAGGTACTTGGGCTTCGCATCCGTCAGTACGCGTCCGCCAAAGGCTATGGGATGACCCTGCTCGTCGCAGATGGGAAACATCACCCGATCAAAGAAGCGGTCGCGAATCCCACCCCTGCCGGAGGTTGCCAGGTTGTCACCCAGAATCTCCTGGTCGGTGAAGCCCTTTGCGTGCAGGTCACCCACCAGGGCACCGTGTCCTCCCGCATAGCCAAGGTGCCAGCGCTTGCAGACGTCGGAGCCAAAGCCACGACCGGCCAGGTAGCGCCGTGCGGCGTCCGGCCCCTCTCCCCTGCCGCGCATGAGGATGAGCTCGTAGTAGTCCCGCGCCTCGGCCATGCAGTCCATGAGCCTGGCGCGCTTTGGCCCGCGCCGGGACCGCCCCCGCTCCTCGGAGAGCTCGATACCCGCGCGGTCGGCCAGATAGCGGATGGCGTCGGGGAAGCTCAGGCTCTCCCTCTTCATCACGTAGGCAAAGACGTCCCCGCCCTCGCCACAGCCAAAGCACTTCCAGAGCCCCGTGGTGGGGTTCACGTGAAAGGAGGGACTCTTCTCGTGATGAAAGGGGCAGCAGCCCCACCAGTCATGGCCCTTCTGACGCAGCTCCACGGTCTCGCCCACGAGCTGCAGCATATCCGTGGCCTGGCGAACGCGCTCCTTGTCCTCGTCGGTAATCAAGCGTCCACCTCCACGGATGCGTCAGCGTTGGCCCGTGCATCTGAAATAACCCTAACGCCCTGGTCTCCCAGGTTCTGTCGGACCCAATCGATGTTGCCCAGGACGGTGCGCTCCAGCTCCTCCAGGGAGTCGAAGGGCCTGGAAGCCCTTAGCCAGGAGGAGAAGAGGACCTTGACCGTGCGTCCGTAGAGGTCACCCTTGAAGCCCAGGAGGTTTGCCTCCAGGAAGGCGGGATCGGGGGTGGAGAAGGTCGGCGGAGCACCGACGTTGATCGCGGCAGGCCAAGCCCAATCGTCGCTGTAGACCAGACCGGCATAGACGCCCTCTCCCGGCATGCAACGCATGCGGTCTATGCGGACGTTTGCCGTGGGGAAGCCGAAGCTACCTCCCTCTCCCCTGCCGTGCTCAACGGTTCCGGTCACAAAGTGCAGACGACCCAAGAGGCGGGCGGCCTCCTCCACCTGACCCTCATGGAGCAGTCCACGGATGCGCGTGGCGGAAATCCTCGACCCATCCTCCTCGACCAGGCTGTGGGTATGTACCGACACACCATGGCTGGCGCCCAGCTCGCGCAGGGCCTCGGCAGTTCCGAGGCCTCCCTTGCCCAGGCAAAAGTTCGTCCCCACGTGAATTGAGGTCACATGGAGGAAGGAAGGCAGGACCTTGAGCAGATAGTCCTGGTAGGAGGTATCGGCCAGGGAGCGGTCGAAGTCCATCATGATGACCGCGTCAAGTCCCGTCGAGAGCAGAGCAAAGGCGCGCTCCTCCACAGAAAGCAGGCGATGCGAGCTTAGTCCCTTTTTGAAGAACTCCGAAGGCAGGGGGTCAAAGGTAACGGCAACTGCCAGGCATCCGCGCGAGCGGGCATCCTCCATGGTCTCCTCAGCAAGCATGCGGTGCCCCAGATGAAGACCATCGAAGGCGCCGATGCAGATGGCAGCCTCACGCTGGGGTAGGACCAGCTTGCGCTTGCGCTCCCAGATGCGGAATCCATGACCCTCACGACAGAAGGTGCCGCCATCGAGAGACGGATTCTCCACGTTCACAAAGAGGGACTTTGCGACGACGCTAGCCACGGCAGAGCCAGCAAGCGGATAGGTCAGATACTCGCGTCTCTCCATGGACCTCATCCCCTCACACCTGTAATAGCTTGCGGGAAGTTGATGTCGCACCTGAGACCACGGCCTTCCCTATGCCATAGCCCCACCATCTGCCCCTGATGAAGGAGACAGACCCTCTCGCCCTGGCCAATGCCCTCGGGAGCACGAAGGCGCTTACCACAGGCGGCGTCGGCGGCCTCCTGGTCGCTCAGGTCCAGGCGGCTAGCGCCAAGGAGCCTGCTGGGGTCCAAGACCCTGCCTTCCAGGGCCTCCTTGCCCCTCTTTTCCAGCTCCTCGAGCTCCAGGCAGTCATCCAGACCGATGAGACCGGAAGAGATACGGCGCAAGGCGGACAGATGGGCCACCGTGCCGGCAGCAAGGCCGATATCCCGGGCCAAGCTCCGAATGTAGGTACCCTTGGAGACCTCGAAGTGGCAACTCCAGCAAAGGGTGCCAGACTCGTCACGGTCGATGCCCCGTAGCGACGACTCGAAGACCTCGATGTGGCGAGAGGACAGCTTCATCTCTTTACCCGACCGGGCTAGGTCGTAGGCCCTGCGACCGTCCACAGAGATGGCGGAATAGGCAGGCGGCACCTGGTCCTGGGAACCAAGGAAGCCCTCCAGGATCTGCCGAGCCACAGCTTCGTCCGCCAATGACTCAGGTACCTGAGCCTCCGCCACAAGCTGACCCTCTCCGTCGTCCGTGTCCGTCTGAGTACCAAAGGCAATGACCCCGTCATAGCCCTTGCGCTCAGCTGTCAAGAGACCCAAAAGCCTGGTTGCCTGACCCACGCCGACGACGAGCACGCCCGTGGCCGCGGGGTCCAGGGTACCGGCATGGCCGACTCGTCGCTCGCCCAGGGCACGACGGACATGGGACACCAGGTCGTGGCTGGTTATGCCAGCTGGCTTGTCCACGGCAAATATGCAGTTGATGCTGGAAGGACGCCTACGCACTAGGAGATGCTTCCCGTATTGTCCAGGTCACTGGCCACGACACCATAAAGCTCCTGGAGCTTGGGCAGAACGGAGGCAAAGACCTCGTCCAGATCGCCCTCGACGGTAAATCCAGCAGCAGCCTTGTGGCCACCGCCACCAAACTGGACGGCCACCCGAGAGACGTCAATGGAGTTCTTTGACCTGAGATTGCCACGCACCTTGCCTCCGGGAATCTCCTTGAGGAAGAGAGCCACCTCGCTGCCGTAGACGCTGCGTACGACGTCGATGAGTCCGTCGCACTCGTCCAGGCTGGCGCCCGTACGCTCAAGGTCGGCAAAGGTCGCATAAGAGTAGGCAATCTTTCCGCCGGCAAAGGTGGCAATCCTACCCAGAACCACGGACTCCAGGTGCAGGTAGGCCAGGCTGAAGCTCTGATAGACGTTAAGCGAGACCTCGGAGGGCGAGGCGCCAGCATCCACCAGGATGGAGGCAATCGTGAAGGACTCGGGATCTGCGTTCTGGTACTGGAAGCGACCCGTATCCGTGGCGATTGCGCAGAAGAGGCACTGGGCCATATCCGCCGTAAGTCGCACGCCCAGATGACGGGCGTACTCGGTGATGATCACGCCACATGCCGCCGCCGAGGGCCTGATGATGGAAGCGTCTCCTGGATCACCGTCGCAGGGATGGTGATCAAAGATCGCATGCCTGCCCGAACGGGCCAGAACCCGCTCGGCCATGTTCAGACGGTGGTCGACCGAAAGGTCGACGCTGATGAAGAGGTCAGGCGTGCCCTCATAGGCGCTACCCGCGATCAGGGTCTGGGAACCAGGCAGAAAGCTATAGATGCGCGGCACGGGATCCTCGTCGGCGAGGAGGTTCACCACGTGCTTCTGGGGCCATTTGGCATTAATGATCATGGCCAGGCCCAGCTGCGAGCCGATGGCGTCACCATCGGGAGAGGTGTGCGCGCAGATGGCAATCTCCTGGCTCTGCTCTATGAGAGCAGAGATCCTGTCGAAGGCGTCGTCTTGCTCGGGAATGATTGGTAGACCCATGAGGACTGCGACTCTCCTTCCTAGTTCTGGGTATTCTCGGCCGAAGCCTGTGAATCTTCGTTTTGCTTGATGGGATAGCCCTCGTCGTCCTTCTCGACGGCAAGCGTCGGCGGGACGTTCCTGAGGGCACGTTGGATCTTCTCGGCCTCGTCGGCGGTAGTGTCAATCTCCCAAATGAGCTCGGGAGTGACGCGCCAGCCCAGGGCATGGCCCAAAAGGCTGCGCACGCGACCCTTCGCGCGCTCCAGAGCCAGCGAGACGGCCTCATAGCGATCCTTCTCGCAGCTCACGTACGCGCGCATCACCGACTTGTCGACCGAGACCTCGACACCCGTGAGTGTCACGAGGTCGAGGTCAGGGTCGGAAACCTCGAAGAGCAGGATGCTCGCCAGCTTCTCGCGGGCAATCTGATTGTTACGACGAGAGTTTCGATTCTGCTTCATGTCTACTCCGTACGGGCGACCTCGACGATCTGATAGGTCTCGATGACGTCGCCGATGTGGATGTCCTGGAAGTTCTCGAGGCCGATGCCGCACTCAAAGCCGGACTTGACACTCTTGACGTCGTCCTTGTAGCGCCTGAGCGAGGCGAGCTTGCCCTCGTAGATCACGATGCCGTCGCGAACGAGCCTGCACAGGTCCTCGCGGTTGACCTCGCCCTCCTGGACCATGCAGCCGGCGGCAATGCCGACCTTGGGGACCTTGAAGGTGTTGCGGACCTCGATGGAGGCAGTCTGGTGCTCCTCCTCCGTGGGCTTGAGCATGCCGATACGGGCAGCGTCGATGTCCTCGATGGCCTTGTAGATGACGCTGTAGGTACGGATCTCGACGCCCTGGCGCTCTGCCTCGGTACGAGCCTTGGCCTCGGGACGCACGCCGAAGCCGATGATGATGGCGTTGGAGGCGTCTGCAAGGGTGACGTCCGTCTCGGTGATGGCACCGACGGCAGAGTGGATCGTGTTGATGCGAACCTCGGACTGGTCCATCTTGTCCAGCGAGTCCTGAAGGGCCTCGATGGAGCCCTGGACGTCTGCCTTGATGATGAGGTTGAGCTCCTTGACCTCCTGATCGGCCATGGTCGAGAAGAGGTTCTCCAGGGTGATGTGCTTGACCTTGTTCTGCTCCTCGATGCGGGCCTTGAGGGCACGCTCGTCGGCGAGCTGGCGCGCGTCACGCTCGTCCTGAAAGACACGGAACTCGTCGCCGGCCATAGGAACGCTCTGCAGTCCCAGGACCTCGACAGGGTCGGAGGGCAGTGCGGTTGTTACGTTGTTGCAATGGGGATCCATCATGGCGCGGATCTTGCCGAAGCACATGCCAGCCACGATGGCGTCGCCCACATGCAGGGTGCCACGGGAGACCAGCAGGGTGGCAACGGAACCACGGCCACGGTCGAGCTTTGCCTCGAGGACATGGCCGGAGGCGAAGGTGTCGGGGTTGGCCTTGAGCTCCAGCACGTCAGCCTCCAGGAGGACGGCCTCCAGGAGCTTGTCGATATTCAGGTGCTTCTTGGCCGAGATGTCGACGAACATGTTCTCGCCGCCCCACTCCTCGGGGATGATGCCGTACTCGGTGAGCTCCTGACGGACACGGTTGGGATCGGCGCCGGGCTTGTCGATCTTGTTGACGGCAACGATGATGGGGACGTCAGCGGCCTTGGCGTGGTTGATGGACTCGATGGTCTGGGGCATCACGCCGTCGTCTGCGGCAACGATCAGGATGACGATGTCCGTCACCTTTGCGCCACGGGCACGCATGGCCGTGAAGGTCTCGTGACCAGGGGTATCGATGAAGGTGATCGTGCGGTCGTTGATCGTGACCTTGGATGCACCGATGGCCTGGGTGATGCCGCCGGCCTCGCCCTCTGCGACGCCCGTGTGACGGATGGCGTCCAGCAGGGAGGTCTTGCCGTGGTCGACGTGGCCCATGACGGTAACCACGGGAGGCCTGGGCTTGAGGTCCTTGGGGTCATCGTAGAAGGTGAAGGAGTTCTCCTCCTCCTTGGTCATGACCTTGACGTCCACGCCCAGGTCGTCAGCGACCAGCTCGATCAGGTCGTCGGACATTGACTCGGTCAGGGTCAGAGGGCTGCCCAGGAGGAAGAGGCGCTTGATGATGTCATTGGCCTCGACGCCCAGGAGCTTGGCCAAGTCGGCCACCGTGGTGCCCTGGGGGACCTTGACGGTGTCCAGCTGCGAGAGGTCCTGGTCGTTCTTGATGGCCTCCTCGATACGCTGCTCCTGCTCGGCCTCAGCCTGCTGCTTCTTCCTGCGCTCCTTGCGCTTCTTGCGGCGACCGGTGGACTGGTGAGCCTCCTCGATGGCCTCACGGGCCTCCTCGTAGACCTTGGAGCTCTTTCCCGAACGCGTGAACTCCTCTGCCTCACGAGCCATACGGCTGTAGCGGTCCTCGCCCTTGCGGCCCTTGCGGCCCTTGCGGCCATGGCCACCCTCGGAATCCTCTACGGGCATGGGTGCATTGGAGAAGCTGGGCCTGGAGTCACGGGACTCGCCGCGGTTGACGCTGGGCTCGCGCCTGCGACGGTTGTTGCGTGCCTCGCGCTCCTCCTCCTTCTTCTCGGCCTTCTCCTGCTCCTGCTTCTTTAGGACTTCCTCCTGCTGGGCAATCTGGTCGAGCAGGCTGTTGAAGGAGGGAGCCATCTTGGGGGCCGTGTCACGGACGCGCTTCTTCTCCTCTTCCTCCTCGCGACGGCGCTTCTCCTCGGCGCGGCGCCTCTCCTCGGCCTCCTTGCGGGCCTTCTCGGCGGCGAGACGCTTCTCTTCCTCCTCGCGCTCCTTCTGACGGCGCTTCTCGACAGCAATGCGCTGCTTCTCGGCCTCCTCGGCGGCAGCCTTCTCCTCTTCTGCCTTTGCCTCGGCCTCGGCGCGCTTCTGGGCCTCTACCTCAGCGGCATGTGCCTCGATGATGGGCTTGAGCTTCTTTCGGATGATGGAGACATAGGCGTCCTCCAAAGACGAAGATGCCGACTTGGCGGGAATCTTCATCTCATTCAGATGCTCCAGCATCTCCTTGCTGCTAATGCCAAACTCCTTGGCAAGGTCATGAACTCTGGTCTTGGCCATCTGCCACCTTCCTTACGTAATCTAGCGGGTAGAGATCGGACGATCCTACTCGCCCTGGGTTTCGGACTCAGCAGCACTCGGGTCCTCGATCCCGTGGTGGTGCTCATGAATTCCGCAATAGTCGGATCCGGGACGGGCAAGGTTGCGGCAGTGGTCACCCTGGGGGCCCACGTAGGCGCAGCGGCGCTCGCCGTCGTCCTCGCCGATGAGGTCGAGGTCGTCGTTGAGGTCGTTGAGGATGTTCTCAGCGAGGGACTCGCTCTTGATGTCGATGTGCATGCCGGTGAGGCGAGCGGCAAGGCGGGCGTTCTGGCCCCTCTTGCCGATGGCCAGGGTCAGCTGGTCGTCGGGGACGATGACCGTGGCGTAGCGGGTCTCGGGGTTCACGATGACTCGGCTGACGTGCGCGGGCGACAGGGCATTGGCAACGCAGACCTCGGGGTCATCGCTCCACAAGACCACGTCAACGCGCTCGCCCTTGAGCTCGGAGACCACGGTACGGACACGAGAACCCTTGGGGCCGACGCAGGCGCCGACGGGGTCCAAGCGAGGGTCGACGGAGGACACGGCGACCTTGGAGCGCACACCCGGGTCACGGGCGACGGAGCGGACCTCGACCATGTGGTCGTATACCTCGGGCACCTCGAGCTCGAAGAGCCTGGTGATGAGGCTGGGATGCGTACGAGAGAGGACGATGGTGGGACGCTGGCGCTCGCCCTTGACGGGAGCGGCCTTTGCGTCGGGATCGCGCACGTCGATGATGATGGCGCGAATCTGCTCGTTGTGGCCGTAGCGCTCGCCTGCGGGGCGCTCGTTGCGCTCCTCGGGGTGACGGTTGAGGTCAAAGTAAGGCAGCTCGGCCTCGACGCCCTCGCGAATCTTGATGAAGGCGAACTCGGGCGTGGTCTGCAGGACGGTACCGGTGATGAGCTCGCCAATGCGGTCCTTGAACTCGTCGTAGATCTGACGACGGGATGCATTGCGGACCATCTCGTTGATGACGGACTTTGCGTGAGAGGCAGCAAAGCGGGAGGCGTCGGGAGGAGTCACGTTCTTTTCCTCGTAGCGGGTGTACTCGCCGTAGTGCTCGTCCTCCTCGTCCAGAACCATGGAGTCGTCGTCAGGCACGAGCTCGTAGACGTAGACGTTGCCCGTCTCGCGGTCAATCGTCACCTTTGCGCCGAAGGGCAGGTGGAGGACCTTGCCGTAGGACTCGGCCAGAGAGTCCTCCAGGTTCTTCAGGAGCTCGCCCTGGTCAATGTGCTTCTCCTCGCAGAGAGCCATCAGCGCGTTCATCATATCTGATGAGGCCATTTGTCATTCCTTTCCGATAGTACGGAGTCCTAGAAGCTAGGCTTGATCTTTGCGGACTTTAGCTGGTCCAGGGGAATCTGGAAATCGGTACCGTCGCACTCTAGCAGGATGCTGCCATCCTCAAAGCCCTTGAGGAGGCCAGTGAAGTGACTCCTGCCATCCACCGGGCGGGTCTTCAGGACCACCTGCTCGCCGGCGAAACGCTCGAAGTCGTGGGGACGGCGAAGGGGCCTGTCCATGCCAGGCGAGGACACTTCCAGGGTAAAGGAGCCCTCGATGGGATCCGCCTCGTCAATGACATCCGAGATCCAGCCAGTCTCTGCAGCCACCTCGTCCAAGGTGATCGTCTGCGCCGACTCATCGGCATGATCGATGCGGACGCGAACGCACGGTGCCTTCGTGGCTCCAACGACGTCGACGTCGACGATGTCCACACCATGCTCGGCGGCCTTGGACTCCAGCAATGCAAGGATGCTCTGGGCAAGCTCTGCCTGTGCCACGTATCCCCCTTTCACCCCGCAGCTGCGGGCAAAAATAATACCGACATACAGAAAGGAAGCGGGGCCAATGACGCACCCCACTTCCTCACAATCGCATTTAAACTACAGTGTAACTATAGCACATAGCTCATCCCACACGATAAAAACACCTCTTTACCTGTGAGAAGGTCGGGTCTCTCTCTTCTTCCCTGTGACCCCAAGGCATTAAGTCGCCCCAGGGAAGAAGAGAGTCCCCCAGCCCCCTTTGGAGCATCGACCCCGTCCCCGTGCGCCAAGGGAGGAAGGAATGTCGACACGAAAGAGGGCACCCTCCCCCTCTAGCCCCCCTTTGGAGCATCAACCCCGTCCCCGTGCGCAGCATAGGAAGGGGTCCTACAGCATGAAAGAGGGCACCCTCCCCCTCTTCCCGCAGGCGACTTATGCCTTGGAGCCGAAGGGAAGAGGGGGAGGGTGCCCGAACGTTCAGGTACGAGAACCCTTACTTCTTGACGCGCACGGGGATGGGGCGAGGCGGGGTCTTGGGTTTCTTCACGCCTGCCATGACGACGGCGTTCTCGGGGCAGACCTCAAGGCACTTGCCGCACTGGGTGCACTTCTTCTGATCAACGACATGGACGAACTTGTCCTTGCCCATGATGGCGCCTTCCTCGCAGGCGTCCAGGCACTTGCCGCAACCCGTGCAGCGAGAGACCAGGATGTGGAAGGTCAGGAAGGCCTTGCACTCGCCGGCAGGACACTGCTTCTTGGTGATGTGAGCCTCGATCTCGTCACCAAAGAGGTCCAGCATCTGGGAGACGGTCTGAGCCAGGGTGGAGTCGACAGAGCAGAGGGTCTGATCCTTCATCACGGGGCACAGGTCCTTGAGCAGGGCCATGTCGCCGGACTGACCCTTCTTGTTCACGACGTCAGCCATAATCCTGTTGATCTGGTGGCCACCCTCGTAGCCAAAGACGCAGTGGCCGCAGGCCTCGGCGTGGAACTGCTCGGCAATCTCGTGCAGGGCGTTTGCCATGCAGTTCTTGCTGGTGTAGACGCGGGCGTAGTCGGTGTCGACGGTGAGCTCATCGTCCAGCTGGTCGGGGGTCACAAAGATGGACTGGGGGAAGCCCAGGTAGAGGGCCTTCAGGTCCTCGGCGGACTGGCCACAGGCCTCCAGGAGGGCACGACCAGTGGTCTTTGCGGGAACCTTGACGGGAGTCTCGGCGCCCTCGAACCAGACGTACTTGGAGTCATCGTCACCGAGCAGCCAGTCCTCGCCGGAGACCAGGGGGGTCTTTCCAGTACCTGCAGGGCCGGTGGGAACCAGGTGGAAGCCGCGAAGGGCAACCTCGGCGGCAGAGTTGTTGGTGTAGAGGAAACCAAGCTTGCCGTCCATGGGGGCGGCGACCTCACCCAGCTTCTCTACCAGCTCGGAGCCCTCCGGCACCATGAGCTTGAGGTCCTGACCTGCGGACTTCTGGACGGCCTCGTCCAGATGCTCCTGAAGCAGGCGCAGGGACACGGGGGCCTGCTTATAGGCAGGCATGAAATTCACGATAGTCATGTGTACCCAACACCTTCCTTAGTATTCGTTCCAGAGAAGCGGCTTGTGCAGCTGCAGACGCAGGTCGCACTGGAGGCAACGAGAAGCCTCGTGCTTGGCCTCTTCCTCGGTGAAGGGGCACTCGAAGGGCTCGAAGTTGTTCTTGCGCTGGTCTGCGGGGACGAACTGGGGAAGGGTCTGGTCCTCGTAGAACTCGGGCGTGGTGGGGCCGACCTTGGGGTCTGCGGTCTCGCGCTCAAGCAGGGTTTCGGAGATGTCGCCGTCGCCACCCAGGTACTCGTCTATGGCGGAGGCTGCCTCGCGGCCGCCCTCGATGCCCATGATGACGGACTTGGTGCCGGTGACGTTGTCGCCTGCGGCGAAGATGCCCTGCTCGGAGGTCATGTGGTTGGCGTCAGCGACCAGATAGGGACCGTGGGTGAGCTCGAGGCCCATGCCGGCGGTGTCCTCAGGCTTCTGGCCAACGGCAAAGATCACGTAGTCGGCAGGAAGGGTGATCTCGCCGCCCTCGACGAGCTCGGTCACGGCCTTGTGGTTCTCGTCGAAGTAGAACTTTGCGATCTTGTGGATGGTCATGGAGCCAACCTTGCCGGAACCAGGCTCGGTCTCGTTGATCGAGGTGAAGGCATAGGCGTCATGCAGGACGACACCCTCCTCCGCAGCCTCGGCACGCTCCTCGGGGGTGGAGGTCATCTTGTCCTCTGCCTCAAGGCAGGCGACGTCGACGCTCGTGGCGCCCAGACGGACTGCGGTACGGGCGCAGTCGTAGGCGACGTTGCCGCCACCCAGGACGACGACGCGGCCGTTCACGGGGATGGGGTTGCCCTTGCGGGAAGCCTTGAGGAAGTCGGTGTTGCGGATGACACCCTCGAGGTCATGGCCCTTCATGGGCAGGACGGTGCCGTTGAAGGTGCCGCCAGTGATCAGCACGGCGTCATAGCCGTTGGCAAGCAGGCCCTTGGGATCGGTTGCACGCTCGTTGAGGCGCAGGTTGATGCGGGGCTCGGGATCGGCACCCTGGGTGACCTCCAGGATGGTGTTGATCTCGCCGTCCAGAACCTCGTCGGGCAGACGGTAGGCAGGGATGCCGTAGCGGAGCTGACCGCCGGCCTTCTCCTCGGCCTCGAAGAGGTCGACCTTGTGGCCCTTCTCCGCCAGGTAGTAGGCAGCGGTGAGGCCAGAGGGGCCAGCGCCCAGGATGGCAACCTTCTTGCAGGTGAGGGCATCGTGACGGACGTTCTTCTTCCACTCGCCCGTGTCACGGACGGCGGCGGCGCGCTTCAGGCGGCAGACGGACAGAGCGCCGTGGAGATTGTTGCGCTTGCACTCGCCCTGGCAGTTGTGGACGCAGATGGAGCCCAGGGTCTCGGGGAAGGGAACCTTCTCGCGGACGACGGCCGTGGCCTTCTCCCACTCGCCCTGCTTGACATAGCGGAGGTAGCGAGGAATCTCGATACGTGCGGGGCAGCCGGTACGGCAGGGAACGGTGTTGTCCTCCTTGGTGCGGTCGTCCTTGATGAGGTCCAGCTTGTCGATGATGGAGCCAGTCGGGCAGACCTCGATGCAGGCGCCACAGAAGCGGCAGCCAGCCTCCTCCAGGGTGATGTCGCCGTTGACGCCAATGTGGATGCCGTCCTCATAGCGCTGGTAGTCCAGGACACCGACGCCGCGGACGTCGCGGCAGGCACGCACGCAGCGGCCGCAGCGGATGCAACGGGTGAAGAGGTGGTCGATCAGCGGGTTCTTCGAGTCGTTGGGGACGGCGCGGGACTTCATGCGCCAACGAGCCGCGGAGACACCCATGTACTGGTACATGGACTGGAGCTCGCAGACACCGAACTTGGGGCAGCCGGAGCAATCAGATGGATGGGTGGCCAGGATAAGCTCCATGGCCATGCGACGAACCTTGTCCGCAGCATCGGAGTCGGAGTTGACAACCATGCCCTCGCTAGCCTGGGTCTTGCAGGCGGGAAGGACGCCCTCCTGACCCTCAACCGTGATGGAGCACAGGCGGCAGCCGCCAACGGCCTCAAGGTCGGGATGGCTGCAGAGGTGCGGAATGAAGATGCCGGCGTTCAAGGCCGCCTGGAGGACGGAGTCGCCCTCCTTAGCCTCTACCTCCTGGCCATTGATCGTAAGTTTCAAGATTTCCTCTCCTTTCGCGGCACGAACCCCCTCGCACCGCATGAACACGGGCGGGCACCCATCTGATGCCCGCCCGCCCAGAAGCTAGAACCTAGTCAAAAACTAGTCCCACTCTTCGTCGGAGTAGTCAGCAGACTCTGCGACTGCCTCGGCAGCGTTCTCGCCGGCGATACGGCCGGAGTTCAGGCAGAAGCCCATGGTGTTGCCGGGAATGGAGTAGTTATAGGAGTCACCGTAGATGGTGCAAGCGTCGGTGCCGACGCAGTAGAGGTTGGGGATGACCTTGTGATCGTCGTCCATGACCTCCATGCGGTCGTTGATCAGGACGCCACCCAGGGTACCGTAGGCGCCGACGTACTGGGCGCAGCAGTAATAGGGGCCGTTCTCCAGGGGCGTCATGAACTGATGCTCCTTCTCGAACTTGGAGTCCCAGCCTGCATGGCACATCTCGTTGTACTCGGCGACGTTCTTCTCGAGGCCATCGGGGTCGATGCCCATGGTCTCGGCCAGCTCGCGCAGGGTGTCAGCTTTGGCAACGACGTTACGACCCATGCCGTCCTTGTAGTTGCCGAGGTCACGGTTGAACTGCTCGTCGAAGCCCTCGTAGAGGTCATCGGGGTGGACGTGGCTCTTGATGTCCGGGCCGTCCTTCTTCCAGTGCTTGAGCATGCCCTCGTCGAAGATGGCGAAACCGCGCTGATCGTGCAGGTGACGGATGGCATTACCGACGAAGGTGGTGTTGAAGGTGTCGTCCTCGGGCATGAAGCGCTCGCCGGCGTCGTCACACCAGTAGCAGGGCTGACGGAAGGCACCCTCGACGTAGAAGTGGTTCAGGTTGTCGGGGAGCTGATACATGTACTCCATGGTGACGGGGGTCTTGCCGGCGCCAATCTTGTGGCACATGTTGAAGCCATCGCCATCCATGCCAGGAACTGCGAAGGAGTAGAGGTTCTTGCCCCAGTCCATGCCGATGTACTTCTTGATCATCTCGGGGTTGTGACCGAAGCCGCCGGTAGCGACGATGACCTTCTTTGCAGAGATCTCGAGCTCGGTACCATCCTCCTTGGCGGCCTTGACGCCGCAGACGGCACCCTCCTCGTCAGTAACGAGCTCCTTTGCGGGAGTATTGAGCAGGAGATTGACGCCAAGCTCCAGAGCGCGCTCGGTCATGCGCTTAGTCATCGTGGTGGCAGCGCGGGGGCCAGGCTGAGAGCCATCCTCGGGCTGGACGACATGCCAGGTGTACTCGCCATCGGCATAGGCGCGCGTACGCTCGCGGGCGCGGAAGGCGGGACGGACGGAGTGGAACTTGACGCCCATGTCCTCAAGCCAGTTGATGGTGTCGCCGGACTTGAAGTAATAAGCACGGACCAGACGGGCATCGACCTGGTAGTGCGTATAGAACATGTGACGACGAAGGAGCTCGCCAGGGGTGACCTCAATCATGCTCTCGTGCTGCAGACGGGAGCCGGCACCGCAGGGCCCCATGCCCATGTTTGCGGTACCACCGGTGTTGCCGTTCTTCTCCAGGGTAATGACGCTTGCACCATTCTCGGCGGCTGCGACGGAAGCGGCCAGGCCGGAAAGGCCAGCGGCAACGACGACGACGTCTGCCTCAAGCTGTTCTGCCATGAAATCCTCCTTCAATAGTTTTCATCAAGGCACAACACAAATGCATGGGTAAAATTTCTCATTCTTGGGCCAGCCATACCATGTGCACGTGCACAAGGTATGAAATGTCGGATGGGAAAGAATAGGGCAGATTGGCAAAGAACTCTTGCCAATCTGCCTGATAAATCGATGCTGTGCGATAGTACAGCTATGTGGTGAACGCCTCTTGCCGGCTGGGCCTACTTATCCCAAGGGAAACCCTGGAAGTTGGGGGTGCCCGTGTAGTGCTTCAGCTCCTCCTCGCCGTCGAGGACGCGGGTGGCGCCGGCGGCCATAGCCTCCATCTCGAACTCGCCGGGATAGGCGGTGACGGGGGCAATGAAGCCACAGGCATCGCGGACCGCGTCGACGAGCTCCGTGGAGTGGGCGATGCCGCCGCCCAGCAGGATGCCGTCGACCTTGCCGTGCAGGACGGCCGCCATGGCGCCGATGCCCTTCTCGACCTGGTAGACGAAGGCGTCCCACACGAGCTGGGCGTGCTTGTCGCCCTCGGCCGCCAGCTGTTGGACCTCGCGGGCGTCAGAGGTGCCCAGGTGGCTCACGAAGCCGCCGCTCTTGTGGCAGAGTGCGCGCAGCTCACGCGTGGTGTGGCCCTTGTCGAGCCAGGCCGCAACCTCGGCCACGGGCACGGCGCCGGCACGCGTGGGGGCCATGGGGCCCTCGCCGCCTACGATGTCGTAGCCGTCAACCATCTTGCCGTGGCAGTGTGCGGAGACGGAGACGCCGCCTCCCAGGTGGCACACGATGAAGTTGTAGTCCTCGTAGCTGCCACCCAGGGAGGCCGCGTGGCGGATGGCGGTCTCCTTGAGGTTGAGCGCATGCAGGTGCACGTTGCGGTAGACGCCGCTCACGCCGGTGATGCGGGCCACTTCCTGCAGCTCGTCGGTGTCGGGCGGGTTCACCACGAAGCAGGGGCAGCCGGCCACGTCGGCGAAGTGCTTGGCGATAAGGGAGCCCAGCTGCGCGGGGTGGGTCACGCCGTTGGCGCCGCGACGGGCGTCGGCAAGGAGGGTCTCGTCGGCCACGTAGGTGCCGCCCTCGACGGCCATGAGGCCACCGCCGCGCCCCACGCAGGCGTCGAGCCCGTCCAGGGAGACGCCAGCCTCGCGGATGGCGGCGCTGATGATGTCCAGACGATAGGGAATCTGGTCGGTGATCTCGGTGAACTCTGCCAGACGGGACGCCTCATGGGAGACGTTCTTGGAGAAGAGGCACTCCTCGCCCTGGAAGAGGGCGACCTTGGTGGATGTGGCACCAGGGTTGACGGCCAGAATCTTGTAAGCCTTGTCTGCCATCGCTTACACCTCCTTGGCCTTGAGCGCCTGCGAACGGACGCAGGACATGACGACGTTGCCCACGATCTCGGGTACGGGCGCCGAGCGGGAGCAGTCGCAGACGATCTTCTTGAAGCCCTGGAGCATGGGACCGTAGGCGTTGGCGTGGCCGAACTGCTGGACCAGCTTGACGCCGACGTTGCCGACGTTGAGGTCGGGCCAGATGATGATGTTGGCCTTGCCGGCGACCTCGGACTCGCGCTTGACCTTGTGGGCAGCGACCTTGGGGTTGATGGCGGAATCCAGCTGGAACTCACCGTCAATCTTGATGTCGGGGCGACGCTGCTGGGCGATGTCACGGGCCTCCTGGACCTTCTTGACCATGTCACCGGAGCCGGAGCCGTCAGTGGAGAAGGAGAGCAGGGCGCAGCGGGCCTCGCGACCGGTCAGTGCCGTCCAGGTCTCGCAGGCTGCGATGGCGATGGAGGCCTCCTGCTCGGGGGTGGGGTTCTGGCAGACGGCGGAGTCGCCGAAGCCCAGGAGCTGACCGTCGGGTCCCTCATAGCCGGGGATGTCAAAGATGCCCATGGAGGAGATGACGTCGATGCCGTCGGCGAGGCCGATGATGGTCTGGCCGCCGAGGATAACATCGCCGGTGGGGCAGTCGATGCCGCCAAAGGTGACGTCCACGTCGCCAAGGGCCTGCATCATCATGGCGCGCTCCATGGGACGCACGACGCGCTTGCGGACGCCCTTGGACTTCCAACGGTTGGTAGGCAGCTGCTCAAAGCGCTGGGCAAAGGCCTCGTTGGCCTCCTCGTCAGTCAGGTCGATGATAGTCACGCCCTCCAGGGCCACGCCCTGGGCCTCGGCGTTGGCGCGAATCTTTGCCGCGTCACCGACGACGGTGCAGATGGCGACGCCAGTCTTCTGGCACTCGTCGACGGCCTTGATCATCGTGGGGTTCTCGCCCTCAAAGAAGGCGACCTTCTGGACGTCCTTCTTTGCGCGCTCGCGCATGTCCTCCATAAGATCCATCTAAGGGTCTCCTTTCTGGCCAGCAAGCCGGCCTCATTCACACCTGAAAGGCCCGAAGGCCTAGAAAAAGAGGGGGCAGAGCACACCCCTACCCCCTCTATCAGCGCAAAGACGGGGAGCTTCTACTCCTCGACCTCCTCGGCAACGCGGTCGACGAGCTCGCTGAACTTGGTCATGTTCATGATCTCGGAAACGGTGACCTCGGCGTCGAGCTCGTTCTCGATCATGGAGGTCAGGGCGATCATCTTCATGGACTCCTTGCCCAGCTCGTCAAAGGTGGTGTCGGGGGTGATGTCGCCGTCGAACTTGTAGGCCTCCTTGGCGAAGCCAGCGACCTGGTTGAAGAGCTCCTCGTTTGCCATTTTCTTTTCCTTTCAATCCAATGAATCGCAAGTGTTTTTGTTCAAGACGCAACGGCCAACTAGGTCAGCCGTTGCGAAAGTACCGAATATTGAAGCCTTAGGCCTCCTCGACCTCATCCAGAACCATGCAGGGCTGATACCAGGTGATGATCTTGTCGGAGCCCTCCTTCTCGGGGGTCTCGCGCTTGAAGGGCAGCAGGTGGACGCGGATGGTCTCCTTGTCACCATATAGGCGCTGCTGAAGGCCCTTGACGACCTTCTTCTTGCCGCAGAAGATGACGAAGGTGTACTCTGCGCCCTCGTCCAGCTTGACCTTGCCGTAGCCGTAGGGCTGGAAGGCCTTCAGGTAAGGCTTGTCGTTCTGGATGCCGGGGACGACGAAGGACTCCAGGGTGCCCTTGCCGGAAAGCTCGACCCACTCGGTCTCGTGATAGCCACAAGCGTTGCAGCCCAGGTGGGGCGGGAACTCGATGGCACCACACTCCTTGCACTTGCGGGCCAGAAGCTTGCCCTCGGCAAGGCCGTCATAGAACTTCTGAGTAATGGGCTCCATGTTCTCAAGCAGCATTATTTGTTCCTCCTTGGGAGAACGGCGCGTGCAAACGCCTAGTCAACGGTACGAAGAATCTGGCAACGGATGTTCTGGCCACCGCCGAAGCCACGAAGGAACGTGGTCTCGGGGACCTTCTTCACCTGCGTTGCGCCAGCCTCGCCACGCATCTGCTTGACTGCGGACCAGATGTCAGCAATGCCGGAGGCACCGTGTGCGTGACCGAAGTTGCAGCGGCCGCCGTGGGGGTTGATGGGCTTGTCGCCGTCGAAGCCATAGCGACCCTCGATGGCGTACTTCCAGGACTCGCCGCGAGGCACGAAGCCCATCTCCTCGGGAACCGCAAGGTCGCCGGCCAGGAAGAAGTCGTTGACGTAGAGCAGGTCGATCTCGTCGGGCTTGACACCGGTGTACTCGTACACCTGCTTGGTGCCGTCCTTGGTACCGTTGAACTCGTTGTCGGCGGTAGCGCCCTCGTAGGCAGCGGCGCCGGTGCCCAGGACCTCGATGATCTTGTGATCAAGACCGCGGGCCTTTGCCATCTCGGTGGGCATGACGACCAGGGCTGCTGCGCCATCGCACTTAATCTCGAAGCCGGTGACACGCAGGTACTGGGTGACCTTGGGGTTGGAGAAGGACTTCAGGTACTCGTCAGCGTCAGCGTTGCCGTTCTCCTTGGCCAGCTCCTCGAAGGTCTTCTCGGAGAAGCCCTCGGGGGTCAGGACGGCGGCGCGGCGCAGGGACTTGGAGATGCCGTTGAGGGCATCGTCAATCTGCTCGGCGGTCAGGCCGAACTTCCAACGGTACTCGTTCACCCAGTTGTCGAAGGAGATGCCGAATGCGGAGTCGAAGACACGACCATAGGCACGGTCGTAGACCTTGGGGATGGAGGGCAGCATCTCGGACAGGGGGAAGTCACGACGATAGCAGCCGGGAGCGTCGACGACGGGCAGGGAAGCGGCCAGGTCGACGGCACCGGAGAGGACGATGTCGTAGGTGCCGGAGGCGACAGCCTGTACAGCCTCCTGCAGGGCGACATAGCCCGTGCAGCAAGCCTCGGAGTGGTGGACGGAGCCGATGCCACGGACGCCGAACCAGTCTGCAACCTGCATGTTGGGCGTCAGGGAGTCACCAATCATGAAGGGGTTGGCAGCACCGTGGTAGAAGTACTGGATGTCGCGGGGCTCAAGGCCGGCGTCCTTGATGGCCTCGAGTGCTGCGTAACCAAACGCGCTGCCCTCGTCCATACCCTTGGTGTTGGGGTGATCCTCGAAGTTCTTGAAGGGGGTGCAGCCCACGCCAACGATAGCGACGCTGCGCGCCTGCTTGCCAAGCTTGACCTTGTTCATGGAAATCAACTCCTGACAGTAGTTACCATCTGCAATGAGGTCGTTCGTTGCCACTGGATGGCGAAGGTAACCCACGCGCACAAGAGCCCACCCGCCAAATAGACGACAAGGACAGGTGGTTATGCGACAAATGGTGCGAGAACCGACGCTTCACTGGGCTTGCGTTACGACCCGATTACCGTTATCGAAGAGTTTCCCACCATCATTCCTGGATGTCTTTGTGTATTCTCACATACTGTTAATTACTTCCCGCCATTAGGATGTGGCGCCCAAACATCGCACGGCTCGTTTTGAATTGGAGGGTTCAATGAGACTTGAATCGCTGCTGACAAGGCTGCCCGAGGGAGCCCTCGGAAAGACCCACTTTGCCGACAAGGAAGCCGAAGTTTACACCCTGAGCTTCATCACCTTCGATCAGAAGTCCATCCTCGAGGACGTCCTCTACTTTGGAGATGCGACCCAGCTGCCCGAAGGCTTTCCCGAGGACAGCTTTGCCAACTTCCTCGTCTACGGCGACAACGACATCCCTCAGTCGCTCATGGAGGCAAAGAACATCAATGTCGTCACATTGACCACCGGCACAGACCCCTATGCTTGCTACAACGCCCTCCAGGCCTTCTTCATCGAGGACCAGGAGGTTACCGACATCATCCGCCGCATGCTGATGGCCCACTTCTCCAACAATGGTCTGCAGTACCTGATCGAGGAAGCCTCCAACGCCCTGGGTAACCCCATTCTGGTCGTGGACACCAGCTATCATTACATCGCCTATTACCTCGGTGATCTCAAGGATGACAACTGCACCTTTGCGAAGGTGATGAAGCAGGAGCTGGCCTACGAGTCCATACTCGAGTCTGGCGTGGACTACATCCTAAAGACCCAGGTGGACGAGAACATCGCAAATACTCGCGCTCCCCTTCTGGCCCACAATGAGCACCTGGACTGCGACACCATCACAGGGGCCGTCTTTGTCCACGGAGTCTGCCTGGCACATGTGCTCATGGCCGCCGTCAACCACCCCTTCCGCGAGATGGATAGGGAATGCTTTGGCCGCCTGACGCATTTCGTAGGACAGGAGCTCCAAAAGATTCCCGTCTACGAAACCAGCAAGGGGCAGATGGGGGCCTACTTCCTCTCGAGCCTCCTCGACGACGAGCAACCCAGCCCCGCCGTCATCAAGCGTCGTCTCAAGGTCCTGGACTACCACCCCTACCCCGTCTTTTACATAGGAATCCTCAAGCCCAACGAGGAGCCGCTGACGACCCAGGGCATCTCCAACATCGCCAATCAGCTCCTGCCCATCCTCAACCACTGCGTCTACTCGCAGTATGAGGAGCAGCTGGTCGTACTCTTTAACTTCAAGGAGGAAGATGGCCTAGGCGACTATGCAAAGGATCTCCTCATAAAGGTAGCCAGCCTCAACAACCTGACGGTGGGACTCAGCAACTCATTTGCCAACCTGGTGGACATCCGAAACTACTACCAGCAGGCAAGGAACGCCATCAAGTTTGGCAGCATCGTCAGCGACGCCATAGACGACCACAACCTCTACCACTACTGCGACTACGCCTACGTGCAGACCCTCTATCTGACCAGCAAGTCGCACGGGCTCATGCAATTCTGCCACCCGTCCCTGCTCAAGCTCATGGACTACGACAAGGAGCACGGCACCGAGCTCATGGAGACCCTCTTTGAGTACCTGCAAACCGCCGGCAACACGACGCGTGCGGCTTCCATGCTCTACCTGCACAAGAACACGATGCTCTACCGACTGAACCGCATCCGTTCCATCCTGGGGACGGACCTGACCTCTGGAGAGGACAACTTCCTCCTGTCCTTCTCCTATCGCATCCTGCTCTACCTGGGTCTCTTCTCACCACACCACAAGATTGAGCGTGAAGACCTCAAGAAGGGGAAAGGCGAGTAGGTAGTCGATACGCCTGCGTGGGGGCGTCGTCTTTCCTCAGTGCTCGAACAGTCTCTCGGCGCGCTTCGCGCAGCCGTCGCGAAACTGCGTCTGAGGAAAGACGACCAGCCATGCAGACGCTCTCACCCAAATATGAAGAGAGGACAGGCCCAGCTTTCGCTGAATCCTGTCCTCTCCCTTTTCGCGCACTCTACTCAGATGAGATTAGTGCTTGATCTCGACGGTGGGGAACGTCATGTTCTTGTACTCGTCGTAGACGTCCTTGATGTCACCCTGGTGAGCGAAGAAGTCCAAACGGGTCTGGATGATCTCGTTGAGGTGCTCTGCACGAGACTTGTCAATGAAGCGGTCGCGGATGTGACCCTTCTCGGGGTCGATGACCAGCATGGGACGACCGGTCTCGGGGTTGGTGCCAAGGACGCCGCCGCAGCCGCAGACCGCGCACTCGTAAGGGAACTCTACGCCATCCCAGTGCTTGTCACCAGGATAGACGAGGCTGGAGTGGCAGTTGGGGCAGACACCGTCGTTGGGGTCGCCGAGCCACTTGCGGTCCTCGACGGGGGTCTCCATGGCCTCCCAGATGTGCTCGCCAAGCTGCTTCACGCGCTCGAGCTGAGCAGCGTTGTCCTCGGTCAGCAGGTTGCCAGGACGACCAACACGCTGGAGCATCAGACGGTCGACAGGCGTGATGGACATGGTGAACATGGAGGCCTGCAGGGTCTCGAGGGCCAGGGGCTGCCAGTCGTGCATGGAGCCACCGACGGCGATGAGGCCTGCCACGGTGTGCGGATCCTCCTTGACGACGCCGATCTCCTTCAGGAAGGAGAGCTCGTAGGCCAGGAAACGCTGGGCGAAGCGCAGGTACATGGAGCTGGGTGCCAGGTCGTAGGTAGGAGCGGCAAAGATGACGCCGTTGCAGGTGTGGAGCTCAGCAACGAGCTGATCGACATCGTCCTTGTCCTTCAGGACGCAGCCCTTGTACTCCTTCTGCTTGCCAGCAGCAATCATGCCCATCTGCATGGTGCAGCCCTCGCAACCGGTGCAGGGAAGGATGTTGTAGTCAAAGAGGTTGATCATCTCGACCTCTGCGCCCTTGTCCTGCAAGACCTTCAGAGCGGCCTTGACTGCCAGCTCGCCATTGCCATTCTTGCGGCCTGCGCAGATGCCAATAACCTTGTGTGCCATGGTAAGAACTCCTCTCCTAGGAGACATAGACAGTGCGGTGCACCCCCTGTGCACCTCTACCCTACAGCAATAATTTTTTAGTAATCGGGCAGGTGGAACACTATCCACCCAGACGAAGCTAAAACCTCCTTTGAGGGTACTCTTTGTGCGTCCGCACAAGAGCCAATGGGGAGACATTGGGGACGGAGCGCTTTGTCTCAGAGACATTGGGGACGGAGCGCTTTGTCTCAGAGACAATGGGGACGGAGCGGCGAGCATCCCAGTCGCCCTCCCTCGCATCATGCAACTCGAGCCTCAATGCTAGTCAGGCCATCGCACCAGCTCGACTGATAATGTTTCGGCCGATTCCCGTCATGCGTTCGATTTGTCGAATGGAAAATCCCGCAGAACGCAACGATGTTAGCGCCTTGTCGCGTTCGACCTTTGGAAGAGAGCCCAGCTCTTCCAGACTCTCGCAACCCAGCACCTCGTCGGCTCTCTGCCGAAGCACATCCGCGTCGACTTTTCGCAGGGACCCAAAGCAGTGGAGCGGGTCGCTTTGGACTGCCGCGTCACCTCCGACTGCCGCGTCACCTCCGCAGTCTTCACATGCCAGGCGATGGCACAGCTCAAAGCCACCCCTGCCCCCGAAGGACGCTAAAATGAAGTTCGTCTCGCAGATTTTCGGACTACCCATGTATTCGTGGAAGCTGCTCCAGGGATATTCGCCCATCTTTCCCATGCCGCCTCGCTGGGGATTCAGGTGGATGTAGGTCACGACGGTCAGCAGGTAGGAAGTCGTCGAGACCGGCTCGCTCTTGAACCTCCCCTGGAAGAGGTGGCCGACATGGTCGTGTCGATTGTTGTAGAAGGCGGCGTAGGTCGACCCAATGTTTCGCATCGCTTCGCCTATGGCAGCCAAGTCACCATGAAGGAGCAGGTGAACGTGGTTGTCCATGAGACACCAGGCCAGTATCGCCACTCCCCTGTCATGCACGAAGCGAACGAGCAGGGCCAGATACCGTGTCCGGTCGACATCATCCTCAAAGATCGTGTGCCTACCAACGCCGCGTGCCATCACATGATAAATTTCCGATGGCGTTTGAAACTGGTACCTGGATTTACGCATGCCCATCGCACCCCCAAACGTAAACTGAGCGAGTGGAAGCATGGTCGCACAATCCGAGATTCGTTAGCTTGCACCGCCGCTTAAGGTGCGGCAAGCGGTTTCGGCGACTGGCAAATCTTTTCGACTGACGGGCGGGTGTCGAAATTTCGCAATGGGATCATGGCTTTTAGCTGCGGTTTTATCATTATCGTCCGCAACGTTGCTCTGTCCCTTTTGTCTCTGAGACAAAGTGCTCCGTCCCTAATGTCTCATCGGAGGAATATGGAAGCAAGCATCGCGAGAAAGAAAATATCCGAACACGTCTGGCAGCTCACCGACATCTACGACGCCAGGGCATACCTCGTGCTTGGAGCAGAAAGGGCCCTCCTCGTTGATACGATGGCGGGATTCGGGGATCTGCCAGCCACGCTACGATCTATCACCCATCTGCCCGTGACGGTCGCCCTGACGCACAGGCACTACGACCACGTGGCCGGGTCATATGGCTTTCCAGAGGTGTGGATGTCAGCTGCTGACGACGGACATTGGGACGTGCAGATCGACAACGAGAAGACGATTCACGCACAAGTCTGCAAGGAAAAAGACCTCTCCCCCGACCTTGCCTGGCCGCTGCGCGACGGGTCCATTCCGCACGTCCGTCACGTCTGCGAGGGAAATCGAATTGACCTTGGCGGTGTCAACGTGACGGCATATGAGCTACCAGGTCATACGCCCGGGTCTGTAGGCTATCTGGTGCAAGAGGACCGGGCTCTCTTGTCCGGCGATGCGGTGACGCCGATTATGTGCCTGTTCTTCCCAGAGAGTTTGCCCATCACCACATATCGGCAGAGCTTGAGAAGGATGAACGGGCTCCCCTTCGACGAATTCTGGACTGGACACCACGACATTGGCTTTTCGCATGATAGTCTGAAGGGCTTTGACGATGCGGCTGCCTACGCCGAGGCTGCGTCCAAGGGTATCCAATGGATGCATGCCCGCCTGCAACAGTTCACGGGCACACTCTATGTGAAAGACTCCCGAGCACTCCTGGATGCCGACTCCCCCGACTTCCGAGCTGTCATCGCCAAATGAGTCATTAGGGACGGAGCCTTTTGTCTCTGAGTCATTGGGGACGGAGCCTTTTGTCTCTGAGTCAAAAGGGACAGGGCCGCCTCTCGCCAGCGAGCCATTGGGGATGCGAGCCATTGGGGACGGAGCCTATCGTCTCTGAGACGAAGTGCTCCGTCCCTATTGTCTCCCCATTGTCTCTGAGACGAAGTGCTCCGTCCCCATTGTCTCTGAGACGAAGTGCTCCGTCCCTATTGTCTCGGTCGGCGTTTGAGGGTCAGGCCCAGGCCGGCCAAGGCAGAGCCAAGGGTCGCAAGAAGCCCAGAGACTCCCGCGGCGGCCTGGCTGTCACCCGTCTGCGGCAGCAAGTCATCGCCCGACGTCCGAGACGCAGCCGTCCGGAAGGTCGCGCCGCGACCAGCATAACCAGCAGCACCCTCGCGGGCGCGGCGTCCCTTATCCTGGCCCCCAGTGTGCGCGAACGGATCAGAACCGCCATCCTTCCCATCCTCACGCCGCTCGATGACAAGCTCCCCATCCTCGACCTCAACCAAAACCTTGCCATAGTTTGGAGACTGGGCAACAAAGTCCGCAGCCGAAAGCCCCATGGAATATCTTCCTGGCTCCTTGGCGGAGACTGACGCCACGACGCCGTCTCGCAGGACGATGGAGATCTCCGGATCGATCTCAGCAGCATCGCTGACCCAACCCGAAACCACCTGCGCGTCGCCGTTGAAGGTATAGCGGCCCTTCCCGCCCCTCACGTGCACCACGACGGAATCCGCGGGGCTCACGCGAAGGCTGCCGAGAACCTTCTCGACCTCGTAGTCGGCAGAGTCGGTACCCTGGGCAAAGGCATAGACGAACTCATTGGGACTCACGCCCGCAGACGTACGCGTACCCATGAAGGCATAGGCGAGACCATCGTCGCCAACCAGTCCCGGCTGGGTCTGGTTGCCAGACAGATGAGTCGTCACCTCATGTCTGACCAGCGGGGTTCCGTCAAAGGTCCTGCTGGCATCGGCGCTTGTCAGGGTGATGGCACGAGGAAGAATGGTCAGCGTGCCAGGTAGAACCGTAACAGCATAGTTGCCAGCCACATCCACTGGCAACTCCGCCGCTCGAGCCACACGACGCAAGGCCCCAGCGTGCTTCGGGTTCCACCTGCTGGAGGAGAAGCGAATGGAGTTGTTGCCCTCCCTGGTATCGCGAACGTGCGTCACCGCGCCTGTCGCCTCGGCGTCGAGCGTATCAAAGCCCTGGACCTCCCCCTCGACGACAGTGACTCCGCCCACAAAGTGCTCCTCGCCGTCGTAGATCCAGCTGCCATCGTCCGACTTCAAAGTGATGGCGTAGGGTGCGATTCGATAGGTGCGCACGTAGCTGCCGCCATAGGCGCCCTGGCCTCTGACCGTAACCGTAACGCCCGCCGCCGTGACGTCGGTGGCGTTGCCCTCAACGGTAAGGGTGTAATCGTCGCCCTCGACAAGCGTGACCGCCGCATCCTGGGCATCTTCCACCGAAGGAGTCAGCACCTGCGCCAAGCCGTTGTAGACGACGTCCTGCAGGTCGCCCACCGTCAGGGCACGCTTGATCTGGTAGCGAATGGTACGCTCTCCCAGATAGTTGTTCTTGCCGCGGATGACCGCGGTGACGGTACCGACATCGATGCCCACACGGTCCTGGGGAATCTCTCTGCCCTCGGGGTCCGTGGCAGAAAGCACAAGCTCGTAGTCCTCGCCCTCGCGAAGCACCTCACCCTTCTTGGTATCGATAACCTTGATGGATGTCTACCGCTCGCCAGAATAGACGGCGTCAATCGGCATCTCCACCGCAAAGCGCTCCTCGTCGCCAACGTTGGCATCACGTACGTAGTAGGTGCCCGCCTTCCGCTCAACGAGGTAGTTGCGCTCCACGTCGGGGTTGGGCAAGGGGTTCGCCAAGGTGGCAGAGATGGGATAGCCCCCCTCGCGGGCATCCTCGCCAGGCACGCGCTCGAAGACGGTATTCTCAAGCAGAGCTTGCGCGTCCTCAGCGCTGACCGCGCCTTCCGTCCCCAAAAGCGCGCCGCTCTGGTCGCGCTTCGCCATCTGGGCATGTCCCGTGATGGGTTCAGGGTCGGGACGGGTGCCATAGGGCTTGCCCTGGTTGTCATCCGGCTCAACCACCACGCGCCGCCGCTCAATGCTCATGCGAGTCCTGGTCGTGGCGTCTCCCTGGAAGTTGTCGTTGCGCGCCCGCACGTAGACGGTGATGGGCGCCAGCTGCCCCTGGTCGTCCACGGTGGCGTTAAGCTGGTGAGGCAGCTCGGTAGACCAGCTGCCCTCCTCTCCCGTCAGGCTGTACTCGATGACGGTGGGCTTGCTGCCCTTGCGGGCAAGGTCTGCCACGGTAGCCGCGGGGAGATACTGGTCTCGTCCCTCGTATACCGACGTGAGCTCGGTGGCAAGAAGCCCCATCGAGCTTGCGGGTGCCTGTGTGATGGTGAAGGTGTCCTTGTCGTACATCACCTGGTAGTTGGTGATGGAAGCACCAGGCTTAGCGGCAACGGCAAGCTTGTAGGTTCCCACGTTCTCGCCCTCGCGCGTCCCCACGCCAGAACGCACCACCTGCGTCTTTTCCAGAAGCTCATTTTCGTCCTGGTCCGAAACTGCGCCAGTGTCGCTTCCCGTGGCACTGCGCTCCACAGTCACCGCAAAGTCCGGGTCATCCTGCCCGTAGACTTTGCCAAAGCCTGCATCCCCACGCACCAGGTCGATCTTCACCTGGCGCGGCGTGATGTCCACAATCCTTTCGATGACATTGGCGTCGACGGGGGCAACGAAGTTGGGGTTGGAGGCGCGGAGCTGGAATTTGACCTGGGCATGCTCGCCCTTGGCATCCAGCTGCACGTTCACAAAATCCTTGTGCGAGCTGCGGGACAAGTCCTCCCAGTCACTCCACTTCTTTGCCACGGGGTCGTACCAGCGATAATCGATCTTGGTATCACCCTTGACGGTATCCACTACCGCATTGTCAATGCCCTTGGGGGCAAGCTTCCCCGTAACCGTATGGGTCTGTCCATCGTAGACTTGCCTGATGTCATCGGCATCCAAGCCAAGGTCGGCATTTGCCCTGGGCAGGATGGTGAGCACGCCAAGGTGCTCGTCAGCGGGCAGTATCTCGTAGTTTGTCGAGAGGGCCGTCTGCTGCGACGCCAGGTCCCCCGCGCTGTCTTTCCAGACAATCCGATAGGTGTTTTTCGCACCACTTTGGGCAACCGTAGTCGCAGATCCCGTTACCAGAAGCTGGACAGACTCCCCATTCTGGAGGCCCTCGACACGGGCACCGTCGCCCCTGGTCAGAGCCGTGCCGTCGTAAGTCTTGGAGGCGCCAGGGGTGTATACGACAAGTGGGGCGCGCTTGATTGTGTAGCTGGCATTCCTCGTACCCGTATAGCTCTGACGCTTGGCCTCGGAATCCGTGCCCTTGATGGTGACGGTGACCTCGCCGGCGTTGACGGTATCGCCGTAAGACACACTGAATTCATCAGGCCTCAGGTCCTTGTTCGTCTTTTTGTCGTGCACCCTGGGGGTGAGCTTGTGCTCCCCTCCCGTGTAGACAAGGTCGTCCGATTTGTCGAAGGTCACCACAAAGCGGTCGGCATCGGCAATATCCGCAGGCGTCACCGTTAGCGTGCCCGCCACGTTCTCGCCCTCATCGTACGTGTAGTTCGATGCCTTGGCGGTACCGTTAAAGGAGAGGCTCTTCACCAAATTTTGTGAGCTGCCCACATTGGTCTGCGACCCCTCGGTGACCACCGTGACCGTCTCGCCGTTCTGCAGACCCTCGACTCGAGCCCCAGCGGTGAGCGGGCTCCCGTCATAGGATCGTGTGGCGTTTTCGGCAAAAGCGACCAAGTGAGCCGGAAGTATGCGGTAGACGACCCTGCCTTCGGGATATTGCTCCTTGTAGTTGTTCTTGCCCGTGATGCGAATCTCGATATAACAGTCATCAGGCGTGACGTTGCAGTGGTCATTGCTGTCAATGACGCTATCGTCCGTCTTACTTTTCACCACGTAGGAGAGGTCAAAGTCCTTGCCGTTCTCCATGAAGGCGTTTCTGGTCTTGTCAAAGATTCTGGGGACGAGCTCCTGAGTCCTTCCGTTATAGGTAACGCCCTTGGTGATGTCGGGCAGGTTATCGATTCTGTAGCGACCGTTCGTGGGGTCGTCGTTGTTCAGACTTGCCTTCTGAATCTCTAGCGTGCCTGGCGCATAGGTGATGGCATAGTTGCCCTGACGCGCGAGGCCGGTCAGAGTCACCTCATAATCGCCAATAGACTCGCCCTTTTCGCGCGTGTAAGTTGGGGCCGTCCATCCGTCGTCATCTGTCTCAGAGACGAGGCCATAGCCGCTTGGCGACGATTCCTTATCCTGCACATACCATTCGTAGTCAGGGTCTGGGTTGCCATAGACCTTGGTGGCAGGCTTGATGGCCACGGTGACGGGACGCGGCTTGACCTGCACCGAGACAGTTTCTTCCTGACAGAAGTAGTGCTCGCGCCTGGCGCGCATACGCACCTGCTCGGACGCATCCATCGCGTCACACCAGAAGGGCTGGTCAGAAACCCACGCTTTATCCTTCTCGCTCCAATACTCAACGGCGGCCTTGTCTTTCATATCAACCGTGTCAAAGCCGTATGTCGTGAGGTAGTGCCTCTGACCGTCGTATACCACCTCACCGCCATTAGCCGAGAAGCCCAGCTCCCTTGCATCGCGCGGCCTGATGTTGAAGAGGCCCCTACCGTAGCTGACCTTGTAGTTCTTATTGATGGCAGAGTCGGTCTGGCTGGCGTTGATAACGTAGGGATCCCGTGTCTCGTAGGGATAGTTAGCGGTCTCGGCGGCGGAAAGCTTGGTAACGAGCTCGCCCTCCGCCTTGCCCGCCAGCTCGCGCGCGTAGGTTACGTTGCCGAGCAGGGTGCCTTGCGCCTCGGGGGAAAGCACATAGGGATCCTGACCTTCGATGCGGTCTGCCACGACCTTTCCGGTATACGCCTGAGGATCGCCCTCCCCCCAGACCTTGGTGACGTCGTCGGGCGTCACGGTCACGGGACGCTGACGAATCAGGATATTGATCTGCTTCGCTTCCGTAGTGTTGTAATTCGGGTTCTTGGCGCGCACCCACACCGTTATTGGCTTTTCGGGATATGTACCATCCTCATTGAGCTCGCCAATCGTCGCATCGGTATAGGTAAAGGCGGAGACGTCCGTGGTCCAGGAGTTCTCATCATTAGGCGTGAGCGTGTACTCAAAGGTCGCCACGTCCTGTGTCCCCGTCGCCTTGCTATAGAGCGGGCTGGCGCTGACCACATCGCTTGCCGCGTGAGGATTCGCGTCATAGTAGACGGTAAGATTATCTGCCTTTAGCCGCAGGTCCTCAGCAGGAGCGTAGTCGATGGTGAGAAGGGCCGTCTGAGTGCTGATGTCATAGTTCGTGTAGGCTTTCTGAGAGGCAGTCACGTCGGGGCTGATGGTGTAAGTACCGACATTCTCGCCCTTGACGCGGCTGTAGGAGGTCATATCGTAGATGGCCTGCTTCTCGCCCTGTACGCGCGCATTGCCCTGGTGGGAGCCGCTCATGGCTTTGTCTAGGCTCGGCTTGAGGGTAGGATCATCCAATCCATACTGCTTGCTCAAGCCCGTGGCAGCCAACGTCACCTTCAGGCGGCCGATGTGGACCGTCACCTCGACAAAGGCATCCTTGTAGTTTGAATTCTGGGCACGTACCCTCACGGAGATGTCGCCCGCTATGGTAGCGTTGATGTAGCCAGGGCCCCTCTCGCCCCACGCACGCCAGAAGTCTTCACGGTCCACTCCGACAATCTGGTACGAGAGATCTGCCTTGTCTTCAAAGAACTTCGGGTTTGCCGACACCTTTAGATAATGCGTATCTCCGTCATAGGTGCAGTTGATACCCTCAGCAGTAAGCGTCAGGTTTGAACCCTCTGCCTGCAGAATCTCAAGATACCCATTGGTGAGGGTGCCGTTTTCGTAAGTTACCTCGTAGTTGCTGTTGGGAAGCTTGTTGTGGCTGTCGTCCGCTGACCTCTCACTCACGAGGATGGGGTACTTGCCGACAGTCCGTCCCTCCTCACGAGCAAACTTCGTATTGGCAAGAAGGGCTTCGCAATCGGACCCATAGGTGTTCTGTGGGTCTGGCGAGTATTTGACGAGCTCGCCATTTTCGTCAAGCTCATACACGGTACCCGTGAACGTGGGATCGGGAACGCCGTACTCCTTGTTCACGTCGTTTGCCTTGATGGTGACCTTGCGCTTGGTGATGACGAGCTTGCCGTCATTCTCGAAGTTAATCGTGTAGTCGTTGGCAAGGTAGCCCGTGGCCTTTGACCCACCATTGATGTCGTAGGTGCCCACGTTGCGGCCTGACCGCTCGGATGCGCCCTTCCGGGTGATGCCCTGTTTAACGGCGTCCTCGATTCCCTGTCGGTCCAGATCGTCCACGGGACCTCCCGTGGATGACTTTGCCTTGATGGAGAAGGTGAGCTCAGGATCAGGGTCTCCATAGACCTTGGTCTGGTCATCGATGTGGACAGTCACCGTACGCTTGGTGACCACCAGGGTCATTGTGGTATTGGGCGCCTCATAGTTCTTGTTGGTCGCTCGAACCAAAACGGTCTTTGTCCCCGCATGCTTGATGGTGGGCTCCTCTGCCGACCAGGTCTTGCCATCATCCAAGCTGTACTCGAGCGTTGTTTGGCCCTTCACCCTGTGCTCTGCATTGGTATCCGTTGACACCGTTGCCGCGACCTGGTGCTCCTCGCCGTCATAGACGCCGCTGTAACCCTGCTCGGATATGGCCATGGGTGCTTTCGTAATCTGGAAGCTGCCGGGCGCATAGGTGATCTCGTAGTTCTTGAAGGCAGTCCGCACGCCCTCGGCGTCCAGGCGATTGCCAGCGTCGTCGACCATGTAACCGGTGATGGCATAGGACCCTACGTTTTCGCCAGCCGTTATACCGTAGGAATCGACAGTCTTGTCACGCATGCGCTCAAAACGAGACCGCTGCAGAATCTGGGCCTTCTCTTCCTTCATCGCCTCCGTGTCCAAAGCGTCGGTAGAGACGGCACCTCCAATGGTGGGGTCCTCAGTGTCAAAGACCTTGGTCAGGCCCGTCACGGGGGTAACTGTAACCGGTCGGCGCGTGATGTTGAACACGGCCTTGGCGGTCGCATCCACGTAGTTGCTGTTGTGCGCCGTCACGCGCACGGTCACGGGACCATCGGTGACGTCCCTGAAGAGGGGACGACCATCCGCGCCTATCTCCCACTTGATCTCTGCGTCATCCCTGAAGCACTTGTACTCATAGCTTGTTGCCTCTGCGTCCTCCATGGCTATGGTCGATCCGTCCTTGCCCCTGGCCGAGAGTTTCCGCCCAATCTGATGCTCCTGACCGTCGTAGACGCCCGTGAAGCCCGTGAGCTCAAGGCTCATCGTGCCGCGGTTGATCACGAAGTCGCCGCCCACAAAGACCAGGTGGTAGTTGCCTTGATCGGCATTGCCCGTCGGCATGAGCACGCCATGGTGTACGCCCGCGTTTTCACCCGTCGGATCGTCCTTGTCGGTACGCTCCACGGTATAGCTGATGAGCGAGGCCGCATCCTCGCCTGCCACCATGCCCGTAACGCTGGACGAGAAGGTCTCGGGGTCGTCAAAGCCAAATACCTTCTCGTTGCCCGTGGCGCGAACGGTCATCTCGCGGCGATTCACCGTCAGGGTCAGGTAGCCGTCCTCGCCAACCAGGGCGGAGTCATAGTTGGGGTTGCTCGCGGTGATACGCACCTGATAGGTGCCTACGTCCTTGAGGCTCGGCTCCTTGTCCAAAGGCTGCCAGTCCTCTTCTCCAGGTTTGCGCCATGCGTAGCTGAGGCTAGTTCCCTCTTCGATTTTCAGCTTGCCAGCGAGCAAGACATGACCGGTACCGTCGTAGGTCTCGGTCACGCTGGTGGCATTGAGGCCCAGACGTGAGGCAGATCCCTTGGTGATGGTGAAGTCCGCGCTTCCGTAGCTCACGCGGAAGTTGCCCTGGTAATCCTCCTGGGATGAGCCCTGCAGGTTCACGGCCTGCAGGGTGTAGGTACCGCGGGCCTCCCCCGTGGTGTCCGCCGCCGCATCCTGATCGGGAGCAGTCTTTCGATCTGGCAGGCGTTTTACAGAGAACTTGACGCTGTTGGCAGCCTCTTCAGCAAGTCCCTCCCCCTCGGACACGACCACAGAACCCAGTGCGTCGAGGGCTTTTTGGTCTGGGTCACCAGTTCCGTACTCCTTCTGGGAGGGGCGCACGACCACACTCGCCGGGGCGTAGTCAATGGTCACGTAAATCTGGGCATACGAATACTTTTCAGTCGAGAAATCCGAGTCTGCGTGCGTCGCTGACTCGTCCTTGTACTTGAACCTTGCGCGGGCATAGACCACCTGACGGGTAAGCTTGCCAGGCACATCGCCTTCCGCATGCGTTACGTCCCTAAAGCTGTAAGGGTCAGATTTCCATTCGCCGTCTGCCTTGCCGTCGAGGGAGTATTCGACCTCGGCTTCCATGTCGTCAGGCAGGTCCTTCTCCACCTCAACGGTAGCCAGCGCTTCATGGGACTTTCCGTCGTAGATCCCGTCGTAGTGAAGGGGCGTCAGGCTGGGCGTGCGCTTGCTGTCCTCAGTCACGTGCAGGATACCCTTAACAAAGGAAAGCTGGTAGTTGCCCTGATACTCCTCGCCCGAGGGCGTGATTGCGTAGGTGCCCTTCTGGCTAAGGTCAATGTCGTTGGGCTTTGAGAGCTTGACCAGCAGATTGCCCTTGTTGGGACGGTCCTTCTCTATCAGGTCTGAATTCTCTCGGTCTCCCGCACGCCAGGTCAGGGCGGGAATGGCGCTGGCATCGCTGCCGACCCTTACCCACTTGTCATCCGCGACGATGATCACGTGCTTGGGCTCGACCGTGATAGTGCCGTGGTCGGGTACCAGGGGCTGGTAGAAGTTCTTGTTGACCGCGCGAACGTAAACCACCAGGTGACCACCATCGAGGAGCCTCGTTGTATCTTCGCGCACGGGTGAGGTCTCCGACCAATTCTTGCCATCGAGGCTGTACTCGATCTTGGTCCGTGCCGGGTCGCTCTCATCCTTGAACCTCTCGCTGGGCCTTAGCTCAGCCGTGAGGCCGTGCTCCACACCGTCGTAGGTCCCCACAAAGGAGTGGATCTTGAGGCCCAGCTCCGAGGCGGATGCCCTGTTGATGGTAAAGGTGCTGGGGTGGAAGTTGAGCTGGTAGTTGCCCTGCACGACGGGCTTGCCGTCGCTCGCACCGTTCAGGCCGGGCATAATCCTGTAGGTACCGGCGTCCTCGCCCTGCTCGCGGGTAATGCCTACTCCCGATGGAACATCCTTACCGAGCAGACCCGTGAACAGAAGGTTATGGGTCAGGTCAGGGTCCTCATCACCGTAGGTCTTGCTCAGGGAGACACTGCCTGGAAGGGACTCCCTGGGACCCACGACCGTGACGTCGACCTCCTTGGGCGTGACCGTGATGTTCTTGATCGCCGTCGCAGTCTCGTAGTTGTCGTTGGTCGCCGTGATGCGCATCTGGGTGGTGCCCACATCCGTGCGGCTCTCCGCCGCATCCCCCGAGGAGGTCCAGGTCTTGCCTCCGTCGGTGCTGAATTCGTAGGTCAGCTTTGTATCCTTGGGCAGCTTGGACGCGTCGACCGTCACGCTGTGGCCACCAGCGTCGTAGACGCCCTCGTAGGCAGTCACGGCACTCGCCAGTCCCATGCGCGCGGCAGGAGCCTTTTGAATGGTCAGCGTGCCGTTCTGGATCTTGAGGTCATAGTTTCTTGCCGCCGCGTTCTTGCCGCCGTCCTGGTCGACGGAAACCTCGATCGCATATGTTCCGCAGGGACTGCCCGGCTTCGCCGTGGTCTTGAGCGTGGGAACGATCGTCTCGCCGTTAACAAGGCCGCTCACGTTCGCCACAGGCGTGGGGATATCGTCACCGTATTTGATGACCTGGTCACGAGCCGTCACCGCGATGGGACGCTTCTTTATCTCGATGACTGCCGTGCTTGAGGTGGTCTTGTAGTTCTTGTAGCTGGCCGTCACACGCACCTGCATGGTGCCCGCGTCGACACGCGAAGGCACGTCTTTGCCATCGTTGCCCGTGGGCGTCCATTCCTCGTGATTCTCGTCTCGGTACTCGTAGGTGAAGGTCACGCCCTCAGGAAGATAACCCTCGCCTCCCTTGGGCTCCACCACCTTGTGTGCCGTCCCGTCGTAGGTGGCCGTCTCGCCGCGCAGCTCAAAGGGCATGGGCTTGGGGGTGATGGTGAAGTCGGCACCAGCGTAGGTGATGGTGTAGTTGCCCTCAGTGCCATAGGTTGGGCTGCCCACCACCTTTATGGCATCGGTATAGGCGATGACCTTGCCATCCGCATCCAGGTTGACGTCCTGCTTCGTGTCGGCGTCGGGGCGCGTCACGCTCGTGGCTTCCAGGATGGCCTTGCGGTCCTTCTCAAGCTCAGGCAGGTCCATGTTTGAGATGGTGAGCTCGAATTCGGGATCCTTCTGACCATAGACCTTGCTCGCGTCTTTGGCGGCAACCGTCACGGCACGGGGCTGGATCTGGACCCAGGCCGTGGCCTCGGCCGTCTCGTAGTTGGGATTGCTTGCCCGCACCCAAACACATACGCCGCGCTTGGGGTCAGCCTGGGTATCGCTGACGTTCGTAAAGGTTGGCGGATTTTCGTCGGAGTATGAGAAGTTCTTTCCGTCCAAGCTGTAGGTGAGCGTGGTGCCTTCCGGCAGCTTGCTCCGGCTCAGGATCTCCACGCCGTGGGCCTTGCCGTCATAGGGCGCAGCGTAGTCACCCACGAGCAGGCCGATTTCCGCAGCGGGGGCAGGCTTGATGGTCAGGATTCCGTTCGTGACGGAAACGTCGTAGTTGGGGTTATTGCCCAGGGTGATAACGATGCTGTGCTCTCCAACGGCTTCGCCCGCGCCTTCACCCGGCCTCGCCCCCTTGTCGGGACGCGCGATGGTGTAGGCGAGGGGGTGACCGTCCACGGTCCCCTCCACGACGGCAGTCAGCTCGAGATCCGAGCGCATGTAGACCTTCTCTAGGTTGTCAGCACTGACCCTCACGGGACGCTTGTTGATGGTAAAGGAGCCGGCTTCGCCATACCCGTAGCCCCCGAAGGCATCCTCGTAATTTGCGTTGTGGGCCCTGACCTGGACGTAGACCGTGCCGTTCGTGATGTCAGTGAAGCTGGGGGCCTCGGCGGACCAAACGGACCAAGACCTACCGTCACGGCTCGTCCGGTAGGCGACCTCTGCCTGGTCCGGCACCCCCTGCTGGGAGTAGGCAGGCGCAACAGTCACCTTGAGCTGGTGGGTCTGGCCGTCATAGACGTCCTCGTAGCCGCCCGTCACTGACAGACCCAGGTCCGCCGCGGACGCCTTCTCGATAATGAGGTCGGCCCCAGTGTAGGTGACCTTGTAGGAGCCCTGGCGCGCGGCGCCCTCTGCCTGAAGGACGCCCGTGTGCGTGACAGCACTCTCGTTTCCCGCGTCGGAACGCGAACGCCTTAGCTCGTACTCGAGCTTGTCTCCCTCAAGCACGCCCGTCACGTCCGCAGCGATGGCGGGGTCTGGCTGGCCGTAGGTCTTGGTTATTTGACGGACCGCTACCGTCGCCTCAAGTGGCACGATGTTCACGACCGTCTCGCAGACAACCTGCGCCTGCTCGAAGTTCTCGTTGGTAGCCGTAAGACGCACCTTCACGGGGCGCTGCTGACCCGTGGCGAGATCCCAGGTGGCATCAGTGAACGTAGGCGCCGCGCTTCCATGCTGCTGCCAGGTCGCGCCACCGTCCGTGCTGGTTTCGTAGAGGAGGCTGGTGCCAAGGGGCAGCCCGTTCACCTCGGGATCAAGCAACACGCTGTGCGCTTGCCGGTCATAGGGCTTGGGATCCTCCTCGCTACCATAGCCAGAAAGCGACAGCGAGAAGCTCTCTGCCTTCTTGATGGTCAGGGTTCCGGGAACTACCTTTAGCTGATAGTTGCCCTGGACCTCGTCGGCTTGAGGAGAGGAGATCACATGCCCTCCCGCACGCTCGCCCTCAAGCGTACCCACGCCATTGCGCGTCAGCGTGAAGTTGAGCAGCTTCTGGGGGTCCTCCCCGTCTACCATCCCCTCGATGGAAGCCGCAAAGTCTGGGTCCGCTGTACCAAAGGACTTTTCGTAGGTGCCAACCGTCAGCGCAACAGGCCTCGGCAGGACCTCGAGGCTCCCCAGCTCGGCGTCCAAGGACACGCCATCATTGGCAGCGTTGGCAGCGGAACCATCCCAGACCAGCTTGTCACCACAGTAAATCTGCAAGTTGTCGAGGACGATGCCCTTCTTGCCATCCGCGACGTCTCTTACGCTCGTAGTCGAGACGCTTGGGCCCTTGGCCGTGTCAGCAAGCCGCCAGCTATAGCCGTCGGGAAGACCCTCAATCGAAACGTCCTCGGCTGCCAAGCCGTGTACCTTTCCGTCATAGGTATACTGCCTGCCCTTGGCGTTCACCCTTATGTGCGGTATGACTTCGAAGTCGATGAAGTTTCTGACGATATCCTTGGCCGTGCGCTCGTCCGCCAGGGCAACGGTCACGGTTTGCTTGCTCTGGTCCTTAATCACGTAGCCAGTGGGGGCCTCTGCCGTAACGGTCGCGGTTGTCTCATTGGTAGAAATGGGTTCCTGGGCAAAGACCAGCTTTTTTTGAGTTGGCGTCGAAGTACCTCACCTGATAGAAGCGGGTAGCCTCGGATGCGCTCGCAGACGCATCGTTTGCGACGGGATTTGCGGCGGATGCCGCGGGAACAGATTGCGCGGACTTCGCCTTCCTAGGGGACTGTGCGGTCTGTGCTGGCTGCGCGGGCTGCGCGGGCTGGGCGGGCTGTGCGGACTGGGCGGGCTGTGCTTGCTGCGCGGACTGTGCGGTCTGGGCGGTCGTCTGGGAATTCCCCTCAGATGCGGGCGAATTCGTTGAAGCGGGCATCCGCGAAAGAGTTGGCGCAGAATCAGCGGCCAATGGCTGCTTGGCGCTTTCGCTATTTGGGTGCTGCGTCGCCTTCTGTTCCTGCGTCTGCGCGTCATCCGATTTTTTTGCGCTGGTTAAGGCGCTCTGGTCGTCGGTCTGGGCAAGCTGGACGTCGTCGTTGCCTTGCGGAGGAGTCGGCGTGTCAGCGAGGGCCTTTGCCGTGATGGGCGTGGCTGCCATAAGGGTGGAAACCGCCATAGAGACGGCCAGGCCCCTCGCATGCTTGTGCAGCTTCTTTGCCGAGATGGGCTCTTGGGCCTGCACAGATGACACGTCTACACTTCGCATGTTGTACTCCCGTGGTAACGCCTGAGGATGACGTCGCAGATCGAAATCGCGGAATCAAAAGTTGTATGAAAAAAGTATGATCTACTTTACATGAATTTTGACATCGGGGTTGTAGCAAATGCTAACAGGAAAATTGCCCCAAGAATTATTCTCATTTCTTCCAGAATGAGACATTAGGGACGGAGCACTTTGTCTCTGAGACAAAGGGGACAGAGGTGCCTCTCGTCAGGGTGAGACATTGGGGACGGAGCACTTTGTCTCTGAGACAAAGTGCTCCGTCCCTATCGACTCCGTCCCTATCGACTCACCCATCGGCTCAACAAAAAAGGCGGTCAACGTAGTGACCGCCTCGCATAAAGCAGTTTGTGCCAGAGGGACACGCCCGAGCGAACTTACTTGCCGATGGGGATGACGTCCTCGTCGCCGACCAGCTTGTGAGCAAGGTTCTCGATGGGCTTCATGAAGATGAGCGAGATGATGAAGCAGAGAACCCACACAGGGATGTAGTTGATCAGGCAGCCCATGACAACACCGATGAAGGGAGCCTTGACGGGAGGCAGGACCTCGGTGTTCAGGATGGTCATGCAGATAACCAGAATGGTGGTGTACCAGGTGTTGACGAGAATGCCCATCCACTTGTCAAACTCCTTGGAGCCAGGAGCGCCGTGCTTGGCAGCAGCCTTGAAGCTACGCTTGGGGGGCTGGATGGCAAGGCCGATGATGGTGGCAATGATGAAGGCAACGCAGACGTTGATGCCATACAGAGCCCAGTTCCAGCTGGAAACCTGCCCCTGCAGAATTGCGATGCCCTGGCACATGGCGGAGACGGCAAGAGACATGGGGATGTTGTTGAAGAGGGTGTCTGCAAGAAGGAAGAACTTAGACTGCTTCATCTTCTGTTCGGCCATGAATAAAACCTCCTAGAGTTTAAAAACTCGTTTTGATGGGACGATTCCACCAGGTAGGCTTGATAGCGGAATCAATGACAGTACAGAAGCTTATGCAAAGGTCAAAGCTGAGCCTATAGCAATGAATCACAATTCCAACACATTCTTTAGTGTCAACATTGTGCCTTCGCACATACACAGGGTATTTGGCCGGCTATCGACCTGTGGGACGAGACAATAGGGACGGAGCGCTTTGTCTCTGAGACAAAGGGGACCGTCCCCAATGACTCCCCCAATGACTCCAATGACTCAAAAAACGGAGCCCCCGAAGAGGCTCCGTCTTTACTTGCTATGCAGCCAGAAACTACTTGCCGAGCTCCTGGAACTTCAGGCCGTGCTCTGCGGGCTTGGTAGCGGTGATGAACTCCTTGTAGCGCTTGACACGCTCCTTGTAGGCATCGCCATGCTGGAGCTGGGCAAGCTCGCCCTCCATGCGGCCGATGTCCTCGCCGTGGATCTGCTTGCCGGCCATGGTGTCGTGAGCACGCTCGCGACCCTTCTCGTCGTAGAGGCCGGGGAATGCGGGAGCGCCGTTCTTGTCGAGGAGGACGTTGCCGTTCTCGTCGGTGGCGTCATGCTCGGCATACTGGACCGTGACGTTGCCGTTCTCGTCGAGGACGATCTTGCCCTGCAGGCCGCAGACCGCACAGACGGCGCGGTTCTCGCCGGGATACAGATAGAAGTCGTTGCAGTTGCAGTGGGGGCAAACGCCCTTCTCGCCCTTGTACTCTGCGTGCTCGGGATCCTTGGCGGCATCAGCGATGTCGGCGCCGATCTGGTGAGCGCGAGCGACGACCTCGTCGTCCATGAGGGCCTTCTTGGACCAGGGGATCCACTCGTTGTGGACGACCTTCCAGGCGGGGGTCATGGACTGGATCTGGTGGTCAGACTCGGTGTGGGTGCCCCAGTCGGAGCCACCGATGCCGATGTAGGCTACGGGAATGCCGGTGTGGAAGACGAACTCGGGGGGAACGTTGCCAGGCTTGCCCTCGGCGATGTTCTTCTCGGCCAGCTGCTTGCCGATGAAGTTGTTGCCAGTGTCCATACGGGGTCCGAAGCGGTCCATGATGGTGTGGAAGAGGCCAGAGGCGCCGGTCTCGAAGATGGGGTCGGTCATGATGATGCCATCAGCGGTGAACATCTTCCAGGCCAGCCAGTCAAAGTCGTCCTTGTGGATGCACATGTTGCCGCGGCCGCTCATGAGCATCTTGACGCAGGTGATGCAGCCCGTGCAGTGCTTGATATCCAAATCCTGAGCACGGATGAACTCGACGTCAGCACCATGCTCCTGGGCGCCCATCAGGGCTTCCTTGCAGATGGAGTCGTTGTTGCCGTTCTTGGTACCGAAGGAAATACCAATGACCTTAGGCATATGACTTACACCTCTCCTTGAAGGTAGGATGGGTACCCCCGTACCCATGTCCGATGATGCCTACAGGTTACGGCATAAGCGATTGTGCAAGAGTTTAGAAGATGCCCAGTCATAGCTCGGAGGCTTGATGCAAACGCCCGAATGGTCTTTCTAGCTGGGCATCAGGAACGAAAAAATGTCCTATCTTTCACCAGAAGGCTTGTTACGAACGCACAAAGCCATCCGCACCGCTGAGGATGTGCGTCGTGAAGGCAACGGCCAGCCGGTCCTCGCCGTCCTTGAGGTTGAGGAAGAAGAGCTCCTGAATCTTGTTCACACGATAGAAGTAAGTGTTCCTATGGACGTTGAGGGCCTCCGCAGCCTCGACGGGACTGCCCGGAAAGCGGACCGACATGATAGCCGTATCCAGATAGGAAGTCTTGTGCTTGTTGTCATAGGCAGCCATGGCCAGGACCCGCTTGTCCAAGAGGGCGTCCGTCTGACCCAAAGAGCGAGCCATAGAGGCCAACACCAGGAAACGCTCCTGCCAGAGGAAGCGCAGGCGCTGGCGATGGGAGGGGTCGGCAGAGGGGGTCCTGCCCAACTCTATGCACTGCTTGAGCGCATTCGAAATATGGCCCAAGCTATCAAAAGGCTCCGAGACACTGGCATACATGTCGTTGTTGTCGAGCATCTCCACGAAGGCATGGTTGCGCATGACGCGGCGCTCGCAGCGGTTGTAGTCGTCAAATCCCACGCAGTCGCCCTTTCCCAGGGCAAGGAGAACGACCAAGGCGTTGCCAAAGACCGTCCAGATCCCACCCTTTAGACATCCCTGGAGGACCTGACCGGCGCGCAGGTAGTAGTCCCTGCCGGCTTCGCTGTCGCCAATAACCCTGAGGAGGACGTAGCCGCCGTCCTTGGGCGCCCCCCTCACGGCAAGGAGCGCCTCCATGGGCTCGACGTTAGTGACCTTGCCCGAAAGGAGGTCAGAGAGAACCGACGAGCCTGTGCCCACGCGCTCCCCCGCCACGCCCAGGCGGTCGATCATGATGCCCGCAAGCGAGCTGGCATAGTCGATGAGCTCCAGGTCGAGACCCGTAATGCGCTTGACCTCAAAGACGTCCATCCGACCCATCTCCAGGTGATGATGGTAGATGAGCGACGCCACGCAACGGGAGCCGGCGCTGTTTGCCTCGCCGTCAGATATAAGTGAGTGCCCCGCGTCACGCAAGGCATTGAGGACCCCATCGGCCTCCATGCGGTCACGGACCTCATCGGTCAGGTAGCCGCTGTCGATGACTGCCGCCACGTCAGCGCTCTCCTTGGGAAAATCACCTGCGCTGGCAAGGACCTTTCCATCGGTGTTGACAATGAGCAAGGGATTATTCAGGACGTCCAGGGCCCTGCTCGCGAACTGTTGGATATCGTAGGAAGCCAGGAAGGCCTTGAAGAGCTGCTCCCTGCGGACGGCAAGGACACCACTTCTGCTGACCAGGCGGAGGAAGCTGTCCTGGAAGTCGCTGGGGGTCATGGTACCAAAGGCATAGATGACCGTCTTGTCGGGGTGCATGTACTTCTCGTCCGCCTTGCCCTGGATGTAGACCAACAAGAGGCCCTTTCCCTCGACGGGAGCACCCTCCTCACGAAAGTCAGCCAGGGAGCCCAGGCGAATGACGCCCTCGGAATCGGCACCGGATCGCCACTCTGGAGAGACGATGACGTCCCAGTCCAGCTGGGACAGACCGTGGACGAAAAAACTATCCAAGGGCAGCTCACTCAATACCGTACGAAGCTTCATGGACACCTCCAAGACTGTTGTACTCGAGCACAAATATAGTAATCCAAGCTCGCAACCAATTTAGAGTCGCTTCCATGTGCGGCATATTCCCTTGTGCATATGATGAAAGCACTATGGCCTAGAGCCCCTCACAAGTGGTCATACGACCAAAAGGAGAGAACATGGCAGATCTGATTGATGAGCTGGTCGAGAAGGCAAAGGCTACGCCCAAGCGCGTTGCCCTTCCTGAGTGCGAGAGCGAGAACACCCTCAAGGCTGCGCGCCGCGTCCTGGACGACGGCATCGGCACGCCCGTCCTGGTGAGCCCCCGCGAGACCATCGAGGAGACCGCCAAGGCAGCCGGCGTCTCGCTGGATGGCATGGAGATCGTCGACATCACCGACGACGATGCCGCAAACGCCCTGGCAGACCGCTATATGGCCAAGGGTGAGCAGGAGGGTATCGAGCGTCTGGTCTCCCGCAAGGGCGCACGCAGGAAGATCAAGAAGCCCATCTACTACGCCATGATGATGGAGGAGCTCGGCGACGTGGACTGCACCTTCTGCGGCCACACCAACACCACTGGCGACGTCCTGATGGCTGCTCAGATGATCATCGGTCTGCAGGAGGGCGTCGACGTCCCCTCCATTCTGGCCATGGTCCAGACTCCCGGCTTCGAGGGCCCCGAGGGCGACGTCATCGCCCTGACCGACTGCGGCCTCAATCCCGAGCCCACCGCAGAGGAGCTGGCATCCATCGCAATCGCCGCCTGCGACAACGTCCACTCCCTCATGGGCTGGGATCCTCGCTGCGCCTTCATCTCCTATTCCACGGACGGCTCCGGCGAGTCTGACTCCGTCGAGAAGGTCCGCAAGGCCCTGGAGATCACCCGCACCCGTCGCCCCGACCTCAAGGTCGACGGCGAGTTCCAGCTGGACGCCGCCATCGTGCCCGCCACCGCGGCAAAGAAGGTCAAGCGCGAGTCCGAGGTTGCCGGCAAGGCCAACGTCCTGGTCTTCCCCGACCTCAACTGCGCCAACACCGCCGTCAAGCTGATTCAGCTCTTTGCCCACGGCAAGGGCTTTGGTCACAATCTCTCTGGCTTCAAGTGCCCCGTGGCCGACAGCTCCCGTGGTGCCACCGTCGAGGAGATGGTCGGCGACATCGCCATGCTGGTCCTCTCCGCACGCTAAGCCGCATCGATGACCAAAAGGGGCTAACCCGATT
This sequence comes from uncultured Olsenella sp., assembly GCA_900316105.1. Lineage (GTDB taxonomy): Bacteria > Actinomycetota > Coriobacteriia > Coriobacteriales > Atopobiaceae > Olsenella_F. The sequence continues at coordinate 51,734 of ONBR01000011.1, forward strand.
GGTCACTTCCCCATCACACGAAAGGAAATGCCATGGCATACCGCATCCTCACGCTCTCCCCTGGCTCCACCTCCACCAAGGTGGCCGTCTTTGAGGGCGACCAGACCGTCATGAAGGCCAACGTCACCCACAACCCCGCCGAGCTCGCCCAGTTCGAGTACGCAAAGGACCAGCTCCAGTACCGAATCGACACCATCAAGGCCGAGCTGGACAAGGCAGGCGTCACCCTGGACTCCATCGATGCCTTCTCTGGCTACTGCGGTGGCATGGGCCCCACCGTCGGAGGCATCTTCAAGATCGACGAGACCGTCTGCGACCACGTCCTCAACTGCGGCATGAACCACCCCGCCATCCTGGGCGCTCCCATCCTCTTTGAGTTCGCAAAGCAGACCGGCAAGCCCGCCTTTGCCGTGAACCAGCCCGACACCGACGAGCTCGAGGATGTCGCCCGCATCACCGGCTACCCCGGCATCTACCGCAAGAGCCACGTCCACTGCCTCAACCAGAAGGAGTGCGCCATCCGCTATGCCGAGTCCATCGGCAAGAAGTACGAGGACATCAACGTCATTGTCGCCCACGTCGGCGGCGGCCTGTCCGTCGCAGCCCACAAGCAGGGTCGCATGATCGACACCAACGACGTCCTCGAGGGCTCCGGCCCCTTTGCCCCCAACCGCTCGGGTGACGTGCCCCTGAAGCCTGTCGTCGCCCTGGCCTTCTCCGGCGAGCACGACAAGAAGGAGATCAACGGCGTGATCGGAAAGACGGGCGGCCTCAAGGGCCTCCTGGGCACCGATGACGCTCGCGAGATTGACACCATGATCGAGTCCGGCGACGAGTGGGCAAAGCTCATCTTCGAGGCCATGGCTTACCAGACCGCGAAGCAGATAGGCGCCTTTGCCGCCGTGCTCGAGGGCAAGGTCGATGGCATCGTCCTCACCGGTGGTGTCTCCCACGACCAGTACTTCGTTGACTATGTCAAGAAGCTCACCAGCTGGATCGCCCCTATCCAGATCTACGCTGGCGACTTCGAGATGGAGGGTGCCGCTGCTGGTGCCGTCCGCGCGCTCGACGGCGTCGAGAAAGTCATGACCTACACGGGCAAGCCTTCCTGGGATGGCTTCAAGATGAAGGGCGCCTTCGCAGACATCGAGGCCTAATCCGTCCAATCTTTTGGTCACTAGCCCCATGACTCATGCCATGGGGCTTTGTACTATACATGGGCTTGCATTACTGTCCGCTGGAGCAGGATTTCCAGAGCTTTCACCATAGAAGGAGTTTCATGTCCAACGAAGCAACACAGAAGCAGGGCGGCTTTCACTACGCCTACCTCATCGTGGCGTCCTGCATTGCCATCACCTGCCTGCCCTGCGCGCTCGTCCTGAGCTGTGCAGGCATCTTCTTTACGCCCGTCTCCGAGTACTTTGGCGTGGCAAAGTCCGTCTTTACCCTTTACTTCTCCATCCTAAACATCGCAATGATGATCACCCTGCCTATCGCGGGCAAGCTCCTGGCAAAGATGGACGCGCGCGTGGTCCTGTCAGCCTGCGTCGTACTCTGTGGTCTGGGCCTGATCGGGATGTCCCTCAGCAACGCCATGTGGATGTTCTACGTCTGCGGTGCCATCCTGGGTATCGGTGTCGCACCCCTGATCTACCTGGCCGTCCCCGCCCTGATCAACTCCTGGTGCGTAGAGAAGGTCGGCTTCTTCGTGGGCCTCTGCATGGCCTTCACCGGCATCGGCGGCGTGATCTTCAACCCCGTGGGAACTTCGCTGATCCTGTCCGGCCCCGAGGGCTGGCGCTTGGCCTACCGCGTATTTGCCATCATCACCATGGTGGGCACCCTGCCCTTCACCCTCTTTGTGGTCCGCTCCAAGCCCGAGGACAAGGGCCTTCTGCCCTATGGTTACAAGGCCAATGCCGTCTCTGACGACGACTCCACCGCAAAGCCCGAGGTCTCTGGCATGATGGCAGCTGACGCCATGAAGACCCCTGCATTCGTCGCCCTGCTCGTCTTCTGCGGCATCATCACCCTGAACCAGACCATCTACCAGTTCCTGCCCTCCTATGCCTCCTCCATCGGTGGCGACATCGCCGCCGCCTCCGGCGTCGTTGCCTCTGCAGCCATGGCCGGCCAGGCAATCGGCAAGATCATCCTGGGCGTCGTCAACGACAAGTCCGAGAAGCTCGGCGTCCTCTTTGGCATCGTCTGCGGCCTCGCTGGCGTCCTGGTCATGTGGTTCTTCCCCAGCGCCCTGGTCATGCTCCTCGTGGGTGCCTTCCTCTTTGGCATTGTCTACGCCATGACCACGGTGGAGACCCCCCTGCTGGTCCGTTCTGTCTTTGGTTCCAAGGACTACACCAACATCTACTCCCGCGTCTCCATGGTCGGCTCCCTCATGTCCGCTGTCGCCGCAGTCTTCTGGGGCATCATCGTGGACTCCGCAGGTGGCTTCCCCCTGATGTTCATCCTGGGCATCGTCTGCATGGCCATCTGCTTCCTGACCGCCAACTTCGCCCTGGGACAGAAGGCTAAGCTCAGCGCCTAAGGGTCAGGTTAACCTGCAAGACGGGAGGCCCCTCTCGCTTGCTTATGGGCTCCAAGACATAAGTCGCCCCTAAGCAAGCGAGAGGGGCCTCCCTACTTACTGGCGAAAACCCCAAGGTGTCGAGGCCAGCCGACTACAAAGGGCGAAGTCGCTGGCCAGGAGAGGACATTTTGAGGGGATGTAAGTATGAGCGCAGCGAAGCTGCGCCTAATATTTGAGGGTCCAGAGGCAAAGCCTCTGGACCCTACCAAGCTCGTTACACCTTGTGTAACGCATCTCCAGTCGCTGCCGACGCCAGAAGGCCGCCGACCTGCATGCGGCAGCAGCCTGACACCCCACAAGAGGGGGCGGCGGATGCTTTGTCCAAGCGCAGTTCTCGCGAAGCGAGCTGTTTGAGCACTGGGCAAAGCATCCGCCGCCCTCCGTCCTACAGGTTAGTCAGCTTCTGTCCCATTCGACTCGGCAGCCTTTTGGCGGCGCCTGCGACGACCGGTGTGCTTACGAGGCTTGGGCTTCTCGATGAGTCCTCGATAGTCTGGCGAGTCCGGATCCATATCCATGGGGCTCATCACGTGAAGCTGGCCCTTGAGCTCGGGCAGGGAGTCGTTTTCCCAGCGGAAGCCACGGTCTGCCTTGGAGAACTCCACTAGCTCCAGCCAGGAATCCAGGTCGGCCTTCGTGTACTCCTTATCGTAGTGGGCGTTCACCCAGACCTCGTAGTCCAGCTCCTGCATGATGTGCAGGGTGTTCTCCCACTCGTCGATGCTGGTTGAGTCCTCATAGAAGAGTGTCATGATCGGGGTGACGGCGTCGCCCGCAAGGAGGAGTCTCTCCCCCTCCACCAGAAAGCCCATGCCGCCTAGGGTGTGGCCAGGCAGAGAGACCGTGCGGACCACGTTTCCGCCCAAGTCGAAGGCCTGGCCATCCGTCAGGTGCTTGACCGCGGGCCTCTTGCCAGAGACCACGGGATAGCAGGAGTCCTCAGAGAGGTCATACTTCTCAATCAGCTGTGCACGCACGCGCTCGTGGAAGGCCTCCTCCTGGTCCCACTGTCCATCGTCGACCTCAGACAGCCAGACCTCAGGCCACTGGTAGCAGCAGCCAATGTGATCATGGTGATGATGGGTCAGGACCACAGTGACGGGCAGGGAGGTCAGCCCCTCCACCGTGGCCCTGAGGTCGCCCAGGCCCTCGCCCGTGTCGACAAGAAGGGCAGATTTCTCACCTGTCACCAGAAAGGACCTGTTGTCACCCACGTCGGTCAGACGCCAGACGGTCGGGCGAATCTGCGCTAGCTTCCACTCTGCGGTTTGGGGCATATGTTCTCCTCTCATAGGAAAAGGGCGCCCGACCCCATGGGCCGGGCACCCTGCCAAAGCTAACCTGCTACGTTCAGAATGCGAACTTAGCGGTGGATGTACTCGCCAGCCTGGTAGCGAGGAGGCACGACGGGCAGCTCGATATAGGAGGCATGCTCGCCACCGGTGTGGACGCAGTGGGTGCCGTGGTTGTCCTGATCCCAAGCCAGGGGCTCGAACCAGCCCTCGCGGATGTAGCGGCCGGAGATCTGGATGCGGAAGCGCTCGCCCTTGTGATAGACGCGGGCGGTAGGAACGATGGCGATCTCGACCTCGCGGACCTCGCCGTCAGCCAGCCTCTTGGGCTCGCCCTTCATGCTGTACACGGGGTTGTGCTTCTTGGAGAGCTTGACATCGACGTCAGCGCGGGAGACGCGGCACTTGCCCCATGCACCGGGGTGAGGCTCATCCAGCGTGTACCAAGGAATCCAGGTGCCGTCAGCGGCAGCCTTCTGGATGTTGATGAAGAGATCCATGTCGTCAAAGCCCTCGCAGCTCACGAAGAGGTGCAGGTCCATGTAGCCAGTGACCTCGATGTCCTCGGGCAGGACGTAGTCGAAGTTCAGCTCGCCCTTATTGGCGTCGTACTTGGCAACGCCCTCGGAAGCAGGCTTCTCGAAGGAGGCCGCGAAGGTCTCCTTGGTGCCGCCATCCTGGGACTCGTCCACGGAATCCAGGGGCTTGGTGGCATCCAGGTAGAGGTTCTTGTACTCGGTGCGCTTGATCGGCCAGGCGGGCTCGGCGCGCTTCTCCTGGTAGTCCACGTCGTAGGCGTCCATGATGTCCAGACGGATGCGAGGAGTCATCTCCCAGCCGTTGTGGATGCCCTTGAGGTAACGGTCGTAGAAGCGCTTGAGGTCCTCGAGGTTGTCGGGGTTGTAGGTGTCGGGCCACTCGAAGTCGCGGTGGGCGCGCATCCACTTGAGGTGGCTGCGGCAGCGGCGCCAGGCGTTGAAGGAGCCCGGCAGGTGGAAGTGGGACCAGCCGGCCGTCTGGTAGACGGGAATCTTGATCTTCTTGAAGTCGGCGCGCTTGTCCTCCCAGTACTCGTTCATCTCGGGGTACATCTGCGCCATGGAGACCTGGTCATCGACACCGTTCAGACCAGTGACCTGTGCAGCAATGAACTTGTTGAAGGAAAGTGCGGGAACGCCACCCTCGTAGAAGGACTCACGATAGAGGTCGGTCGTGCACTCCCAAGGAGCGATGCACTTCAGGTGAGGGGGCTGCTCGGCAGCGATGCCCCACTGGTGCATAGCGACACCGGAGTTGCCGGACATGCCGACGTTGCCGTTGCACCAAGGCTGGGTACCAAGCCACTCGACGAAGTCGTAGCCATCCTCGCGGTCCTTGTGGGTGAACATGTGGACGTTGCCCTGGGAGTGACCTGCGCCACGGACGTCGACGTTAGCGACGGCATAGCCCTGGTAGCACCAGTAGAGGGGGTCAGGAGACTCGAACTTTGCGGTCTTGGAGACGGTCTTGGGGGGAACGCCCATGATCTGCCACTCGGACATGCCGTCGCCAGGACGCTTGCCAAACCAGGACCAAGAGACGATGGCGGGGACCTTCTCGCCCTCAATCACGTTGCCATCCTCGTCCAGGTTACCGGGGCGGAAGATGTCGGCGTAGATCTTGCAGCCGTCGCGCATGACGACTTCCTGGTCCTGCATGCAGATGACACCAGGAGCCACCTGATAGACACGCTGGTTGAAGGGAGGGCAGAAGCCCTGGCCCATACGAGCCATGGGATCGTCGGACGCAGAGAGGTCGACTTCCTCCTGGTTGTCGTTAGGCTGACGAGCGCACAGGTAGGCGGTCATCATCTCGACGCCCTTGAAGGTCTCGGGCTTCAGGAAGAGGTAGCGCTCACGGTCGGTGTCAAAGTAGACGGGCCACTCGTCGGAGTACTCCTCGCCGCAGCACTGGATCAGATCGGAGACCTTCTTGTCGGTAACCTTCTGCCAATGCTCGGGAATCTTGTAGTCAAGCATGCAATCTTCTTTCTCGACGAAAACGGGTCTGTCGTGCTGCAAAGTAAAACGGCCCGGTCAGATGACCGATGCCGTGGGTATTGGACCTTTACTCGTCCAGCAGCTCGCAGACAAAGTCAGTCGCCTCACCGAAGGTGGCGCAACGACGGAACTTCATATAGGGGACCTCGATATCCAGCTCGTCCTCGATATAGGTGGTGAGCTGGGAGACCTGAACGGACTTGATGCCGAGGTCGGCGAACTTCGTGTCCTCGGTGAACTCAGAGGGCTCCTTGCCAAACAGCTGGCTAGCGCGCGTGGTCAGTGCGTCCCAAACTTCCTGGCGATCCTCATCCATGTGAATGCCCCTTTCGGCGTCGTAGGGGAGCTTGTCGCACCCCCTGCATGATGTATGGCATCTCAAGCCATCGTTGAGACTAGTATCGGCAAGGACCGAAAGAGGGGCAATGTGGTCCAATTCAAATGCCAGGCATGCGGGTGGCGCCCTTTTTGTGCGAGAGTGCAGAGAGATAGGGCCTATGCACTGGGAGATATGGGCGTATGGACCAAGTGGTGGAGAGATTGTGACGAAAGCAACCGCTAAAGGCTTGTGCGCCGCCCCCGTTCAAGCTGATTCACCACATCGGCAATGTTCAGACGTACCAGCGTCAGACGGGGTTCCACGTCAGCGGGCACGCTCAGGCTGAGCATGTGGCGTTGGCCGTCTTGACCAGTCAGAGCATGAACCACGGTACGGTAGCCCTCGGGCAGATGTCCGCCCCGTACCGGATAGGAAAAGCCGCGGCCATCTGCCTTGAGGACGCTCTCAACCATAGTCCAAGCACGTGCAAATGACTCGGCGGGGTCGGGCGAAGACTCCACCCTCGCCAGCTGTTCGGGAGAGAGGGCAAAGCGAAGGGCGGCGTTGTGCCGTTCCTCGTAGGCAACAGGGATCTCTTCCACGTCCACGCCAAGCTTGCTCTGCCCTACCCCCAGAACGGCAAGGCTGTCGTCGTGGGAAAGGTTGAAGTGGGTGGCGGGGTCGTTCGCAAGCGCAAGCTTTCCCTCTTGACCAAGGGTCAGATCTTCATCCGAGGTCACACCAAGGAAGCACGCCAGGAGAAGCCCCGCACCAAACTCCCCCAGCCTCGGGCGCAGGGGCGCCTTCCCCACTGACTTTTCCCGATACCGCGGAGCAACTAGCCCTAGGTGCTCTTCCCATCCTTTCGGAACTTCCGTCAGGGAAAGAATGTACAGGCAAACATCAGAAGTCACTGGCAGGCTCCAAGCATTCGAAATAAGGCATCCCCATCATGATACGTTGACCCATCGTGTGACGATCTTTACTTATTCCTGAAGAGGGCGGCCGAAGACAATCGTCTCCGGCCGCCCTGTAAGCCTATTCCCCGTTCGAATCGATCGTGCACAGCGCCTCTGGCGCCTGGGCGCCCCAGCCCCAACGGTGAGGGGACGGGGTCTCTCGCCTTCCAGGCGCAGCTCGCGCGTAAGCGCGTTGTCTGAGCACTGGGGATGAGAGGCAGCGCCCCGTCCCGCGGGTAGACCTAGATGGCCACGATGTTCACCAGGCGACCGGGAACGACAATGACCTTCTTTATGTCCTTGCCCTCAAGCTGGGCGGCCACGGCCTCCTTGGCCTGGGCCTCCAGCTCATCCTTAGAGGCATCGGCAGCAACGTCAATGTGGGCACGGACCTTGCCCTTGATCTGAACGACGATCTCGATGGTGTCGCTCTTTGCCAGCTCGGGGTCAAAGTCTGGCCAGGGCTCGTTGTAGACGGAACCCTCCTGGCCCAACGCCTCGTGATAAAGCTCCTCAGCCCAGTGGGGAACGATGGGTGCCAGCATGGCAACCAGGTCGTGAGCCACACGGTAGCAGACGGCGCCGTCACGCTTGTCGGCAGGCACCTCGCCCAGGTACTTGGAGGCGGCGTTGGTAATCTCCATGCAGGCAGAGATTGCGGTGTTGAACTGGCCGCGGTCGAAGTCGTTGGTGCAGCGGATGCCCAGCTCGTGCAGGACGCGATGAAGCTCCTTGGCCTTGGGGTCCAGTTTGGCGACGTCGATGGCCCCGGCAGCAGCGGCAGGAGTGCCCTTGGTCAGGTTCCACACGACGTTCCAGGCACGCTTGAGGTAGCGGTTGGCGCCCGCGACGGCCTTCACGTCCCAGTCGAAGTCCTTCTCGGGCGGAGCCACGAAGAGGATCGTCAGGCGCATGGTGTCGGCACCGTAAGGTCCAATGACGCTGGAGGGCGGCACGACATTGCCCTTGGACTTGGACATGACGTCGCCGTTCTCGTCCTTGACCATACCCTGGCAAAGAAGGTTGGTGAAGGGCTCGTCCACGTCCACCATGCCCATGTCGCGCAGGACCTTGGTCCAGAAGCGGGAGTAGAGCAGGTGCAGGATGGCGTGCTCGATGCCGCCCACGTAGTTGTCGACGGACATCCAGCGGTCCACGGCCTCCTTGGAGAAGGGCATCTGGTCGTTGTGGGGGTCGGTGTAACGCAGGTAGTACCAGGACGAGCAGGTGAAGGTGTCCATGGTGTCCGTGATGCGCTTTGCCGGCTTGCCGCACTTGGGGCAGGTGGTCTCATAGAAGGGAGCGTACTCTGCCAGGGTATCGCCAGCGCCCAGGTCCAGGTCCTCGGGTAGGGTGACGGGCAGCTGGTCCTCGGGAACGGGCACATCGCCGCAGTCGTCGCAGTGGATCATGGGGATGGGGTTGCCCCAGTAGCGCTGACGGGAGATCAGCCAATCGCGCAGACGGAACTGGACCTTCTCGCGGCCGCAGCCGTGATCGACCAGCCAGCCCACGATGGCCTTGACGCCCTCGGAGTGCTTGCCACCCAGAAGGCCGGTGAACTCGCCAGACTGGACCAGGTAGCCCTCGGCGTTCATGGCCTGGTCCCAGTCCACGTTGGTGACCACCATGTCCTGCTGGTCCTTGAGCTGGTCGTAGAGGGGGTCGTCCTTCTGGCAGATGATGGGCGGAATGGGCAGGCCATACTTGCGGGCAAAGTCGAAGTCGCGCTGGTCGCCGCAGGGCACGCCCATGACGGCGCCGGTGCCGTAGTCCATGAGGACGTAGTCGGCCACCCAGATGGGCATGGGCCTGCCGTTGATGGGATTGATGGCAAAGCGACCCGTTGGGACGCCGTGCTTCTCGCGGGCGGAACCCTGGCGGTCCACGGACGAGACCTTCTCGGTCGCGGTGCGCAGGTCACGGTAGGCGGCCTCGTACTCGGTGCCCTTGACCAGCTCCTCGGCAAAGGAGGACTCGGGGGGCAAGACCATGAAGGAGGTGCCGAAGAGGGTGTCGGCACGGGTGGTGAAGCAGGTGATGGTACGGTCCGTGGGCGTCACGCCGTCGAGGTCGGCCAGCTTGAAGTCGATCTCGGCGCCCTCGGAGCGACCGATCCAGTTTCGCTGCTGGGCCTTGACGTTCTCCGGCCAGCCGGTCAGCTTGTCCAGGTCATCGAGAAGCTCCTGGGCATAGTCCGTGATCTTGAGGTACCACTGGGAGAGGTTGCGCTTTTCGGGGATGGAGCCACAGCGCCAGCAGCGTCCCTCAACGACCTGCTCGTTGGCCAGGACCGTCTTGCAGGTGGGGCACCAGTTCACGGGAGAGGTGGCGCGGTAGGCCAGTCCCTTCTTCCACATCTGAATGAACATCCACTGGCCCCACTTGTAGTACTCGGGGTCGCAGGTGTTGAACATGCGGTCATAGTCATAGGAGAAGCCCATGCGCTTCATGGTCTTTACGGCCTGGGCAATGTTCTGATAGGTCCACTTTGCCGCCTGGGTATTGTGCTTGATGGCCGCGTTCTCCGCAGGAAGGCCAAAGGCGTCGAAGCCCATGGGATGCAGGACGTCGTAGCCACGCATGCGGGCCTGACGTGCCATGGCATCGCCGATGGTGTAGTTGCGTGCATGTCCCATGTGGAGGTCGCCCGAAGGATAGGGGAACATCTCCAGGACATACTTCTTTGGCTTTACGGGATCGGTGTCCGTCTTGTATAGAGACTCGTCCTCCCAAACCTTCTGCCATTTGGTCTCGATGGCCTGAGCATCGTATACCGGCGGCTCGAACGAGCCGGCAGTCTCTTGGGTGTCGCTCATGGGCAAGTACTCCTTCTGATAGTGCTCGAGTTGAATACGTAGCAGAACATGATACGCCACCGACACGAGGTCGGTGGCGCTCAGGCTGCAATCCTTTACCTACTAGGACCTGAAGTTGATCGAGGAGTCAGAGTCCTTGAGGATGACGTCGTGGGCTCCGCCCTCCACCAGGGAGGTTGCGGAGACGCGAGTGATCTTCGCCTTGTCGCGGAGCTCCTCCAGGTTCAAGGCGCCACAGTTGCACATGGTGGAGCGAACCTTAGTGAGGGAGTTGTCTACGTTCTCCTTGAGGGAACCAGCATAGGGAACATAGGAGTCGACGCCCTCGACGAAGGACAGGGAGGTCTTTCCACCCAGGTCGTAGCGCTGCCAGTTGCGGGCACGCGCAGAGCCCTCGCCCCAGTACTCCTTAACGTAGGAGCCGTTGACGGTGAGGCGACGGGTGGGAGACTCGTCAAAGCGGGCGAAGTAGCGGCCCAGCATGAGGAAGTCGGCGCCCATGGCCAGAGCCAGGGTCATGTGGTAGTCATAGACGATGCCACCGTCGGAGCAGACGGGTACATAGATGCCGGTCTCCTCATAGTAGCGGTCGCGCTCGGCACAGACGTCGATCAGAGCGGTGGCCTGGCCGCGGCCGATGCCCTTCTGCTCGCGGGTGATGCAGATGGAGCCGCCGCCGATGCCGACCTTGACGAAGTCCGCGCCGCACTCGGCCAGGTAGCGGAAGCCCTCGGCGTCCACGACGTTGCCGGCACCGACCTTGACGGAGTCACCGTAGTGCTCGCGAATCCAGTCGATGGTCAGTTTCTGCCACTCCGAGAAACCCTCGGAGGAGTCGATGCAGAGGACGTCAGCGCCTGCGTCCACCAGCAGGGGCACACGGGTGGCATAGTCGCGGGTGTTGATGCCTGCGCCGACCACGTAGCGTTTGTTCTCGTCCAGGAGCTCGTCGGGGTTGGACTTGTGAGAGTCGTAGTCCTTGCGGAAGACGACGGAGCTCAGATTGCCGTCCTTGGTAACGATGGGCAGGGCGTTGAGCTTGTGCTCCCAGATGATGTCGTTGCAGTCATGGAGGCTGGTGCCTTCGACGGCGGTGACCAGCTGGTCGGCAGGGGTCATGAACTCGGAGACCTTCTTTGCACGGTCATCGCGAGAGAGGCGGTAGTCACGGGAGGTGACGATGCCCACGAGCTTGCCGTTGGGCTCGCCGTTCTCGGTGACGGGCATGGTGGAGTGATCGGTGCGATCCTTGAGCTCCAGGACGTCGGCAAGGGTCATGTCCGGCCTCAGAGTGGAGTCAGAGGGAACGAAGCCCGCCTTGTAGGACTTGACCTCCTTGACCATGGCAGCCTCCTGCTCAGGGGTCTGGGAGCCATAGATGAAGGAGACGCCACCCTCCTGTGCCAGGGCGATGGCCAGACGGGGGCCAGAGACAGCCTGCATGATTGCAGAGACCAGGGGGATGTGCATGGTCAGGGCAGGCTTCTCGCCACGCTTGAACTTCACGATCGGGGTATCAAGTGAGACGTTGGCAGGGATGTTCTCGTGCGAGGAATAACCAGGAACCAGTAGGTACTCAGAGAAGGTGTGCGACTCGCCCTCAAAGAACTTTGCCATATATGTCTCCTTCGGTTTGTGTCCAGTGTCTCGTGCACCGCGTTGCGAGCGATTGTAGCATCCAAAGGTAGCAGTCAACTCAGATGATGGAATCCTTTACAGAATGAGAATGAGATTCCTGAAACAAAAGGGGCGAGGATGAAAAATCCCCGCCCCAACTGGCAGCCACAATCTATTTTTGTTTGGCCTACTTTGCACCCTCGCTCATGACGTCCTCGAAGTTCACGGCGATGTCGTGCTTGGTGGGCACCCACTCGACCTTCTTGAAGAGGGCCACGACCGTGATGGGGATGTAGCTCATCATGAAGATCGGGAAGGTAAAGAGGTTGGTGAAGATGCGCCACTTCTTTGTGCAGTGGATGTGCTTGCGCTCGCTGATCGTGGTGATGATGGCCAGGAGGAAGAAGACGATGTAGACCGAACCGAAGGTCATGACCAGGGAGCCGATGCACATGGCCAGCTCGGCGTTGGTGGCAATGAAGCCGTGGCTGAGCGAGCCGATGATCAGGTAGGTGGCATTCACGAAGGCCGAAACCAGGGTGAGGATCATGCCAGGTGCCACCGTCATCAGCATGTCATAGGAGGCGAACTGGCCAGAGCGGATGCCGTGCAGGAGGTTCCTGTTGTAGGAGAAGAAGACCTGGTAGAAGCCCTTGGTCCACCTCATGCGCTGAATCCAGGAGGCCTTGAAGTCCACAGGCTGCTCGTCAAAGAACTCCGCGGGGGCATAACCGATGCGGATGCCATGAGCGCAGCAGAAGGTGGAGAACTGAATGTCCTCGGTCAGGGTGTGGAAGCGCCAGCCATGCATGCCCCGAATGATGGCGGCGGAAACCATCCAGCCGGAGCCCGAGATGGCGCAAGAGGTGCCCAGCATCATGCGGGCGTTGTTGAGGAACTTTGCCTCGCGCAGGAACCAGGTGGTGTAGGCGGAGCTGATCCAGGAGGAATCGAAGTTCTTTGAGTTGCGATAGGAGGTGCACACCAGGTAGCCGGCGTCAAAGGCATCGTTCATGATGTCCACGTAGTTGGGAGCGATGATGTTATCCGCGTCCATGACAAAGAAGGCCTCGTACCTATCCCCATACTCGTTGAGGATGCGGTCGAAGGCGTAGTCCAGAACCCAGCTCTTTCCCTTGCGAGCGAGGTCGTTGCGCTCCCAGGTAATGGCGCCAGCCTCCTTGGCCTTCTGTGCCGTGTCGTCCGTGCAGGCGTCGGCAATGACAAAGCAGTCAATCAGACCGTCGTACTCCTGGGTCAGAATGGAGCGTACGAGGTTGCCAATGACCGGCTCCTCGTTGTGTGCGGCGATGACGAAGGCGTAGCTGTGCTTCTTCTTTGCCTTTGGAAGCTGGACGGAACCATGCCGCCAAACCCTGAGGATGTAGATGAACTGGTAGAAATAGGCCAGGGTGAAGAAGAGAAACAGGATGCCGTTGAAGATGACAATCGGCGTGAGCCCGACTCTAAGGAAGTTCATTGCTAGACCTCTCCTGTTCGTGCGTACGGGATGCTTACTCCCCCGCTTGGCCCAGAATGACGGGACAGATATCCTCGCCCGCTGGGGTACGCCCCATGGATCGTTCCTCTAATGCCTCTAGTATAGCCAGTAAATCGTCTGGCAGGACGTCGGCATACTCAATGTGTCGGCCTGTTGCAGGATGGTCGAAGGCAATGTGCCAGGAATGCAGGAACTGTCTGCGCAGACCGAGGTTGCGACGGTCGTCTCCCCTGCCATAGAGCTGGTCACCCACCACCTGGTGGCCGATGTGGCGCATGTGAACGCGAATCTGGTGGGTGCGACCCGTATAGAGGTGACATTCCAGCAGGCTGTAGCCCTCGTCCGCACGTCCTGCCTCGAAGCGCTCCAGGGTGCGGAAGGTCGTGATGGCCTCGCGTGCCATGGGGTCGTCCGACACGGTCATGCGCAGGCGGTCGCGGGTGGAGCGGGCAATGCCCGTGGTGATGTTTCCCTCGTCAGGTGCCACATAGCCCTGTACCAGGGTGACGTAGCGACGGTCCAGGACGCGCAGGCGGATGAGGTCCTGGAGGGCCTTTTGCATCTGGTCGTCCTTGGCCGCAACCATGAGGCCGGAGGTGTCCATGTCCAGGCGATGGACGATGCCGGGACGGTCATCCCCCTGCAGGTGGCCCAGGTGGTCGTCACCGCAATGGGCGACCAGGGCATTGGCCAGACTGTCATCTACATGGCCGGGGCTGGGATGGCAGACGAGCCCCGCCTGCTTGGAAAGAACGATCAGACGGTCGTCCTCAAAGCGAATGTCCAGGGGTATCTGGAAATTGGGGACGAGTACACCAGGCTCGGGATCTGGCACGGGCACGTCAGCACGGACGCGGTCACCCAGGAGGATCTTCTCGGACTTTGAGGTGGCCAGGGTGTCGTTGATCCGAACAGACCCCTCCTCCACAAGCTTTGCGCAGGCGGACCTAGAGGGACAGTCATCCAGGCTCGCCAGGAAGGCGTCGAGCCTCATACCATCGCCCTCGGGACCAACCAGGGCTTCGACACTTCTCCTAGCTGCCAAAATTTACTGCCTCCCAGGCTCGTCCTGCCGTGCGAGCTCGCGCTTGTGGTCCCAGTGAATCCAGCCGATGATGGCCAGGAGAGTACCGACTGTCACGAAGATGTCAGCCACATTGAAGACGGGGAAGTCAATGAAGGCAAGGGCAAAGAAGTCTGTGACGGAGCCCTGGGCCAGACGGTCGATCATGTTGCCGATGCCACCGCCCGCGATGGCACCACAGAGCACGCCAAGGTACAGTGGCATGTCCTCGATGACCACCAGAACGGCAAGCCCCGCCGTGACGACGAGAGCGATGATGGCAAAGAGCAGGCCTGCGCCCTCCCCCATGCTGAAGGCGGCTCCCGTGTTCTCCACGCGGACCAGGTTGAGAACGCCCGGAATGAAGGACACGGTCTTTCCCCAATCCAGGCTGACCTTCACGACTGCCTTGCTGGCCTGGTCCACCACAACGCAGACGACCAGCGTCAGAAGGAAGATCGTGCACCTGAGCCCACGCTTTGAGACATTGTCCTTGCCCACGTCCGTGCCTTTCTCCCGTCGGGACAGGTCGTGCCTTCGTCCCTAGAGAACATATTCTCCCACTATCGCTGCAGTAGAACGATACCCACGCCCGCCACAAGACGGACGTGGGTATCGACAAAACCAGAAATTACCTACTCCAGAGTCTCAACGACCTCATGGCAGCGCTCGCACAGGCCGTCCTCGCCAAGCTCGCGGTAGTTCCAGCAGCGGGGGCACTTCTCGCCGTTGGCGGGAAGGACCTCGCAGGAGAGCTCATCGCCCTCGTGGACGCAGACCTCGGAGCATACGAAGGCCTCGGCCAGGTCGGGAGAGCCAACGCCCACAAGGAGCTGGAAGGTCTCGGAGGGGACCGTCAGCTCGGCACGGGTGGCCTGGGTGGTCTTCTCGGTGACGGTACCGTTCTCCAGCGCGTCGTCGTAGGCCTTGGTGAAGGCGGAGCGGGCCTCGCCCATTGCCTTATAGGCGGGCAGGAGCTTCTCGTACTCCTCAGCCTTCATGGGAGCCTCGAACCAGTCGAGCAGGGCCGCGAAGGTCTGACCGTCCTTGAGGGACTCGGGCAGGTAGGCCATGACCTCATCGGTCGTGTAGACCAGGATGGGCTGGAAGTCGTGAACCAGCATGGACAGGATGTAGGACCACGCCGTCTGTGCGCTCCTGCGCTCGAAGGAGTCCTTGCCATCGCAGTAGGTGCGGTCCTTCGTGGCGTTAAGGTAGTCGTTGGAAAGCTCGGTGATGATGTAGTCATACAGGGTGCGGTAGACCACGTTGAAACGGTAGCTGCGGTAGGCCTCGGCCACTTCGTCGTGGACCTGGCTCATGCGAGCCACCGCAAGCTTGTCCAGGGGCAGAAGGTCCTCCACCGCCACGCCGTCACGGTCCAGCTCGAAGTCGTTCAGCTCGCCCAGGAGGAAGCGGAAGGTGTTGCGAATCTTCCTGTAGGCATCGCCGACATGGCTCAGAATCGTTTCATCACAGGGAACGTCAGTGGAGGTGTCCACGGAGGCGACCCACAGACGGAGGATGTCGGCGCCGCGCTCATCGCAGACCTTGTTGGGGTCGATGACATTGCCCAGGGACTTGGACATCTTGCGTCCCTTGCCGTCCAGGGTGAAGCCCTGGGAGACAATGGACTTGTAGGGAGCCTGCCCGAAGGCGCCAACGGAGGTCATGAGGGAGGACATGAACCAACCACGATGTTGGTCGGAGCCCTCGAGGTACATGTCCGCGGGGTACTTCAGGTAGTCGCGGTGCTTGCACACGGCCGTGTGAGAGACGCCGGAGTCCCACCACACGTCCAGGATGTCACGGTTGGCCTTGAGATTGTGACCGCCGCACTTGGGGCAGGTGCAGGCATCGCCCAGATAGTCGGCCGGGTCGTCCGTGAACCAAGCGTCGGAGCCCTTCTCGCGGAAGAGGGAGATGACCTTGTCCAGGGTGTCGTCGTTCATCACGGTCTCGCCGCAGTCCTGGCAGGTAAAGGCCGGGATGGGCACGCCCCAGTTGCGCTGGCGAGAAATGCACCAGTCGGGACGCTGCTCGACCATGGAAGTGATGCGGTTCCTGGAGTGAGCGGGATAGAAGTCAACCTTCTTCAGCTCGTCCAGGGCCTGCTGGCGCAGTCCGGTCTTGTCCATGGAGACGAACCACTGGTCGGTGGCGCGGAAGATGACAGGCTGCTTGCAGCGCCAGCAGTGGGGATAGGAGTGAGTGATGTCCTCATGCAGGATGAGGGTACCCCTCTGGTCCAGCCACTCGATGATCTTGGGGTTGGCCTCATTGACCTCCATGCCAGACCAGGGGCCACCGGTGCCGATCTTGTCGCCCTTGAAGAAGCGGCCGTTGTCGTCGACGGGCATGATGATGGGAATACCGAACTTCATGCCGGCGTTGTAGTCGTCGACGCCGTGGCCGGGCGCGGTGTGAACCACACCGGTGCCGTCGTCCAGAGTGACGTAGTCGGCGTAGATGAACTCGCCGGTCTCGCCCTGGTCGCCAAAGATGGGCTGCTTGTACCTATTGTGGCAGAGCTCGACGCCGTTCATGCGCCAGACCTCGCCGTCAGGCTTCTTTGCCAGCTCGTAGGACTCGTAGCCGAACTTCGCGCAATCCTTCTCCACCAGAGCCTCGGCCATGATCTCGGCGCGACCGTCCACCACGACGGCCACGTACTCGGCCTCGGGGTGCAGGATGACGGCGTCGTCGGCGGGCATGGTCCAGGGGGTCGTGGTCCAGATGTCCACCCAGAGCCTGTCCTTGTAGGCCTCCAGGCCCTCGGGAACCGTGGTCATCTCGAAGCGGACGAAGATTGCGGGCGAGACCTCGTCACCATACTCGATCTCCGCCTCGGCCAATGCTGTGTGGCAGTGGGAACACCAGTGGACGGGCTTGCGACCGCGATAGACGGAACCCTTATCAAAGATCTCCTTGAAGATCTCGATGTCGGTAGCGTCGTAGTCGTGGGTATAGGTGAGGTAGGGGTTATCCCACTCGCCCAGGACGCCCAAACGCTTGAAGCCCTGACGCTGGGTGTCCACCTGCTCGACGGCTACCTTGTTGCAGATCTCGCGGATCTTCACCGTGGGAAGCTGGTTGAACTTGTCGGTGCCCAGCTCCTCTTCGACCTTGTGCTCGATGGGCTGGCCGTGGCAGTCCCAGCCGGGCACATAGGGGGTCTGGTAGCCACGCATGGCCCAATAGCGGTTGATGATGTCCTTGGAGATCTTGTTCTGAGCGTGACCCAGGTGAATGGGGCCGTTTGCGTAGGGAGGTCCGTCATGCAGGACGAACTTCTCGTGACCCTCGTTCTTCTTGAGCAGCTGCTCGAAGACCTTGTTCTCCTCCCACATCTTCAGACGGGCAGGCTCGTTCTTTGCGAGGCCTGCGCGCATCGGAAACTCCGTCTTTGGGAGATTCGTGGTGGACTTGTACTTGTTTGCCAACTCCTGCGTCCCTTCTTCTCTCTGGGCGCAATAAAAAAGCGCCCGTCCCTGTCTGCTGGGACGAAGCGCCACAAAGGTCGAACTCCGCTATACCACCCAGCAAGCGGCTCTACACCGCCATGACTCGGCTGACCTGTATCGGCGGCCACTCCGGCGACGTCTACTAAGGTCCCAAAGGACCCGTTCGGGCCGCAGCTCAGGGGTGATCTTCGCCAGGACACGACCGCGGATTCTCAGCCACACCGCTCTCTGTGGGTCATGCGAGCCTGGGTACTCTCCCCGTCACAGCTACGGCCATGCATCATAGCACGAGAGAGGGACGTTTGCGACCACAGTTGGCTCTTTCGCCGATTAAAATGTCTCCGCAGTTGCCGAATACGTGAAGGACCAAAAGGGTGCCGACAATATGATGGTGAATACGAACAATTTTGTGCGAAGGGACGAGATGCGCACCAGTCCCTCCCAATGGCACGGAAATACGGAGATCACATGCTCGACAAGCCAATACTCAGAAACGCCTTTGGCCTGAAGAAGGAGCCCGAGCTCAGCGAAGAGGAGCGCCGCTACCTCGCCCTCCTGGCAAAGAGCTTCCCCAGCCAGCAGGCCGCATACACCGAGATAATCAACCTTGAGGCCATCATCAACCTCCCCAAGGGCGTCGAGCACTTCATCAGCGACGTCCATGGCGAGGCAGAGGCCTTCGAGCACATACTCAACAACTGCTCGGGAGTCATCCGCGAGCGCGTGGACTCCATGTATATAAGTGAGCTCACCCAGCAGGAGCGCGACGACCTCTGCACCCTCATCTACTACCCCAAGGAACGCCTGCGCCTCATGCACAGACAGGGTACCATCGGCAACGTCTGGTACGAGTCCACCCTCATGCTCCTGGTACGACTGGCCCGCGTCCTCTCGGGCTTCTACAGCCGCTCAAAGGTCCGTAAGGCCATGCCCGTGGCATATGCATACATCATCGACGAGCTCCTGCACGCCGCGGCTGCCGGCGAGATCAGCCGTCACGAGTATCACGAGGAGATCATCCGCTCCATCATCCGCACTGGCGCGTCAGACGACTTCATCTGCTCCCTGGCCGAGCTCATAAAGCGCCTGGCAGTGGACCACCTCCATTTCCTGGGTGACGTCTTTGACCGTGGTGCCCATGCGGATAGGATCATGGACCGCCTGATGTCCTACCACTCCCTTGACTTCCAGTGGGGCAATCACGACATCTGCTGGATGGGCGCCGCCGCGGGCTCCGACGCCTGCATTGCCTCCGTCGTCCGCAACAACGTCCGCTATCACTCCCTCGAGGTTCTAGAGAACGCCTACGGCATCTCCCTGCGTCAGCTGGCCCTCTTTGCCGAGAACACCTACGACCAGGCCGACGTCATTTCCCCCATGGAGAAGGCCATCGACGTCATCCTCTTCAAGGAGGAGGGACAGCTGATCCTGCGCCACCCCGAGTTCGACATGACTCCACGTCTCCTCCTGAGCGAGATGAACCTGGAACGTGGCACGGTCCATGTGGGAGGACGCGACCTTCCCCTCAAGACCTGCGACTTCCCCACCGTGGACCCCAAGGATCCCTATGCCCTGACCCCCGAGGAGCAGGAGGTCATGGATGGCCTCCACCAGGCCTTCGTCCAGAGCGAGCGCCTACGCCAGCACGTGAGCTTCCTCTACGAGGTGGGCTCCATCTACCTGGTCCGCAACGGAAACCTCCTCTTCCACGGCTGCATACCCCTGGAAGCCGACGGCACCTTCTCCACGGTGATCTGCGAGGGCTATCCCTACTCCGGCAAGGGCTTCATGGACTTCTGCGACCGCATCGCCCGCCGTGCCTGGGCAAAGGGTGACCAGGACGCCCTGGACTGGATGTGGTACCTCTGGTGCGGGCGTCACTCTCCCCTTTCTGGTCGCATCGTAAAGACCTTCGAGCGCTCCTTCGTGGATGACCCCTCCGCCTCCAAGGAGCCCGAGGACCCCTACTTCATGGCTACGAGGTCAAAGGAGGTATGCGAGGAGATCCTCGAGGAGTTTGGCCTCTCGGGAGAGCACTCGCACATCATCAACGGCCACAAGCCCGTCAAGGCCGTCGAGGGCGAGAGCCCCATCAAGGGCGAGGGCAAGCTCCTGGTCATCGACGGCGGCTTCTGCGAGGCCTATCACAAGAAGACGGGCATAGCCGGCTACACCCTGATCGGCAGCCCAAAGAACCTCCGCATCAAGGCCCACCGCCCCTTCATGGGCATAAAGGCCGCCATCGAGGACAATGCCGACATCCTGGGCGATTCCACCCTCATAGAGGTGGCCAATCCCCCGCTGAAGATCCGAGACACCGACACGGGCAGGAGGCTCAAGCAGGAGATCGAGGACCTGCAGAGCCTCCTGGAGGCCTACCGGTCAGGCCTGGTCAAGGAAAGCCGCTAGTTTGAGCTCGGGGAGTCCCTTTAGAGGGCTCCCCTTTTTTGCTTCCAATGAATT
Source organism: uncultured Olsenella sp. (assembly GCA_900316105.1). Lineage (GTDB taxonomy): Bacteria > Actinomycetota > Coriobacteriia > Coriobacteriales > Atopobiaceae > Olsenella_F. The sequence continues at coordinate 71,860 of ONBR01000011.1, forward strand.
ACCACTTACTATGAAGTCGTGATGAATTGTCCACTATTGGGTAACAGAGACACATGCACGATTTGGAACAAGCAAAGGAGCCTCTTCTACCATGGAGATGAACAACGACAAAAAGCGCAGGTCGATGATCATGTACCTGATCATCGCCATCATCGCGCTCGTGACCCTGAGGTCCTACCTGGTTCCCGGCATCATGGAGACCCAGATACACGACGTCAGCTACACGCAATTCCTCAAGGACATAGACGACAAGTCCATTGAGAAGGTGACCTACGACACAAGCACGGGCGAGATCACCTACACCACGGGCTCTGGCACGGACACCAAGGAGTTCCGCACCGTGGCCTGGCCCAACGACGAGGAGCTGGTGAGCAAGCTGGAGAACTCCGGCGCCGACATGACGGCAGAGATTCCGGATTCCTCAGCGAACATGTGGCTCTACCTGCTGATCAACTTCCTGCCCCTGATCGTCCTCTTTGGCGGCGCCTGGCTACTGAACCGCAGGCTCACCAAGGCCATGGGCGACGACGCCCCCAGCATGAACTTTGGCGGAGGCGGCTTTGGCCTGGGCGGAGGCGGCCTGGGTCGCTCCGGCGCAAAGGAGGTCAAGGGCGAGGACACCGGCGTCACCTTCAAGGACGTCGCCGGCCAGGACGAGGCCAAAGAGTCCCTGGAGGAGATCGTCAACTTCCTGGAGCACCCTGACAAGTACGCAGCCATCGGTGCCCGCTGCCCCCGCGGCGCCCTTCTGGTAGGCCCTCCCGGCACTGGTAAGACCCTCCTGGCAAAGGCCGTCGCAGGCGAGGCAGAGGTCCCCTTCTTCTCCATCTCGGGCTCCGAGTTCGTGGAGATGTTCGTCGGCCGTGGCGCCGCAAAGGTCCGCGACCTCTTCAAACAGGCCAAGGAGAAGGCACCCTGCATCGTCTTCATCGACGAGATCGATACGGTAGGAAAGAAGCGCGACACCTCCATCAACTCCAACGACGAGCGCGAGCAGACCCTCAACCAGCTCCTGGCCGAGATGGACGGCTTCGACAACCACAAGGGCATCGTCGTCCTGGCTGCCACCAACCGTCCCGAGTCCCTGGACCCCGCACTCCTACGCCCCGGCCGCTTCGACCGTCGCATCCCTGTCGAGCTCCCCGACCTCTCTGGCCGTGAGGCCATCCTCAAGCTCCATGCCAACGACGTAAAGATGGAGCCTGGCGTGGACTTTGGCGCCGTCGCCCGCCAGACCCCCGGTGCCTCTGGCGCCGACCTTGCAAACATGATCAACGAGGCAGCACTTCGCGCCGTCCGCATGGGTCGCTCCCGCGTCTCCCAGACTGACATCGAGGAGTCCGTGGACACCGTCATCGCCGGTGAGAAGAAGAAGTCCACCGTCCTCTCCGAGCACGAGAAGGAGGTTGTCGCCTACCACGAGACCGGCCACGCCATCGTCGCAGCAGTCCAGGACGGCCGCATGCCCGTCTCGAAGATTACCATCGTCCCCCGCACCTCGGGCGCCCTGGGCTTCACCATGCAGGCAGAGGAGGACGAGCACTACCTGACGACCCGCGAGGAGTACAAGCAGCGCATCGCCGTACTCTGCGGTGGGCGCGCGGCCGAGGAGCTGATCTTTGGCCACATGACCTCCGGTGCCGCCAACGACATCGAGAAGGCAACGAAGATTGCCCGTGCCATGGTCGAGCAGCTGGGCATGTCCGACACCTTCGGCATGATGGCCCTGGGCCAGACCCGCAACAAGTACCTGGGTGGCGGCACCGAGCTCACCGTCTCCGAGGGCACCGCCCAGCAGGTGGACCGCGAGGTTCAGCAGCTGGTCGAGGAGGGTCACCAGACCGCCCTGAAGACCCTGAGGGACAACCGCTTCAAGCTCCACGAGATCGCCCATTACCTGCAGAAGAAGGAGACGATCACAGGCGAGGAGTTCATGCGCATCCTGACGCGCGACGACGGGTTCGCTCCAAAGATGCCTCAGGCCTAGACTCTGCCCTAGGACGCCGGGGGTCTGACCTTGTCCTGGAAACAACGCTTCGCGAATGTTTCCAGGACAAGGTCAGACCCCCGGCTACTTTCAGCCGAGACTCGCCACGAAGCTCGTGGCGGACCCGCCGAGGCGCGAATCAGCGCGCGCATCGCGAGCTCATGAAGGGGAAGGCATATGGAGTGGTGTCTGGCAAAGCCAGACACCACCCTTAATTCTGACGCGTTCAGCGTCAGGTCTCTTTCAACGTAGCAGCCGGGGCTCCCACCTGCCCTGCGCCCTTCAGGGCGATACACCTCACAGAAGAGGCCCCTGCCCAGTGTTCAGGCGCAGTTTCGCAGCGGCGCGCAAAGCGCGACACGAGAATGTTTGAGCACTGAACAAAGGGCAGGGGCCTCCCCCAGGATTAACGCCCTCCAAAGAGCGCATAGCAGGCGACGGCGCTGGATGCCGCCACGTTGAGGGAGTCTACGCCCCTCTCCATCGGGATTATGGCGTGATAGTCGCAGCGCTCTAGAACCTCGTTCGTAAGGCCCGTACCCTCCGTGCCAAAGAAGAGCGCCGTACGCCCCTCCTCGCCAGTCTGGTCCAGCTCTCGCCTCACCTGATCGACGGGCCGTGCGCTCTCGCTCAGAGCCAGGGCCACCGTCTTGAAGCCACGAGATCCGAGTCTGTCGAAGGTGTCACCTGGCCACTTCCCCTCGGCCCTCGCCCACGGCAGCTTGAAGAGGGTACCCATGGACACGCGGATGCTGCGCCTGTTGAGCGGATCTGCGCAGGACGGGGCCAGGAGGAGGCCGTCGGCACCCAAGGCAGCAGCGGACCTAAAGACCGCGCCAACGTTGCTCACGTCCGTCAGGCCCTCCAGCACGACGAGCCTCCGACTCCTCTCCAAGAGCTCGTCTTGGCTGAGGGGCCGCGGTCGCTTGGCGCAGGCCAGGTAGCCCCGCGTCACATTTATACCGGTAATCCCACTCAGGACCTCCCTAGAGGCAACGTATATGGGTATGTCCAGGTCCTCGAGTTGTGAAATCTGTTCACATAACTTCTTGGCATGCCGCTCATCCACCAGGACGGACAGGAGCTCCACCCCCTCCTCAAGGGCAACCTGCAGGACAAGGAGACTCTCCAGGATGACCTGCGCGTTCTCTGGCTGCAGGAGGTTCCTCAGCTGCCTTGAGCTCAGACCGACGTAGGGTCGAATCCTCTCGTCAGAGACACTTTCTATCCGCAGGAAATTCATCTTTCCTCACTCATCCGTGAAAATGCTATTTAGCGGACATCCATTGCTAATACTTTCCCACCCAATGGGTAGAATTAGACAGCAAAACGATACAAGACCTAGTGTCCTACAACCATAATGAGATAAGGATCTTCTAGTGAGTGAACAATCTCTTACCCTGAACAACGCAGGTGCCTTCGGCATGCATCCCGCCCGACATGGCAGGCCTCGCGTCGATTCCGTCTCGGCCCTCTCAAAGTCTGGCGCTCGTGTGTCACGTGCTGGTGGTGCCCACTTCAAGAAGGAGGCCCCTGCAACGGCTGGCACGGTGAAGCATTCTGCAAGTTCCGCCAAGTCCTCAGGGGTCAAAGCAAAGCCGACATCCCCAAAGCCGGCATCCCCAAAGAAGGCCCCCACGAACAAGGTCAAGTCTCCGGCGAGCACCACCAAGTCCCCCGCAACTACGGCAATGGCCCCCAAGGCCGTCTATGTGCCCAACGGCAAGGACTACGGAGTAAAGGGCTCTGGCAGCGACAAGACGCCAAAGAAGAAGGGCAACTCCAAGACGCCACTCATCGTTTGCGGTGTCATCGCTGGCATCTATCTGGTTGGCGCCATCACCTTCTCCCAGGTCTATATGCCCGGCACAAAGATCAACGGCCAGGACGTCTCGCTGAAGAGCCCCTCCGCCGTCGCGCAGGAGTATGAGGCCGCCAGCAGCAGCTACGCCCTCAAGGTCGCTGGTGACAACATCGACCTCACCATCCCCGCCAGTGACGTGAACCTCCAGTACAACTACGCCTCTACGCTCAGCTCCGTCGACCAGGGCGGCGCACCTTTCGCCTGGCCGGTAAAGGTCTTTACTGGCAACAACCTGTCGGTCAACTTTGCTCCCACCTACGACCAGGACAAGCTGCAGTCGCTCGTTCAGGCCGCTGTCGATAAGGCAAACCAAGGCGCCACTCAGCCCACCAACGCCACCATCGCCTACAACTCCAGCAGCAAGGCGTACGAGGTGACCCCGGACCAGTACGGCACCGCAGTCGATGGCCAGAAGACCCTCGACAACGTAAAGGCGGCTCTCGACAGCTCCCTGACCAGTCTCAATCTGGGCGAAGAGAGCCTCGTAGCCCCCACCGTCCTGGCAAGCGATCCCAAGCTCGCTTCCGCAGCCGACTCCGCCAACAAGATGCTCAACGCCAGCCAGTCCCTGATGGTCAATGGCACCGAGTCCACGAAGGTCGCCGCAGACCAGATCAACACCTGGGTCTTCCTCTCTGACGACCTGACCCCCATGGTCAGCCTCGACGCCGTCAAGCAGTGGGTCAATGACACCTACGCTCCCACGGTCAACACCGTCGGTGGTACCCGCACCTACACCACTCCCTACGGCAAGCAGGTCACCGTTACGGGCGGCACCTATGGCTTCAACGTAGACGTCGATGGCCTGGCCCAGGCCATCGACAACGGAGTGCAGTCCGGCAATGCCGGCTCCATCGACGTGCCCTTCTCCTCCACCGCCGCCTCCTACAACCCCGGCTCGCAGGACTGGGGCAAGCGCTATATCGACATCGATATCACCGAGCAGCACGCTCGCATGTACGATGATAGCGGCGCCCTCATCTGGGAGTCCGACATCGTCTCGGGCAACCCCCTGAAGGGCTTTGACACTCCAGAGGGTGTCTACACCATCAACGAGAACAAGACCCGCAACACAGTCCTCGTCGGCCTTGACTACAACCACGATGGTGAACCTGACTACAAGACCCCCGTGTCTTATTGGAACCCCTTCATCGGCAACCTCGTTGCCCTGCATGACGCACCCACGCGCGGAGCCTTTGGCGGCTCAATCTACAAGGGTCGCGGTAGCCATGGCTGCGTGAACCTGCCCGTCTCCAAGGCAAAGCAGCTCTATGAGCTCTGCCAGGTAGGCGACGTGGTCGTGGTGCACGCCTAGCTGTCGGTTCCTGTCCAGGGAGGGGGCATGCTTGTGCCATGGGTTGAAGACAGTAACAACCCCTGTCACAAGCATGCCCCCCTCCCTTACCAGTTTCGAACAGCTATTGTGGTGCAGCCAGTTAGAGGGTTTGAAGTAAGAAGGCCTGCGATGCTTTGCACCGCAGGCCTTTTTCATAGGGTCCTTGCGAGACATTGTCCCGCAAGGACCACAAGCTTCAAAACACGTTACTGTATGGAAGGCATCGCAAGCCATCAGCAATGTTGTAGCCGAAAGGCCAATGGCTAAGGCCGGGGAGGCCGGCCTTAGCCATTGGCCTTTCGGCCTATTACATGCCTGAGTTACTTGCGACGCTTACCGTACCCCAGGTCCTTGCCCATGGCTCCTAGGTCACCCATACCCGCGTTCTTCATCATTCCTTGCATGCGGCGCATGGCCTTGCGGTTCATGCCCTTGCCACCGTCGCCAACCATCTGCTTCATCTTGCCCATCATCTTGTTCATCTCGCTCCACTGCTTCAGGACCTGGTTCACTTCCTGAACCGTATGGCCGGATCCCGCGGCAATGCGCTTGCGACGCTGGCCGTTGATGGTCTTTGGCTTCAGACGCTCCTGCTTGTTCATGGAGCGGATGATGGCCTCGATGGTGGTGATGGCGGAGTCGTCCATGCCGGCACCGCCGGTCTGGCGGAGCATGCGCTCGCCACCAGGCAGCATGCCAATCATCTTTTGCAGGCCGCCCATCTTCCTGATCTGCTGAATCTGGCTCAGGTAGTCGTCCATGGTGAAGCCCTGCATGAGCATGCGCTCGGCGTCCTCGAGCTTCTGGTCGTCAGCTACTTTCTGGGCCTGCTCGATGATGCCATAGACGTCACCCATGCCCAGGATGCGCTTGGCCATGCGATCGGGATGGAAGACCTCCAGGGAGTCAGGCTTCTCGCCCATGGAGACGAACTTGATGGGCTTGCCCGTCACCTCTCGGACGGACAGGGCGCCACCGCCGCGGGCGTCACCGTCGAGCTTGGACATGATGACACCGTCGAAGTCCACACGGTTGGCAAACTCCGAGACCACGTTCACGATGTCCTGTCCGGTCATGGCATCGACGACCATCAGGATCTGGTCGGGCTTGACCGCGTTCTTGATGTCGACAGCCTCCTGCATCATCTCCTCGTCGATCTGCAGACGGCCTGCGGTATCGACGATCACGATGTCGTTCAGGTGGTCGACTGCCTCCTTGATGGACTCCTGGGCCACCTTGACGGCATCCTTGCCATCGCCGCGGTAGACGCGAACTCCAATCTCCTTGCCCAGGGTCTCCAGCTGATCGGCTGCGGCGGGACGGTGGGTATCACAGGCCGCAAGGAGGGGCGAGCGGCCCTGGTGCTTGAGGAGGTAGGCCAGCTTCGAGGCCGCCGTGGTCTTGCCCGAGCCCTGCAGACCGACGAGCATGATCACGTTGGGGGTGCGGTTTTGGGCCAGGACCAGCTTGGATTCGGTGGAGCCCAAAAGCTCGGTCAACTCGTCCAGGACGATGCGGACAACGTTCTGGGCGGGCGTCAGGGAGTCCAGGACCTCGGCGGTCATGCACTTCTCCTTGCAAGAGGCCACGAAGCCCTTTACCACACGGTAGTTCACGTCCGCCTCGAGGAGAGCCATGCGAATCTCGCGCATCGCCTTGTTGATGTCGTCCTCGGTCAGGCGGCCCTTGCCACGCAGGCTGTCAAATGTTGACTGGAGCCTGTCGGAGAGGCTGTCGAACATGCTTTATCTCCCTTCGTCCTCGCCCACGAGCGCACCGCAGAAGGCACGCGCGTCAAAGGGCTGGAGGTCATCGATGCCCTCGCCCACACCGATACGGTAGATCGGTAGCTTGAGGTCGTGGGCGATAGCGACGGCAATGCCACCCTTGGCGGTGCCGTCGAGCTTTGTGACGATGATGCCGTCGATGTCGAGGGCATCGTTGAATTCCTTGGCCTGGTTGAGGCCGTTCTGACCAGTGGTCGCATCAATCACCAGTACCACCGTGACGGGCATGGTGGACTTCTTCCGGGTGACGTTCACGACCTTGGCCAGCTCGCGCATTGTGCAGGCGACCTGCCGTGTCAATCAGGACCAGGTCCGCACCCTCCTTCTGAGCCTGCTCGCACACGTCGTAGCAGACGCTTGCGGAGTCGGCGCCACGCTCGCGGGTGATCACGTCCACGCCGGCACGCTGACCCCACACCTTGAGCTGCTCGATGGCGGCGGCGCGGAAGGTATCGGCTCCGCCGATCAGGCAGTAGCGACCCTCGTTGACGGCAACACCCGCAAGCTTGCCCACCGTGGTGGTCTTGCCAGCACCGTTGATGCCCACGAAGACGACACAGGAGGGCACGTCCTCGAAGGGGTCACGCTCGGCCTTGGGGAAGTACTGGGCCAGACGGTCGGCCAGGGCCCTTCTCAGCTGGGGCGCGGTCTCGAGCCCCTGTCGGGCCGCCTGCTCGCGCAGGTCGTCCGAAACGGTCATGGCCACCTCACCACCCATGTCACCCATGACCAGCCGATCCTCGAGGCCCTCCCAGAAGTCCTCATCGACCTCGCCGCCCATATAGAAGATCTCGCTTATGGCCTCGCGCGAGCGCTTGAGGCCGTTGCGGAGTTTGTCACCAAGTCCCATCAGGCATCTACCACCTTTCCCGTGGCCTTGTCCAGACGCTGGCTGACCACGTGGCTCACGCCGTCAGCCTGCATGGATACGCCGTACAGTACGTCAGCCTGCTCCATCGTGCGCCTCTGGTGGGAGATGACGATGAGCTGGGTCGTCTCCTTGAGGGTCTCGATGGCGTCAAGCAGCTTGGAGAGGTTCGAGTCATCCAATGCGGCCTCGACCTCGTCGAACACATAGAAGGGCACCGTCCTGGTCTTGTAGACGGCAAAGAGGAGGGCGAGAGCCGTCAGGGATTTCTCGCCGCCGCTCATGAGGGTCATCTTTTGGATCTTCTTTCCACGAGGCTGAGCCACGATCTCCACACCCGTGGAATCCAGGTGCTCGGGATCCGTCAGCTCCAGGTGGGCCTGGCCACCCGGAAAGAGCAGTGAGAAGATCTCGGAGAAGTTCGCGTTGACCCTGTCGAAGATGACCACGAACTGCCTGCGCATCTTTCGCTCGATGGCGTTCATGATCTTCCTCAGGGCACCACGGGCCTTCTCCAGGTCCTCCACCTGAGCGGTGATGTAGTCCGCCCGCTCCTTGAGCTGGGTGTACTGGTCCATGGCCACCTCGTTGACGGGACCAATGGAGTCGATGTCATGGCGGAGCTTCTCCACGCGACGCTCCATGGCGGGGCGGTCGTCTGGCGCGGGAAGCCTCAAGGCATCATCCAGGACGGTGCCGTCCGCCACGATGCTCTTGATGGAGTTCTCCACCTGGACCTCAAGCTTGCCCTTTTGGAGCTTGATCTCCTGGAGCTTGCCCTTTGCCTCCTCGACCTCCTTGCTGGCGGCCGAGACGGCCTCGCGAGCATCACCGATGGTCTTCTTCAGGGAGTCGGAGTCCGCCTCTGCCAGTGAGGCGCGGTCCTTGAGCCTGGCCGCCCACTCCACGGCGCGCTGGTGGATCTGCTCGTAGCGCTTATAGAGGGGGTCCACTCGCAGCTGGACCACGTCCAGGGCCTCGGCGGACTTCATGGTCTGCTCGATGCGGCGGTCGTTGTCCCTGCGGCGGCGAGCCAGTTGCTCCTCGTTCTGGGCCAGGTGCACGCGACGCTCCGACACGGTGGCCAGCTTGAGCTTTGCGTCAGAGAACTTCTGCGAGAGCTCGTTCTCCTCGCGGGAGGCACGCGAGCGTTTGGACGTGGCCTCGTCCAGCTCCTCGGTCAGCTCCTCCATGCGCTTCTTTGCCGCGTCGGCAGCGTCCTTGTGGCGCTCGACCTCGCGCCGGGCCTGGGCCGTGCGCTCCCCCGCCGCGGTGCGGTTCTTTGTGACCTTTGCCTGCTCGGAGCTGGCCTGACGGACCTGTGCCTCCAGACGACCGACGTCGGACGTCAGGGACGAGAGCTCGCCGGAAAGACGCGCGACCTCGCCCTTGGAGCTGGCACTGGCATCTCGGGCAGCCGCCAGCTCGTCCTCGGCCTTCGTTGCTGCGGCAGAGGCGACCTCCAGGGCCTCCTCCAGCTGGGAGAGCTCATCCCTGCCGGCACGGATGCGGCGCTTGCGCTCCAGGGCGCCCTGGTCGGAACCCTTGGAGGTACCCACGTGGGTCCTCCCGTCGCCGTCCACCACGACGCCCTCGGGCGTCACGAAGCTGTAGCCGGGATGCTCGGAGCCCGCCCTCAGGGCAGACTCGACGTCCCCAACCACACGCACGCAGCCAAAGAGACTCCGTACCAAGGACTCGGCACCAGGGGCAGGCTTGATGGCCCCCATCAGGGACTTTCCTGGAAGCTTGTCGTCGTCGGCATCGACGCGATTCTCCGCCTGGCCCAGGGACATCAGGGTCGCACGACCCTTCACACTCAGGCCCAGGGCATGCGAGACAAGCTCCTCTGTACCCTTGCCGTCAACCGTGACCAGGGCACTCAGGTCCTCGCCCAGAAGGACCTCCACCAGACCCTCGTACTCCGGGGCGACCTCCAGGAGGTCGCCCAGGCGCGAGCTAACGAGCTCGGGCTTGTCCTTTGCCAGACGGGCAACCAGGGCATTGGCATTCTCCAGCTGGGCGTCCAGGGTCTCCAGGGCAGAGAGGGTCGCCTGGGCCCTCGTCAGCCTCTCGCGTGCCTCGCGCTCCTCGCGCTTGGTGCGACCCTGGGCCTCCTGGCAGGAGCGAATCCTGTCTTGGGCCTGGTCCTGGGCCTTGCGGACTGACTCGAGCTCAGCCTTTACCTTGTCTCGCTGGGACTTGCGCTCCTCCAGGGCCTCCGAAGCGGTCTCCAGGGCGTCCTTGATCTGGTCCAGGCGGCTTTGGAACATCTGGTCCTCGACCTCGGCATTGGAGATCTGGTCCTTGAGCTTTGCGTATGCCAGGGTCTCCTTGTCGGCCTCACGCTGGGCCTGTCGCTGGTCGGTCTGCAGGTGGGCCACCTGGTTGGACAGCCTCCGCCTGCTCTCCGAGGCCTCCTTTGCCTGGGGACCCAGCTCGCCCACGCGCTTGCGAAGTTCGGCCTCCTCGGTGCGTGCCGCGGTGAGCTCGTCTTGGACGCTCTGGTGCTCGCGGGCCAGCTCCGACTGGCTCCGTTCCATGTTTGACAGGCTCAGGCGCATCTCGGACACGCGCGAGACCATATTCTTTCCCTTTTCCTCCAAGAGGCGCATGTCGGACTCCATGCGGCCCAGGACGCTCTGCATGCGACGGCGCTGCTCACCCAGGTCACCGACAAAGATGCCCTTCTGCTCCAAGAGCGACTGGTACTTCTCCAGCTCCTTGCTCTTTGAGTCCAGGCGATACTGGGCCAGCTCTATGGCGGCCTCGGCCTCGCGGCCCTTCTCCTCCAGACTCCCATAGGAGCGCTGGAGCTGACGCAGGTCGTCCACGGCAAGGGTGCAGGTCAGACGGGACAGCTCCTCGCTGAGGTCACGATGGCGCTTGGCCTTGTCCACCTGACGCTCCAGGGGGCGGAGCTGGCGCGTGATCTCGCGCTGGATGTCCTTGGCGCGGGTGAGGTTGTCCTGCATTGCCGCAAGCTTTCGCTCCGAGCGCTCCTTGCGCTTGCGGTGCTTGGAGATGCCCGCCGCCTCCTCGATGAGCTCGCGGCGCTCCTCGGGGCGACTGGCCAGGATGGAGTCAAGCTTTCCCTGACTGATGATGGAGTGGGTGTCCTTGCCCAAGCCAGAATCGTGCAGGATGTCCGTGATGTCACGTAGGCGGCAGGGAGAGCCATTGATCAGGTACTCGGACTCGCCGGACCGGTACATCCTGCGGGTGATAGCGATCTCGGAGAAGTCGATGGGCAAGGTGTGGTCGGTATTGTCCAGGGTCAGGGTGACCTCGGCCAGGCCCACAGCGGCACGGCCGGACGAACCCGAAAAGATCACGTCCTCCATGGCCTGGCCACGCAGCATCTTTGCGCTCTGCTCGCCCAGCACCCAGAGAATCGAATCCGAAATGTTCGACTTGCCGGAGCCGTTGGGACCGACCACGACCGTGAGGCCAGGGTCGAACTGCAGGCTCGTGCGGTCTGCGAAGGACTTGAAACCCTTGAGTGTGAGCGACTTCAGATACACGTGTGCGGCCCGTCCTCTACTCCGTCTGGGCAGCGGCCAGCTCGTCGGCGTCCATGGGGACGGTATCGTGCTTTGACAGCCACTTCAGGGACTTGGACTCCTCCAGACGACCCAGGGCATCCTGGGCTGCAGCGGACTCCGCCTCCTTCTTTGAGGCGCCGCTGCCCCTGCCCAGCCTGATGCCGCCCACAAGCACGACGGAGGTGAAGGTGGGCTTGTGGGCAGGACCCTTCTCGCCCACGAGCTTGTACTCGGGACCACAGTGGTAGTCGCGCTGGGTGATCTCCTGCAGACGAGACTTGGGCGAGATGGGCTTCGTTGCCAGATCGGGCGAAACGTGGGGGCCAAGGGTCCTCATCACGAACTCGTGCGTGACCTTGTAGCCGGCGTCCAGGTAGAGGGCGCCCACGATGGACTCATAGACGTTCTCCAGGGCAGAATGCATGCCACGGGCACCGGTGCCCTTCTCCGACTCGCCCATCACGATGTGGTCGCCGATGCCCAGGTCGTCCGAGACCTTGCTCAGGATCTTTCCGGAGACGAGGGAGATCTTTAGCCTGGTCAGTCCACCCTCGTCCATCTCGGGAAAGCGCTCATAGAGATCGGTAGCCACAATGGCACCCAGGATGGAGTCACCCAGGAACTCCAGGCGCTCGTAGGATGCCCAGACGGGCTTTCCCTCCACCGACGAGGGGTGAGTGAGCGCGGCACCGATGAGCTCCTTGTTCTTGAAGGAGTAGCCGATGATCTCTTCGATTGCCGAAATGTGCTTGTGCAGCTTCAAGAGGCGGGCCCCCTATGCCTGTGCCGACTCGATGGCCTTCACGGCGTCGCCGATGGTGGCGATGGACTTCAGGGCGTCGTCCTCCAGGGTCAGGCCAAACTCGTCCTCGAAGGCAGTGACCAGCTCGAGGAGGTCGAAGGAGTCAGCGCCCAGGGACTTGAACTCGGTGTCCTCGCCCAGGTCACCGGCCTCGCACTCAAGCTCCTCCGCCACAAGGGCAACGACCTTGGAAAGAATGTCATCGTGGGACATGTGAGTACCTCCAACACCGATGGCGCGGGCCCAGCCCGCGCCGTCTCCAATCTCATTAAGGCCTGCCAGTCGGGATGGATCCCACCGACATGCCATATGTCATTGTACCTATAAAAGGCAGCCTATTTGGCCTGGGCGACCTCAGCTGCAATCTTGTCCACAAGCTGGGAGTCCAAGGCCCTCTTGCAGGACAGGGTTCCGTTCTTTACTGCCTCCACCGAGGTGGCGCCGTGGCCAATAAGTACGGGGGCCTTCAGACCCAGAAGGACGGCGCCGCCATACTCCTCGCCCATAAGCTCGTGGGCTAGACCCTTCAGGGTGGGCTTGAGCATCATGGCTCCGGCGGCGGCTCGCTTGGAGGAGCCCACTGCCTTCTTGATGGCGCCAAGTACGAACTTTGCCGTGCCCTCCATGGCCTTGAGGGCAACGTTGCCCGTAAAGCCATCGGTAACGATCACGTCAAAGCGACCCGCCAAAAGGTCGGAACCCTCGCAGTTGCCGCAGAACCAGTCGGCGTCCAGGGCGGCCAGGGCCTGATGGGCCTCCACGACCGCAGCGGAGCCCTTCGTATCCTCGGCGCCATTGGAGAGAAGGGCCACCTTGGGGTCGTCCACACCCACGACAACGCGGGAGTAGGCGCGACCCATCTGGGCAAACTGAACCAGCATCTCGGGCCTGACGTCGGCGTTTGCGCCCATGTCCAGAAAGACCGAGGGACGACCCGTGCTTCCGGGAATTGACGTGGCGATGCAGGCGCGCTTGACACCACGGATGCGACCCACGCTCAGGCTGGCGGCGGCAAAGATGGCTCCCGTGGATCCGGCCGAGAAGAAGCCATCGGCCTCACCCTTGCGGACGGCCATGAGGCCGCGAACGATGGAAGAGTCCTTCTTTGAGCGGACGGCCTCGGTGGGATGCTCCCCCATGCCGATGACCTCGGTGGTCACCAGGGCGCGGGCACGCTCGTGCTTCGCGCAGAAGGGAACGACCACATCCTCATTGCCTGCAACGAGGACCGTCAGCTCGGGATCCGCCGCCAGAGCCTCGGCGATGCCCTCGAGGACTACCTCGGGCTTCTCGTCTCCACCCATGGCGTCAACGCAAACGCAACTCATGCTTCCTCCTCATGATCAGCCGAAGTACAGGGGAATCAGAGCTTCCCCTCTTTTTTCGCTGTGCCGCCTTCAGGATACCCAAAAGACAAGCTTACGCTCTAAGACGAAAGAAGGCCGACCCCCAGGGGCCGGCCTCCCAGGCCACTCGACGTATCTGAGCTACTCGGTGACAACGACCTCGCGGTCCTTGTAGTAGCCACAGTTGGGGCACACGTGGTGCGGAAGCTTAGGAGCACCGCACTGGGGGCACACGGAACGTGCCGAAGCGGCGAGCTTGCTGTTGGCCGAACGACGAGTGTGCGTAGCGCCACGGCCCTTTTTCTGCTTAGGTACTGCCATCTTGAACCTCTCTCGAACTGTTACGCCCCGCAGATGCGAGACGGTCTGTCCAACAAACACACGAGCAGGTAGTATACCACGCAAAGAAGCTCAGCACACACAAAGCTCGTATCTTCTCGTTAATCCATATAACGTCTAATCGGGGGCTAGCCCCGATTGGGCAAAGGCTACTTGTTGTCGTCCAGGTGCAGGTCCTTCAAGGCGGCAAAGGGGCTAGAGCTGAGTTTGTCCTCCTCGTGCTGCCTCTGAATCTGGGCGGCGTGGCCGCAGTCCTCGTGGTTGAGGTTCGCGCCACATACGGGGCAGAGACCCTTGCAGTCCTCCTTGCAGAGGACGATGTAGGGGGTCTCCATCAGCACGGCGCTCTCCAGGGCTTCGGTAAGGTCGATGGTCTGGTCATCCCCCACCAGGGAGAAGTCCACGTCCTCCTCCTCGGGCTCCGAGCCTTCCTCTGCCGGTGCCTCAAAGAGGTAGTACTCGTCCACCTCGCCCTCGATGTCGAACTCCGCTGGGTCGAGGCAGCGGTCACAGGTACCCACCGCGTGGCAGCGGATGATGCCCGTGGCCAGGATGCCGTCACCTGCATTGGTGAGCATGAGGTCATAGTCCATGCCAGCGGGCACGGTGAAGTCATGCCCGCCCAGACGGTATTCCTGCTGGTCCAGGTGACCCTGGAACTGCGTGCTGTCGCCTGGGTTCTGGAGACGATCGTCTATGTCAAAGACTACCTTTTCCATGATCCTACCAAGGGACATCGTTGGTCTGGTTGCGCGAACCAGAATTCTCGTCCAGGGTCTGACGGACGCGCGTCACCGAGCTGGTGAGGGTCTTGAGGTTGTCCTCCAGGTGGGCCAGGACCGTGTCCGCATACTCCTCGGCATTGTAGCGGGTGTCGCGCTCGTACTGGGCCGCCTGGTCGCGCACGTCATCTGCCTGCTGCTGGGCCAGGCGCACGACCTCCTGGTCGCCCGCCAAGATGATGGCCTGCTGCTGTGCATCGGCGATGATGGCGTCTGCCTGCTGCTGGGCACGGTCGAGGGTCTCGCCCTCCTCCTTGACGATGCGACGCGCGTCAGCGAACTCCTGGGGAAAGACCCTGCGGATCTCGTCCAGGATCTCGTATATCTCCTGCGCATCGACGACGCGCTTGGTGCCACCGCCGCCAAAGGGAACCTTGCCCGAGCTCACAATCTCCTCGAGCTCGTCCACCAAGCTCTCTATTTCCTCCCCCGGCTGCATGCGGGCTCCTTCCGTTCTACTGCGGCCCTCGTATCACACGCCCCTTTGGGCGTTAGGGCCACTTTGAAAATATGTTAGCAGATTGGTATTTATTGGATAGTCAAAGCTCCTGATACTGCCCAAAAGTCCTTTAGCGGTCAGATATATGTAAGCTTGCCCTCACACAACTATTACATCTACCTTACAATATGAAGGGTTGTACCTAGCGAACCGAAAATTCTCGATATCCCCCCGGTGAAGGAGTTTACATGAGTCGCGTGGGCAAGAAGGAAGACCTCTTTTACGGCCTTTTGCTCGATCTCTCAAAGCAGATTCAAAAGACAGGCGTCCTCTACCAGAAGCTGTTTGACGAGTATCCGGATAGCATCCCGCACATCCCCGAGGCAAAGCGCCTGGAGACCGACTGCGACAAGATGGTCGGCGAGCTCCTGGCGCAGCTCTACGAGTCCTTCATCACACCCTTTGACCGTGAGGACCTCAACGCCCTTGCCCTCAAGATGGACGACATCGTGGATGACATGGAGAACATCGCCCGCCGCCTGCAGATTTATCACGTGGGCACCATGCGCCCCGAGGCAGTGGAGCTAGCCCACCTGGCCCGCCAAGCCACCGACGAACTCGTCGCCCTCTTTGAGTGCTTCCCCCGTTTCAAGAAAGATCCCGAGCTCATGGACCATGTTCACCAGATTCACCTCATCGAGGACCACGGAGACGACGTCTACCATTCCGCCATCGCCCGCCTCTATGAGGAGAACGAAGCTCCAGCCACGCACCTGCTCAAGTGGAACACGATCTTCAACCGCATGGAGGACACCATCGACGCAATCAAGGACGTGGCGTCAATCGTGAGCAGCGTGGTGCTGAAGAATGCTTAACGCAATGCTGATCGGGGTCATCGTCGCGGCATTCGTCTTTGAGTTCATCAACGGCTTCCATGACACGGCCAACGCCATCGCCACCACCGTCTACACCAGGGCGCTCACTCCCCGCGTCGCCATCCTGGCCTCCGCGGCGATGAACTTCATCGGTGCCCTCACCCATGAGGGCGTGGCTATGACCATCGCCCACGGACTGGTGGACGTGACCCTGGATCTGGAGGTCATCTTGGCCGCCCTCCTAGGCGCCATCATCTGGGACCTCTTCACCTGGTGGCGGTCCATCCCCTCCAGCTCCAGCCACGCCCTCATCGGCTCGCTCGTTGGCGCGACAATCGTCTTTACCCAGTCCACCCGGCATGTCATCTGGACGGGCCTCCTGGACAAGGTCATCATCCCCATCTTCACCTCGCCCATCATCGGCTTTGCCATGAGCTTCCTGGTGATGAAGCTGGTCTTCGAGCTCTTTGCCAACTGGTCCCACCATCATGCCAACGCCTTCTTCCACAGGCTGCAGGTCGTATCCAGCATGTTCATGGCATTCAGCCATGGTTCCAACGACGCGCAGAAGACCATGGGCATCATCACCATGGCCCTTATCGGCTCGAAGCTCCTGCCGGCTGGCTCGGGCATCCCCCTGTGGGTCAAGCTCTTCTGCGCCACCACCATGGCCCTGGGCACCTCCATCGGCGGCCAGCGCATCATGAAGACCGTCGGTGGCGGCGTGACCAAGCTCGAGCCCGTCATGGGCTTTGTGTCCGAGACCTCCTCGGCCATCGCCATCCAGATTATGACCGCCCTGGGCGCTCCTGTCTCCACCACCCAGGTCGTGACCACCGCCGTTATGGGAGCTGGTTCCGCAAAGGGCTTCAAGAAGGTCCACTGGGGCGTGACGAAGAGCATCGTCCAGGCCTGGTTCGTCACCCTGCCGGCCACGATGGTCCTGGGCGGCGCTGTCACCTGGATCCTGCTTCACCTGTAAGTCGTCAGCATCCGAAAGGGGTACTCCCTTATGGCTAGAAATAGCCATAAGGGAGTACCCCTTTCGGATGAATCGCTATGCGCGACCCAGGCGGATACGGACGTTGGGTGGCACCAGGAAGGAGACGTCTCCCCCCATGGCGGCGAGCTCGCGCACTACCGAGGACGAGATATAACTGAATTTGGGCGAGCTCATAACAAAGATGGACTCCACCTCGGGTGCAAGGTGAAAGTTGAGGTCAGCCTGCTGGAGCTCATACTCAAAGTCCGTCGTGGCGCGAAGGCCCTTGACAACGCCGCCTGCGCCCAGCTGCTGGCAGAGGTCCATGAGCAGACCCGTAAAGGGCACCACGTCTATGCCGTCCTCGATGTTCAGCTCGCGCAGGGACTCACGGACCATCTCCACGCGCTCGTCCAGCGAGAACTGCGTGCCGTTCCCGTTCTTGTTCACCGATGCGGCAACCGCCACCGTTACGCGGGGGAACATCTTGCGCGAGCGCGCGATGACATCCAGGTGACCATAGGTCACGGGATCGAAGGTGCCAGGTACCACAACGTGCTTGATCGTCGATTCGGACACCAGACTCAGCTCTCCTTTTGCAGAAGCTCGACCGCGGTGATGCCGCGGGACTTTTCCTTGACCAGCACGAACCCGGGTAGGTCCAGACCAGGTCGCTTTGCGTCATGCTCGTAGAGCACCCTGGCATTATCCGCGAGTTGCCCCGTCGCTTCAAGCTTGGTCACCAAAGCGGCAACGTCAGTGGCGTCAACGGCATAGGGCGGGTCCAGCACCACAAGCGAAAAGGGACCGCCAGGAAGCGCCCTGCCCCCATCGACGGCCTTGAAGACGTCCGCAACCACGAGCCGGGCCAGGCCCCTCTCCGCGCCCAGGGTAGAGATGTTGCGGCGGATGATGCCCGCCGCCTTGCGGTCGCGCTCAACGAAGGTGCAACCGGCCGCACCGCGCGAAAGCAGCTCCAGGCCCAGGGCCCCAGAGCCGGCAAATGCGTCCAGGACCTGAACCTCCGAGAGGTCCAGGCCAAAGGCAGAGAGGATCATCGACGAGAAGGACTCACGTGACCTGTCTGTGGTGGGTCGAGTCCCCCTGCCGTCGGGAGCCTCGATTGCCCTCCCCCGCCAGACGCCACCCACGATCCTCATCCTGCTCATGCTCGCTCCAACTCGTCGAAGTATGCTCCAAAACGGTCCCTGACCTCGATGGACAGGGGCACGTGTCCGGCCTGCGAGAGGTCGGGGTCCTCCCTGGCCAAGGTCCTGGCGTCGTCGTGTGCCAACTCCACCAGATCCTGGTCAACGGCCAGGTCGGCGATGTGCAGGGACACGCCGCCCGACTGTCGGTAGCCCAAAACCTCTCCCTCATGACGGAGTTTCAGGTCCTTTTCTGCCAGGACGAATCCGTCCGAGGTCTTCTCCAGTGCCGAGAGGCGCTTTCGTGCCGGGGTGCCCTTCTTTGCCGCGCAGCAGAGGTAGACCTCACCCGCCAGGTCGCCACGGCCCACGCGGCCACGGAGCTGGTGAAGAGTCGCGAGGCCAAAGCGGTCGGCATCCATGACCAGCATGACGGTGGCATTGGGCACGTCCACGCCTACCTCCACGACCGTGGTGGATACCAGGACGTCAATCTCCCCGGAGCGGAAGCGGTCCATGACCTCGTCCTTCTCGGCGGCGCCCATGCGTCCGTGCAAAAGGCCGACCTGCAAGCCTTTGAGGGCGGATTCTGCCAAGGTCTGGGCCGTGGCGGTGGCGCTGTGGAGCTTCTTTGCGTGCGAGAGCGACTGCTCGGGCACGTCCTCCAGGGCGGAGCCATCGTCCGAGTCGTCCACCAAGGGGCAGATCACATAGGCCTGCTGGCCTTGCTCGTTGGCCTCACGGATGGCCCCCCATGCAAGGTCCAGGTTCTCGGGCGCTATGCAGTGTGTGGTCACGCCCGCGCCAGGACGGGGCCTCTTCGTGATGCGTGAGCACTCCAGGTCGCCATAGAGGGAGAGGGCCAGGGTGCGGGGAATGGGCGTTGCGGTCATTGCCAAGAGGTCTGCGCCCGCCCCCTTGCGTCGCAGGGCCGCCCTCTGGCCCACGCCAAAGCGATGCTGCTCGTCGATAACGACCAGGGTGAGTTGTCTGAAGCTTACGGTATCCGATAGCAAGGCTGTCGTGCCAAAGACGACGCAGATCCTGCCTGCGCGAATGTTCTCCTCAGCCTCAGCGCGCTCGGCCTGGGGAGTCGAGCCCGTAATCAAGGCCCAGGGGATGCCAGAGGCGTCCAGAAGGGGTCCGAGCTTCTCGGCATACTGGCGGGCCAGGACCGAGGTGGGTGCCATCATGGCGGCCTGGGTACCCGTGTCGCAGACGGCCGCCAGGGCATAGGCAGCCACGGCGGTCTTGCCCGTACCAACGTCGCCCAGAAGGAGGCGGTTCATCGGGTGGGGCTCTGCCATATCCACCAGTATCTCCTGGACAGAGCGCGTCTGCTCCTCGGACAGGGTGAAGGGCATTGCCTTCTGGAGGGCCGCCAGGTGCGGCCCATGGGTGTCGTGGGCGCAGGGCAGGATGCCCTCCTGCTCGATGCGCTGGCGGGTTCTCAGGGCCAGCTGCAGGCAGAGAAGCTCGTCAAAGGCCAGGCGGCGGCGGGCCTGCTCCTTTCCCTCCATGGAATGAGGAAAGTGAACCTCGTGCAGGGCCCTGGCCAGTGTCATGAGCCTGTGATCGGCCACGATCTCGGCAGGAAGGAAGTCCGTGACGTCACCCTCGTCAGCCAGGGCGCAGGAGATGATACGCCGCATCCAGGCGGGCGAGATTCCCTCGCTGGCAGGGTGCACCGGCAGTATGCGGGCCAGGGACTCCGGAGTCTCGCTGCCGTCGAGTTTCTCCATGAAGGGGGACTTCATCTGCTTGAAGCCGTAGGCAAAGGTGACCTTGCCCGAGAGGGCCACCTGGTCGCCGCGCTTCAGCTGGTCGGCAATCCAGGGCTGGCGAAAGAAGGAGACCTGCATGATGCCCGTGGGGTCCGTCACGTAGACCTCGGTAATCTGCAGACGGGGACGGGGCCTCTTGAGCGTGACCTTGTCCACCGTGCCCTTGACCGTGGCCTCCATGCCCAGGTCGGCATGCGCGATGTCCGTCAGGTGCGAGAAGTCCAGATAGCGATGGGGCACATGTAAAAGAAGGCCGCGCACGGAGGAGACCCCCATGCGCAGCAGCGTTTCCTGGCGCGCGCCAGATACATAGCGAAGAGACGAGATGTTCCCGTTCGCCCTGCAGGTCCTGGAGAGGCGGCCACCGACGGTGGCGATGGTGAGACCCCCCTGGGGCATGAGCGAATCGGGCACGGAGGTCGCCCCTTACTCGATAGAGAAGATCACGGGATAGAGCGGCTGCTCTCCCCTGTGGGAGTCAATCTCCAGGTCGGGCTGGGCCTCCTCGATAGCTTCGAGGAGCTTCTGGAACTCGTCGTCCTCCATGTCAGAGCCAGCCAGGATGGTCAGGGTGTCGCCCTCTTCCTCCTCCTGCATCTTGTTGATGAGCTTGATCGTCACGTCCTGGACGTCAGAGCCCACGACATCGATGGAGCCGCCGGCGATGCCCATGACATCGCCCGCGTGGATGGGGGTGCCGTCGGCTGCGGCGGAGTCGCGGACGGCAGTGGTGACCTCGCCGTCGCGAATCTCGCTGATGGCGTCGGTCATCTCCTCGACGTTGGAGTCCAGGTCGGCGTCCATGTCTGCCACGAACATGGCAGAGAAGGCCTGCAGGACCGTCTTTGTGGGGACGACGGCGGCATTCACGTCATCGCAGGCGTTGACCGCAGCCTCGGCGGCCATGCGGATGTTGCCGTTGTCAGGCAGGACGATGACGTTCTTTGCGTGGGTCTCCTCGATGGCGTTCAGGATGTCGGCCGTGGAGGGGTTCATGGTCTGGCCGCCAGAGACGATCACGTCGACGCCCAGGGACTTCAGGATGTCAGCCTCGCCAGAGCCGGCGGCCACGGCCACGAAGCCCAGCTCCTTCTGGGGCTCCGCGGGCACCTCGCCAGCGGCCTCCTTGTCCTCGCGGATGGAGTCAGTGCGCTCCTGGGCCTCCAGGTCCATGTTGTGGACGTAGACGTTGGAGATCTGGCCGCGATGGAGCATGTGACGCAGGACGTGGTCGGGCCTGTTGGTGTGCACGTGACACTTGTAGTCAGGGTTGGTGCCCACCAGAAGCTCGCAGTCGCCCATGGACGAGAAGTAGTTCAGGCAGGCCTCCTCGTCGAAGTAGGGGCTGTCGGCATGGAAGAGGAACTCGGTGCAGTAGCGGTACTCGGAGCCCTCCCAGTCGTCGTTGATCTCGATGTCCACGACATCAGCCACGTGGGACTTTGCGTCACCGGAGTCAACCGTCGTCTTGAAGTCGGAGACCTCGCCGGCCTTGCCCTCGTAGGCGTTGACGAAACCCTCGATGAAGGTGGCCAGGCCGAAGGCGCCGGAGTCGACGACGCCGTTCTCCTTGAGGACGGGCAGGAGGTCTGGCGTACGGGCCACGGACTCGTAGGCCTCTGCCACAATGGCATCCAGAGTCTCGCGGGGAGTGGCCTTTGCCTTCTCCATCTGGTCGGCCTTCGCGGAAATGTCCTTGAGGACGGTGAGGATGGTACCGGCAACAGGCTTGCGCACAGCCTTGAAGGCGACCTTGACGCCGTTGCGCAGGGCAAAGGCAATGTCGGCCGTGGTGGCCTGGGCACCCTTTGCGTGGGTGAGACCCTCGGCCACGCCGCGCAGGATCTGGCTGGTGATGACGCCGGAGTTGCCGCGAGCACCCATCAGGGAGCCGTGGGTGATGGCCTTGGAGAGGTCGTCCATCGTAGCCTTCTCGGGAAGGGACTCGATCTCCTTGACCACGGTACCAAGGGTGAGTGACATGTTTGTGCCGGTATCGCCGTCAGGCACGGGGAAGACGTTCAGCTTGTTGATCTCGTCGGCCTTGTCTGCCACGACCTTGGCTGCAACGGGAAAGCAGCTTCGCACGGAGTTGACAATCATTGTTCAGGGAACCTCGGTTCTTTTCTGGTAGGGGCTCGTAATTATTTGGAGGTGCGCATTCCCTCGATGTGAACGCGGACCTCGACGTTGTCGAGCTCGGCGATCTGCTTGAGCAGGAACTTGACGGCACTGGTGAGGTTGCCGGAGACGGAGGCCATGTTGACCCCCTGCTCCACGACAACGTGCAGGTCGACGACAACAGTGCCGTCCTCGGTGGTAACGCCAATGCCCCTGCGCAGCTTGTAGGTGGGCAGAAGGCGCGTGACGCCATCCTGCTCGTCCGTCACGGCCATGCCGATGACGCCATAGCACTCCATGGCGGCATAACCCGCCAGGTCGGCAATGCAATCGTTGGATACCAAGAGGCTCCCGCCTACTGCCTGGGCCATAGTTTCTCCTCTCGCTGGGCGTGCATCAGCACAAGCACAGTCGAATCAGTCAGACATAATAGTAGCTCATTAGCTGCACGGATTGCGCGACTTGGGGCGCAATCGTCACCTAGGGGGTAGCCCCCAAGTGGCGTTTTGCCGCCTGAGGGGCTACCCCCTAGGTGGCGCTCCCACGCGACGCTCAACCTTCACGAAAAAGCGCCCTTTCGGGCGCTAATCCTTGCTACATGTATCAGGCTCGAAGAAAAACGAGGCTTATGCCTGATAGGGGCTGCGAGCGATGTTGCCCTTCTTGAGGCAGCGGGTGCAGACGTTCTTCTTCACGGCATGGCCGTTCTCCCAAACGGTGACACGCTGGATGTTGGGCTTGAACTTACGGGTAACGGTGCGGTGGGAGTGGCTCACAGAGCGACCAGCAACAGCGTGCTTACCGCAGATATCACAGACCTTCGACATGTTTAGACCTCCATGGGGCGGCACGCATAGATTTCCTACGTGCGCAAATTTCCAAAGCCGTATAAATATAACACAGCTTGCATGGACTGCATATACGAAAACTATCGTAATGTGGCGGTTTTATGGGTCGCCGCGAGACATTAGGAGACATTAGGGACGGAGCACTTTGTCTCTGAGACATTAGGGACGGAGCACTTTGTCTCATTCCCCTGGGAGAGACATTAGGGACAGAGCACTTTGTCTCATCCTTCAACGCCATGAGGCTCAGACGTGGGAGGGCGAGGCTACAAAAACTGCGCAATAGGCGGATAGACGCGTCAATCGCCTGCAAAACAAATACCTACCTCTCGTACGCGCCAGCCGCCCTGTGCAAGCATTCGCACACATGCGGTCCATCCCAAAGTCAACGCAAAACGCATTGACGCGTTCTCTTCTGAGAAGGAAGCCACTAATGGCTGCGGGCTCCGTCCCCTACTGTCTCCCGAGCAACTGCGGGCTCCGTCCCTTTTGTCTCTGAGACAAAGTGCTCCGTCCCTTTTGTCTCTGAGACAAAATGCTCCGTCCCTATCGTCTCTCGTCCCTAGTGTCTCCGTCCCCTCCGTCCCTACTGTCTCCCTACTGTCTCGTGTTCAGGAAGACGGCAACGGCGCCGGCGTGGGCGGTCACCTTTGCGTCGGGGGCCTTGACCACGTTGGAGACGCCCGTGTCGTCCAGGAGGGGCAGGGAGGCCTGATCCAGGTTCCACTGCATGCCGACCTCGGAGACCACACTGCCAGGGGCCACGGCGATGACGCTCAGGGTCTTGCCCACGGCGGTCTCTCCCAACGCCCAGGACTGACATCCCCCATCGCAGGGCGAGAGGATCCGGCATTCGAAGTCGTCCTCCACCTCTCGCGGAGCCGCATCGGCATTGCGCGCCAGCTGCCCCAAGACGGCCAGGGCGTGGTCCGTCCTCCCGCCACTTGCGCAAGTCAGAGTCAGGGCAAGCCCTCTCCCCTGCCGAGCTGCCTCGTGCTTGGCACAATCGATTGCTATGGCCAGGTCGGTCGCATACTTCTCGGAGGGATAGCCGATGTGCCGCGTAGCCGCGGCAAGCGCCCACTCGTGCGCCTCCGTGCTCACCGAGTCGGCGTCGCCACAGTAGACGTCGGGAATGACACCAGCTTCGTGAAGGACCTCGGCACCACGGTCGGCCACCACCACATAGTCGGCCCTACCCGCTAGGTGGGCAACGAGCTTGCTGGAGCTGGGTTCAGGCGAACCGTCCACCACAATGACGTTGAGCACTCCCGCGGCGTCGTCAGGTGCGTCTGCATAGTCCTGGAAGAGGTCCAGGGTCATGCCAATGTACTCATGGGAAAAGATGTCCGACCAGGCCCGGCAGAGCCCCTCGTCCCTACCGTCCCTACCGTTAAAGATGCAGACCGTATGGAAGCCAGCCCTCTTTGCGGCCCGCAGGCCAAAGGGCGCGTCCTCAAAGACCCAAGTGTCCTCCGTGCTCGTACCCAGGCGGCGGCTCGCCTCCAGGTAGACATCGGGAAACTCCTTGCCGCGACCAACCTCGTCGGTCCCCAGCACAAAGTCAAAGTAGCCATCCAGATCGTTTGCGGCCAGGGCCTCGCGCACGGCCGCGGGCACCGAGGAGGTCGCCACGCAGAGACGAACGCCAGCGGCACGCAGCGAATCCAGGAAGTCCCTCTCGCCCGGATAAGGCTTGATCCTGTGAGCGTAGTTGTCCTTCATGACGGCGGAAATACGCTCGAACATCTGTGGTCCCTGCTGACGCGCGCCAAATCGGTCGTGCCAGATCTGGCAGGCGTCAAAGAGAGGATGCTTCTCACTCACGGCAAAGGCGGCCTCGGGGTCCGCCACACCGTTTTCCGTCATGATCTGGTAGGAGGCATTCGCCCAATATCCCATGGAGTCCAAGAGCGTGCCGTCAAAGTCAAAGATGATTCCCCTGATGGGCATTGGTCCTCTCCCTAAGAATCTGCGGTTATTTGACGTGTTTATGGTAGCACGCCACTTCGCGGCGACTTTGCATATAGACTTCAGGAGCTTGGGTACAAGATATTCGATAGCCAGGTGCAGCCACATTGGTGCGCCTTTTTGTAGATGCAGGGAGAGGGATAATGGTTCGTTACGACTACAAGTGCGATAGCTGCGGAAACGAGTTTGAGTTGGAGCTGCCCATGGGCTCCCACCCCACGGCCAGCTGCCCCAAGTGCGGTAGCGAGGCAGAGCGCCTCTTTAGCCCCTCGAGCATCGTCTTTTCGGGCTCCGGCTTCTACAACACCGACCAGCGTGGTGGCGGCTCCGCAACGAGCGCCACGTCGGGAAAGTAACGGTAGAGAGGCCAACGTAGCCATACATAGTCTGTGCTAAGGAGGGACGGTCACGCGGGTGGCCGTCCCTTTCATATATGGGCAAGCAATAAATCCTTGTAAGCGCCACTTCGCAAGACCCTAAAGCTATACTGGAGACTATTAAGCTTGTTTTTAGCCAAGGAAGTCATTCCCTCGTTCCGACGGCGAGGGGCGTCCGAGGATCCAGATCATATGGGGGAACGAATGCGTCGACACACCAGCTGCATGATTGGGCTCTCTCTTCCCGTAGCCCTGGCAATAACCTTGACCAGCGGAGTGCCCGCCCTGGCCCAGGAGAAAGCCGCGTCCGCACCGCAAAGGAGGCCATTGGCGCTGCCACTCCTGCAAGAGCTAACGCCAGCTCCGAAAAGGCGGGCGCTGTCAGCTCGGCCAAGGCCAGCTCCGCATCCGGCAGCTCCGGCTCGACTAAGGCCAGCTCCGCATCCGGCAGCTCCGGCTCGGCAAACGCCCAGGTAGGCGCTACCCCCAAGACTACCTCCAGCCAGGCAGCAAGCTCCGCCCAGGCTGGCGCCGCCACTCCCAGCACAGCCGACGGCGCCTCCTCTAGCACGGACGCCGCCCCCGCCCAGACCACCATCCAGAAGTCGAACGGCGTCTACAACCTCAGGTCCGATTCCCTCAGCATGGATGTGTACAGCGCCTCTCGCAGCAAGGGTGCGACCGTCCAGCTCTACTCGACCAACCACACCGGCGCACAGAACTTCTCGGTCACCAATGTCCAAGGCGGTGTCTCCTTACGCTCGGTTCTCTCGGGCCGAGCCGTCACCGTAGACTCCCGCGGAGCCCTTACCCTGGGAGACCAGACCACGGCAGGCCTTTGGCAGTTCGTCGGCCACAACGACAAGGCCAGACTTCAGTACGTGGGCCCTGGCTCCTACAAGGGCAAAGTCCTTGGCGTCTCAGGCCAGCAGAGGTCTGGCGCCCGCCTGATCCTGGGCGGCACCCCCATTGACTTCGCCATTACCAGCACCCTCATCTCCGAGCTCCAGAATCAGCCCTACGTGACCGTAGCCCCCTCGGGCGGATCGTCAGCCTCGAAGGTCATCGACTGCGCCAGTGGTGGCACGGGCGATGGCACCAACGTCCAGCTCTACTCGAGCAATGGAACTGGTGCACAGAAGTGGCAGGTCGAGTACGACAGCTCCCTGGGAATGTACGCCTTCAAGAACGTAAGGTCCCAGAGGGTTCTGGATGTCAATGGTGCCGGCACGCGCTCTGGAACCAACGTCCACCTGTGGATTTCCAACGGCACCATGGCACAACGTTGGATCGTAGAGAAGGAAGGCAGTGCCTACCGCATCTACAGCGGTCTCAGCGGCCTCTCCCTTGACCTCTCTGGGGCAAACTTCCGCGACGGGGCAAACATGCAGGTCTGGGCCGCCAACCACACGAATGCCCAGCGCTTCCTCATCCAAGGCACGTCGGTCTTCTCCAATGGTCTCTACACACTCTATAACGGAAGCCGCGTTGCGGACGTGGCGAGCGGAAGCCTGACCAGCGGCGCGAACGTACAGCTCTACGCCCCCAACCGCACCCTGGCCCAGAAGTACTACCTCCGCAGGACTTCCGGCCAGGATGTCTACGAGGTGGAGAACGCCGCCGACGGCAGGCTCCTCACCGACACGAACGGCAACGCCAACAAGCGTGACCGCCTTTCCGGCTCGGCAGCATCCGCTCAGCGCTGGCGCTTGGTCCCCACCTGGGGCGGCGGCTTCGTCTTTGTGAACCAGCAGACCGGTCGTGCGCTCGACCTCTCGGGCAATCGCAACGCCAACGGCACCAACATCGATACCTACAGCGTCAACGGGACGGGCGCCCAGCGTTGGGTCCCCACCGCAGCAAACACCTTTGATGGCGGAGTCATCGATATCGTCGGGAATAACAACATGGCTTTGGACGTGAACAACGCCTCGCAGGCAAACGGCGCCAACGTCCAGGCCTGGTCCCGCAACTACTCCCTCGCCCAGCGTTGGGCAACCGTGAATCTGGGAGGCAGCCAGTGGGAGCTCGTCAATGCCTCCTCGGCACGCGTGCTCGAGGCCGACAATGGCAACGGCAACGTCCGCCAGGGTGTTTGGCTGGACTACGCCAACCAGAAGTGGTCTTTCCGCTATCTGGGCAATGGCAAGTTCGCCCTGGTCAATGCCGCCAATGGCAAGGTCATCGTTATGGGCGGCAGTCAGGGAAACAACGCCTATGCCACCTATACCAGCAGCACCGACCGCAACCAGCAGTTCTCCATTCGGGAGGCCAGTCTCAGCGAGAACGTTCGCAGGAACATGGTGGTCAAGTTTGCCTCGCACATGGGAGAAACGACCCGCAGGTTCAACAGCTACTACATCAACTCCGTCGTCGTTAACGACGGCGGCAGCTCCATCAGGCCCAACCGTCAGGGATATCAGTGCGCGGCCTGGTGCTACTTCGTCTTGAAGTACAGCGGCAACCAGTATGCCTACGGACCCGCCACCGCTTGGCCTGGCGTCCTCTACAATCGCTTCTCGGCAGCCAGCCGTCTGAACAATTCGCCTCGCCCTGGCGACATTGCCCTCTTCTCTTGGAACGCGAGCTGGAACAAGCCCTACTACCGGGCCTCCCATGCCGCCATCGTCGATTGGGCCAACGGCAGCGGCTACATGCTCTACGACGGAAACTGCGGAGGCCTCTTTAACCATCACTTCAAGAGTTGGGGCCAGTGGCCTCTGGTTGGCTTCTGCCACCCCTTCTTCTAAAAGGAAAATCTATCCAAAACGACAGAGGGACGGTCACGCGGGTGGCCGTCCCTCTTTTTTTCATCCGTTTCTCCGCTACCCACGAGCAAGTTCAGCAGATTCCCGCTAAGCGCTACGCACCCAGCTGGACCCCCTGTTCCTTGAGCCAGCGGTCAATGAGCTGCATGACCTTCAGGCAGGCCTCGCCGCGAAAACCATGCTCGGCCCCCTCGATGACGTGAAACTCGCACTTCTCGTAGCGCTTTGCGGCACGCTTGGCATAGGACAGGGGCACGATGGGATCCAAGTCGCCGTGGTTCAGAAGGACCGGTCCCCTGTAGGCGCCGACCTCACCAAAGAGGTCCAAGTCCCACATGTCGGCGATGTAGCGCCTGCCCACAGTGATCCATCCGTCAAAGAAGGGCACCTCCTCCGGCACCTCGTCCAGGGACTCGAAGCGACCGTGTGCGTCGTCCACCAGCACGAAGGCGGGGTAGTTGAGGATGATGCCCCGGATGTCAGCTGCGCGCCTGGGCGCCAGCAGGGAGGTGACCACGCCTCCCTGGCTCCCGCCCATCAGAAAGACCTGGTCCCTGTCAACAAAGTCCCAGGTCAGAGCCTCATCCAGGGCCTCGCTGAGGTCGTCTTCCTCGGTGATGACCGACATGTCCAAGGTGCTGCCGTCGCTTCTATTGCCCTCGGCGCTGCCACCGCGGAAGTCAAAGGCACAGTAGGCCACACCCTCGCTGGCGAGGTGCCGGCCATAGGCCTCCCCCGTCGTGTGGTCGGCCCCGAACTCGTGGGAGAAGATCACGAGCGGACAGGGTCGGTCGGGACCTGCGCCCTCGGGCAGGAAGGCCTGGCCATAGATGCGCTGGCCCTCTTTTCCCACATAGAATTCCTTGATCGTGTAGTCCATCAGTCTCTGCCTCCTGATAGTGATCGGGTTCGTCCCCGCCGCAGCTCCGCCAGGAGCGTCGCTTGTCGTAGAGCCATTCGCACGCCTCGACCGGTTCATCCCCGCTGCAGCTCAGTCAGGAGCGTCGCAGGACGGCGCAGTAGTGGGCGTCTGGCCCACCCAGCCTCTGTCCGAAGCAGCAGGAGCCATCGGGCAGGACGGACGACCGGATCCACTCCAGGGCCTCGCCGTGGATGCCGCGCTCCTCCGCCAGCTTTCCCACGTTCACGGGCGAGAAGCCACGTCCCGCGTCACTCTGGAGAAAGGCGGCTACTATGTCCTCGTCCTCCTGCACCAGGGGCGAGCAGGTGCTATAGACCAAAGTTCCACCCTCTCCAACGCGGGAGGCAGCGGCGCGAAGCATGCAAAGCTGAATTGCCGGCAGGGATTTGGGGTGATCCGCATCCACCAGAGCCGGATCCAGCGACCAGGCAATTTCGGGGTGACGGCGTAAGGTGCCAACGCCAGAGCAGGGCGCGTCTACAAAGACCGTGTCAAAACGCCCCATCACTTCCCTGGGAAGACGCCTTCCGTCCAGCTCGCAAGCATCGAACACGAGGGACCTGCACCGGTCTCCAAAGCCGGCCTTCTTGACGCGCTTGACGGCCAGCTGCACCTTGAACCGCTCCAGGTCGATGGAGCAGGTGTCAATCTGGACCCCACGATAGTGGGCCGCGGACTGCATGAGCAGGGTCTTTGTCCCCCTGCCTTGTCCTACCTCCAAAAGCTGGGCGTCTGTGGCGGGAGTCGTGAGGATGGCAACGACCTGGGACGAGAGATCAGAGGGAATCACGTCCACATTCTGGACCAGTCGCGACCCCGCAAGGCCCGCCGGACTCCCCAAGACGAAACTACCCCTGACGCCAGCGGGCTTGGGATCAAGGCCGGTCCCCACCAGGAGAGCCTCAGACTGACCGGCGGGGTGCTTCAGGTAGTTGCCCGCGACATAGACGGGAGCCGGCTCCTCCAGGGAAAGAGCCAGGTCCCTCGTGAAGGCCAGCCCCCTGGACCTGACGAGCTCGTCCACAATCCATTGTGGCAAACCGCCCACGAATGCCAGATCAGTTGGGTCAGTGCCACCCGCCTGGACACGAGCGCGCGCCTCATTCAGACGCGGCAGGTCCTCCTCGGCAACTCGGTGCAGGACGGCGTTGGTAAGGCCAGTCACCCGGGGGCGCACGGCACGGGTAAGCTCCACTCCGTCGTTGACGACGGCGGGTATTGGCGTGGTTAGGTGAAGAATCTCGTAGCTGCAGAGCCTGAGCACGTCACGCACCTGTGGTTCGAGCTTTGTGCCTGGACGCAGATGCGCGTTGATCACCTGATCGAGCGTACCGCTCGTGGCAACGACACCCAGGGCAAGCCTGGTCGTCAGCGCCTTGTCTCGTCCAGAGAGCGCATCCATCTGTGAAGAGGACCTCAAAAGCTCCCTCATGTGTGCCTGACGACGGCGCTGCTCGCCCAGAAGCCTGAAGGCAGCAAGGCGTGCAGGCGATGCGTGGATGCTGACCGTAGGCTTCTTCGCAGCGGAACGCGACGAGCCAGCCGTCCTGCCACCGGAGCGACCACGGGCCCCACCCCTGGCGTTTTCGCCCTTCCTTGGGCCTTGTCCGTTCGCCATCCTACACAGCGCTCCAGGAGTTCACGTCTCTGAGGCCAGACGCCCAGGAGGAGACCTCCATCTGGCGCTTCCCGTCGGGCTTCACGCTCAGGAGCTCGATGGCACCGTCGGAGCAGCCCAGGAAGACGTGACCCTTGCGGACCAGGACCACGCCTTGCCCGAGGGACTCGGAGCTCAGCCGGGCATCCAAGGCGCGGACGCCACGCCCGCCTACGGACAGACGAGCCGGAGCCTCGTCCATGGAGGCCTGGATACGTCGCCTGTTGTCCAAAGCCGTCGCCGCGGGATCCAGACGCATTTCGGCCTTGTCGATCTTTGCCGCGTAGGTGACCTGGGTGGGGTCCTGCTCAGTCCAGCTGACGGTACCGACCTCCATGTCTGTCAGGGCGGACACCAGCTCGTCAGCACCAAGCTGAGCGAGCTCGCCCATGATCTGGGGGGCGGGTTTCTCGCCTCGTTCGACCGAAGCCTGCCTGCAGTAGGCGCCCGCGTCCAAGTCGTGGACGATTCTCATGATGGAGATGCCGACGCGTTCGTCTCCGCTGAGAATCGCACGCTGGATGGGTGCGGCACCACGCCAGCGAGGCAGGAGGGAACCATGGACGTTGACGCAACCGAGGGGCGCCAGGTCCAGGAGCTCGTCAGGCAGGATCGCGCCAAAGGCCGCCACCGCGATGGCATCGGGAGCCTGGGCGCGGATGGCTTCCAGGACCTCGGCGGATACACGCTTGGTCTCCAGAACGGGAATGCCCAGCTCCGTGGCCGCCGCCTTCACAGGAGACGGAACGAGCTTCTTTCCACGACCCCTGACGGCGTCGGGGCGGGTGACTACCAGCGTGACCTCATAGGCCTTGGCCAGTGCCTTCAAGGATGGCACGGCGAAGTCGGGTGTGCCCATAAAGACAATGTGCATGCTGCTCCTCAAAAAACTAGCGCTGAGGCAAAAGCGTCAGACGTCTCTGTTCTCCGATGTGAACAGGACGCCTGACGCACATGTCCCAAAAGAACTTTACATGACTATTCTAGTCTAGCCTTGTGGCTAGGAGTTGACCTCCACGTCACCAGGAACGGCACCGGCAGCGACGGCCTCCTGATATTCCCGCATAGCCGTGATGCGCTTGCCGGGAGTCAGGTGATCCACCATGGTGACGCCATGCAGGTGGTCGATCTCGTGCTGGAGGCAGACGGCCATGAGGTTGTCCTGGGCCTCGTAGCGCATGAGGTCGCCGTCCAGGTTGAGGGCCTCGACGACCACGTGGCTAGGACGGTTGACCTCAACGGTGATACCCGGAAAGGACAGGCAGCCCTCGCCATAGGAGCGCACGGGACCATCGGCGGTGACGACCTTGGGATTGATGAGGACGTAGGGGTTCTTGTCCCCGTCGCCATAGTCGCAGTCGATGACCACGAGCTGGACCAGCTCGCCTACCTGAGGGGCCGCCAGACCACAGCCGTCAGCCGCGTACATGTCCTTGAGCATGCGCTTGGCAAGGGACTTGACCTTGCCGTCGATCTTCTCGATGGGAGCGCACTCGGCCTTGAGCCTGTCGTCAGGTGCGCAGACGATGTCCTTGATTCCTGCCATATTCACTCCTATGTGCATGACTGCGACCGGAGCCGCAGGGGCGCGCCTGGCTGGGAGCACCCTCCTTGCTGATAGTTTTTGTCACATTAGTAGTACCCAAAGTTTATACGCACAAACAGTCTCAGCCGCTTCGATGCGCAACTTTGATACGATTTCTAGGTTAGAACGTATGACAAAGAAAGCGCTTATTTCACCGATGACAGCAATTTAGCGTGGAGACCTACCAGGCCCAGGGCTTCTTGCCCTCCTTCATAGCAATCGCCCAGGACTTCCGCATAAAGGTCCCCGAGGGCTACAGCGACGAGGAGGCAGATGCCACCCTGAACCGCCTGGCAACAGCCTGGTCCTCGGACAAAAAAGTAGGCGGATCAAGCCACCAGCGAAGGGCAGCCCGAGAGCAGTTTGACAGTAGCAGGCCTTCCGTCGTGGTGATCCAAAACGAGACCTTCTCCGACCTCTCCGACATGAACGGCCTCAACGCTGGCTACGGGGGACCTCAGTACTTCAAGAACGGCATCAACGACGCTCTGGTCCGCGGCGACCTCTATGTAGAGGCCTTTGGCGGTGGTACCTGCAACACGGAGTTCTCATTCCTGACGGGAAACTCCCTGGCTTATGTGGGCGCGGGCAAGTACCCCTACACGGTCTACAACTTTGACCAGGTCCAAGCCCTACCCAGGCAGTTCAGGGAGCTGGGGTATAGGACCTCGGCCATCCATCCCAGCAAACCCACAAACTGGGAACGCGACCGCGTCTACCCCAGCATGGGCTTCGATGACTTCTACAGTCAGGAGAACGACTTTCTAGGCGCCGAGGTCTTCCACAGCGGCGTCAGCGACGAGGCAACCTACGACAAGGTCATGGAACTTCTGGAATCGAGTGACGAGCCCCAGTTCGTCTGGGACGTGACCATGCAGAACCACAGCGGCTACGACCTGGGAAACATTCCCCAGGAGGACCAGGTGAACGTTGAGCCCCAGGGTGTGGGCAATGCCAAGGCGAACGCCCAACTGAACGAGTATCTATCCTGCATCCAGAAGTCCGACGAACAGCTCCAGGCCTTCATGGACAGGCTCAGGCAGCTGAGCCGTCCGGTGGTCCTGGTCTTTTACGGAGACCACCAGCCCTCGATCACGCCCACCTACATCGACGGCATCTATCCGCTGGACGAGCCCCTTGTTCACACCCAGCGTCAGTACCACACCCAGTACTTCGTCTGGGCCAACTACGATGTGTCCGGCAACGCCCAGGAGTCCGATCGCCAGGACACCTCGGTGGGTTACCTGGCAGCAACGACCCTGGAGCTGGCCGGCTGTGAGCTGACCCCCTATCAGATGGCTCAGCTGGACTGCAAGGAATCAATGCCCGCCATCAACCTCTTTGGCTACCAGGACACGGCCGGTACCTGGCACCGACTGGGCGAGAAGTCCGACCCAGAGTCGGACGATGCCAGCCAGGCTGCCTTCCAGGCCTACCAGGATCTGGGCGTCATCCAGTACCGGGAGTTTGCCGAGAAGGTCCAGTAGGGCAAGAAGGCCCGCGGGATGGGGGCGGCGCGGTCTCGCAACTCCATTGAGGCTCCCGGGCGGTTGCGAGGGTCCAGCCTCGGGGCTCGGGGGATGGGCGGGCCTCAGGGCCGATTGTGCGTGCCCAGCCGTCGGAAGTGTGCATCTCAGGGCCAGTTGTGTGCATCCAGCCGTCGGAAGTGTGCATCTCAGGGCCAGTTGTGTGCATCCAGCCGTCGGTTGTGAGTAGGTACTCACAACCGACGTATATATATGCAGGCCTTTTACCTGCGCAAACGCAAAACAGCAATCAGACAAGTTAATCGAATGGTGCCACAGAAGTCAAAAACTCTACTCACATCCGACGCCCGGATACACACATCCGATGCCCAGGTACTCACAACCGTTACTCAGATGCTCACAACCAGTGCCGAGACGCTCACAACCAACGTCTATATACACACAACCGCGGCACTACTCGCACTCCTCAAGCAGGCTTGTACTCACAACCATCTTGCGGATGCACACAACCGGTGCCCAGGTGCGCACATCCGACACCTAGATACACACCAGGTACCGAAACGCTCACATCCGACGCCCAGGTGCGCACAACCGCGGCCCAGGTGCGCACAACCGACGCCCGGCTACACACACCCGACACCCGGCTACACACAACCGACGCCCGGCTACGCACAACCGAACCCCGTCGCACCCCGCATCCCATCAAATGGCCAAACCACAAGCTCCCCAATAAAAAAACGGCGCAAAAAGTGCGCCCGCCCATCTCCTTCCCCACCGCCCGCCCATCTTCCCCACTCCCGTTCCATAGACCTGAACCAGGGGTAATTCTGGCTGCAGGAGGGAGGCCGACCGCCTTTGCTCAGGCGCAGTTCGCGCGAAGCGTGCTTTCTGAGCACTGAGCAAAGGCGGTCGGCCTCCCGGCACGCAGGTCAGTTACCTCTTGTTCTCTTGCCTACCCGAGGTTCTGTGCGTCCACGTCAATCGCCACACTGATCCCCCGGGGAACCTTGGCCTCCTTCACGCACCGGGCCAAAAGCTCGCCAGGCTCCGCGTCCAGGGGCGACTTGATCAGGATGTGCCTCCTCACCCTGTCCTTGAGCTTGGCCTTCAAACAGTCGGCCGGCCCCAGGACCTCCCAGCCCGGCTTGTTTTTGACCTCACGGCGGACTAGGGCAGCCACCGCGTCGGTGTACTGCCTCACCAAGTCGGCCCGAAGGCCCCACAGAATCACGTTGGTCAGCCTGCTGTAGGGCGGATAGTTCCCCTCCTCGCGGTCGGCCAGCTCCGACCGGGTAAAGAGCCCGCGGTCGTGACGAAGGACAGCCTGGATGGCGGGGTGGTTTGCCCAGTAGGTCTGGATGATCACCTGTCCCCTGTCCTCTCCACGGCCAGCGCGGCCCGCCACCTGCTCCAGGAGGTCGTAGGTCCTCTCGGCCGCACGGAAATCCGGCAGCTTCAGGGTCGTGTCCGCATTGATGACGCCCACGAGGGTGACCTCGGGAAAGTCCAGTCCCTTCGCGATCATCTGCGTTCCCAAGAGGACCGCGCACTCCGCCCCATCGAACTTCTCCAAGAGCTTCTGATGGGCGTTCTTTGACCGGGTCGTGTCGGCATCCATACGGATTACCTCCACATCATCGGGCAGAATCATCCTCAGCTCGTCTTCGACCCGCTGGGTACCCACGCCATAGGCTGCCATGTAGGGACTACCGCAGTTGGGGCAGCGAGCCGCAGGGTTGGGATAGGCAGCCACGGGCCAGGACCTTCCGCAGCTGTGGCAGACCAGGGAGTGGGTCCTCTCGTGGTAGGTCAGGGCGCTGGAGCAGTGGGGGCACTCTGGCACGGCCCCGCACTCGCGGCACATGAGAAAGTTCGCAAACCCCCTTCGGTTCAAGAGGAGCACGGCCTTTTGCCTGCGTTCCACCACCTGGTCCAGAGCCTCTCGCAGAGGCGCCGAGAAGATCGACCTACCCCCTGAGGCAAACTGCTGGGTCATGTCCACCACGCGGACCCTGGGCAGCTGGGCACCACCGGGCCTCTCTGGCATCCTGACCCGGGTCCAGCTGACTCCACCCCAGCTTCCCCGCCCACAACGCTCCAGGCTCTCCAGTGAGGGCGTTGCCGAGCCCAGGACCAGGGCGCATCCACGCTCCTGGGCCATGTGAGCGGCCACCTCCCGGGCATGGTAGCGCGGGGAGGAGTCCTGCTTGTAGGAACCCTCGTGCTCCTCGTCGATGATGATGAGGCCCACCTGGGAAAGCGGGGCAAAGAGGGCCGACCGCGCGCCCACGACAACCTTTGCCTGGCCGCGTCGGACCAGGTCCCACTGGTCGAAGCGCTCTCCCGCCGAGAGGCGCGAGTGCAGGATGGCCACCGCATCGCCAAAGCGGGAGCGGAAGCGGCCCACCGTCTGGGCGGTCAGGGAGATCTCGGGCACCAGGACGATGGCCCCCTGCCCCTCGGCAAGGGCGCTCTCGATGGCGTCCAGGTAGACCTCGGTCTTGCCGGAGCCGGTGACGCCGTCCACCAGGACCACGTCTCCCCTTCCGCCGCGACGGGCCTCGTCGATGGCAGCCAGGGCATCCTTCTGCCCCTTGGTCAGCTCCACCGGCCTCTTTGCCTGTGCGGACGAGAGACTGGTCTGTCCCATGCCGCGCAGGCGCCTGTGCTCCTCCACGCTGACAACCCCCTGCCTGGCCAGGGAGGCCACCACGGAGGAGCTTCCCGGCAGGGTGGCCGAAAGCTCGGCCATGCGCATGGGGCCATCTGCCAGGGCAGCCAGGACTTGGCGCTGCCTGCTGGCATTGGCACGGGGCCTGAAGTCCCGTCCCTCCTCGGTAAGGGAGACCCAACGCTCGTCCACGGGACCGCTGCGCTCCACCACCAGGTACCAGGGCTGGTCGTCGCCGTCCCGGCGAACCTTCATGGTCTGCCCTGGTGCCAGGAAGGGCCTGATGGCGTCGGGCAGGGCGCAGGCGTACTGGCGGGCCATCCAGGCGGCGACTCGGGCCGAGACCTTGTCAAAGGCGGGCTCGGCCAGGACGCGCTTCACCGGCAGGACCCTATCCACGGGAACGTCCTCGGGAGGCTCGCCCTTTATGGCGACGACATAGCCCACCACGTCCCTGTGCGAAAACTCCACCAGCACGGTGGTTCCCACCAGGCAGCTGGCCTCGAACTCAGCAGGCACGCGGTAATCAAAGGCGCTCTCGAGGGCGCGCGTGGGTATGTCCAGAACGACTGATGCAAAGGGCACGGCAAAACCTCCTCATGCCATGGTAGCAAGCGAGTCTCGAGCTTGTCTTGCGAGCAAAAAGTTTTCCCCTGCAAGCTTGGTGTCAGCCAGCTGCCGGCTCGTTGTTGGCCTTACAGAACTCTGATAAATTTAAGAAAAGTAGAACGTTTTCCGTCTGAGGCAGCTCTCCTCGGCGGTCTCAATTTAAGGCACGTGACACCATGTCCGCTAGTATCATCTCCACGGTTCTCTTTGCGCTTTCGTTTGCATGCCTCCTCGGCCTCCTGGTCCGTCGCAGGGATAGGATGGCCGGCGAGCCCAATGGCGGCAAAAAGCCCCCCGCTTCCACCCTGGCCTGGTGGCTGACCTTTGTCCTGGTCCAGGCCTTCCTGACCGTCTGGTCCGCCCTGGGCCTGGTGGACGCGGGCACGGACGTCCTTCTTCCCGAGGTCGTCTTCGCGGTCGCGGCGGGAACCCTGGCCCTCTGGCGCGAGTCCACCATCGCCTGGTTGGACCAGACCTTCCCCAGCCAAGCAGGCCGGGCCCTCTTGCATGCCCTCCTCCTGGTCCTGGCCGCCCTCCTTACCGACCTGACCCTGGAGGCCCCCTTCAACGACTGGATCGGCGCCACCGCTCCCTTTGCCCTCATGGCCAGATATTGGCTCATCGAATGCGGGCTCGTCCTCCTGGCGGCCCTGGCCTTCTACTTCCTGGGTCAGCGCCATGGGGCGGTCGCGGCCATCACCGTGCCCGTCGCCTACCTGATTGGTCTGGCCGAGTACTTCGTCCAGGTCTTCAAGGGAGCGGCGATCCTGCCCAGCGACGTCCTCTCCGCGGGAACCGCCGCGGCGGTCAGTGGGGGCTATGACTACACCCTGACTGCAGGTCCCATCCGCGGCATCACCTACGCGATCCTGGCCCTTGCCTGCTACGCCGTGCTGAGGCCCCAGGAGTCAGAGACAGTCGAAGCTGCCAAGAAAACCACGGCTCACATGGCCAAGGGACACTCCCCCAGGGCCCTCGTCGCAAACCTCGGACTGGGGCTGGCCCTTCTTGCCTGCCTGGTCATCAGCGTGACCGTCCCCAGCTACATCAATGACTTTGGGGTAAAGATCGAGTACTGGTACTCCCAGGACTCCTACCGTAGGCAGGGCTTCCTCCCATCCTTCATCGCGGTCGCCCAGGACCTGCCCATACCCATGCCCGAGGGCTACGACGACCAGAGGGCGGACCAGCTGGAGGGAAGGCTCGTCGAGGCCTGGGAGGCAGACACGACAGACGGAGGCTCGTCTTCCTCCTACCAGGCAGCCCACAGGCAGTTCGCCCAGGAGAAGCCCACGATCATCGTGGTCCAGAACGAGACCTTCTCCGACCTCTCCCTCATGAAGGGGCTCAAGGCCGGCTACGAGGGCCCGCAGTTCTTCAAGCATGGCCTGTCCGACGCCCTGGCCCAGGGCGACCTCTACATGTCGGCCCTGGGAGGCGGCACCTGCAACACGGAGTTCTCCTTCCTGACGGGCAACTCCATGTCCTTCATCGGGGCGGGCAAGTACCCTTACACCCTCTATGACCTGGAGGGCGTCCCCTCCATAGCCCAGCAGCTCCGCGACCAGGGTTACAAGACCACTGCCATGCACCCCAATCTCCCCACCAACTGGAACCGCAACATACTCTATCCCGAGCTGGGCTTCCAGGACTTCCTGTCCCTGGACAATGCCTTCCAGGACGCGGAGGAGTACCACGCCGGCGTATCGGACGCCGCGACCTACGAACAGGTGCTGGACCTTCTGGCCACAAGTGACCAGCCCCAGTTCATCTGGGACGTGACCATGCAGAATCACAGTGGCTACGACATCGGCAACATCCCCTCCGAAGACCAGCTGGACTACCAGCCCGCAGGCGTGGACTCTCCCGACGGCAACGCCCAGCTCAACGAGTACCTGGCCTGCATCCAAAAGTCCGACGAGGCCCTGGAGGACTTCGTGGGCAAACTCAGGGAGCTGGACCGTCCTGTCATCCTCGTCTTTTACGGAGACCACCAGCCCTCGGTGACCGAGGACTACAACGACGCGATATTCGGCAAGGACGAGTATCCCCTCACGCACGTGGAGCGCCTCTATCACACCCAGTACGTCGTCTGGGCCAACTACCCGGTGGCTGGGGTCAAGCCCAGCCAAGAGGGACAAGAGGACCCAGACGGACGCGCGACCTCGGTCAACTACCTGGCAGCCCTGACCCTGAGCCTGGCGGGAGCAGACCTGACCCCCTACCAGAAGGCACAGCTGGCCTGCGGCAAGGACATGCCAGTGGTAAACCTCTATGGCTACCAGGACGTCGACGGGGTCTGGCATCCCAACAGCGTCTCCACCGACCTGGCATCCTCGGAGTCGACGACCGTCGCGGCTGACCAGCAGTCTGGACCCATCGTGGACCCTCACGGGAACAGCCCCCAGGCCCAGGCCGCAAAACAGGCCTACGAGGACCTGGCCTGGCTCCAATACCGAAACTTCGCCAAGAGGATCCAGTAATCGCAAAAAGAAGTATCCATAGGGGGTACTCCCTTATGGATAAGGGAGTACCCCCTATGGATCTTTCCCCCTATGGATCTTTACTCCCCGCGGAGCTCGCTCAGGAAGTCGTCGCCGTAGCGGCGGAGCTTGGTCTTTCCCACGCCGGAGACCTGCAGGAGCTCCTCACGGGTCGTGGGACGGGCGGCCACCATGCCGCGCAGGGTCGCGTCGGAGAAGACCACGTAGGGCGGGACGCCAGCCTCGTCTGCCAGATTCTTGCGGAGGCGGCGCAGCCGCTGGAAGAGCGCCTCTTCCTCGTCGGTCTCCAGCGAGTCGGGATTGGCCCTCTTTCCGCTGATAGGGCTGGAGCTGCGGTCTTCGCCTGCTTCCGCCCAGCCGCCGAAGCTCCTCCCCGAGGCGGACCTGCGGCCGCCAGCCAGGTCCCGGGGCTTCAGGTCCTGGCAGACCGAACAGGAGCCGCAGTCATCGTCCCCCTCCAGGCTCTGGCCAAAGTAGGAGACGATCCTCTTGTGCAGGCAGACGGTGCTCTGGGCGTAGCCGATCATCTTTCTCAGGAGGCACTTGCGGTGCTCGGTCAGGGCGCGGCACTCCTCCTCGGAAAGCTCTGGGGCAAACTCGGCGTTGTCGATGAAGAAGTGGCAGGTACGGATGTCTCCCCTGCTCCAGAGGAGGACGCAGGTAGCGGCCTCGCCGTCTCGTCCGGCGCGACCTGCCTCCTGGTAGTACTCCTCCAGGGTCTGGGGCATGCCACAGTTCAGGACGAAGCGAACGTCGGACTTGTCGATGCCCATGCCAAAGGCGTTGGTGGCCACCATCACACGGGCGTCATCGTTCACGAATGCCCGCTGGGCCGCCTCGCGGGAGGCGGCGTCGTAGCCGGCGTGGTAGCTGACTGCCGAGACGCCCGCCTGGCGGAGCTCCTCGGCCAGGCGGTCGACGACCTTTCGGGTGAGGCCATAGACGATGCCCGACTGGTCGGGATGCTCCAGGCAATAATCCACGATCCAGGCCTCGCGCTTCTTTGGCGTGAGCTCGAAGGAGGCCAGGCGGAGGTTGGGCCTGTCGAATCCCGTCACCACAAGCTCTGGGTCACGCAGGCCCAGGAGGTCCACCACGTCCTCGCGGACCCTCTTGGTCGCCGTGGCGGTCAGTGCCACCAGGGGTGGGCGCTGGGGTAGACTCTCCGCGAAGTCGGCAATCTGCCGATAGGCGGGACGGAAGTCCTGGCCCCACTGGGAGACGCAGTGGGCCTCGTCCACGGCCAGAAGGGGCACTTTGGCCTGGGCGGCAAAAGCGCGAAAGTGGGGGTCGCCCAAACGCTCGGGTGCCACGTACATGAGGTCGTACCAGCCCGCCAGGGCACGGGCCATCACGACCTCCTGCTGGCGGGGGTTCAGTGTCGAGTTCAGGTAAGAGCCGCGGATGCCTGCCTCCTTGAGGGAGCGGACCTGGTCGCCCATCAGGGAGATCAGGGGGCTGATCACCAGGGTAAGGCCCCGTCCGCCCAGGAGGGCCGCCGGCACCTGGTAGCAGATGGACTTGCCAGCGCCCGTGGGCATCACCGCCAGGGCATCATGGCCCTCCAGCGCCGCGCGCACTAGCTCCTCCTGGCCTGGCCTGAACGACTCGTAGCCAAAGCAAGAGGACAGGACCTCCCGGGCACCGTCTATGGTGGCGGGCGCCTCGGTGGGCCTGGGTGCAGGCTGGGGCAAGGGCATGTGGCGGCTCCTCTCTTGTCGTCTAATTGGGGGCAGCCCCCGATTGGACGGCTAGCGTTCGCTCTCGATCAGGCGCACGAGTTTCTCATTGGTCTACACCTTGGTCAAAAAGAGAGGGACCACCGCACGATGCGATGGACCCTCTTCCCGTGCCACTTGGAGGGGTGCCCCTGGGTGGCAGCATGCCATGGGGGGCTATCCCCAAGTGGCACGACGTGCTTACTGGAGCTCGGCGATGGCGGCCTTGAGCTCGTCGACGCGGTTGGTCTCCTCCCAGGTGAAGTCAGGGTCCTTGCGGCCAAAGTGACCGTAGGCAGCCGTCTTCTGGAAGATGGGACGACGGAGCTTGAGGTCGCGGATGATGGCACCAGGACGCAGGTCAAAGACCTTCTCCACGGCCTGCTCGATCACGTTGTCGTCCACGATGCCGGTGCCCTGGGTGTCGACCATGATGGACAGGGGCTGAGGCACGCCGATGGCGTAGGCCAGCTCGACCTCGCACTTGTGGGCCAGGCCAGCGGCGACGACGTTCTTTGCGACCCAGCGGGCGGCATAGGCAGCAGACCGGTCAACCTTGGTGCAGTCCTTGCCGGAGAAGGCACCGCCACCGTGACGGCCCATGCCGCCGTAGGTGTCGACGATGATCTTGCGGCCGGTCAGGCCGGTGTCGCCCATGGGGCCACCCACGACGAAGCGGCCGGTGGGGTTGACGTAGATCTTTGCGTTGTCCCACTTGATGCCCTGCTCGTTGAGGACGGGGGCGATGACCTTCTCGATCATGTCCTCGCGAATCTCAGTGAGCTTGACGTCGGTGGAGTGCTGGGTGGAGACGACCACTGCGGTGACCTCGACGGGCTTGTCGTCCTCGTAGCGGACGGTCACCTGGGTCTTTCCGTCGGGACGCAGGTAGTGCAGGGTGCCGTTCTTGCGGACCATGGCAAGACGCTGGGCCATGCGCTGGGCCAGGTAGATGGGCATGGGCATCAGGACGTCGGTCTCGTCGGAGGCGTAGCCGAACATCATGCCCTGGTCGCCGGCGCCGATCTTGTCGATGTCATCCTCGTCCTCGGCGCGGGCAAAGGTGCCGTCGACGCCCTGGGCGATGTCGGGGGACTGCTCGTGGATCATGTTGATCACGCCGCAAGTGTCGGCGTCGAAGCCGTACTTTGCACGGTCGTAGCCGATGGAGCGGACGGTGTCGCGGACGATCTTCTGAACGTCCACGTAGGCCTGGGTACGGACCTCACCCATGACCACGATGGTGCCCGTGGTGGTGAAGGTCTCGATGGCGCAGCGGACGTTGTTCAGGCAGGCAGGGACGCCGGAGGGCGAGACGTAGCCATCCCTCTCCAGCCGGGCCTCCTTGTCCAGGATGGCGTCAACGAGTGCGTCCGAGATCTGGTCGCACATCTTGTCGGGATGACCCTCGGTCACCGACTCGGAGGTAAAGAGATAGTTCTTGTGTGCCATATGGCCTCAACCCTTCTGGCGCCCTCGCGCCCTCGTGGGAGCTAAGAAAAAAGCCCCCTGTGTGTTCAGGGGACTTCAGTGTGACTACACGTACTCCCCCGTCTTCCAGGTCATACGGCACCTACGTGCGCGACCGCCGACCTGCCGAGAATTGGCACCATGCGCGGATGCGCTGGTTGCCGGAGCTTCATAGGGCTCGGTCCCTCAGCTCTGTGCGCCTGCGCTGCCAATAGACAGACAGGCCCCTCTAGACGAGCAAGGCTAGATTACGACATACCCTAGGGGGTGTAAATAGGATTTTTGAATTGTGTTCGAAAACTTCAAGACAGGACATCGAGCGCCTATCCGTAGTATCCGTAGGGGGTACTCCCTTTTGGCATGGATTTAAGCCAAAAGGGAGTACCCCCTACGGATACCCATACGGATACGTCACGTCTTTCTTACTTTTCCGTCGTACCGATGCCGCCCATGGCCAGGTGCAATAGGTCGCTCACGAACTCCTCGTCGGTCATGGGAATGGGCATGCCCACGGAAGTGACCGACGTGGACATGAAGCCGCCCGTGAGGAAGATGGCCGCCAGTCCGCTGTTGAGGTCCTCTCGCACTGAGCCCTCCGCCTTTGCGCGGTCGATCTGGGCCGCGATGATGCGGACCAGCTGGGCATAGCGTGAGTTGAGGATGGAGGAGCCGCCCTTGGAGGGACGTGACATCTCGCGTGCCAGGGCGATGGCCAGTGGGTTCGACATGCGAATCTGGTGGGCGAAGTCCGCAACCAGATTGGTCAGTCCCTCGTAGGCCGTGTCCGCCTTTGCGATCACGTCCTCGACGGCCGAGATCATGCTGGCCGAGCCCTCGTCAAAAATCTCCTCGATGAGCTCATCCTTGTCAGAGAAGTAATAGTAGACGGAACCCTTGGACATGTGGCAACGCTCGGAGACCTCGCGCATCTGAAAGTCGGTATTGCTGTGCTCCACCATGAGCTCGATGGCTGCAGTGATGATGCGCTGGCGCGTCGTCGCGGACTTGCGGGTCTTTATGTGCCGGCGAGCCTTGCCTACTTCCTTGTCCATTACGGTGTGTGCGACATTGCGTGCCGCAAGCACGGTCGTGGCAAAGTCTGCCACCTTCGATGTCTGGTCCTCTGTTAGGCTCATGGTCAAATCCCCACACAATTGCAACGCTACGTGCCAAACGGGGCACGGTAGAAAAAATTCTAGCATCGTAATTGTCAAATCCGCACGCATATTCTTTTTCGGTAGAGCAAATGGGTCTGATTATAGGAGCAACGCACCATGGCGCAAGCTCAGCGTCTATACTTGTTCCGTCGATTGAGAGTACTTACTACTGGAGGCATCTTTTGGATAGCACCGCCAAGAAGCCCGTTCGCGTGCGCTTCGCTCCCTCCCCCACGGGAAAGCTTCACGTAGGAGGCGCCCGTACGGCCATCTATAACTGGGCATTCGCCCGCGCCAACAACGGCACCTTCATCCTGCGCATCGACGACACCGACCCCACCCGCTCCACCGAGGAGAACACGCAGATCATCCTGCGCGCCATGAAGTGGCTGGGCCTGGACTGGGACGAGGGTCCCGACAAGGGCGGCGACTTCGGTCCCTACAAGCAGACCGACCGTCTGGACATCTACAAGCAGGCTGCCCAAAAGCTCTGGGACGAGGGTAAGGCCTACCCCTGCTTCTGCACCCCCGAGAAGCTGGCCGCAGACAAGAAGGCGGCCCAGGAGCGTCACGACCCCTTCCAGGGCTACCAGCGCACCTGCCGTGACATCGACCCCGAGGAGGCCAAGCGCCGCATCGAGGCCGGAGAGCCCTACACCCTGCGCATCAAGGTCCCCCTGGACCGCGGCGACGTGATGGTCCACGACGCCGTCCACGGCGACGTCAAGTTCGAGGCCAAGGACCTGGACGACTTCATCATCTTCCGCTCCGACGGCACTCCCACCTACAACTTCGCCACCGTCGTCGACGACGCCATGATGGGCATCACCCACGTCATCCGCGGAGACGACCACCTGTCCAACACCCCTCGTCAGATCATGGTCTACGAGGCACTGGGTGCACCCGTGCCCACCTTTGCCCACATCTCCATGATCCTGGGTCCCGACGGAAAGAAGCTCTCCAAGCGTCACGGTGCCACCTCCG
Organism: uncultured Olsenella sp.; assembly: GCA_900316105.1. Lineage (GTDB taxonomy): Bacteria > Actinomycetota > Coriobacteriia > Coriobacteriales > Atopobiaceae > Olsenella_F. The sequence goes on from ONBR01000011.1 coordinate 116,590, forward strand.
TGGAGGAGTACCGCGACCAGGGCTACCTGTCTGATGCCTTCGTGAACTACCTGGCCCTCCTGGGCTGGGCCCTGGACGGCGACACCACGATCATCCCGCGCGACGTCCTGGCCAGCAAGTTCTCCCTGGACCACGTGTCAAAGAACCCCGCGACCTTCGACTTCAAGAAGCTCGACTGGATCCAGCAGCAGTACGTCCAGGCCATGAGCGACGAGGACTTCGTCTTTGAGGTCCTCCTGCCCGAGCTCGTGGAGGCAGGCCTGGAGAAGGAGGCCGAGCCCGAACACAAGAAGGACTGGTACCTCCTGCTGGCCTCGATCCTGAAGCCGCGCACCACCCTGACCCGCGACGTCGTAGACAAGGCCCGCTTCCTCTATGAGGGCGAGGACGTGACCTTCGACGAGAAGTCCGTGAAGAAGAACCTGGCCAAGGACTACGCGGCCGGCGCATTGACCGCCGCGCGCGAGGCCCTGGCCGCCCTGGGCGACGGCGACGCCTGGAAGACCGACGCCATCAACGCCGCCCTGGACCCCCTGCCCGACGCCTACGGTCTCAACAAGCGCAAGTTCTACGGCGCCGTCCGTGTGGCCGAGTGCGGCAACCAGGTCTCTCCCCCGCTGGGCGAGTCCCTGGAGCTCCTGGGCCGCAACCTGACGCTCGCGCGTCTGGACAAGGCCCTGCCCCTCGCCGTCGTGCCCGAGGTGTAGGAACGTCTTAGTCAGGACCATATCGACTGGACAAGAGAGCCGCAGGAATCGGACCTGCGGCTCTCGTCTTTTGCGCATGGTTTTCTTCTTGACGAAGCGGCGATGTGACGGCGGGACGTCACTGGGGGGACGCCTCAGTTCGTGTTCATGAACAGGCTCAGTTCTTCCAGGGCACGCTGGTGAGGCTCCAGCCCTGGGCGGTCCAGTAGTCGGCGTCGATCTTTGGCCAGGTAGGCAGCTGGTGGAGCTTGAGACTCAGGACGAAGTATGCCCGCGTCCGCAGGCCTGGATGGGCGCGGCCAGTGCGGCGGTCCCGCTCAAAAGAGGACCGCACCTTGCGGGCCATCGCGTCCACCGAGCGCACGATCTTTTGTCTACGCTCGGGCGTCACCTGCTTCCAGAAGCTCGCCCGCACGACGAAGCCCATCTTGCGGACCTTGGCGGCTCCCCAGTAGAAGGCAGAGTCGGCCATGTCGCGCAGTGCCCCGCGCGTACCGCCGCCGGCGGCAGTCGTCACGCAGACGACCTGGCTGTGAAACATGTGTGGTGCGGGTCGGTGCAGCATCCAGCGGTAGCCAAAGTGGTCCAGGAAGGTCTTCATGGCGCCAGTGACATGGTAGACGTAGGTGGGACTGGCAAGGATGATCACGTCCGCCTGGTCCAGGACCTCGATGATGGGCTGGAATCGGCTCCGATGGGGACAGAGCTCTTCGGATGTGTGCAGACAGCTGGCGCAACCCGTGCAGAAGTCGCCAAAGTCCCTGGGCAGGAAGAACTCCGTCAGGTCGGAGTCGGAGTCGGCGTCGGAGTCGGCCTCGCCCTCTAGTAGGCGGTCGGCCAACATGCGTGCTATGTGGTAGGTGGACCCCTTGTGGTTGGTTCCACAGACGAGCGCGATGCGCAAAGAAGATCATCTCCAATGAAGGTACGGCGTCTGGAGGGCAGCCAGTCGCAGGGCACTACCCTATCGCAAGCTCACCCTCAGGAAAAGGGCTGCGGCAGAAAGGGACAAAAGTGGCGCGGAACTCACGCCGGTGCCGAGAGGCCCCCGGCGATTCAACGGCAGCCTCGGAAAGGCAATCCATGACGCAATCCATGACGCGCGTCGGCAACATTGCGTCTTTTCAGGCCGATGACCTGGTCATATTCAAACAGCCAATGCGAAGAGGCACCGGTCAGCCGCTCAGGATGTCCCATTTCACACCTGCAACTAGCAAGATCCGGCAATGTCAACAGTCGCGGAATCGGCGGGGGTTCCCTGGGTCGGCAGGGGTCTTGGGTCGGGGTCCTGGGCCGGCAGGGATCCCGGGTCGGGGGTCCCGGGTCGGGGGTCCCGGGTCGGGGATCCCGGGTCGGGGGTCCCGGGTCGGCGGAGGCGGACAACAAACACCGCGGACGGTCTCATCCGCTTACGTTTTCGTTTGGAAGTGCGTACCCCATTACAGTCTCAGTCAGCCAATCACATGCTCAGCCAGCCCCAGGGACCCCCGAACTGAAGTGAGTGACTTGCAACTGGATGTGTGTATCTGGTCATCGGATGTGTGTATCTGGTCATCGGATGCGTGTATCCACGGGCCGGTTGTGTGTACCCAGCTTGCGGATGTGAGTACGTACTCACATCCGCAATAATCGCACTCAAGCCATCTACCTGGGTAAACGTAATTCGCAATTTCATCAGGAGCATCCAGATGCCCCAATGGCAACAAAATTCTTACTCACTTCCGACGCTCGGATACACACATCAGATGGCGAGATACTCACATCCATTTCGAGAATACACACACCGACAAGCCAATTACTCACAACCACTTCGCAGATACACACATTCGAAGGTCTAATGACACAGGCAAGAAGACCGGCGCGCACATCCTGCCGCTAGGTACTCACACCCGCCCCACAGGTACTCACATCCGGCCGCTAGGTACTCACACCCGCCCCACAGGCGCGCACATCCTGCCGCTAGGTACTCACACCCGCCCCACAGGTACGCACATCCGCCCTGCAAATACTCACATCCGCCCGGCCAGCACTCACACCCGCTCGACCAGTACTCACATCCACCCGACAAGTGCTCCTGGGCTCCATAGCCTTTCCCCTCTTGCACCTGCCTCAGCTGGGCTACTTTGCCACGGCCTTCCTCTCGGCACGGCAAACATGGTGGCGGCCTGCATAGTGGCTCTGACCTGCAGGGACAAGCTGGGCAGGACCCGCAGCGGGCGCCACCTGGCTGCAGCGGGCGCCACCTGGCTGCAGCGGGCGCCACCTGACCGTAGCGGGCGCCTGCGCCGCGGCTCCGCTGGCCCTCTGCACCTGTGCGAACAAGATAGCCATCACTGTGGAGCAGGGCCTCTACCGCGACCTCATGGGCTACTACAGCGAAGCCGTGACTAACTGGGATTAGGCAAGGACCCTCGAAAGAGGGACACGGCTCCGAAAATGCCGGTCAAAACTTGCAGCGGCCTAGTCCTTGAAGTGAATCCGCCTGAGGACGAAGCGGGTGGGCCGGGCTTCCGCCTCCTCGCCGGCGTCTCCTCCCCAGTCGATGCCCAGGAGGTAGGTCCTGCGACCGTGCGAGCCATAGTGGAGCTGGTTGGAGCAGCGGGCGGGCTTGAGGCCGGAGCCTCCCACCTTGACCGTCAGGACCGCCGCATCGTTGCCAAAGTCCGAGCGCGCACAGACGCCCTGGCTCTCGTCCGCCTGGAGCTGGCCCGCCCTTATCGGGCCGCCTTCGCCAAAGACCTCACCCAGTCGGTCGACCAGGGGCCCCAGCTCCTCCCTCAGCGCCGACAGGGCATCCAGGTGGCGGGGCTCCAGCCGCGTCAGTGGGGCACCCCTCTGGCCTGGGGCCATTCCGTCACGATAGGTCGCACCAACCTCCGCAAGGGAGCCCACGTGTTCGAGCCGTCCCAGGTCGGCGGAAAGAAACCCCCTGCCCTCGGTGCCCAGCCAGGACTCGACGGAGGGATCGCCCTCGGCCGGCCCAAGCAGACCGGCATCCACACCCAGAAGCTCCCCCAGGACCCCTCGCACCGCGGTGCCGCAGACGTCGTTTCGGAGCTCCTGCAGGCAGAGTGACCTCGACGTGGCATCCGCGGAGAGCTCCAGCTCATAAACCACCTTCCCCAGCACGTGGTGGCGGGGCAGACCAGAGAACTTCCGTAGCCTGGAGAAGGTGTCCAGCCAGAGGGCCGGGTACAGGAAGCCGGGGTTGGCCCCCATGCCACGAGCCAGCCGGTAGACCTCCCCCTCCACGATGAGAAGACCCTCCCCCGCCATGCGCTCGAAGAGCTGCCACTCCAGGACGCAGTCGTTGGCCGAGGAGTGGACGTCCTCCACGCCACCGATGCCAAAGGCGCGGCAGAGGTTGTCCTTTGACGCGGGGTAAGCCGCGTGACCCGAGCAAAAGACGAGCTTCTTGAAGTCGCGGAAGCGAACGCGGTCGAAGCCTCGCAGGCCGTGCTCGCGTATGTAGCGACGGAGGAAGCGCTCGTCGAAGTTGCCCCCGCCGTAGGCCAGGACCAGGCGCCGGTCCAATTCGAAGTCACTGATCAGCTGGTCCAGTTCTCCCTGGCTCAGGGGTTCCAGACCCTCCAGGTCCTCTGCACGGATGCCGTTTACCTGGGCCGCCTCGGGATCTATGGCGTCGTTCTTCTCCAGGGGCAGGAAGCGGTCAAAGACCCTCCCCTCATCCGGCTTGTAGAAGGATATGGAAAGGAGGTCGTCCGTCTCCTCGTCGAGGCCGTTGGTCTCCACGTCCACGACCACGTAGTCGCTGGGGTCAGGCTGGAGGTATCTGGGATGTGTCTGGGACACGCCTGCTCTTTTCCACTTGCCGGATTCTGCAAACTCATCTTGCCACAAAAGAGCGAAAGAGCGGCAGAACCCTCAAGTGACTCCGCCCCACGGGGGATGAGGCCCTCAGGGTGCTTTTTCATACCGTGCCTTAATAAACATGTTGCTAAAATGGGGAAAAGCAAATTCTCTCAAGCCGCGTGACCCATTTTTCATGGAGGCATGGCGATGCGCGCTGATGGCGACAGAAAGAAGGGGCGTCTGACCTTCTCGATTATCCGGGTCATCCTGGGCATCGCCGCCATCCTGCTGATCATCACGGGCATCAACATGCTCTTTGATCAGTTCACTGCCAACAACTCCATGATCAGGGACATCGCCAAGGAGTCCCTGCGCGACGAGAGCGAACACAGGGTCCTCTTCCTCTCCTCCTACTCCCAGTCCCACTTTTCGGTTCCTCTCCAGTGGAAGGGCATAGACGAGGAGTTCGAGGGCTCGAAGGTCACCCTGGATACCGAGTACATGGACACAAAGAACCACCCGGACGAACGAAGTCTGAGGCGCTTCACCAACATGCTGTCGGGCAAGCTTGCCACCACCCACTACGACGTCCTTATTGTCGGAGACGACAACGCGCTCGCCTTTGCTGACGCCCACCGCGACGATCTCTTCAAGGACGTCCCCATCGTGTTCCTGGGCATCAACGATCTCGGGTACGCCGAGAGGGCCCACCAGGAGGGCTGGGCCACGGGCATTCCCGAGGAGAGCAACTTCGCGGACGTCTTTCACACGGCGGCGGGCCTCTTTCCCGACTGCAAGAAGTTCGTCTGCATCGTGGATGACTCGCCCACGGGCCAGGGAGACCTCGCCCAGCTCCAGCAGATAGAGAGCCAGTTCCCTGACCACGAGTTTCAGGTCATAAACAGCTCGCAGCTCTCCAAGGATGACTACATCCGGACCATCGAGGCCATAGACGACCAGTCGGTCATCTTTGATCTCGACGCCTTCAGGGACGCCGACGGCAACACCTACTCCATCGACGACACCTGCAGGCTCCTCTCCTCCCACTCCACCAGGCCAGTCTTTCGCGCATCTACAGGCGGTGTGGGAAATGGTGCCCTCTGCAGCGGCTTCCTGGACTTCAAGGGCTTTGGCCGCGACGCGGCACACATGTCCGTCCAGATCATGAGCGGGACCTCCCCCGCCGATATCCCCCTGGTCCACAACAACCAGACCAGCTACGTCTTTGACATGAAGCAGATGGAGCGCTTTGGTCTGAAGGACGATGAACTGCCACAACATTCCACGGTCATCAACGAGCGTCGCCCCCTCTGGGAGCAGTACCGAAGCGTCCTCATCCCCGTCTTACACATCGTGCTTGGTCTGGTCGTTACCATCATTTCCCTGGTCATCAGCACCATCAACACATCTCGCGATGCCAAAAGGCTGCGCGAGAGCGAGCAGAAGCTCCGACATGAGCTCTACTACGACACCCTGACCGACCTGATAAACCGAAACGGCCTCTTTGAACTGTACATCAGACCCTATCGGACCGCTTGTACGGTCAACATCGATGGCTTCAAGTTCATCAACGAGAAGTACGGACATTCCTGTGGTGACCAGATTCTAAAGACGGTGGCGGAAAGGCTCTCCTCCATCCGCGGCGCGAAGGCGGCCAGGCTGGGCGGAGACGAGTTCTTCGTCCTCTTTCGAAAGGACCTCAGCGAGGACCATGGCGAGATCGAGCGCTTCGATGCCCTCATGCACGAGCCCTACCAGTACCAGAACCAGCTGATAGATGTGTCCTTATCCGTAGGCCTTGCCTTGCGCGAGGGCGACGAGCCGCTGGACGAGCTTCTGACCAAGGCAGAGCTGGCCATGTACGAGAGCCGTAGGACCCGCGAGCACCATGGCCTGCAGATCTACAACGAAAAGCTGAGGAAGGAGATCGACCAGCGGTCGGCCCTGGTGTCGGTGCTCCAGCACGCAGTGCGCGACGACAGCTTCTCGGTGGTCTATCAGCCGCAGGTGGACACCACCACGGGCGAACTTAATGGCTTCGAGGCCCTCTGTAGACTCCAGGACAACCGCTACTACCCCGGGCAGTTCATCCCCGTCGCCGAGGAGAGCGGCCTCATCATCCAGATCGACCGCATCGTCACCCGCAAGGTCATCGAGCAGATGGCCAGTTGGAAGCAGGAGGGCCTCCCCCTGCCCGTCGTCTCCATCAACTACTCCGCCCGTCAGCTCAGGGACCGGGACTACTGCGGCTTCCTGGCAGAGCTCCTGTGCAAGTACGACATCCCCACGAATAAGGTCAAGGTGGAGATCACCGAGACCAGCGTCTTTTCGGACAGGGAGCGCAGCGACGAGTTCTTTGCCGAGGCAGACCGCATGGGCATCCTGCTCGCCCTGGACGACTACGGCACGGGCTACTCCTCCATCACGGCGGTCACGAACATGCCGGTGACCTTCGTGAAGTTCGACAAGTCCCTGATCGACGAGTACCTGGTGGAGGGCCGCCTCCCCTTCCTGGATAACCTCACGGCCATCGTCCACGACCTGGGAAAGAAGGTCATAGCCGAGGGCGTGGAGACAAAGGAGCAGTACCTGCTGGCAAAGCAAATCGGCATCGACCAGATCCAGGGCTACTACTTTGGTCGTCCCGTCCCCGCCGACGAGGCAGCACGCTACCTGTCGTCCCGCCCAATGTGACAAATAGGCTCAGGGGACACTGTCACACTGCTGCCATCTATGGACAGAGCCGAGCAAATGACAGAAATGTCGATTGCCTGTGTGATGAGAGCCTCAGAGCGCCGTCATGTCTGAGGGAGCTTCCCACAAGGGCGGTCGCATCGCTTGCGAAGGAGAGGCCATGAGCATCTGTCCCAAGTGCGGCAGGGAAAACCCAGACGGAGCCAAGTTCTGCGTGCGCTGCGGCGCGTCGATGGAGGGGGCCGTGGAGGCCAAGGCAACGACCCAGTCGGCTCCCGCGCCTGACACCGACGCCGTGCCTGACACCGACGCCGAGTCCGCGTTTGACCCCAGCATGGCAAAGACGACAGTCCTTCCCGAGGGCAAGGGCTACGTAGCCCCCAGGCCCTGCTACGAGGACCCCCAGGCCGAGGTCATTCCCCTCTCTGGTCAGGCCCCGCAGGCAGACGCCAGCCAGCCCTGGAATGTGAACCAGCCCACGCAGGTCCAGCCCCAGGCGGCACAGCCTGGTAGGACCCCCGGAAACGGACGTCCTCCCGTGCCCCTTGGTGCACCGCCCTTCCCTGGTGCCAACTCCGCAGGCGGAGGACCTGCGAGTGGCGGACCGGCAAAGCCGGGAGGGCCCGACCTCTCCTATGACGCGGCCTACAACAAGCCAAGGAAGTCCAAGGGCGGCAAGGGCAAGGTCATCGCCATCGTCGCCGCTGCCGTGGCCGTAGTGCTCGTGGCCTTCCTCGTCTTTGGTGGCGGCAAGCAGGCCACCTTCCGCCACTCCACGAGCCCTGACTCTGACTCCGAAAAGAACGTCCAGGAGGTAACGAAGGACGAGGACTCCAACAAGGAAAAGAAGCAAGAGGAGGACCAGCAGAAGGTCGACGACAAGGAGAAGCAGGAGCAGAACTCCCACGATGGCGCCAATGACTACGCCTCGAAGCCCGGCTCCTCCAAGGAGAAGGCCCTCGAGGCCGCCCAGAACTACCTGAGCTTCACCGCCTTCTCTCATGACGGGCTGATCGAGCAGCTTGAGTACGAGGGCCTGAGCGAGGAGGACGCCACCTACGCGGCAGACAACTGCGGCGCCGACTGGAACGAGCAGGCGTTGAAGAAGGGTAAGGAATACATAGGCATCACCTCTTTCTCGCATGACGGCCTGATCAAGCAGCTCAAGTACGACAAGTTCACCGACGAGCAGGCGGCCTACGCGGCAGACAACTGCGGGGCCGACTGGAACGAGCAGGCTGTTGGCGCGGCAAAGGACTACCTGGAGTTCATGAACAACCCCTCCCATGACGAGCTGGTGGACCAGCTCAAATATGATGGATTCACGCCAGACCAGGCAGAATACGGCGCTACGCACGCAGGCGTCTAGGCTGGGTGTAGACTAGCCATCGGAAGAGAGCTGAAGTCGGGGCGCTCTGGAGCGTCCCGACTTTTCATATGCGTTGCCTTGGTGCCGATGCCCCACACCACGAGACGGGAGACTGCCATGACTATCCAGGAGCGTGCCGAGAAGGCCGTCCAGTACAAGCATTCCGGCTACAACTGCTGCCAGGCGGTCACGGCTGCCTGTGGGGACCTGGTGGACGCAGATCCCCAGCAGCTCCTCCAGCTCTCCGCTGGCTTTGGCGGCGGCATGGGCTGCATGGAGGCCACCTGCGGTGCCCTGAACGGCGCGGTCATGGTGGCCGGCCTGATGACCGAGGGACAGAGGACCATCCCCATCGCCCGCCAGACGCTGGCCAGCTTCCGCCAGAAGAGCGGGGCCACCACCTGCAAGGACCTGAAGGGCCGTGATACGGGCGTCGTCCTCTGCCCCTGCGACGACTGCGTCCGCAACGCCATCTATGCCCTGGGAGAGACCCTGGGCCTGGAGTAAGGCCAAGTCCGCAAGGGCGGCACGAAAGGGCAAGCCGCACCGATGGGACTACGCCTGGGCAGGGCCGCGCGCCTGACGCTCCCTGGTATCCCATAAGCTAGAAGAGCACCGTTGTCACGCCTGAGTCGGGATCCCTTACGTAGCGGATGCTCTCCTTGCCCAGCGCATCATACAGAATGCCGTTCTTTTCGTTGAGGAGCCGGGAGTTCACCTGGTCCATGAGCTCTATGCTTGCAGCTTGGTACTGACCGTTGCTCTTTCCCGCCGCCTTGTCCTTGGCCAGGAGGTCCCTCACCGCCCTTGCCGAGGCGTCGGCGTTCCCGTCCGAGACGAGCCTGCCCTCGCGGACGAAATAGTTGTCCTTTGTCTGCGTACAATCCGGCAGGTCGACGGGATAGTCCTCGCCCACCGCGTGCTGGCGGTCCATCTGCTCCGACGTGACGTTGAGATAGGTGTAGTCCACCAGGTCTGCAGGTGGCTCTACCCCCGCCTCGGCGGCAAAGGTCATGTCTCCCCAGGTGGGATCCACGTAGTAGTAGTCCCCATCCAAGAGGACCAGGTCCCAGGCGTGATACTCCCCATGCGCCGTGCCCGTCACCAGCGTGCAGGGGATGTCCAGCCGCTGCATCAGGTATTGGAAGGTCTTTGCGTAGCCCGCACAGACACTGGACCCCTGCAGGCAGACCGAGAGGATGTTCTGGTTGTCTGGGGCGGCGGGGTCGTAGGTGGTGTGGCTGATCAGGTACTCGTAGACGTGCTTCGCCTTGTCATAGTCCGTGGCCTGGGCGGGCAGGTCCGCCAGGCAGTCACGCACAAAGGTATCCACCCTCACCTGGCGGTCCCGCACCTCCTGGTCGGACATGCTCATCCAGGAGTCCAGGCTCGCGCGGCTGCCCGTCTCCTTGAAGGTCAGCTCCTCGTCGGTCTTTACATAGAAGAGCTCTGGGTGGTCCAGGAGGACCGCCTCGTAGACCACTTGGATGTCGTCCTCGTCCTGAAAGACAAAGTTGATGGTGTCCAGCCTGTCGCGCATGCCGGCGTAGAGCTGGCGATAGAGGAGCTGCTTGTGGACGTCCATGTGCTGGTAGACATAGCAGTCCACGAGCTCCGAGGGGTCGGCCATGGAGATGGCGACCGACTGGTCGTCCTGGGCAGACACCTGACCGTCCTGGGACTGGGTCCGTGTCTGGACCTGAGGCGTCTGGCCCGACTGACCGGGCTGGCTAAAGAGGGATTGGATGGTGTTTCCCGCAAGGATAATCACTATGGCGAGGAGGATCGTGACGACGGGGTCGGACTTGCCAGGCTGGCCGCTCCCCCTACCGGACGTGCCCCTCTTGTCTGCGTATGCCATGTGACCTCCCCTCGTCCTCTCGCGCAGTGTATCACGTCACCAGGCCCATCCGCGTCAGCGACTGCGCGTGGCCACTCGGGCAACGAACGCCGATTCGGGCTTGTATGTGACGAACTTTCGTTCTATTATAACACAAACGTTCGAACAGGAGGTGGCGACCATGCAGGGCATTGCGTCGAGGCGAAAGCAGTACGTGGAGGTTGTCTCCCGTACGGACGTAGACGGTCGGGTCAGCCCCCTGCAGGTCGTGTGGGAGGACGGTCGGCACTTCCCCGTGGAGCAGGTGGTCGACGCCAGGCAGGCCCAGTCGCTCAAGACGGGAGGCACCGGGATACGCTACACCATCAGGATCGGCGGCAGGCCCACCTACCTCTGGTACGAGGATCCTCGCTGGTTCGTTGAGGCAAAGGTCGCGGCCATGCCCTAGGCTGGAGCGTAGGGATTGGCTGGGCGTCGGCATGGGACGGCGGTTGTACGTGAGCTAGCGGACCTTGGGTCTCTTCTCACAATATTTGTAGAAATTGTGATGTGCCCCACAGATTTGAAGTTCAGGGCCTTGAATCCGCCTCATTACCGTATATTACTTTCTCGCGCACATGCGCTGGAGCACACATTGAGCCGTCGTCTAACGGTAGGACAACGGATTCTGGTTCCGTCAGTGGGAGTTCGATTCTCTCCGGCTCAGCCATGTGTTCTTTGAAACAGGTATGGCCCGTTCGTCTAGCGGTTTAGGACGCCGCCCTCTCAAGGCGGAGATCAGCAGTTCGAATCTGCTACGGGCTACCATCTGTTTGCTTGGCCCGTTCGTCTAGCGGTTTAGGACGCCGCCCTCTCAAGGCGGAGATCAGCAGTTCGAATCTGCTACGGGCTACCAAATGTTCAACCGTCGGCTTCGGCCGACGGTTTTTTATTAGCTCGACACCATGGCACTCCCCCGACGAAGGTCTAAGCTAGTAGCCATCAGACCACCACAGATGGGAGCAAGCATGGCAGACATCGCATCCACACCCGCAGCCTCGCTCGAGATTGACCCCGCACGCACCGCAGTGCTGGTGATCGACGTCCTGGTCACCCAGGGCGACGACAGCCTCTACAATCCCGACCCCGCCGAGCAGGACCTGGTGGAGGCCTCGGTCCGCGTGGTTGACGCGGCACGATACATGGGGCTCCCTATCGTCTTTTGCTGCGACCAGCACATCCCTGGCCTAGACCGCGAGCTCGAGCTCTGGGGCGACCACGGCATCATGGGCAAGGCCACGGTGAATCCCGCACTTCACGCGGGCTTCGGCCAGAAAGACTTCATCATCCCCAAACGCCGTTATTCGGGCTTCTTCCAGACCGACCTGGACCTGACCCTGCGCGAGCTGGGCGTGGACACCCTGATCGCCGTCGGTGAGGACACCAACATCTGCGTCCTCCACACCCTGGCCGACGCCTACTTCCTGGGTTACAAGACGATCGTCGTCGAGGACGCCACGCGCACCTTCCTCTGCGGCACCCAGGAGGCCGGCATCGAGCACTTCCGGAAGTGCTACGGGTCCCAGATCGTGACAACCAATCAGGTGGTGGCAGCGCTGAGTTAGCGGCTAGCTGGAAAGGACGTGCAACGTGGTAGACAGTGAGCTGCTGAGGCGCGGGCTCCAGAGGGTCGGGACTCCGCTTCATGATGCCTCGGTCCTGGTGGCCCTGACTGACCGCCCGGAGGGACAGGGCGTCATCCTGGAAGTGCGGGCCAGCAGGCTCTCCGTGCAACCCGGCGAGGTGAGCCTCCCCGGTGGCTCCATCGAACCGGGCGAGACACCCGAGCATGCCGCGGTCCGCGAGTGCGCCGAAGAGCTCTTGGTCGACCCCTCCCAGGTACAGGTCCTGGCTCCCCTGGGACAGATTCCCGGGCCGGCGGGCATCCGCCTCCACGCCTTCTGCGGGACTATCGAGGGCTACGAGGGATCCTTCTCTGCTGATGAGGTCGATAGGGTCTTTTACCTGCCCGTATCCTGGCTGCTCGAACATGAGCCCAGCTGCTACGAGGTCGGCGCGCAACGGGAGTTTCCGCCAGACTTTCCCTGGGACAAGGTCCCTGGCGGCCAGGACTACCACTGGCGCAGCTACCGGGAGCACATACCCTTCTATGAGACGGAACCCGTGGTCTGGGGTGCCACGGCCCGCGTACTGGAGAGGTTCACCCAAGTCGTCCGTGCGGGCCTCGTGTGCCGCGGGGTGTAGCCCCTGCGACACACCCTGCGACACGCCCTACACGCCGGACATCTGGCGCAGGCGGTCCAGGAGAGCATCTCGCTCATTGGGGACCATGCCGTTGGACACCTGGCGCAGGAGGTCCCGAAGGATCACACCGATCTGCGGCCCAGGCTTCACGCCCATCTCGCGGATCACGTCTCCCCCGCCCACGGCAAGCTCGGCCGTCGTCAGACAGACACCGCCCGCAATGAGTCTGCGCTGCAGGGCCTCTATACGGTCCAGCTCCACAGCATAGGAGGCGGCGCTGGGGGTCTTTGACACGGCGTCCGCCCGCTTCAGGTCGGTCAGCTGCAGGGCCAGGGATCGGGCCTCTCCTGGACAGAGTTCCTCCAGCTCCATCATCTCGTGATAGACGGACCTCTTTCGCATGCTGGTGGGACGGTCGTGGAGCCGCACCAGGGCGCAGACCTTGCGTGTCAGATCGCGCGGGATGGCCAGCCGATGCATGATCGTCCGCGCCATCTGGGCACCCACCTTCGGGTGGCCATAGAAGTGACCGCGGCCGTTCTCGTCCATGGTGAAGGTACGAGGCTTGGCGATGTCGTGCAAGAGGGCCGCCCAGCGCAGCTCGTCGGAGGCAATGCCCCCCGTGAACTCCTCCACCCCGCGACAGACTCGGGCCGTGTGCTCCAGCACGTCGTAGGCATGGTAGGGCGTCTGCTGGTCAAAGCCCACACAGGCCTCCAGCTCCGGGATGGCCTCCACCATCACGGGGGTCTGGCTCATGAGGGCCCAGGACACGCGGCCACTCCGCAGGATGCCCGTGAGCTCCCGTCCGATGCGCTCGTGGGCGATGTCGCGCAGGCCCGCCACCCAGTCCACGAGGGCGGCCTGGGTGGCGGGCTCGATCCGGAAGCCCAGTCTGGCCGCAAAGCGCACCGCACGCAGGACGCGCAGGGCGTCTTCCTCGAAGCGCTTCGCCGGGTCGCCCACCGCGCGAACCATGCCGCGCGCGAGGTCATCCCTGCCTCCAAAGGGGTCCAGGAGGCCGCGCTCGGGATGGTAGGCCATGGCGTTGATGGTCAAGTCGCGTCGGGCCAGATCCTCGCGGACGTCCCGCACGAAGGTGACCTCGTCGGGATGTCGGTGGTCGCTGTAGCTGCCCTCGGTACGGTAGGTGGTGATCTCTATGGGCTTGCCGTCAAAAACGGCCGTCACGGTGCCGTGGGCGGTGCCCGTCTCGTGCACCTCGACGCCAGCCGCCACCAGAGCGCTCTCGGTCTGCTGCCAGAGGGCGTTGGTGGTCAGGTCCACATCGTGGCAGGGGGCGCTCAGGAGGGCATCACGCACCCAGCCACCGACGACCCAGGCCTCGTAGCCGGCGGCTTCCAGCACGCCCAGCACATGCCGCGCATAGGCGGGAACATCATATGCAAGACCAAACGACTGGAAGCTCATGGGAGTCCTTTGACGCGAAAATCCGGCAACGAGGTCAGTATAACGCGAGCGCGGGTGACGGAGATTCTTGAGCCATGCCATCGAAGACACGGGCCCCGCCCCCGCTTCCCCCGTGTCCATCCGCGCGCCTGCCGTACTATAGGAAGGTCACAAGGAAAAAAAGGACCACCCACATGGACCAGATGGCCAGCGTCACCCCAGACGACATCGCCGAGAAGTTCAACTGGTTCCTCCAGAACATCCTGGACTGCCTGGACGAGCCCCTGTCCGGCCGCCTGATGGCCCAACTCCTGGCAGACTCCATCGGCAACGGCGGCCAGTGGGACATGTTCAAGTCCCTGGTAAGGAAGTACGGCGTCGTACCCAAGGAGGCCATGCCCGAGACGGCCTGTTCGCAGAACACGCGCGAGATGGACTCCTACCTGACACGCTACCTGCGCGGTGCCGCTGCCGCAAAGCGCCTGCGCGAGCCGGGCTGCGCGGAGCCGGGCTGACACCAGCTTGTCCTCACGCTCGCCCCGACGCACTCCTAGCTGTACACTCTCAGCTAGCCAATCAACAATCAGCTCAACGCAGAAAAGGAAACACATGGCAAAAGAATCCATCGACTTTGACTGGACCCAGAAGCTCGACGCTGACTTCTCCTCGGTGCGTGCCAACCGCGTCGCCCGCAACGCCGTCACCGCGGCCAACGTCAACGCCGCCGCCCGCGACATCACAAGGATGCGCAGCTACCACGACACCTACGGCATCTCTCGCAAGAAGACCGGCGACATCACCAACCAGCGCCAGTCCGGCCGCTGCTGGATGTTCGCGACCTTCAACACCTTGCGCGCCGCCACCATGGAGCTCCTGGACGTGGACACCTTCGAGTTCTCCCAGTCCTTCGGCATGTTCTACGACAAGCTGGAGAAGGCCAACTCCATGCTGGAGAACATCATCGCCACGGCCGACCAGGACGCCGACTCCCGCGAGGTGGCCTTCATCCTGGAGGACGGCATGGGCGACGGCGGCTACGTGCCCTACGCCATGAACATCGTGCAGAAGTACGGCCTGGTCCCCAAGGACGCCATGCCCGAGACCGCCTGCTCAAAGAACTCCTCCCAGATGGACCAGCAGCTGGAGCGCCTCCTGCACAAGGACTCCCTGGAGCTCCGTCGCATGCACGCCGATGGCAAGTCCGACGACGAGCTGCGCGAGCGCAAGGTCCAGATGCTAGTCGACGTCCACCGCGTCCTCTGCGTCTGCCTGGGCGAGCCTCCCGTGACCTTTGACTTCGAGTGCCAGGTAGGCAAGGACGCGAAGGCGGATGCCTCAATGCTCTTTGCCGTCGAGCCCGAGGACAAGCCCGCTGACAAGACCAAGGACGGCGCCGACTCCGACGCGGCCGAGGGCCCCGAGGATGCAGCCAAGAAGGAAGAGAAGAAGGACGCCCGCCTGGTCCTCCGCGACAAGGGCATCACTCCCCGCCAGTTCGCCGAGCGCTACGTGCCCGTCGACCCCACCGACTGGGTCGACCTGGTGAGCATGCCCGACCCCAAGTACCCCTTTGGCGAGGCCTTCCATATCCGCTACATGGACTCCATCCTGGACGGCCAGAAGCTCCACTCCCTCAACTGCCCCATGGAGGTCCTGGAGGATGCTGCCATCCGCTCCCTCAAGGCAGGCGTTCCCGTGGCCATGGCCTGCGACGTGATGCAGGACTTCCCCCGCAGCATCGACGACTACAAGTACGTCCTGGGTACCGACACCATGGACTTTGAGGGCCTCTTTGGCGTTGACCTCAGCATGGGCCGCGAGGACCTGGTGGCCGCACGCGAGACCTGCCTGACCCACGAGATGACCTTCCAGGGCGTCGAACTCGGCGAGGACGGTCGCCCCGTGGCCTGGAGGATCGAGAACTCCTGGGGCAAGGACGCCGGCAAGGACGGCTACCTGATCATGAGCGGTGACTGGTTCCGCACCTATGGCGGCAACGTGACCGTCCGCCGCGAGTTCGTGGACGAGGCAACGCTCAAGGCCTGGGACACCACGCCCGTGAGGGAGGTCGAGCCCTGGTCCAACCTGGGTCGCTGCCTCGCCGCCCGCAAGTAGGCGTCAGTCCCTAGCCTGGGACGGTTACCCCTGGGGCAACCGTCCCAGCTTTTGCATTGGACCCTCCCGCACGAGCGAGAGGGTCCATTTCCTTGGCTCTCGGAAATTACTTCCAGAGAATTACTTCTCAGGGAGGATTTCGATGCGCTGGCCGTCTGGGTCGACGATGAAGTAGAGGCCCATCTTTGGGTTCTCCTTCTGGATGCAGCCCATCTCCTCGTGCAGCTTGTGGGCCGCCTCGATGTCATCCACGCGGAAGGCGATGTGGGTATCCATGCCTCCGTTGTCGTAGGGCTCGGTACGACCGCGGTTCCAGGTGAGCTCCAGTTCGAAGCCCGTGTTCTCGTCCACCAGGAAGGTGTTTGACCAGGAACCGTCCTCGGGTCCGCTCACGCGGACAAGCTTCAATCCCAAGGCCTTCTCGTAAAAGGCGATGGTCTTCTCTATGTCCAGGACGTGCGTGCAGCGATGAGCGAAGCGTGCCTTCATTGTGCTCTCCTCTCGATGTGACGATTACCCCTAGGATAATTGTCACGGTCGTATGACTACAATTCTTCTAGTGAATTGTCACAGATTTCGGAGCCCAGCCATGCCCAGAAAATCGCAGATAAGAAACTTCGTCTTTGACAACGGGAACGTCCTCATGACCTTTGACCGCATGAGCTTCTGCCGTCCCTACACCCAGGGAGAGGCCGATGCCCGGCTGGTCTGCGACGCGATCTTTGGCAGTTCCTACTGGGCACTCCTCGATGCGGACGCCATCAGCGAAGACACCATGATCATGCTGGCCCTAGCCCACCTGCCAAAGCGCCTGCACCCGGCGGCGCGGGAGGCCTTTGCCCACTGGCACGAGCATCATCCCGCAATCCAGGAGACGAACGACCTGGTACGAGCCCTCCACAAGGCGGGACACGGAGTCTACCTTCTCTCCAACGCAGGCCGTCGCTTCGCCAAGATCAAGGAGACCCTACCCTGCTATGACATCCTGGACGGCTGCTTGATCTCGGCCTACGAGCACCTGATGAAGCCCGACCCCAGGATCTACCAGCTCCTTTGCGACCGCTACGGGCTCAAGGCAGAGGAGACGCTCTTTGTGGACGACTTTCCCGACAACCTCCTGGGTGCCCGGGAGGCTGGCCTGCAGACACACCTCTTTGTGGGTGCAGGCGAGCTCCGGAGCTTCCTGTCTGAAATCGGCGCGCTTAGCTAGGAATGCTCAGGCTGACGCCAGCAGCCTGGGCTGTCGGAACTGGCGCGGAAGGCACCGACGCAGATGATGTGACCAGATAGGTGTCACAGAGATAGATGGCAAGGGAGACCGAAGCCGTCACGATCAGCAAGGCGATGATGCGCTTTGCGGTCACGCCGCCCCCGGTCGGTGCATCCTCACACCCACCAGCTCCCTTGCCCTCATCGTGATTCTTGCTCGTAGTCGTTTTGCTCATGATATGTCCTAGTAGACCTGCACTTCGCTTACGGAAGTGTCATTCCAGGTGTTGCCCGCATAGGTGGAGTCGATGGTCACCTGCACGTAGCTGGTCGTTTCCGTGCTTCCAAAATCAAGGGTCTGGTATTCGTTGAAGGTGTCAGAAAGAGTGAACTCGTAGCTGTGCCCATTGGAGAGAGACACCGTCACCTTCTGCGGGCGGCTATTCTGGTAGTAAATCTTCTCTGACTTGCAGTAGCCGTTCAGGACCTTTATGCCCTTTACCGCCTGGTCGGAGTCAGCCTCCAGCCTGAACCACTCGCCGATACCCGTGCCATCGACGCCATCCGCCCAACAGGTGCGCGCATTGCCGTCGGTGAGGTTGTTCGGCCCGTAATAGGGCGTGACCTTGTCGCCTGGCTCCTCGGAGCTGGCAATGTTGCGGGTAAAGACGGGTGGGCCGGCTGGGGCCGATGCGGCAGGGGCCGCGGCCTCAGAGCTGGCAGACGAGCTTGAGCCATGAGCGGAGCCTGAACCAGTGCTGTCGGAGGAGCTGGAAGAAGACCCCTGACTGCCGGTGGAGTCAGAACCGTTCGAGCCATCGGAAGGCTTGGAAGAGATGTCTATCTGCGTGGCAGGTGCATCCTTGGAATTCTGCTGGCCGGAGCCATTGGCAGAGTCAAAGAAGATTGCCTTTGCGGAGAAACCGATAACGACGAGCGAGACTACGATGATTGCGACAAAGAGGATCGTGAGTTTCGAATCCTTCCCCGTCTGATGAGAGCCGGTCGTCGGAGCGGTAACGTCCGGCTGGCCAACCGGCACCGTAGTCTCTGTCGTGGAGTCAGAGGCGACAGGCGCTCCGCACCTGGGACAGAAGACCCCTCCGTCTTCAATCTTTTCGCCGCAATTCTTGCAGTACATGTGCACCTCCCGCGGGTAACCCAAAACTCATTACTTCACTCACCCATGGTTGAGCCGGAGCTATGAACCATGGCCCGTCGTCGACTTAGCCTCATGAACCCAGTTCCCGTCCTGACCCCGCACGAAGGGACCCTCCCTTCGCACCGTCTCCCGAACATGGCGGGGCACAGCATAGAGCACGTTTGATCCCAGCACGTGGCCAGGCCCAGTTGCGGCCTTTGCGGCATCCTGCGCACCACGTGGCGCACAGGCATTGGGGAAGCGGCACAACATGGCTATGTCGTTACCACCATCGCCGTAGACCGCCACCTCGTCCTCGGAAAGGCCAAGCTCCCCCGCCAGCCAGGCCACCGCGTTTGCCTTTGTGGCCTCGGGATTCGTGATCTCGAACATGCTCGAGGCAAAGGGGGCGTTAATGACCTGGTCAGGCATGGCGTCTAGGAATGAAGCCAGGCGTGCGGAAAGTGTCGGGTCGTCCGCATCGTTCAGGTGACAGTTGAGCTTGACGATGTCATGTCGCAAGATCTGCTCGTCAGTCTGCTCAAAGACACACTCGCCCGCAGACATCTGCATACCCCGCATGCTAATACGGGCAAAGAGTGGCAGGCGCCTATGGAAGTTGTCTTCCCACTCCTGCCTGCCTATGCGCACATAGGTGTGATCGAGCGATATACAGTCGAAGGGCACCTCGGGAAAGGCGGACAGGATCCGGCCAACAGCTTCACGATCGATGGGAACGTGATGGATGACCCTGCCCTGTCGGTCCAAGATGATGGCGCCATTGGCGCAGACTGCCTCTATGGGCACCGGCGCAAAGCCCATCTCGTCGCAAGACCGCATCGTACGACCCGTGGCCACAGCAAAGTGACGCCCAGAGTCACATGCTGCCCGAATGGCCGAAAGGACGATGGGATTCGTCTTGTGAAAGGCGCCGTAAAGGGTGCCGTCCAGGTCGCTGGCAAAAAGTCCGATCATCAGAACTCCCCAAAGACAGGCTCGCCTACGACGCAGAGGTCCTCGCCGTTTGCAAAGTCCCGCATCGCGGCAACGAAAGCCTGCTCGTCCCCCGTGCGGAAAATGGCCGTGACTTGCACGTCTTCCGCAAAGATGCTGTCCTTCACCTGGCCGCCTGCATCCGCGATCATTCGTCGCACGCGGTCGTAGGCGCTGTAGGGAATGACGCAGGTCACGCGAGTAATCAGGGTCATGGTCACCACCTGACCCTGTTCGCGGGCGCTGGCGACCGCCTCCTTGGTGGCCGCAGTGTAGGCCCGCTTGAGGCCTCCCGGACCCAAAAGGGTACCGCCGAAGTAGCGTGTGACCACACAGCAGACGTCGCGTAGTCCCTCGCCATGGAGGACGTCGAGCACCGGCTGTCCGCCTGTACCCGAAGGTTCGCCATCGTCCGAACGCTTCTCGCGTCCATCCGCAAGAGTCCATGCCGGCACATTGTGGCGGGCGTCCCTGTGACGAGCACGAACCTTTTCGATGAAGGCGTTCGCCTCCGCCTCGCTCGAAACATGAGTGAGCTGTGCGATGAAGCGACTCCGACGGTCCTCGAACTCGCCCGTTGCCTCACTATCCGCAGCGATGGTAAGGTATTCGTCCATTGCTCCAGTTGCTCCTCCACGATACGCGTTGACTCTTTACGCCCATTGTCACACCGATACCCGCGCGCTTTCAACAGCATCCAGGTATTCACCGCAAGTCATTCCCGAACTGTGAACAGTATATACGAACATATATTCTAGAACAAGTGTTTTTATCGAAAAATTGGAGACGGTACTCATGGCTGACTACACGGGCACTCCACGAGCGCGAGGGCGCCGATACGTCGACCTCGCGCTCGTGATACAATCACCTGCGCGAAGTGGGCCAGACGACCGCGGGGTTGGGATGCGAAGGGGGCTAACCCCATTCCCGACCATGAGGAAAGTCCGGGCTCCACAGGGCAGGAAGCTGGCTAACGGCCAGGCGGGGTGACCCGACGGAAAGCGCCGCAGAAAAGAAGACTCCCGCTGCCCCCGCTGCCCGCCTCGGCGGGTGAGAGAAAAGCTGAAACGGTGGGGTAAGAGCCCACCAGCATCGTGGTGACACGGTGGCTTGGTAAGCCCCTTCCGGAGCAAACGCAAATAGGAGTGCCATGAGGTGGCCCGCCCCGCACTCGGGTTGCGCGCTAGAGGGCGTCAGCGATGGCGTCAGTAGATAAATGGTCGTCCGCGACAGAACCCGGCTCATAGGCCCACTTCGCACCTATGTTTATAAGAAGGCACCCCTCCCGAACAGCAGATTTGCTGGCAGGAGGGGTGCCTTCTTTTTGCATGGGATTCGACGCGACCGTCTGTACGCGAGCTACTCCGCGAAGGTGGTACGACCGAAGGTCTCCTTCCAGGCGACGGTGAACTCGTCCACGGCGATCTGGGTGTTGGGGTTCTTGACCATGGTCCAAATGACCGCAGGGGGGACGGTGGCGGCCTGGGCACCGAGGCGGATGAGCTCGTGCACCTGCAGGCCGTTCTTGAAGGAGGCGGCACAGACCTTCGAATCGAGGCCGTTGTTGTCCAGCATCTCGATGAGGTCCGAAACCTGCTGGATGCCGTCACCCAGGTTGCACATGCGGTTCAGGTAGGGAGCCAGGTAGTCGGCGCCGTTCATGGCGGCGAAGAAGGCCTCGTCGGCGGAGTAGATGGCGGTGGCCAGAACCTTCAGCCCCTCCTGCTTCGCCACCTTGATGGCCTGCAGGCCAGTGGGAGTCACGGGGATCTTCACGTACATGTTCTCGCGAAGGCCACAGATGTAGCGGGCCTCGTCCATAATGCCATCGAAGTCGGTGGCGACGGTCTGCAAGAACATCTTCTGCTCGGGGGCCAGCACGGCGTTCATCTCGTCGAAGACCTGTTTTGCGGTCTTGCTGGACTTGGTGATGATGGTGGGGTTGGTGGTGACGCCCGCGATGGTCAGGACCTTGCTGAGCTCTGCCACTGCCTGTGCGTTTGCCGTGTCAAGAAAGAGTTCCATGATTTGCTCCCTTCGGGCCCTACGCATCGCGTCAGACCCTTGTCGTCTGCTCTTGCAGCTCCTCTGCGTTGGCAATGTTTTATCACGTTTTGAATTGGTTGTATAGGTATTTTCAATCTTTCTCACTTCAATTCAATATAAATATTGGCCCCATTTGTATTGATTTGACTTGTGCTGCTACTATCAAACAAATCATCTAACGAGTGGAGTGTCATGTTTGCCAAGGAGCGCAGAGACCAAATCGTACAGACCGTAAACGCCAACGGGCGCGCGACAGTCGCTGACCTCGTCAAGCGATTCGGCGTGACCGAGGACTGCATCCGCAAGGACCTCAAGCTCCTGGATTCGGAAGGACTCCTCCGTCGCGTCTACGGCGGCGCCATGAGCCTGACTCAGACGCCCGAGCTCAACGTGGAAAGACGTCTGGACGCCAACCTCCCCCAGAAGCAGGCCATCGCCCAAAAGGCATTCGAGCTCATAGAGCCAGGGCAGACCATCTTCCTGGACGTGTCCACGACAAACCTGGCCCTGGCGGACCTCATCGCCTCTGGTAACAAGCAGGTCACCGTCGTGTCAAACATGTTGCGTGTCCTGCATCGCCTGTCCGATTGTTCAGCAGTCAAAGCAATCGGCACAGGTGGTGTCGTGGATGCAAAGCTCAGTGGCTTCTCTGGGGCCATCGCCCTCCAGATGCTGGAGTCATACAGATTCGATTGTGCCTTCGTGGGTGCCCTTGCCGTCAACCCGGACACGGGTGAGGCCTTCACCTACGACCCGGATGACGGGGCCATAAAGCGCCAGGTCATCCGCACTTCTTCGCACTCGATCCTCATGGTGGAGTCCAGGAAGTTCGGGGGTACCGGCAGCTTCTGCTTTGCCGACCTGAGGAACCTGGACACGATCGTGACCGATGAGCCCACAAAGGAGCTGGCCCGCAAGCTCCAGGACTTTGGCTGCGAACTCCTATAAGGGCAAGAAGCATATACAGGACGAGCATTCCGACCTCCCTAAAAAAACTTGCGAGAACGTCTGTACGTCTGTTTCGAATTCGATTATAATGAAGGAACAGTAGTTCGCAAGCACAATTTTTGGAGGCGGTCAGATGGATGTCCAGGACAAGCTCGACATCCTTGCCGAGGCGGCAAAGTACGATGCCGCCTGCACGTCCTCGGGGGTCACGCGCGCACCTCGCAGGGGCATGCTGGGCGCCACCTCTGCGGCGGGCTGCTGCCACACCTTTACCCCAGACGGACGCTGCATCACCCTACTCAAGGTCCTCATGTCCAACGCATGCAGCTACGACTGTGCCTATTGTGTCAATCGTTCATCTGCCAGCTGCAGGCGTGCCACCTTTACCCCTAGGGAGCTTGCGGAGCTCACGGTGGATTTCTACAAGAGGAACTATATCGAGGGTCTCTTCCTCTCTTCCGGCGTCATGGGCACCCCCGACGCCACTACCGAGCGTATGATCCAATGCCTCACCATCCTCCGAAAGGAGCTGCGCTTCAACGGCTACATACACGCCAAGGTCATCCCTGGCACGGACCCCGAGCTCATCGACCGGTTGGGCAGACTGGCCGACCGTCTTAGCTCGAACCTGGAGCTTCCCAGCTCCACCTCCCTGCAGGAGCTCTGCCCACAGAAGTCAGCGAGGGATGTCCTCAGCCCCATGAAGCAGATCACCCAAACGCGCGCCACAGAGGAGCAGCTCCTCCTATCTAGCGGAAAGGACAAACGCTCGCAGAAGGCCCTCGCGCGCAGGCAGGGCTGCAGCCATGCCCAGGAGGGCCTCCAGCTCAGATCAAACGGAGCAGAGCTCACCCTGGGTAGAAAGAGCCGCATCGCATCAAGCCGCCGGTCCTTTGCTCCAGCCGGTCAGTCCACCCAGCTCATCATCGGTGCCACGCCCGAGAGTGACAATCACATCCTCCAGCTCTCGCACTCACTCTACGCGCACTACGACATCAAGCGCATCTTCTTCTCGGCATACATTCCCATGATGGAGGACTCACGACTCCCCCAGACGGACACGCCTGTACCGCTTCGGAGGGAGCACAGGCTCTACCAGGCAGACTGGCTCATGCGCTATTACGCCTTTGACCCCGACGAGCTGGTCACTCCTCAGGAGCCCTGGCTGGACCTTGACCTAGACCCAAAGCTCGCGTGGGCGCTTAGACACATTGACCGTTTCCCCGTGGAGGTCATGGACGCTCCCCTGGAGCTTCTTCTGCGCGTCCCAGGCATTGGTCCCGTGGGAGCCAGGCGCATTCTGGCAGCACGTCGCACGAAGTCCCTCGGCTTCGATGACCTCAGAAAGCTCAACATCACGCTCAAGCGCGCTCGGCCGTTTCTGTCCTGCTGTGGTAGAAGGAGCAGGGAGGCTCCATTGGACGCCGAGCTCATCCGCACCGAGGCGGTGAGCAATGCAAAATCCAGCAAGTACAACCGCACACGGCGACAGGCGGAGGGACAGCTATCGCTCTTCTGAGATCAGCTCGGGGGAAGTCGGCCCAGCACAGGTCAGTCCAGCATCCATGGAGCAGACGTCAAACAGCTTGCCTTTGCAGAGCTCAAACCATGCGATTGCCGCTCACGACCCGGTGTCGTCTCTGGTCTCACAACTCAGCCATACCTTGGCATCCTCCGTACCCGTTTGTCTCGCCGTGGAGCCCACCATGGAGGGAATCCTTGCCGCCACAGGAGTTGTCTACCTCGCTGGCGCAGTTAACGCACCGCTGCGTCTGGCACGAGCGGACCATCTGCAACCCCGCCTAGGTGAGGCAGTCCTAGCCATGCCGCCCACAACGGACAACGATGTCTTTGCGTTGGCAGACCGCGTCCATAGCGCCTTCGCACGTACTTGCGGCAAGGCTTGTGCCTTCCGTCTGGCCCTCGCTGCCGCAAGTGACGACTCTGCCATGCCCCAGGTCCTCTATGACTACCTCCGACTGGGCTTCTCGGTAAAGGACCAACTCTACGGCCTTATTGCCGATGAGCGTTGCATCGCCCTTAACTCACTGGCACACTACAGTGCCAACGAGTGCGAGCACGTCCGTCAGTTCTTGCGGTTCTCGCACCTGGCGGACGGCAGTTGGATGGCGCAGTTCGAGCCACAAGCAGACGTGATTCCCCTGGAGGCCCAGCATTTCGTGCGTCGCATGCGTAGCGAGCGATTCTTCATCGTAGACCCAGTTCACCAGGTCGCGGCATTCCATCTGCCCGACGAGCCGAAGGCACAAATCGTCCGCCTGGACGATCAGATGACCGAGCTCCTCCTGGACAAAGGAAAGGACCTAGCCAAGGACGAAGAGGGAGTCCGTGAACTCTGGAAGCACCTCTATGCTGCACTCACCCTACCAGGTAGGGACGCCAGCCAGCGTGGCTACGACCTACGCGTCAGCTGGATGCCCAAACGCTTTTGGAAGAATCTCACCGAGCTCCAGTCCTAGGAGGATTCACCCGCCTCAGCAAGGAGCTCGGCTATCCCCTTGCGCTCCTCTACCAGTTCGAAGCGCCACTCTTGCCGTACATCGGGATACTTGACCCTATCCACCGGGCTGGCAAACATCTGGAGAGGACGCACCCAGAAGGTCCCATTCCTCAGGGACTCGTACATCACGAGCAGCTCCTCGGTCTCTGAGTGCTGGACTATTCCCAGCACGCGATACATTCCGCCCTTAAAGTGCCGATACAGTCCAGGCACGATCTGACGCTCACCCAACTTCAACCACCCGCCATCCATGAGACAATAGGGACGGAGCTTATTGTCTCAGAGACAAAGGGGACAGGGCCACCACCCCCGTCGGCGGATGAGACAATAGGGACGGAGCATTCTGTCTCAGAGACAAAGTGCTCCGTCCCCATTGTCTCTGAGACAGAATGCTCCGTCCCCAATGACTCCCAATGACTCACGGAACGAGGTTGCTTGATGGAATTCTCTCGCTTGGATGCAAGAAAGACTTTCGAGGAATACGTCGAGCGTTATGACGCCTCGAATCCCCGCATCGCTCTCAAGGTCGAGCACACCTACCGGGTGGCCAATCTCTGCGACCGGATCGCCCAATCGCTGGACCTCTCCCCCGACGACGTGGACCTGGCCTGGCTCTGCGGCCTCCTGCATGACATCGGCCGTTTCGAGCAGCTCAGACGCTGGGACACCTTCCGCGACGCCGAATCCGCAAACCACGCGACCCTGGGCCTCCAGGTCCTGGACGGCCTCGATCCCGCCACGGGCCTCGGCTCGATCCCAAGCATCGACCCCGCCGCCAACCTCGGCTCCAGCCCCAGCCCCGCCGCGACCCCCAGCTCAGCCACAGGCTCCCTGCCAACCTTCGCCCCACACCCAGCCTGGACCCCCATCATCCGCGAGGCAGTAGCCCAGCACAACGCACTCCGCCTGACGGACGACCTGGACCCGCGCACCCGTACCTTCTGCAACATCGTCCGCGACGCCGACAAGGTCGACATTCTGCGTGTCTTCTCCACCTCTAGCTGCGAGGACGTGCTCAAGCGCACGCCCGACCAGTTCCTGCACGGCCACATCTCGGACCTGGCCATGCGCGGCGTGACGGATCACCGTTGCCTGGGCCCCGCTGACAAGGAGGCCGACCTGGACGGACTCGTGGGCATCATGTGCCTCCCCTTCGAGCTGGTCTTTCCCGCCTCGAAAGACGCCCTGCGCGAAAAGGGCTACCTGCGTCAGGCCCTCCAGCGCCCCTTCGGCCTGAACACGAATTTCGCCAGCGAGGACACGCACACAAAGTGGCACATCCTCGCCGGCGAACTGTCAGCCTACTGCTAAAAGAGACAACCGCAAAGAGCAAGTACGCAGGTCTTCCCCCGTGCGCGCTGACAATGCAGTGCCTGCAATCCTGCTGTGACCTGCGCGACGTGGCAGGTCTTCCCCCGTACACGCTGACATCGCCTCCTTCGCTATCGAGCTTTTTTGCTCGGTATGCTGAGTAAAATCAACCATTCCGAAAGCACGAGCCGACTGCTACTTGCCGACCGTAAATGTTGCGCAACAATTCCTGAATGAAAGCTGTTTAAGATAATCAATAAAACGCAAGTTAGGCGCTACCGAGCCGATACTTGGCAGCTTTACGCAAGGATGGGAACAAGCATGAACCGAAGGCGCACCCTGGGAATCCTGGACGCAAAGACATCTCAGCGAAAGTGGGCAAAGAGGCGCACCCTTTGGGTCATCGCCTCGGCCATGATTGCAGCTACGCTCGCATCCGGGACGCCCGCGGCGGCGCTGGCCAAGGAACCCGACGGCACCGAGGCGGCCGGCGCTCAGGAGGTCTTGGCGGCCCAGGTGGACCAGGGCAAGCCTTCGATAGCGGCGCCGGCCCAGGAGACATCGGCTTCCCCGACCGCGACGGTAAAGACTCCCGCGCCTGCAAAGACCCCCGCTTCCCAGACAGCGGCGACTCCCTCCAGCGAGCAGGCGACCACGACGAAACAGACCACTCCCCCAGAGCCCGCCGGCGCCCCCGCCGCTGCCACCGGCACCCCCGCCGGCACCCCCGCCGCCGCCGGCACCCCCGCCGCCGCTTCCGGCCAGAGCTACAACCCCCTGGGCCTGGACGTCGACTTCGACTACGACATGGACGGCGACACGGACGACGCCGACTTTGAGGCCTTCGTTAATAGCTACAAGGGGGCGACCGTCACTCACTTCGAGGACGAAGACCACAGCAAGCCCAGAAACCCCAGCATCGAGGAAGCCCTCCTGGGGACCCTCGACAGCAACGTCACCATCGAGGGTGCACCCACGGACGAACAGCTCAAGTCGATGCCCAGGTACTTCCTCAACAACATCGGTCAGGCGACTTCCGTCAAGGACCAGAACGTCTGGCCAGACTGTTGGTCCTTTGCGGCGGTCTCGGCCCTGGAGAGCGCGATCCTGAAGGCCCGCGCCGCAAATCCCACAGCGTACGATTCTGCCCTTCACGAAACACCAAAGCTCGATGGCATCGATGACCAGGGCGTGGACCTCTCCGAGCTCATGCTGGCCTGGCTCTCCCATGACACCGAGCCAACTGGTTCGCAGAAAGGCGAAGGCCTAGTTGGCACCGCCACGGAAAGATTCGAAAAATTCCGTGATCACCTGGACGGAGGCTATGTATACCCTGTCGCCCGCGTCCTCGCAGCTTGGCGTGGCGCCATTGCAGAGGCTTATGCCCCCTACATCAACGATGCAATCGCAGAGCATATGCGCCAAAACAACACTAGTAGCATGGGAAAAGAGGAATACGCCAGCTATCTGGAAATCCCCGATACGCAAGCCGAATACCCCCAGCTAGCTCACCTCAATGGTGCCTACTTCCTGCCCAACCCAAACGTCTACAAGACCGTAGACGGCAAAGTCGTCTGGGATTCCCACGACTCCGCCGCTGACAACGCCATCAAGAAGGCCCTCATCAAATTTGGTGCCGTTGCCATCTCTTATCTGTCCGACCACTCCATCGCAAACGCACCATCAGATGACACCTATCTGAACAAGAATGGCTGGTTCCAGTACAACGATGCGGAGTACCCCCGGACGGATCATGCGGTGACCATCGTCGGCTGGGACGATGACTTTGACCCCGTGAAATACCCCTCTAGGGGCAACGAGGACATCATCGGCAACATTGCTAAAGGAGCCTGGCTGGTAAAGAACAGCTGGGGCTCAACGGACTTCTTCAAAAAGAACGTTGGCGACGACTGGTCTACTTCAGAGGGCATTCCCACATCAAGTGACAGAAGGTCGGGCTCCGGCTACTTCTGGCTTTCCTACTATGACCACACCATCGACAACCCCATCGTCTTCTCTGTGGACGATGGGGCGGACGGCTTCGACTACGATCACAACTACAGCTATGACACGGTCCGCTATGAGGACAAGGTGATTGCCCTCTCCAGCAAGGACCAGGATACCAAGGTGGCCAACGTCTTCACGGCGACGAGCGACCAGGAGCTCAAGGCTGTCTCGATCCAGACCCTTGAGTCAAATTCAACGGTCCACATTGATGTCTACCTTTTGGACGAGGGCGACCTACGCGACCAGGACCCCACCAACGACGGCGACCCAGTTGCATCCTTCGACTACAGGGCCAGCCTCTCCGGTCTGCACACCGTCGCACTCCCAAAGCCTGTGCATCTTGCGAAGGGCCAGATCTTTTCCATAGTGGAAAAGATTGCCGGAGCTCGCAAGGAAGCCAAGGACGCTCCGAGCTCCTGGCTTAACCTCGAATACGTAACCGCCCCCTATGCACAGGGCCTGAGCACGAGCCAGGAATTCAAGCCCACGCTTGTTGCCAACGACGGCGAGACCTTTGCCCATGTAAAGACAAGGGACGGCTACCGCTGGTTGACCCCAGCGGAGCTGTCGAATGCCCTCGATGGCGGCAAGGCCCTCAAGTTCGGAAACGCCCTCATCAAGGCATACACTGTGGATACGGTACCGACCCCAGAAGCACAACCGATCAGCATCAGTGGTGCCAGCATCTCCGCTCCCAGCTTTACCTATACGGGTGAAGCACAGGGCCCCAGCGCCTCCCAGCTGACCGTCACCCTGGGTGGGAGGCATTTGACCGCCGGCACCGACTACGAAGTTGTCTCATACGCCAACAACGTGAACGCTGGCACCGCAACGGTCACCATCCAGGGCCGCGGCAACTACTCGGGTGCGGCATCGGGCTCCTTCTCCATCTCCCCCGCAAGCCTGGCCTATGCCGCAGCCTCCGCGCCGGCCCAGTCCTACACGGGCTCGTCGCTCACTCCCTCAGTTACCGTAAAGCTGGGCAGCAAGACCCTGGCCCAAGGCACCGACTACACCGTCACCTACGCCAACAACGTAAAGGTCGGTACGGCAAGCTTCACGGTACATGCGCGCGGCAATTACAGCGGCTCAGTCAGGGGCACCTTCCGCATTACAGAAAACCAGAGTCCAATCAGCCTTGCCACTGGCATCTATACCCTTTGGGTAGGTACAGGCAATTCCCAGGTACTCGACGTCTCGGGAGGCTCCTCACAGCCTGGGGCAAACGTCCAGACCTATGCCAGCAACGGCACCGGTGCCCAGCGCTGGTACCTACAAAAGTCCGGCAACGCCTACATCATCCGTTGCGCTGGGTCGAACCTCTATCTCACCGCTTCGGGATCGAACGTCGTCCAATCCGCAAACAGGGGCTCGGCGAGCCTCTGGAAAATCCTGGGCGCCAGCGCAGGCCGAGCCATCCTGAAAAACGTGGCCACGGGCAAGGCACTCGACGTCTCTGGCGCCGCAAGGAAGTCCGGCACCAACGTCCAGGTCTATCAGCCCAACTTTACCCCAGCGCAATTCTGGTCCATCCGCCGCGTTGACGTTGCGAACATGGCCTCGATGGCAAATGGCTCCTACACCCTGTGGGCAAAGACAGGCAACCGCCAAGTCCTGGACGTCTCTGGCGGTGCGTCCTGGGCAGGCGCAAACGTGCAAACATATGCCAGCAACGGCACAAACGCCCAGCGTTGGTAC
This sequence comes from uncultured Olsenella sp., assembly GCA_900316105.1. Lineage (GTDB taxonomy): Bacteria > Actinomycetota > Coriobacteriia > Coriobacteriales > Atopobiaceae > Olsenella_F. Next base: position 146,656 of record ONBR01000011.1, read on the forward strand.
CTCAGCCGCTCAGGCATCGGCTACACTCTGCGCAGCACGGGCTCTGGCCTCTACCTTACCCAGCGAAATGGCAATGTCGGCCAATACGGCAACTCGGGATTCAACAGCCTCTGGCAGCTGAGACATGATGGCAGCGGCTACACGCTGGTAAATGCTGCAACGGGCAAGGTCCTGGACGTAAGCGGCGCAGACACTAGGTCGGGCGCAAATGTTCAAGTGTACTCCTCCAACAACACCAAGGCCCAGCGCTGGACCTTTGCCAGCGTAGGCATGGTAAGGGATGGAAACTACGCCATTCAGTCGTCGATCAATCGCAACCTTCAGCTGGACATCAGCGGCGGGTCCAGAAACAGGGGCGCAAATGTCCAGGTATGGCGAGCAAACGGGACCCAGGCACAGTGCTTCAGCATCCGCTCTGTCGGAGCTGGCTGGTACACCATCGTAAGCACGCAATCAGGAAAGGCGCTGGATATCTCTGGCGGCTCCAGCAAGAACGGCGCAAACGTCCAACAATGGGACCTCAATGGTACCGCTGCCCAGCTTTGGAAGTTCGAGATGGGGGCCGCGGGTCTGGTCCTTCGCAGCAAGCTGGGAACGGTTTTGGATCTGGCGGGTTCCGCCAATCGATCCGGGACAAACGTCTGGTCCTATGCCCACAACGGAACCAAGGCTCAGCAATGGTTCCTTCGTAGCTGGTAGCCAAAACCTGAAGCAAGGGATACTCCCCTATTTTCGATTTCGCTTGCAGCTGGCGGGTGCCTCAAGCGGGTGCCTCAGGCGGGCGCCTCACGACACCCGCCAGCATCTTTCTAATATTAGGCTACCCTCCATATCCGATTTTTCGGGTTATGCCACCTTGCGGAGGCGCCAACGCTGGGCGGCGCTGCCGTTTGAGGCGTAAATCTGAACGTTCGCACCCGAGCGGCTGGAACCTGCGTGGACGTCCAGGCACATCTGCTCGCGAGAGGTCGAAAGGGCCGAGGTCAGGCTGGTCTTTCCGTCCCCGGCACTGGCCAGGCGCCAAAGCTGGGCCAAGGTCCCGTTGATCGCACAGGAGTGGACGTTGGTCCCACTGCGACGGGAGCCGCCGTTCACGTCCAGGGCGCAACGTGAGCCCACGGAGATCACGTAGACGCGACCGCCGCCGAGGGCGTTCGTCACGTGGAAGCGCTGTGCCGCAGAGCCGTTTCTGGCATATACCTGCACGTTTGCGCCGCTTGCCGTCGAGCCACCCGCAACGTCCAGGGCCAGCCCCTCGCTGGTGCCGGACACGATCTCGTACTGGGAGGAAATCCTGTTCAGGCGCCAACGCTGGGCACGCGTGCCGTTGTCGCGCCACACCTGGACGTTGGTCCCATTGCCCGAGCGACCACCGCTCACGTCCAAGGCCTTCCCGTTGCAAAGCGAGATCAGCTTGTAGTAGCCGCCGCCCGTGCCGATGATCCTCCAGCGCTGGGCCGCAGTGCCGTTTGCCGCGTACTGCTGGACGTTGGTCCCGTCTTGCCAGCCAGCGCCAGAGACGTCCAAGACCCCGCCCGAGCACAGGGCCGTCAGCGTGTAGGTGTTGCCACCCGCGTAGCTGACCAGGAAGGCCTGGGCCACCGTGCCGTTTGAGCCGTAGAGCTGGACGTTTGCCCCGTTGCGTTTGCTGGCGCCGCTGATGTCCAGACCCGCGCTGGTCCTCAGAGCGGAGCTCAGCGTGTAGACGCCCTCCTCAAAGACCTTGTTCAGGCGGAAGCGCTGGGCCGCCGTGCCGTTCGAAGACCAAATCTGCAGGTTTGCGCCGCTACGCGAAGACCCGTCGCACACGTCCAGGACCATCCCGTAGGACAGGGCCGAGTAGAAGGTGTACCAGCCGTCTCCTGTGTTCTCCAGGTACCAGCGCTGGGCCGCCGTGCCGTTGGCCACGTACTGCTGGACGTTGGTACCGTTGCTACGGCCGGCACCCGAGACATCCAGGGCCTTGTCGGAATTGCAGGCCAGGATCTCGTACTTTCCCGTCCCGCGATAGATGATGCGGAAGCGCTGGGCGCTGCTGCCATTTGAAGCCCACACCTGGGCGTTTGCCCCGTTGCGAGCGGAGGCACCACTGATGTCCACCGCCAGACGGGTGTTGACCTTGGGCGTGATGGAGTAGATGCCGTCAGCCACGACCGCCTCGACGATGACCTTGCAGGTCAAGAGCCTCTGGCCCACGTGGGCGCGCACGTTGGTCGTGCCCACGTTGGCAGCGCTCACCAGGCCGCCGCTTACGCCGGCGATGTCCGAGTTGTCGGAAGACCAGGTCACCTTGGCCTTGCCCGTGTTTTTCGCGCTCAGGTAGGCGGCCTCGCCGGGACGCAGGACCAGGGTGGTCTGGCTGAGCGAGGGGTTCATGTTGCGGCGCATGGCATTGCGGTACCAGTTGCCCGTGGCAGAGAGGTCGCTGGTCGTCCAGCCCGAGGTCTTCGAGCAAGAGGGCTTGATCGCCGAGGCCGCCTCGCCCTTGTTGGAGAGACTCCACTCGATGAAGGAGAGGCCGTGGCGGTCCATGAGGTTCAGCCACTTCTGGGCGGAATCGTAGTTGATCCCGCCGTTGCCCGAGGCGTCGCAGATGCTGGACTCGGTGACAAAGAGCGGGGTCCCCGCGGCCAGTGCGCGCTCGGCCTTCTGGCGGATGTTGTCGCCGTGAGTCGCCGCATAGAAGTGCAGGGAGTACATGACGTTCTTGTAGGGCAAGGGGTTTCTAGAGACCTCGTCGACGTCCTGACACCAGGTGTTGGTACCCACCAGGACGATGGCGTCGGGGTCGTTGGCGCGGATGATGGGGATGATTGACTGGGCGTAGGGGCGGATCTGCCCGGACCAGGAGGAGCCGTTGGGCTCGTTGCAAATCTCGTAGAGGACGTTGGAGCGACCCTTGTAGCGAGAGCTCATCTCGCGGAAGAAGGATTGGGCGTCGTGCTGGTGGGTCTGCGGGTTGCCGTCCGAGAGGATGTGCCAGTCGATAATCACGTACATGCCCAGGTTGGAGGCATAGGTGACGCCGCGGTCGACAACGTTGCGCAGGGCGTTGCGGTCCCCGCCGCTGCACCAGCCGCCGTACTCCTGGGTGTAGACCGGCAGGCGAATGACGTTGGCGCCCCAGTCGTCGCGCAAGGTGCGGAAGGCGTCCTGGTTGACGTAGCGGGCGAAGTTCTGGCCAAAGCCCAGGCCGTGGAGGGAGAGGCCCTGGAGGCGGATGGGGTTGCCGGCATGGTCACAGAGCTGGGTGCCGCGGACCTGGAGGGCACCCGCCTGGGGATAGAGCGTCGCGGCGACGGCAGGGCTCGAGGGGGCCGGGGCCGGCGTGGACGTGCTGGTGTTGGTCGTGGACTGGGAGGGAGTCGTGGCAGAACCGGTGCTGGAGCCGCTCGTGCTGGCGGCGGTGGAGTAGGAGAGCTTCCAGCTGCTCACGGGGTTGGCGCTGGGGCCGCGCAGGATAAGCCCTACGCCGGTGACCTTCGCTCCAGCGGTGATGGCCCGCGCATAGTCCATGGGCGTCAGGGTCATGGTGGTGCCAGAGATGCTGGCCTTGCAACCCCAGGCCTGGTCGACGGCCGTGCCCTGGGCGACATTCACTTGCATCGACCAGTTGGAGACCTGGGCGGAGCTGGAGTTCTGAATCGTTACGTCGTACTGGGCATAGTTCTGGCCACTGGTCCAGGAGTTGGATTTGGAGACCTGGGCAGTCACCTGGGCAGAGGCGGAAGCGGCTGCCGCGGCCCGGCGAGGTGCCGCGCGGCGGACTGGCTTGGGCGCCGGGACTGGCGCAGGCTCAGGATCGGGCTCGGCGGATGTTGCGGGATCGACGGGAGTCGAGGACTGGGCGGGAGTCGAGGGGGTCTCCCCCACGGCACCAGAGGCGGGAGTGGAAGGGGCCTCCCCCACGGCATCAGTGGCAGGCGTGAATGGCTCCTCGACATGAGTTTCCTGCGTATCCGCAGCTACAGGGGACTGTTTGGATACAGCTTCTTTTCCCACAGATTGTGACCCTAACGCCGGCGCCGCCAAGGCGGCAGTCCCAGCTTCTGATGGCGAAGTCTTCCCAACCGGAATCGGTTGGGAAGACTCAACCTCTACCCCATCATCAACTTGGCCTGCCAAAGCGACCGTTCCCGTCCATCCAAGCAAGGAAAGCACCGTGACAACCAGAATCACAGCCAAGAACGATTTAGCCAAACGACGCGACATAAGACATCTCCCCAGAACGAGGACATCATTTGGATTTATTTTACTTTTGCTTCAGCTTGGCGCGTCGCTCAATGCCTCCAAGCGGGCCCACGGGCGTCCAGACGCATCCTTCGGGCTCCACCGTGGGGTTCTAGTCCAACTTTTATGCACGTGACGGCCGATTTTATGCGCGCTACTTTGGAGTTACTGTCTGGCTCCGCATTCGAACTGTAAGAAATAGGAACACCTTGCGTTTCCCCAGGTAGCGAGCTCGCGCCTCGACCGGAGTCGAGCCCTCGGACCGCCCAGTGCGGACTTCGACCGCCAACCCCAAAGTACGTATTCACACGGGTGCAAGAAATGGGCCTCCTCAGGCACGCGTGGCCCCGATCCAGGCCCAAATACGGCCTCTGAGGGCCTCGGACAGAAGGCTGCTCACAAATGCAAGCCACACGATCCGCCAATCCCATCCCGACAAGACAAACTCCGGCCAAACAGCAGGCGCGTCGAACTCCAAAGCAACACAGCCCACACCCGCTCGCCCATCGAAACAATCTTTACTCATAGGAAAACTAGCGCCAAACTCGCACGAATCTGGCATTATTTCGCAAAATCTCGCATATATACAAAATAATATTTTGTATTCTAGAATATTTATGTGTATGCAATTCACATCTTCATCATCGCACGCCCAGCGCTACCATTCCCGCATGGAAGCCTACCTCACCGCTCAAACATCCTGTGCCATCCTGCGTCTTGGCCGCCAAGACGAGTGGCTCCACCTTGGCAAAAGCGGTCGAAACAGGATCGATTTCGACGAGATGCCCAGCTCAAAGTGGTGGCTCCCAGTCATAGACGAGCTGAGTCCCTACATTATCCTGGACGACGCCCATCCCCTGTGCGCCCTGGTCCCCGACCGCCGCTATCGCAGCAAAGACAACCAGATCAGAACCACCGTATGCTCAAAACCAATGCCCATGGGATCCTTCCTTTCGGTGGAGCTCGATGACTCAAACAGGATGTATGCCATCGAGTCCCCCGCCCTGTCCTTTGTCAGGATGGCCCAGCACCTGGAGCGCGCCATGCGTAAGTCGGGACCAAACAAGCTGAGCCTCATCCAGGCCCGCACCCTCCTCCTGGACTACGGTTGTGAGCTTTGCGGCAAATACGCCCGCAACCCAATAGACCCCTGGCACGCCAACTGCAATTTCGAGGTAACGCCCATAACGACGCCAAGAGAAATCCTAGACTGGTGCAGCGCACCAGAGGTGGCAGGCATGCGTAGCATCACATTTGCCCGCCGATGTGCCACCGAGCTGCCGGCGATGGCAGCCTCCCCCGCCGAAGCGCTCCTGGACATATTCTTTACGTCGCCGCCGGAGCTGGGCGGCATGGGCCTGCCGAAGTCGCAGGTCCTGGTCAACCAGACCCTCAGGCTGGACGACCACCAAAAGTCGCTGGTCCACCGCACCCCCCTGACGCCAGACATCCGTTTCGAGGACCTTGGCTTGGTACTGGAGCACCAAGGTAGCGGCCACGCTGACTCGGACCAATTTCGAGAGGACGCCAGCCGCATCCAGGACTACGGCGCCCTCGGCTACGACGTCTTTACCACGTCCTCCGATGACACAAAGACCCCCGCCGCCTTCGACGCGTTCCTCATGCGCTTCGTCAGCTGGATTGAGCACGAACACGGCCCGGACGCGGCGGCACCCTACCAGACAATCCTGGGCAACCAGCACTACAAAGACGCCCGCAGCGACCTGGTGTCGACTCTCATCGAGAGAAACCTCGATCCATGGGCGCCCGACAGCATAAAGAATTAGCCACGCAAAATCTTGCGCAACATATTCTTGAGGACGTCAGCATGATGAAAATGCAGGTTAGGATAGGTGTGAAGTGGCTGTCTTCATCGAAATAGCCGTGGATGAAATCCAGCAAGAATCGGCGGACTGGGCTTCGCCTGGTCCGCCGATTACACTCCGGGAAAGGCCCCCGGCCACCACAGGAGCCAGATGACGAAGATCACAGCGAAAAAGGTGGGGTACCGAAGATGATCGTGGTCCACCAGCCACATATCCACCCGATTTAGCCAACCACACGAAGTCCCAGCATCAGACCCAAAACACTTCTGATAAAAGATTCCAGTGGGACGAGCCCCACCCGTACGGCAGGCGCTGATACGACACCGCAAAAGACCAGGAGACCACAAATGCAAAGAGAAGCGAAGACCAACGCCTCTCAGAAACCTTATCCGACAAACTGTTGATCTCCTGCAACGCTCCCACACGCGAATCCCGTTTACTTACGAGCCCTTTGGCGATTCATCGGATAGTCGTTCTCACAAATGCCCAGGATACGAGCTCCCGCATTTGCCAGTTCCTCCTTTGCGGCCAGGAGATCTTTTACCTCCGCCGCATTCGGACGCACCACGAGTATGACGCCGTCGGCATCGTTAGCCAGCACTGCCGCGTCCACAAAGGAGGCCACGGGAGGGGTGTCAAAAATCACAAAGTCAAATTCTGACCTTAGTCGACCGAAAATATCCGACACGCGCTCATCCGCGAGAACGTATGCGGGATTCATCTTTGGCATTCCAGAGTTCATGAAATACAGGTTCGGAATTTTCAGACGAAAGACCGCCTTCTCCAGCGGAACCTTATTATCCATCACGTCACAGTAGCCCAAACGTTGCCGCTCGCCAGAAAAAATGGAATTCAGCGTGGGATGGCGCATGTTTCCTTCCACCAAAACCACGTGTTTGCCTGAAGCTGCTATGGATTTCGCCAAAGCGACACTAATCGTAGTCGAACCCTCGCCCGATACACTGCTGGTAACCACCAACGAACGTATCGGCCGTTCTTTGGACTGGAAGCGGATCTTAGTCATAAGGGCAGTCAACGCGTTGTCAACCCTGTATGCATTTTCGGCGGGATTCTTTTGTCTCTGACTGTGTCTCATGTTTTATATCCCTCAGTCCTTGATCTCCGGAATGTACCCGATCACCGATACCCCGTCCAACAATTTAGAGGCGTCCCTACCTGAGTGCACGCGCGGATGGGAGAACTCCCTGAGCACCACTATTGCCAAAGCCAGGACGAACCCACCAATAGCGGCATATGCAATGTACTTCTTTCTCGGGGGGCCACTCACCGAAGCGGCAGGAGCCGCAGCACCCGCCTGGACCAATGGCTGCGTTGCCATATTAGTCTGCGCATGAGTGCTGAGATCAACGGACATCTGTTGCACCAGCAAAGAAACCTGATCTGAGTCTTTGCCCTCCACCGACAGCTTAATGAGGCGCGAATTAGTAGCGCTGCCCACTGTCACCTCAAAGTCATCACCATCAGTGATGCCAAGCTCACCCAACGCCTGGTCTTTGATCTTTCCTGATTCCAAAAGAGAGGCCAGGTCATTAGCCACCAGCTGGCTTTCCGCCTCGCCACCGGATGTAGAGATAACCTGCATGCTGGTAGACGCAGTATAGACATTAGGCATTGCGAAGCTGAATATAGCCGCTGCAACTGTCACCAGTAGGGTCAGCCCGACGAGGAACTTCACATGTAAGTGCAGCAAATCCAACAATTCTCTGAACGTCAATGCAGTCTCCCGTCAACAACGATGTCTATCCATCGGAAAAAACACTTCCAGACCGTGTCAAGGTCACTGAGCATAGGGCTCGCTTTTCGACACGCTAGACTTCAGGCCTTTCATTTTATCTGTCCACACATCATCTGGGTCGAACGCGTTGCCCAAAAGGACGAGGAAAACGCAGTAGTGGAGGTCCAGGAGCTGGGGATCAACGACCCCATGGAGGGCAAAGAAGGCAAGGCCTATTCCTAGGGTAAGCCCCGCGGTCCGAATGGAGCGATTGGTTGTCACCGTCAGTAAGGTGATAATGAAAGCCAGGAAAAGCCATCCGTAATTAATCGCGATGTTGAAGTACGAGCAGTCAACATAAAGGTACTGGGACGAATCATATTGCCCCGTCCTAACCAATGATTGGGTGACCCAGGTGACCTTTGTCCCAAGAGGTGAAATCCCATAAGCCGCAATTGCTTCCTGGGTGTAGATCAGTCGTCTCGACAAAAGGCCATTGAGCCGAACGCCCAAGGCAGACGAGGGGTCAGGCAGAACGTAGAGAAAGGCCGATAAGAGCAGGCCAATCAAGAAGCTGCAACTCAACAGGACACGCAGCCAATCTGGAGCCTCGTCACTCCCCCTCTTCCTAAGGAAAAAAAGGATAGCGAGGAAAACAGCCGCCAGCAAAAAGGAATTTCGCGAATCAGTTATTTCGTAGATGGCGAAGTCCACGGCAAAGAGCAGAAGAATCTGCCAGATGGGCAGTCGTCCCTTCCTCACCACCGCATAGAGAATCACGATTTCCAGATAGTAATGGGAGAGGAAGGTAACCCAATTGAACCCCAAGCTGGAGCGTACTCGTGATCCAACCACGGAAGTAGCGCTAGGAATGACCTCGGTGAGAGACAAGCAGACGACAGCCGCGCACGTAGCCACCACAACGATGAGAGCTGGTATCAGGATTGAATCCAGGGAATAACGCCGTGAGGTGTATGCAATGCAGAGCAGATAGACAATATCCAGTCCACCTACCCTATAGGTAACTAGGGAGAAAAAACCGAATGCCAGTAGGAGGCAGAAGGACTCGAAAGTAAACTTCCAAGCAAATATCTCCGAGAACAGGCAGAGGAGCAAGCCAGCCTTCACAAGCGAGCCGATAAGGCTTCCGACGCCCGTGTCAACGATGGTCGTGGTTAGCAAAATCCTGCATGCAAGCCAAAGCACAAGACCCACAGTGAAGCATATGTACCCCGCATCAAGGTTCATGAGCTTCGCTCGCATACGAAGAATCCCGCTGACGTCCATTGAACCTTCCCTGTAGAAAAATCCTCAAAAGGAATCCGTGCCGAAAGCACCGGCAACGGCATAGCCAATACTAGAATAACGTGAAATTCAGCATACAATCCCTTCCTCGCATTAATATAAAAGAATATTATGGCTTCAATTTCTCCCTCAAGGAGCACTACATGAACATCGCAGTCGCCGGCACCGGGTACGTGGGCCTCTCGCTCGCGGTCCTCCTCTCGCAGCACAACCACGTGACCGCCGTGGACGTGGTGCCCCGGAAGGTGGACCTCATCAACGCCCACCGCTCCCCCATCCGCGACGCGGAGATCGAGGACTTCCTGGCCCACCGCGACCTGGACCTCACGGCCACCACGGACGGGGCGGCGGCCTACCGGGACGCCGACCTGGTCATCATAGCCACGCCGACCAACTACGACCCCCAGAGGAACTTCTTCGACACGAGCCACGTGGAGGAGGTCGTCGACCTGGTCCTGGCCCAGAGCCCAGCGGCCACCATGGTCGTCAAGTCCACGGTGCCCGTGGGCTACACGGCCCGCCTCTGCGAGCGCCACCCGGAGGGGACCTTCGTCTTCTCCCCCGAGTTCCTGCGCGAGGGCCACGCCCTCTACGACAACCTCCACCCCAGCCGCATCATCGTGGGCGCGCCGGCGTCGGAGGACGAACCCCGCGGGCAGCGCATGCGGGAGGCGGCCCAGACCTTCGCGGGGCTCCTCCGGGAGGGCGCCGAGGACCAGGACGTCCCCACCCTGCTCATGCGCGCCACCGAGGCCGAGGCCGTGAAGCTCTTCGCGAACACCTACCTGGCCCTGCGCGTCTCCTACTTCAACGAGCTGGACACCTACGCCGAGGTCCGCGGCCTGGACACCCAGAGCATCATCCAGGGCATCTGCCTGGACCCCCGCATCCGCGACGGCTACAACAACCCCTCCTTCGGCTACGGGGGCTACTGCCTGCCCAAGGACACCAAGCAGCTCCTGGCCAACTACCAGGACGTTCCCCAGAACCTGATCGAGGCCATCGTGGAGTCCAACCGGACCCGCAAGGACTTCGTGGCGGGCGAGGTCATCGCCCGGGTGGAGGAGCTTCGGGCCATGGGCGCCGACGACCCCGTCGTGGGAGTCTACCGCCTGACCATGAAGTCCGGCTCGGACAACTTCCGCGCCAGCTCAATCCAGGGCGTCATGAAGCGGGTCAAGGCCAAGGGGATCCCCATGGTGGTCTACGAGCCCACCCTGGACGAGGAGGAATTCTACGGCAGCCTCGTCACCCACGACCTCGCCGCCTTCGAGGAGCGCTGCGACCTGATCATCGCCAACCGCTGGAGCGAGGAGCTGGCGCCCGTCCGCGACAAGGTCTACACCAGGGACCTCTTCCGCAGGGACTAGCGAAGTCGGATATCTACCTCCTGGCACACCTCAGGAAGAGCACGCCAAACCATCCGGCAAGCACTACCATGCAGGCGATGTAGGCCACCGAGGCCCCGGTGATTCCCCAGGCCAGGGGGCTGGCGGCCACGGCCGCAGCGACGGCGACGGCCACGTAGCCCCAGACCAGCTTGGCCTGCTGGCGCATGATGGTGATGCCCATGGTAAAGAGCTGGGCCAGGGCCAGAAAGCCTCCGCCCAGGACCAGGACGCACAGCTCCGCCTGGTAGGGCGAGAGGTCCGTGTTGTAGAGCCAGCCCAGGACGGGCACGCCCAGAAGCCAGGCGCCCGCCACGCAGGTAGCCGTGATGCCCACCACGATCAGGATCTGCTTGCCAAAGCCCGCTACGAAGGCCTTGCGATCCCCAGAGTTCCACAGCTGCGAGAGGGGCTCCACCATGGGCATGTAGACGAACTGGGCAAGCAGGCCCACCACAAAGACGGGCATGGCAATGAAGCCGTACTGGGCCTGGGCCGTGTCGTCCAAGAGGGCGTCGATGGCGTACTTGGGCGCGTTTCCCACGTAGAAGAGGAGGAAGGCCGCCAGGAAGAGGGGCAGGCACTCCCTCAATAGGGACCAGGGGGACTGCCGGGGCGCATCCTCGCAGCGCGCGGGCGATGCTTGACCCCACGCGCCCCGTCATGAGCCGGCCGCCCACGTCCAGGCGGCCCTGCTGCTGGAAGTTGCCGTCAAAGACGTCCTCGACGGAGTCCACGCCCTTGAAGAGGGTCATGAGAGCGACGGCGGCCACCTTGCCCGCAGGATAGCCCACGGTGACGGCGGACCAGGCCAGGTAGGCAAAGGAGCAGGCAACCATGGCCAGGCAGGTGATCACGCGCGAGCGGCCGTAGGCACGAAAGCCATAGTCGGGCTTCACGTCCGAGGCCTGGAAGTTGCGCATGCCGTAGCTGCCCATGTTGAGGAAGAGGTTGGCGTTGGCGTAGGCCAGGGTGAAGACGCCCGCCGTGGCCATGTCGCACACGCG
>ONBR01000001.1 GCA_900316105.1 uncultured Olsenella sp.
GCCGGCAGCCAGGCCATAAATGGGCGGGGCTCCCCCTGCTTGCGTAGAGGCGACTTATGTCTTGGAGCCTCTACGCAGGGCGCGCGGAGCGCGCGCCAACCCCCCAGCCCCTTGGCCTGTCCTCGCCGCCGTCAGAGCCGGCAGCCAGGTCGTAAATGGGCGGGGCTCCCCCTGCTTGCGTAGAGGCGACTTATGTCTTGGAGCCTCTACGCAAGCAGGGGGAGCCCCGCACACTCATTTACGACCTGGCTACCGCTTCGCTTTGAGGGTGGCGAACAGCTTCCCGTTGTGTCGTTTTACGAAGCTGATCAGGTTTCCCTCGTTGTAGCACATGCGGGCGTCACCAGCCTTGATTGGGGCCAGCATCATCTCCATCATGCGAGAGCGCGGCTTGGCAATCTCCACTGCCAGCTTTGCCCTGTCGGTCTTTATCATGCGGTCGATTTCGGCAATCTTCTCCTGGCGCGAGAGCTTGCATTGGGGGTTGCAGACGTTTTCGATGCAGCCTACCAAACGCTCGATATAGCGACGCTGCACCATCTCCATGCTGTTTGCGTCCCCGTCGAGGCCCCAGTGATGGTAGATGTCCAGCATCCAGCCATGCTCCTCCTCACGCTTCTCGTACATCTCGGGACGCCAGCGAGCCGTCTCGGACTCACCGCGCTGTCGAATGAAATGGTAGAGGGGCTTTTCCATGACACCAACGCGCTCGACGTCGCGGATGAAGTCAAGGACAAAGGGGAAGTCGTCCCAAAACGTGGGGCGAAAGCGCAGTCCCATCTCCTCGATGCGGCTCCGCAGGAAGAGCTTGTTCCATGGCGGATAGAGCTGGTTGGCATCAAAGAGCTGCCAGGCAGCAAGCCTGAACTCCCGCTGGGTGCGATAGACCGCATCGGGGCAGCTCTTTACCTCAGAAGTGTGCTGGTCATCCTTGCCGTAATACGTGTCGATATAGAAGCCAGAGACAGCCAACTCCAGTCGGTTGCTCTTTGCAAACTCGTACATGTCGGCCAGTGTGGTGGGCACGGCCCAGTCATCCGCGTCAAAGAACATCACGTACTCGCCCCGTGCCTGGTCCAGGGCATAGTTGCGCGCCGCGGGAGCTCCAGCGTTCTGCTGATGAAAGACGGTCACGCGATAGTCGCGCTCCGCGATGGAGTCCAGGATCTGCCCGGTTCGATCGGTCGAGCCATCATCCACCACCAGCAGCTCAAACTTTTCGAAAGTCTGATTCTGGATGCTCTCCACCGCTCGACGCACGTAGCGGTCGACATTGTAAGCAGGCATGATTACTGAAATCTTGGGCAAGGTGGGAGTCATTAACTCTTGTCTCCAGACCATAAAGCCAATATGGACAGGCCCGACAGGCTATGAACAAAGGGTAAGTCGTGCCATTGATAACATTTGACAATTATGGTTCTTGTGCCCGCAAGCGTTGTGCACGGCTTGTGATAGACGGCTGAATTCAGGAGAAGAACAATTTTTGCCTACGTTCATCTGGCAATTCCTGACGCTCACCGCTTTGTCAGCACGAGCCTTGACATTGTTTGGATAAAGGCTTTTTGTGCCTGCATTCTCTTGTCCAAGACAGGGGTTACCACTCTGCAAGGCTTCCTTCGGGATAGCTGACGTCCACAAAGGTCAGGCCCTCGGGAGGGGCAGTAGGGCCAGCTGCCCTACGGTCCCGGGCCTCCAGGGCATCCTGCATCCAAGATAGCGGCCTGTTGCCCCGACCCACTTCCACCAGGCTACCAACAATGATGCGGACCATATTGTGGAGAAAGGCGTTTCCCCAGACGTCCACCAAGATCAGAGACTCGCCGGCCTCCTCCTGTTCCCGCACCGTCACGCCACGCAGGAATCGGCTTGTCGAGCGACCGTCTGCCTCAAGGAGCTGGGCCGATGACGCCTTGCAGAAGCTGCGGAAGTCGTGCTCCCCCACCAGGGCCAGGGCGGCGGCGTCCATGGTCATCACATCCAGCTCCGGCGCCGTCCGCAGCCACCAACTATGGTCCCATGCCATGACGGGACGGGAGCAGCCGCAAGCGATGCGATAGCAATAGTGGCGTTCCAAGGCATCAAAGCGGGCAGAGAAGCCCTTCTGGGCCCTATAGAGACCTCGAATGGCTATGTCATCGGGTGTGAGTGCGACAAGCCCCGGAACGAGGCTTCTGCGGGCTCTGGTGAGTTCCTCGTCGGTGACTGGCACGCTGACGTACTGACCCAGCGCATGCACGCCGGAATCAGTTCGCCCAGCAACATCCATGCTTACGGGACGACGCAGAATCGTCTCGAGCGCACGACGCAGCTCTCCTGCCACGGTTCTCTGGAGTGGCTGCTCGGCAAGGCCGACAAAGCCGCCTCCACGGTAGCCCAGCTTTATGACCATAGTCCCATCCAGGGGATCCCTGTCGTCTCCCCTGTTGTCTACAGCCACCGTCTCCGATGCGATGTCCAGATGGCTCTCCATCATTGCATCCTCTGGCATAGAACTGCTCCTGATTTGACCAAAACGCTTCTTTTACTCAAAGAAGGATACAAAAAAGGAAGGTCCATTTGGACCTTCCTTGTGTTAACGCATCGTTATGCCTTTGTTCCCAAGAGGAACAGGACTATCGAGCAGATGCCTACTCGGCAGCCTCCTCGGTTGCGGGCTCTGCGGCCTCGGCCTCGGGCTCTTCAGCCTTGGGTTCCTCGACCTTCTCGACCTTGGCAACCGTGATCTTGGGGGCCTTCTTCTGGACGGGCTCAGTGACGAGCTCGATGATGACGACCTCAGCGGCATCGCCCTTGCGGGGACCCAGCTTCATGATGCGGGTATAGCCACCGTTGCGGTCAGCCCACATGCCCTGTGAGGCCTTCTCGAAGACCTCACGGACCAGCTCCTTGTCGCCCAGATGTGCGATGGCAAGACGACGAGAGTGCAGGTCGCCCTTCTTGGCCCAGGTGATGATCCTGTCAACCTCAGGACGGATGGCCTTTGCGCGCTGGTCGAGGGTCTTGATGCGGTCGTGGGTAAAGAGGGCCTGAACGAGGCTCTTCTTCATTGCCTTGGTATGGCTGGCATCGGTGCCGAGCTTCATACCCCTCTTCTTGTTATGTCTCATGGTCTAGCTACTCCTCTATAAACGAGAGACACGCCTTAGGCCTTGAGGCCAAGACCCATCTCCTCGAGCTTGTCCTTGACTTCTTCGATGGACTTGACACCAAAGTTGCGGATGTTCAGCAGGTCGTTCTCGGAGAACTCCACGAGCTGACGCACCGTGTGGATGTTCGCGCGCTTGAGGCAATTGTACGAACGAACCGAAAGTGCCAGATCCTCGATGGACTTGTCGAGCTCGGTGTTGTCCTCCTCGACATCGTCCGCAAAGATGGAGACGTCCTCCTCCTCAGACTCGTCCTCATCGTTGAGGCTCATGAACGCACCCATGTGCTGGTTGATGATGTCAGCTGCCTCGACGACTGCCTCACGCGGCGAGGTAGAGCCATTGGTCTCAACCTCGAGGATAAGGCGGTCATAGTCATTGCGCTGGCCCACACGACAAGACTCAACGAGCTTGGCGCAGCGGCGCACGGGAGAGTAGAGGGAGTCGACGCACACATATCCGATGGGATCGTTCTTGCCCTCGTGGTCGGAGCCGGAAACATAACCGCGGCCGACACCGATGTGCATCTCCATCGTGAGGTGGGCACCCTCACCCAGCGTGCAGATGAGATGGTCCTTGTTCACGAGCTCAAACTGAGACGGGACCTTGAAGTCGCCACCCGTAACGGTGCAGGGGCCGTCAACATTGATCGTCGCAGTTCCCTCAGTCGCGGTACCCATGCTCTTGAACACAAGACCCTTGACGTTGAGAACGATCTCCGTAACGTCTTCGTAGACGCCGTCGATGGTGTCAAACTCCTTCTGCACCCCGTCGATCTTGATTGCCTCGACAGCTGCACCCTCGAGGGAGGAAAGCAGCACACGACGGAGCGAGTTGCCCAGTGTGTCACCATAGCCACGCTCAAGCGGCTCTGCAACGATGCGGGCGAGCTTGTCGTTGATCTCCTCGACAGACACCTGCGGTCGGATGAATTCTGACATGAAATCCTCCTGCCTGGACGCGACTACTTGGAGTAGAGCTCGACGATCAGCTGTGCGTCGAGATCAAGGTCAATCTGGTCGCGAACAGGAACCTGCAGGACGGTACCCTGGAGCTTCTCGATGTCAACCTCGAGCCAAGCAGGGACAGCCCTACCATTGGCGGCAACGATGGCCTCCTTGATGGGAAGAAGGTCCTTGGCCTTGGGGGCCACGGCGACGACGTCACCGGCCTTCACCTGGTAGGAGGGGATGTCAACACGCTTGCCGTTCACAGTGAAGTGACCATGACGAACGGTCTGACGGGCCTCCTTGCGGGTGTGGGCAAAGCCCAGACGGAAGACGACGTTATCAAGACGACGCTCGAGGAGGCTCATCAGGTTGTCACCGGTGATGCCCTCGGTCTTCTTGGCCTTGTCATAGTAACCACGGAACTGCTTCTCGAGCACGCCGTAGATGAACTTTGCCTTCTGCTTCTCGCGCAGCTGCTGGCCGTACTCGCTCTCCTGGCGACGACGACGCTTGGGCTGACGGTGAGATTCCTTGTTGATGCCCATGACAATGGGATCGATGCCGAGCTGGCGGCAACGCTTGAGGACAGGGGTCCTATCAACTGCCATTGCTACTGTCCTTCCTTACTACACGCGACGACGCTTGCACGGACGGCAACCGTTGTGCGGAATGGGGGTGAACGGATCGCGGTCTCGCGACCGGAGCCGGGGCCCTTAACGAACACAGCCACCTTGTGCAGGCCGTGCTCCATGGCTGCCTTTGCGCAAGCCTCTGCCGCGACCTGAGCCGCGAAGGGGGTGGACTTACGGGAGCCCTTGAAGCCGACGGTGCCACCGGACTGCCAGGCGATGACATTGCCCTGGGGGTCGGTGATGGAGATGATGGTGTTGTTGAACGTGCTCTTGATGTGGGCCTGACCCACAGCGATGTTCTTACGCTCGGCGCGACGGACGCGGGTAGCGTGCTGATTCTTCTTAGGCATCTTTTACTCCCTACGCCTTCTTCCTGGCACCGATCTGACGCTTCTTGCCCTTGCGGGTACGAGCGTTGGTGTGGGTGCGCTGGCCACGGACAGGGAGACCCTTGCGGTGACGCAGGCCGCGGTAGCAGCCAATCTCCATCAGACGGCTGACGTTCTGACGGACCTCGCGACGAAGGTCGCCCTCCGTGGTGAAGTTTGCATCAATGTAGTCACGGATCTTGGTGACCTCATCCTCGGTCAGATCCTTGATACGGGTATCGGGGTTGACGCCAGTCTCAGCACAGATCTTCTTTGCGCTGGTAGCGCCGATGCCATACAGATAGGTAAGACCGACCTCAGTGCGCTTGTCGCGCGGGAGGTCGACGCCGTTAATACGTGCCAACTTCGAGCTCCTCTCTTAGCCCTGACGCTGCTTGTGGCGGGGGTTCTCGCAGATCACGTAAACCTTGCCATGGCGACGAATGATCTTGCACTTGTCGCACATCTTCTTAACCGAAGGACGTACCTTCATTGTGCTTTCCTTTCGGTAGACCTAACAAACATGCTTAACCGACAGAGTCAGGTGGTGCTGACCTGTCTTATGTTTACGCCCAGCCGCAGGCGAGAATATCCGATGCTTCTACTTGTAACGGTAGGTAATGCGACCCCTGGTGAGGTCATAGGGAGAAATCTCCACGACGACCTTGTCCCCGGGGAGAATGCGAATGTAGTTCATGCGAATCTTGCCGGAGATCGTGCAGAGGATGGTTTTGCCATTCTCGAGCTCGACATTGAACATAGCGTTGGGGAGGGGCTCTACGACCTTGCCCTCAAGCTCAATTCCGCTCTGCTTAGCCACCTTACCTACTTTCTTTACTATCCATACACAGCGACTCTATATCATAAATTAATATTTGCCGATTTCAATATCAGAAGCCCCTCGTTTGCATGTATTGCACACAAATCGAGGGGCTATCAATTCATTCGATCATTAGGAGAATCCCCCGAAGCTGGCGGGGAATCCCCCCTTTATGACCCACGTCCTTTACTCTCCACCCTGCATGGGGCACCAAGGACTCTCTTCGTCCTGGGTCAGAATAATGGGACCGTCGTCGGTGATAGCCACCGTATTCTCATAATGGGCAGCCTGCAGACCATCATCGGTAACAACCGTCCATCCGTTGCTGAGGGTATGGCAGTCATAGTCACCCAACGTAATCATGGGTTCGATGGCGATGACCATACCCGCCTGAAGCTTTACTCCACGGCCCTTCTTTCCATAGTTGGGGACGTTGGGGTCTTCGTGCATGGCCTTGCCCACACCATGGCCCACATATCCACGAACAACACCATAGCCATTGTCCTCAGCCAGAGTCTGGATAGCATTGCCAACATCACCAAGGTGATTGCCGGGAACAGCCTGCTCGATACCAGCCTTCAGACAGTCGCGAGTCACCTCGCAGAGTCCCTTGACCGCATCGGTGGGATTACCCACATAAAATGTCCAGGCGTTATCCCCTACCCAACCGCCAAAGGTCGCCCCAGTGTCAACCGAGATGATGTCCCCATCGCTGAGGACGACATTTGGCGAGGGAATGCCGTGAACGATCTGCTCGTTTATTGAGGAGCAGATGCTTCCGGGAAAGCCTCCGTAACCCTTGAAGGTGGGCGTTGCGCCATGTAGTCGAATGAAGGACTCGACTGCAGCGTCAATTTCCTTGGTAGTCACCCCAGGCTTCGCCATGCTACCAGCTAGGCGTAGAGCTTCCTTGGACAAGGTGCCCGCCTGCTTCATCTGATCGATTTGGGCGGAACTCTTTATGTGAATCATAGTCCGAGCAGAGACTTCACGTCGACGTAAACCTCGTCGACCGGCCTGTCTCCGTCAACCTTCTTCAGGATGCCGTGACCCGCATAGTACTCCACGAGCGGAGCAGTCTGCTGCTCGTAGGTGTCCAGACGCTTCTGCACGGTCTCGGGCTTGTCGTCATCACGCTGGTACATCTCGCCGCCACAGCGGGGGCAGGTGTCAACGCCAGCAGTCGCGGTATAGCCACAGTCACGGCAGGTGCGACGAGAACTCAGTCGCTTGATGATTACCTCAGGCTTCACGTCAACGAGCAGAGCTGCATCGAGGTCGATGTTCATATCCTTGAGCTCGGAGTCAAGCACGACAGCCTGGGCTGTATTGCGAGGGAAGCCGTCCAGAATGAAGCCCTTCTTTGCGTCATCCTGGCCAAGGCGCTCCTTGACAAGGTCTATGACCAACTCGTCTGGAACGAGCTTGCCTGCATCCATGTATTCCTTTGCCTGCTTGCCCAGCTTGCTCTGAGCCTTCACAGCAGCACGAAGCAGGTCACCGGTAGAGATGTGTGCCACGCCGAACTCTTCAACGAGCTTCTGAGCCTGGGTACCCTTGCCAGCTCCGGGAGCACCGAGAAGAACGATCTTCATGTGAAACCTTCTTTCAATTTGGTACGAATCCAGAACAAATGCCTGACTAGTTTAGAACTAATGAGGTCATCCCCATCGAGCGAATGTGAGCTTTTACGGCAAGCGGGTAAAGCTACCCCATCGAATGTAACGAGGTCCAAGCCAGCGTTCTCATGTAGTTGTCTGAGGATAAAAAGGAGGTCGGACGAATCCGACCTCCCTGACAAGCAATTGTACGAACGATTTACTTGAAGAAACCGCCGTAGTTGTGCATCTTGAGCTGAGACTCAAGCTGCGAAATGGTATCCATCGCTACGCCGACCATAATTAGGACTGACGTGCCGCCAAAGGATTGCAGAAGCACGTTGCCCGTGAACGAGAATAGAATCGACGGGACGACTGCCAGTGCCGCCATGAACAGAGCACCAGGAAGCGTGATGTGATCCAGGACGTTCTTGATGTAGCCAGAAGTAGCGCTGCCAGGACGAACGCCAGGGATAAATCCACCCTGCTTGCGAAGCTGGTCTGCGGTCTCGTCCGGATTGAAAACCATCGACGTATAGAAATACGCGAAGAAGACAATCAGGACGACGGACAGGATCCAGTTAATCCAACCACTTGCCAGTGCCGAGGCAACGCTTTGAATCCAACCCACATTGGGGAAGAAGACTGCAAGCTGAGCCGGCAGATACAGAAGCGCCGAAGCAAAGATGATAGGCACGACGCCGGCAGTGTTGACCTTGACGGGCAGGTAGGTAGCCTGGCCACCCATGATACGACGACCAACCACGCGCTTCGCATACTGTACGGGAATGCGACGCTGGCCACGCTCGATGTAGACGATGACCGGGATGATGGCAATCATGACGATAAGGGTGACCGTAGTAACGATGGCACCGATACCCGAGGTCTGCCAAGACTGAACCAGGGTGGGACCAAGGCCAGCCATGATGTTCACAAAGATGATCAGGGACATGCCATTGCCGATGCCACGCTGAGTCAGGACCTCGCCCATCCACATAATGATGATGGCACCTGTCAGCAGGACGACGACGATGATGGCATTCTCCAGCATCTCGGGAACACCAGGCATACCAGAGAAGTCGATACCCTGGGCCTTGAACAGGAACAGATAGCCGATGGCATTGATGAGTGCAAGAACAATGGTGACGTAGCGCGTATACTGCGTAATCTTGCGCTGACCTGACTCGCCCTCCTTGGCCATCTCGCCCAGCGAGGGAACCACGGCCTGCATCATCTGCATGATGATCTGCGCTGTGATGTAAGGCATGATGCCCAGGCTAAAGACGGACACGCGGGACAGGCCGCCACCAGAGAAGAGATTCAGCACTGCAAGAGCGCCACTCTGGGAGGTGATGGCCTGTCCAACGGTGATCATTTGCTTGAAGGGGATACCAGGTGCAGGCAGATAGGCACCCAAGCGATACAGAAGAAGGATCCCGACCGTAATCAGGATCTTCTTCCTCAGCTCAGGAACGCGGAACGCATTTGCGATTCCGTTTAGCACGCCTCTTCGACCTTTCCTCCAGCGGCCTCAATCTTGGCCTTGGCGGATGCGGAAACCTTGTCAACCTTGACCGTGAGCTTCTTGGTGAGCTCGCCGTCGCCCAGAACCTTGACGGGGATGTAGTCGTGCTTGAGCACGCCCTTAGCCATCAGAGTCTCGGCATCCACGGTCTCGCCATCCTCGTAGAGGCCCTCAAGACGAGAGACGTTCACGGGGACGTACTCGATACGGTTACGGTTCTTGAAGCCGGGGAGCTTGGGCAGACGCATGGCCAGAGGAGTCTGACCACCCTCGAAGCCTGCACCCTTGCCGCCACCGGCACGGGAAAGTTGACCCTTGGAGCCGCGGCCCGCGGTGGTGCCATGACCAGAGGAGTTGCCGCGACCAATACGCTTGCGGTTCTTCCTGGAACCAGCAGCGGGGCGGAGATCATTAAGCTGCATTTAGGTGACTCCTAGTTCTCTTCAACCTCAACAAGGTGCTTGACCTTGAAGATCATTCCACGGACGCTCGGGTTGTCAGGAAGCACGGAGACATCGCCGATCTTGCGAAGTCCCATTGCACGGCAGGTGAGAGTCTGATCCTTCTTCACCTGAGTGACAGCACTGCGAACGAGCTTGACAGTAAGCTTCTTCTCGTCTGCCATCGTTTATGCCTCCTTCTTGCCGCTGAACATCTCGCCAACGGTGAGGCCACGGCGAGCCGCTGCCTCCTCGGGGCTGGTGAGGGACTTGAGGCCCTCGGCAGCAGCCTTGATGATGTTGAGGGCGTTATCGGTACCAAGGGACTTGGACAGGACGTTGGTGATACCTGCGAGCTCGAACAGAGGACGCACAGGACCACCAGCGATGACGCCGGTACCCTCGATAGCAGGCTTGATCAGAACGCGGCCTGCACCATAGTGACCGATGACCTCGTGGGGCACGGAGCCCTCAGCGGTAACGGGGACCTTGAACATGTTCTTCTTTGCGTCGTCGGCAGCCTTCTGGATGGCAGCAGGAACCTCAGCGGACTTGCCCATACCGATGCCGACATTGCCCTTGCCGTCGCCCACGACAACCAGAGCGAGCAGCGACATGCGGCGGCCGCCCTTGACCGTCTTGGACACACGGTGAATATAAACTACGCGCTCCTGAAGATCTGAGTCATTCTGGCGCTTGCGATCACGTGGCATTCAAATCCTCCTAGAACTTCAGGCCCGCTGCACGGGCACCGTCTGCGAGAGCCTTAACACGGCCATGGTAGATGCGACCACCGCGGTCGAACTTGACGGCGGTGATGCCCTTCTCGAGGGCGCGCTCGGCGACGAGCTTGCCCACGAACTCCGCGGCCTCCTTGTTGGAGCCAACCTTGCCGGTTGCCTTGAACTCGGGGCTCAGCGTAGAGGCGGAGCAGAGAGTCCTGCCCTCGACGTCATCGATCACCTGAGCGTAGATGTTGGCGTTGGTGCGATGCACAGCGAGACGGGGACGATCTGCGGTGCCAGAGATCTTGGCGCGAACGCGACGCTTGCGACGTGCAAGACCTGCTCTCTTTGCCTTGAACTTGTTCATAACTACTCCTTAATGACGCCATCACCTGACGGGGTGATGGTCTTGCCTATGGCCAGCGAGACTACTTAGCAGCCTTGCCGAGCTTCCTACGGATGTGCTCGCCCTCGTAGTGAATGCCCTTGCCCTTGTAAGGCTCAGGCGGACGCTTGGAGCGAACCTCGGCGGCAACCTGGCCGACCTGCTCCTTGGAGATGCCCTTGACGGTGATGTGGGTGTTGTCGGGCACCTCAAAGATGATGTTCTCGGGGCAGGCATAAATCACGGGGTGAGAGTAGCCCAGGGAAAGGTTCAGATCCTTGCCCTTGAGAGCAGCACGGTAACCAACGCCAGTGAGCTCGAGCTTCTTCTCGAAGCCCTCAGAGACGCCGATAACCATGTTGTTGATGAGGGTGCGGGTGAGACCCTGCTGAGCGTTGGAGTCCTTGGACTCGTCGTTGCGGGTGACGAGAATCTCCTCGCCCTCCTGCTTGATGGTCACGAGCTCAGAGAAGCTGCGGTCCAGCTCGCCCTTGGGGCCCTTGACGGAAACGTTATTGCCATCGATGGTCACAGTAACCTTGGCAGGGACCGTGACAGGCTTCTTACCAATTCGAGACATTGTCTCCTCCTATCTTCCTGTCGCGTCTTACCAGATGTAGCAGATGACCTCGCCGCCAACGCCCAGCTTGCGAGCATCGCGGTCGCACATCATGCCCTTGGAGGTAGAGATGACTGCGGTGCCCAGGCCACCAAGGACGCGGGGCAGCTTGTCGGCAGAAGAGTAGATGCGCAGGCCGCACTTGGACACGCGCTTGATGCCGCGGATGATGCGGGCGTTCTTCTTGCCGTACTTCAGGGTAATGTGCAGGGTCTTCTGGGGCTTGGTGTCCTCCACCTCGTAGCCCTTGATGTAGCCCTCCTCGCAGATGACGCGAGCGATCTCGACCAGCACCTTGCTCGAGGGCATGGAGACCTCGGGCTTGCCGGCGCTATTAGCGTTGCGGATGCGCGTCAGCATGTCTGCGATGGGATCAGTAACCTTCATTGATTCCTTCTCCTTAATTCGTGATGAAACTGCGCGTACGGTTCGTACCCACCCTTAGTGGGAGCGCCTGTACGTGAGAGCCCCGGTTTACCAGCTTGCCTTGCGGACGCCGGGAAGCTCGCCCTTGCTGGCCAGCTCGCGGAAGCAGACACGGCAGAGACCAAACTTGCGATAGACGCTGTGGGGACGACCACAACGCTGGCAACGGTTCTGCTTGCGCGTCGAGAACTTCGGCTCGCGGTTAGCCTTGACGATCATCGATGTCTTAGCCACAAACTCCTCCTTCTGAAAGAAGCCCCTACCCTATGCAGGGGCGACTTACATGCAAATAAAAGACTTAGTTCTCCTTGAACGGGAAGTGGAAGGCGTCGAGCAGTGCCTTGCCCTCCTCATCCGTCGCGGCGGTGGTAACGATGGTGATGTCCATACCACGGGTACGATCAACCTTGTCGAAGTCGATCTCGGGGAAGATCAGCTGCTCGGTGACGCCCATGGAGAAGTTGCCGTGACCGTCAAAGGACTTGGGGCTGATACCACGGAAGTCGCGGATGCGGGGGATTGCGATAGCAATCAGGCGATCCAGGAACTCGTACATGCGGTCGCCACGAAGGGTCACCTTTGCGCCGATGGGCTGACCCTGACGCAGGTGGAAGGTAGCGATGGACTTGCGTGCACGGGTAACGATGGGCTGCTGACCGGTGATGGTGCGCAGGTCTGCAACGGCACCGTCGATTGCCTTGGAATCGGTGGCTGCCTCGCCAACGCCCATGTTCACGACGATCTTGACGAACTTGGGGATCTGGTTGACGTTCTTGTACTGGAACTTCTTCTGCAGGTCATCGCGGACCGTGGCAAAATACTGCTCCTTGAGACGCGGTACGTACTTGGTCTCTTCTGCCATGTAAAACTCCTTTACACATGGTGGTCTTGAGTGCGGGGAACGCCTCGCACCTCCTGGGTCGGCTTGCCAGGAGCCAATCGTGTCTGAATTGCCCTGCCGAGACAGAACAATCCCCTAGACACGCAAAAAGAGATGATACGACGAAAACACTGCAAAGGCCACCGAAAACTCCGCATCTCACCATGTACACAATTGCTACTCCGCCCCTTGTCCCAATGATCAAATTTCCTCGCGCAAAATTCGCGCTGGGGACTGCGCTTGAGACAAAGGACGGGAGAGTTTGTGGGTCAATTTCACATGTCTAATCAGGGTTAGCCCCTTTTTTGCACGAACCTTCCGCTAAAAGGGGGCTATCCCTGATTAGACAAAAAAGCAGCCCAGGAAAGAACCTGGACTGCTTCCGAGTCAATATGCTCAGGTCTGGCTTAGATGGCCTCTCCGGACTTCTTGGAGTAACGGACCTTCTTGCCATCCTCAAAGCGATAGCCAACGCGGGTGGGTGTGTCGGTCTTGGGGTCGATCAGAGCCACGTTCGAAACGTCGATTGCGGCCTCCTTCTCGACAAAACCACCGTTGTTGCCCATCTGGTCGGCCTTCTGGGCCTTCTTTACCACGGCGACACCGCTGACGACGACCTTGCCCTTGGCGGGGAAGGCCTTGATGACCTCACCGCGCTTGCCCTTGTCCTTGCCGGACAGAACCTGGACCTGATCGCCCTTCTTGATCTTCATCTTAGGCATGTGCTGCTCACTCCCTACAGAGTCTCGGGTGCGAGCGAGACAATCTTCATGTACTTGCGGTCGCGCAGCTCACGTGCCACGGGTCCGAAGATACGAGTGCCCTTGGGCTCGCCTTCCTTGTCGACCAGGACGCATGCGTTCTGGTCGAACTTGATGTAGCTGCCGTCCTTGCGACGGTGCTCCTTGACAGTGCGGACGACGACGCAACGGACGATATCGCCCTTCTTGACGGAACCGCCGGGCGTGGCCTCCTGAACGGCACACATGATGACGTCGCCAAGACCAGCGTAACGGCGCTTCGAGCCGCCCAAGACCTTGATGCACTTGACACGCTTGGCGCCACTGTTGTCAGCAACGGCAAGCATAGTCTCCATCTGAATCATTAGAAATTCCTCCGTACACTACCCCAGGCAGAGGTGCGACCACACGAGCGAGGCACGTACCTGGAAGTGGTTGATAAGATCGTTACTTGGCCTTCTCCACGATCTCCACGACACGCCAACGCTTGGTCTTGGAGAGGGGACGGGTCTCCATGACGCGAACGGTGTCGCCGAGGCCGCACTCGTTCTTCTCGTCATGGCAGTGGAGCTTCTTGTGATGAGTCATCATCTTGCCGTACTTGGGGTGGTGCTTACGATAGGTAATCTGCACCGTGACGGTCTTGTCGCCAGAGATCGAGATGACCTCACCGGTGCGGACCTTACGTGCATTCCTGCTTTCGGTTTCTGCCATTTCTTATCTCCTGCTACTTCTGGCTTGCGGACTTCTCCGCAGCAATCTCACGGGCACGAATCTCGGTCTGGACGCGAGCGATGTCACGCTTGACGGTCTTGACACGAGCCGTGTTGTCCAGCTGGCTAGTAGCCATCTGGAAGCGAAGGTTAAAGAGCTCCGCGCGCCCGTCCTCGAGCTTCTGGGCGAGCTCGTCGTCAGAGAGCTCCTGAATGTCCTTGTACTTCATGGTTACTCTGCCTCCCCGTCCTTCTTATCGGTGCGGGCAACGATCTTGGTCTTGATGGGAAGCTTGTGCTGCGCAAGACGCAGAGCCTCCTTGGCGGTTGCCTCGTCAACATCGCCGATCTCGAACATGATGCGGCCGGGCTTGACGACGGCAACCCACTCCTCGGGGTTACCCTTACCAGAACCCATGCGGGTCTCAGCGGGCTTCTTGGTGATGGGCTTGTCCGGGAAGATGGTGATCCAGACGCGGCCGCCACGCTTCATCTGACGCGTCATGGCGACACGAGCGGCCTCGATCTGGCGGTTGGTAATCCAGTGGGCCTCAAGAGCCTTCAGGCCCCACTCACCGAAATGCAGCTCGGTGTTGCCCTTTGCATGGCCCTTCATGGAGCCACGCTGAACCTTACGGTGAAGAACACGCTTAGGTGCCAGCATTAACGACCCCTCCTCTCATTGCGACCACGACGGGGACGGTTGCTGCTGGTGCCCTCGAGCTCGGGATGAAGCGCAGGCTGACCAGGAAGCTGCTCGCCGAGGTAGATCCACACCTTGATGCCCACGGCACCCATGGTGGTGTGAGCGGTGGCCTCGCCGAAGCTGATCTTTGCACGCAGGGTGTGCAGAGGCACGCGACCCTCACGGGACCACTCGCGACGGCCCATCTCAGCGCCGTTCAGACGACCAGAGCACTGAATACGGATGCCCTGAGCGCCAGACTTGCGGGCGGTCTGGACAGCCTTGCGCATGGCACGACGGAAGGCGATACGGCCCTCGAGCTGCTCTGCGATGGACTGAGCGGTCAGCTGGGCATCGAGCTCGGGACGCTTGACCTCGGTGACCTCGACGTTGACGTGGCCCTTCTCGACGCCAGCAACCTTCTCGAGCTCGGTACGGAGCTCGTTGATGTCGGCGCCCTTCTTGCCGATGACAATACCAGGACGAGCGGTGAAGATGGTGACCTTGACCTTATCGCCGGTGCGGTCAATCTCGACGCGGGAAACGGCAGCGTTAGCGAGCTTCTTGTTCAGGAACTCGCGAATCTTGAGGTCGTTGCCAAGGGTCTTGGCGTAGTCCTTCTTGTCGGCGTACCAACGGGAACGCCACTCCTCGGTGATGCCGAGACGGAAGCCGGTAGGCTGTACTTTCTGACCCATGCTTTCCCTACGCCTCCTTTCCAGGTGCGACGATGACGGTGATGTGGCTCGTACGCTTGTTGATACGAGAAGCGGAGCCCTTTGCGCGGGGACGGATGCGCTTCAGCGTGGGGCCCTCATCGACACAAATCGTCTTGATGACCAGATTGCGCGTGTTGATGCCCTTGACGCCAGCGTTGGCGGCAGCGGACTGCACGCACTTGGCCACGGGAAGAGCAGCGGCGCGCGTGGAGAACTGAAGGGTCTCCAGGGCCTTGTCAACGGACATACCGCGAACCAGATCTGCGACCATGCGGACCTTACGGGGAGCCATGCGCACGTAACGAGCGATTGCGATGGCCTCGTTGGAAGCTACCTGTGCCATTATCTACGCACCTCCTTAATCAGCCTTGTGGCCACGGAACGTACGGGTGGAGGCGAACTCGCCCAGCTTGTGACCAACCATGGACTCGGTGATGTATACGGGAACATGCTTGCGGCCATCGTGGACTGCAATCGTGTGACCAACCATCTCGGGGAAGATGGTGGAGGAACGCGACCAGGTCTTGATGACCTCCTTCTTGCCGGACTCGTTCATAGCGGCGACACGCGCAAGGAGGCGAGTCTCCACAAACGGACCCTTCTTGAGACTTCTGCTCATACTTTCGATCTCCTACTACTCGTGTGCTACTTGGAACGACGACGACGGATGATGAGGTGGTTCGACGCCTTCTTGGGGTCGCGCGTCTTCTTGCCCTTCGTGGGCTTGCCCCAGGGGGTGACGGAAGGACGACCAGAGGTGTGGTTCTTGCCCTCGCCGCCGCCATGCGGGTGGTCAACGGGGTTCATAACCGTACCACGGACGGTGGGACGGACGCCACGCCAACGGTTGCGACCAGCCTTGCCGATGACGATGTTGGAGTGCTCGGCGTTGCCGACCTCACCAATCGTTGCGCGGCAGGTCAGAAGAACACGACGAAGCTCGGAGGAAGGCATGCGCAGGATTGCGTAGTTGCCGTCCTTGCCCATCAGCTGCACGGAAGTACCAGCCGCACGAGCCATTGCCGCGCCCTTGCCAGGCTGGAACTCGACTGCGTGAATCAGGGTACCGACGGGAATCTCGGAGAGGGGCATTGCGTTGCCCGGCTTGATATCCACGTCCTTGGTGCCAGAGATGACGGTATCGCCGACATGCAGACCCTCGGGTGCCAGGATGTACGTCTTCTTGCCGTCAGCATAGTGCAGAAGCGCAATGCGGGCGGAACGGTTGGGATCGTACTCGATGGTGGCAACCTTGGCGGGAATGTTGTCCTTGTTGCGCTTGAAATCGATGACACGATACTTGTGCTTGTTGCCACCGCCCTGGTGACGGGTGGTGATACGGCCGTTGTTGTTGCGGCCAGCCTTCTTAGGAAGGGGCTCCAGGAGCGACTTCTCGGGCGTCGTGGAGGTGATGTCCTTGTAGTCCGAGACCGTCTGCCAACGACGGCCGGCGCTCGTGGGCTTCAAATGCCTAACTGCCATTACTACTCTTTCCCTTTCTTGCCGTTGGCCATCTCTCTCAGGGATTGGAGAGCTGACACCGGTTTACCACGGTACCGCGCGTATCCATCATGCGCGGCATGCAAGCCCGCACCCCCCATAGGGGTACGGGCGAATTGCTAAACTAGTCCTCGTCGGACTCCTGGTTTGCGAAGATCTCGATCTGCTCACCATCAGCGATGGTGACGATGGCCTTCTTCCAGGTGCGAGTCTTGCCGGCGACATAGCGAACGCGCTTGGTCTTGGGCTTGACCCACATGGTGTTGACCTTCTTGACGTGCACGTTGAAGAGCTTCTCGACTGCGTCGCGAATCTCCTCCTTGGGTGCCTGACGGGCAACCTCAAAGGTGTACTTGTTCTGTGCCATCAGGTCGAAGGAGGCCTCGGAGATGACGGGGCGGATGATGACCTCGTAAGCGGACTTCATTTAAGCGAGCACCTCCTCGAAGTACTTGGCGACGGCGGTGGTCATGACGAGCGCACCGTTGTCAAGAAGGATGCGGGTGTTGGCCTCGGAAGCACCAAACACGAGCACCTTGGCGATGTTGCGGAAGGACAGGTAGGTGTTGACGTCCTCGTCGTCGACGATGACGGTGACACGCTTGCCCTCGAGGCCCAGAGCCTTCAGGAGCTTAGCTGCCTTCTTGGTGGAAATCTCATCAAAGTTCAGCGCGTCAAGAAGAACGAGCTCGTTGTCGGCAACCTTGCCGGAGAGGGCGGACCTCATGGCGAGCTTCTTCATCTTGTTGTTGGCACGCTTGATGTGCTTGTGGGGGGTGGGGCCAAAGACAACGCCACCGCCAGTCCACTGAGGAGCACGGATGGTGCCCTGACGTGCACGACCGGTGCCCTTCTGACGATAGGGCTTCACGCCGCCGCCAGAGACAGCAGAACGGTTCTTGGTGGAGTGAGTACCCTGGCGCAGCGACGACTCATAGGCGACGACGACCTGGTGCATCACCGGAATATTCGGCTCGATGCCGTAAACGCCCTCAGCGAGCTCGACGGAATCAGCCGCCTGCCCCTGCGCGTTCTTGACTTCATACTTGGACATTGTGTCTCCCTTGGTAGCCTAAGGATGGATGGTACTTGGCCCTAGGCCATGCGGACCTGGACAAGGGCGTTCTTTCCGCCGGGGACGGCACCCTTGATGAGCATGAGGTTCTGCTCCTCGTCGATACGGACGAGCTTGAGGTTCTTTACAGTGACGCGCGCGTCGCCCATGTGACCAGCCATGTGCAGGCCCTTGCGGACGCGTGCAGGATAGGCGCACTGGCCGATAGAACCAGGCTCACGCTGGTTGCGGGAACCGTGTGCCATGGGACCACGGGAGAAGTTCCAGCGCTTGATGGTGCCCTGGAAGCCCTTACCCTTGGAGGTGCCGATAACGTCGACAGCCTTGACCTCAGAGAAGTCTGCAACGGTGACCTGATCGCCACAGGAGTGCTCCTCGCCGTTCTCAACGCGAACCTCGCGCAGATAACGCATGGGGGCAACGCCGTGGGCGTCAAAGTGACCCTGCATGGGCTTGTTGACGTGCTTGGGCTTGATGTCTCCGAAGCCGATCTGGACGGCGTCATAGCCGTCGGTCGCCTTCGTCTTTACCTGCGAGACGACGCAGGGGCCGGCCTGGACGACGGTGACGGGGACGACGTTGTCGTCTTCATCCCACACCTGCGTCATCCCGATCTTGCGGCCAAGAATCGTGCTGACCATACTCGTTCCTTACACTCGGTGGTCTTGGGACCTAATGGACACTCCTGTGCCCTCCCCCAGCGGACCACATCCTCTGGAAAACTGGCTCTGGCACCGTGACAAGCAAGCTCGACACAGCAGTGCCCCAGAAGCACAGCCTGTCTATAGTACACTCACCAGGAGCCGTTCACAATGTCTGCGCACAATTTTTCTGGGTCTTCTAGCTGGGATTCCATAAACCCCACACCCGGGCGTATCCATAGGGGGTATCCATAGGGGGTACTCCCTTATGGATAAGGGAGTACCCCCTATGGATACCCCCTATGGATACAAAAAGAGGGACCACCAGAGAACTGGCGGTCCCTTCTAAAGCATTATCCAAAAGGGAGTACCCCTTGTGGCTTAGAGCTTAATCTCGATGTCGACGCCTGCGGGCAGGTCAAGACGCATCAGAGAGTCAACCGTGGAGGAGCTGGGATCCACGATGTCGATCAGACGCTTGTGGGTGCGCATCTCGAACTGCTCACGGGAATCCTTGTCCTTGTGGGGCGAGCGAATGACGGTGTAGACGCTGCGACGGGTGGGCAGGGGGATGGGGCCAGCAACGCGAGCGCCGGTCTTCTGAGCGGTGTCAACGATGAGCTTGGCAGACTGATCCACGACCTCGTGGTCATAGCCCTTCAGGCGGATGCGAATCTTCTGGTTAGGCACGGTACTTACCTCCATCATGAGCGCGAAGCTCCGATATTGGGGTGCCCGCCCGCCTAAGGCGAGCACCCTGGTTGGTTACTTAGTTGGCGCTTCCGCCATTCGCAGCGATGATCTGCTCACGGATGTTCTTGGGAACAGGCTCATAGGAGTCAAACTGCATGGTGTAGCTTGCACGACCCTGGGTCTGAGAACGAAGGTCGGTAGCATAGCCGAACATCTCGCCCAGAGGCACCTTGGCACGGATGACCTTGGTCGTTGCGCGGTCCTCCATGCCCTCGATCTTGCCACGGCGACCAGACAGGTTGCCCATGACGTCGCCCATGTACTGCTCGGGCGTCTCGACCTCTACCTGCTCGATGGGCTCGAGAAGGACGGGATCGGACTCCTGCAGGGCCTTCTTGATGGCCATGGAGCCAGCAACCTGGAAGGCAGCCTCGGAGGAGTCGACCTCGTGGTAGGAACCGTCGACCAGAGTGACCTTGATGTCCTGGACGGGGTAGCCGGCGATGACGCCAGCCTCCAGAGCACCCTGGATGCCCTTGTCGACAGAGGGGATGTACTCCTTGGGGATGGAGCCACCAACGGTAGCGTCCACGAACTCATAGCCAAAGCCAGGCTCCATGGGCTCCACGTCGATGATGGCGTCGCCGTACTGGCCACGACCACCGGACTGACGGACGAACTTGCCCTGGACGTGCTGGACTGCATGACCAGCAGTCTCACGGTAGGCAACCTGAGGCTTGCCCACGTTGCAGTCAACGTGGAACTCGCGGCGCAGACGGTCGACGATGATCTCCAGGTGCAGCTCTCCCATGCCGGCGATGATGGTCTGGCCGGTCTCGTGGTCGGTGTGCACGCGGAAGGTCGGGTCCTCCTCGGCGAGCTTGGCCAGACCAACGGACATCTTGTCCTGCTCGGCCTTGGACTTGGGCTCGACGGCGACGTCGATGACGGGGTCAGCGAAGTCAATGGACTCGAGCACGATGGGGTGCTTCTCGTCACAGAGGGTGTCGCCAGTCTGGGTGTTCTTGAAGCCGACGCATGCAACGATGTCGCCAGCGGAGCAAGCATCACGGTCGACACGGTCGTTGGCGTTCATCTCGAGGATGCGGCCCAGACGCTCACGGTGATCCTTGACGGAGTTATACACGTAGGAGCCAGCCTCTGCGTGACCGGAGTACACGCGGATGTAGGTGAGCTTGCCGACGAAGGGGTCGGTCATGATCTTGAAGGCCAGGGCGCTGAAGGGCTCCTTGGGGTCGGCGTGACGGACCTCGGTATCGCCCTTGGTGTTGGTGCCGTCGATCTCCTTGACGTCCAGGGGGCTGGGCAGGTAGTCGACGACTGCGTCCAGGAGCTCCTGGATGCCCTTGTTCTTGTAGGCGGAGCCGACGAAGACGGGGTTGAGCTCGTTGGCGATGACGCCCTTGCGGATGGCATCCTTGAGCAGGTCGACGGGGATCTCCTCCTCCATCAGGACCTTCTCCATGAGCTCGTCAGAGTAGTTGGAGGCAGCGTCGAGCAGCTCTTCACGCTTCTCGTTGGCAAGGTCGACGAACTCCTCGGGAATGGCATCCATTGCCTCGGGGTAGATCATGCCCTTGGCGTCCTCCTTGAAGTCCCATGCAGTCATGGTGACGAGGTCGACGAGGCCCCAGAAGTTGGACTCAGCGCCCATGGGGATCTGTGCGGCTACGGCGACGGCGCCCAGACGATCCTTCATGGTCTCGATGGCGTGGAAGAAGTCAGCACCAACGCGGTCGAACTTGTTGATGAAGGCAATGCGAGGAACACCGTAGTTTGCTGCCTGACGCCAAACGGTCTCGGACTGAGGCTGAACGCCAGCAACGGCGTCGAAGACAGCGACGGCGCCATCGAGGACGCGCAGGCAGCGCTCGACCTCAGCGGTGAAGTCAACGTGGCCCGGGGTGTCGATGATCTGAATGACGTGATCCTTCCAGAAGCACGTCGTAGCTGCGGAGGTAATGGTAACGCCGCGCTCCTGCTCCTGAACCATCCAGTCCATGGTAGCAGCACCGTCGTGAACCTCGCCGATCTTGTGGTTCTTGCCCGTGTAATAGAGGATGCGCTCGGTGGTAGTGGTCTTACCGGCATCGATGTGAGCCATGATGCCGATGTTGCGCATGTCTTCGAGCTTGTACTTGACTTTAGCCATGTAAGGTTGCTCCTAAAGACTAGAAACGGTAGTGGGAGAAGGCGCGGTTGGCCTCTGCCATCTTGAAGAGGTCCTCGCGACGCTTGACGGAAGCGCCAACGCCGTTGGCGGCGTCCATGATCTCGTTGGCAAGACGCTGGGCCATGGTGTTCTCCTTGCGAGCGCGGGAGAAGTTGACGATCCAGCGGATGGCCAGGGTGGTAGCACGACGGGAGTTGACCTCCATGGGCACCTGATAGGTGGCGCCACCGACACGCTTGGGCTTGACCTCAAGGGTAGGACGGACATTGTCCATGGCCTTCTTGAAGACAGCCAGAGGATCGTCGTTGGTCTTCTCCTTGACGATGTCAAAGGCACCATAGACGATGCGCTCTGCGGTGGCCTTCTTGCCATCCAGGAGGACCTTGTTGATGAGCTGGGTCACGAGACGGTTGTTATAGACGGCGTCGGGATTGACCTCTCGACGGGTTGCTGCTGCACGACGCGGCATGTTGTATCTCCTAAGAACTGAAAGCTGCTAAATCAGGGAAACGCGGGCTACTCCTTGGGACGCTTTGCGCCGTAGCGGGAGCGGGCCTTCTTGCGATCCTGGACTGCAGCGCAGTCATAGGCACCGCGGATAATCTTGTAACGAACACCAGGGAGGTCACGAACACGGCCGCCACGGATCAGGACGATGGAGTGCTCCTGCAGGTTGTGGCCCTCGCCGGGGATGTAGGCGGTAACCTCGATGCCGTTGACGAGACGGACACGGGCGACCTTACGAAGTGCAGAGTTAGGCTTCTTGGGCGTGGTGGTGAAGACACGCGTGCAGACGCCACGCTTCTGCGGGTTGTGCTGCAGTGCGGCGTTCTTGGACTTGGCCTTCTGGGAGGCGCGGCCCTGACGGACGAGCTGGTTGATAGTAGGCAAAGCTTCTCTCCTTAATAGGAACGAACGGTATGTGGTGCGCGAGCACCTATGCATCAAGGAGAATGCAGCACCACTCTCCTGGATCGTCTGATCCTGCGGCAGACATAATCATCCACGCACATGCGATTCGCTACAATACCCCCTTGTGGCTGCGATGTCAAAATACCACGGTTCCGGGCGTATACATCGGTCACAAGAAGCACACAGGCGAAGATGGCCCCGTGGCTTTGTCCAGTGCCCGAACGGCTCGCCTTGCGAGATCCGCGCCTGGACAAAGCCGCCGGGGCCATCGTATTCGCTTGTGCACAGATTCTTCGGCATGAAAGGAATATGGTGCGGGGGCGGGACCCCTTTGGGATTCTCCGCCCCCGTCCTTTTATAACTATTTTTCCATTGCCGCCTTGCCGTCTACTCGTCCGTTTCGGGATGGGCGGCTTCGGCGGCGTGGGAGAGGCCTATGGCTAAGAGGTCGCTTACGTGCTCGTCTGCCAGGAAATAGATCATGCGCTGGCCCTCTCGACGAGCGGCAACCAAGCCACGATCGCGTAGGAGCCTGAGCTGATGGGAGATGGCAGACTGGGACACGCGACAGACCTCCTGGAGGTCGGAGACGCTCTTTTCACCACGGGCCAGCTGACCGAGAATCTGGAAGCGCGTGAAGTCCGACAGCGCATCAAAAATCTGCGTCGCGCTGTAGACGATGTCGTCGTCTTCCAGAAGGCCCCTGAGCTCTGTGTCGCGGCAATGCTTCATTCCGTCTGCAAATCCCCTCTCCTCAAGGCGTTAGATGCTTGCCAGCGCCTGCTCCACGTCGCCCACCAGGTCCTCCGTGCCCTCCAGGCCGCAGGACATGCGGACCATTGCCGGCGAGATGCCAGCTGCAACCAACTCCTCGTCAGTCATCTGGCGATGGGTGGAGCTGGCCGGGTGCAGGCAGCAGCTGCGCGCATCGGCAACATGCGTCTCGATGGCAAAGACCTTGAGCGCCGCCATGAACTTCTCTGCGGCGGCACGTCCACCAGCCACCTCAAAGCTTACGACACCACAGGAGCCATTGGGCAGGTACTTTTTCGCTAGATCGTAGGAGGAGTCACCAGGCAGGCTGGGGTAATTGACCTTCGCGACCTTGTCGCTTTGCGACAGGAACTGGGCCAGGGCCATGCCGTTCTTGCAATGCTGTGGCATGCGGACGTGCAGGGACTCAAGGCCGAGATTCAGGATGAATGCGTTCTGCGGGCTGGGGATGGAGCCAAAGTCACGCATGAGCTGCGAGGTGGCCTTGGTGATGAAGGCACCCTCCTTGCCGAACTTCTCCGCATACACGATGCCGTGGTAGGACTCGTCGGGCGTGGTCAGACCAGGAAACTTGTCAGCGTGAGCCATCCAGTCGAACTTGCCCGCATCAACGATGGCGCCGCCAACCGTGGCACCATGGCCATCCATGTACTTTGTCGTGGAGTGGGTGACGATGTCCGCACCCCACTCGATGGGACGACAGTTAACGGGCGTGGGGAAGGTATTGTCCACGATCAGGGGAACGCCATGGGCATGTGCGGCCTGGGCGAACTTCTCGATGTCCAAGACAGTCAGGGCAGGGTTGGCGATGGTCTCACCAAAGACGCACTTCGTGTTGGGCTGGAAGGCGGCGTCGAGCTCCTCGGGAGTGCAGTCGGGAGCCACGAAGGTGGTCTGGATACCCATCTTTTGCAGCGTGTGGGCAAGGAGGTTGAAGGTTCCGCCATAGATGGTCTGGCTGGCTACCACGTGGTCACCGCACTCGCAGATGTTGAAGACGGCAAAGAAGTTTGCCGCCTGGCCGGAGCTCGTCAGCATGGCTGCCGCGCCGCCCTCCAGGGAGGCGATCTTTGCTGCCACATGGTCATTGGTCGGATTCTGCAAGCGCGTGTAGAAGTAGCCCTCGTCCTCCAGGTCAAAGAGACGACCCATGGCGTCAGAGGTGTCGTACTTGAAGGTAGTGGACAGGACGATAGGGAGCTGACGGGGCTCACCGTTTTGCGGGGTATATCCTGCCTGGACGCAACGGGTGTCAATGCTCTGCATGGTAGATCCCTTCTCCAGGCACGCGCGGCAACACTCTGAAACACGAGGCAGCAACAACGCCTGGTTACATGAAATTAGAACGCCTCACCATGATAGCCTACAGCTCCATGTCAAAGAATCGCTGATAACGGTCGAGCACCCCAGGCTCGTTGAGACTCGAGCGGAAGGTAACGGAACCTTCCCCCATCGAGCAGGTCAGGAGTCCGTGCTCGCGCAGGACCTCATGCAGATGACGGGCCGTACCCTCTCCCCCATCAAAGAAGGGTACGTCCCCTAGGACCTCGCGAATCTGTCTGACGACAAAGGGGTAGTGTGTGCAGCCCAACACCACGGAATCGACCTTGTCCCGATACTGACCGACCAAATCCACCAGAAGCTCGTGCAGGTCGGGAGCCTCAAGCTCCCCCTGTTCGATACGGTGGGCCAGTCCCACGCAGGGCACGGCGATGACCTCAGAGTCGGAGCCATATTCCTCGGCCAGGCGATGGAACTTGTCGAGCTTCAGGGTGACAGGAGTGGCCATCACCAGGATACGACGGTGAGGGTCATGCTCGGTCGCGGGCTTCAGGGCTGGCTCGACCCCCAGAATGGGAAGGTCCGGCCTCTCGGCGCGCAGAGTAGCCGCAGCGACGGAGGTAGCCGTATTGCAGGCTATGACGATGGCCTTCGCGCCTTCCGCGACCATGTCCTCCACAATGGAGCGGGAATAGCCCAGAATCTGCTCGTTGCTCTTGTCCCCATAGGGGTTGTGGGCAGAGTCGCCAAAAAAGACGAAGTCCTCGTGAGGGAGCTCGGCCGTCAGGCACCTGAGCACGCTGATGCCACCCAGACCAGAGTCGAATACGCCCACGAAGCCGTCGTCGTGCCCATCAGAACACGCCTTGTCCATGCCCAAAAGCTCCTTCTCTTCTCCCCGTATACGACAGCGAGTATCAGCGGCTAGCATACCCATAGAGGACTGAGGACCAGTCGTTGCCGCGGACATGCCCATAGAACCCCAAGCGCCGACCACAAAACGCTGCCAGGAAATCGCATTTGTGGTCTCAGCATAGCAAAGACACACCGCCGTGCCAGAGGATTGGCCTTTCGGGTACAGTTTCATAGCGTCAATCAAATGGCGCCCACAGAAGGCGCCGCCCCACAAGAGACTGAGGAGACTCAAATGAGCAACGAAGGCAAGAAGGTCAAGGTCCACTACACCGGCACCCTGGACGATGGCACGAAGTTCGACTCATCCTACGACCGCAACGAGCCGTTGGAGTTCACCTGCATGGCCGGCCAGATGATTCCCGGCTTTGACCGCGCCGTAAAGGACATGGCCGTCGGTCAGAAGCTGACCGTCCACCTGGAGCCCAAGGACGCCTACGGCGAGTGGCACGAGGAGCTCGTCCAGCAGGTCCCCATGGACAAGGTTCCCGAGAACGTCCGCGGTGTCAGCGTGGGCGACAAGCTCATGGTCCAGACCATGCAGGGTTATGCAGTTCCCGTAACCGTCTCCAAGGTGACTCCCGAGGGCATCTGGCTCGACACCAACCATGAGCTGGCAGGCAAGCCCCTCAACTTCGAGATCGAGCTCATCGAGGTCGAGGACTAGTACAGACGTTTCCCCCTTGTCCAAGTCGAGTCGAGAGTCGATGCCGGCCGTTTTTGGCGCGAGCCTATAGCAGGGTCACCCTATTTCGACCAGATTCCTTCGAGCGATAGAGAGCCTTGTCCGCACGGCAGAAGAGCGTATCCGCATCATCTTCGGATGTTCCACAGGTTACGCCCACGCTGATGGTGACCTTGCCATGAGTCTTCTTCTCCACGCCAGAGAAGTCGGCATTCTCTACAGCCCGTCGGATGCGCTCGCCCATCTCCAGCGACATCTCGGGATTCATGCCGCGCGCGATAATCAGGAACTCGTCTCCGCCCCAACGTCCTTGTATGTCATCCGACCGGATGGCCTTGCTCACACAAGAGCTCACCTCGCGTAGGACGCGATCGCCTTCCGTATGGCTGCAGCAGTCGTTAACCTGCTTGAACCCATCGATGTCGTACATGATCAAGGTAAGCGACTTGCTGTGGGCCAGATTCTCCAGCATCGCCGAGAGGCTGCTCATGATAGAGCGCCTATTGGGAATACCAGTAAGCTCGTCAATGCGAGAAAGCTCGCCCAGGCGGGCATTGCTACTCCTGAGCTCCTTGGTTGTCATCTCCAGGAAGGTGACCAGCCTCTCGGCTCGAGTCTTCAGACGACTGTCCGCTCTGAGCTGCTCGTCCACAAGCTCTGGCTGAATCTCCTCGACCGTGGGCTCACCCTCCCTAAGGGCGAGGACGACCAGGGTGCTATTGAGGATGCCACCAGAAGTGCCCTTCATGTAGAGCTCGCCAAAGCCACTGGCAAAGACCAGCTCGGGACAGAGCCTTTGGAAGTAGGCAATCTCGCGTCCCTCGGCGGCATCCCCCAGGAAGGCTCTTCTGTTCAGGCAGGGACTCATGACCACGGCCTGGGGCGCAAAGGTGCGCAGGCCATTCGCCAGGTCAAGAGACCTCTGCAAGAGATAGTCTACCTTCGAGTACGAGAGCGAGACGTAGTCGTCCTCCTGGAAGTCACTGGAGAAGAACAGTTCGCCCTCGTCGCCCGTGCGAATTGCCACATGAGCCACGGGAAGGTCGTTGCTGTAGGTGATCAGGGGGAAGGGCAGGGCCAGACCCCCAAAGTCGTCCCCTGGATCTATCTCCAGGTAACGCTCGTAGAGCTCGGCCGCTGGCCGACCGTCAATCGTCTTTATGCCACCCTTGCACACCTCGGTAATCTGGTGCTCCCTGCCCAGGGGGCGCCATCCCAAGCTGTAGCAGTCGTGAGCGCGCAGGTCCTTACCACAGAAGGCGACAATGACCAGCATGTCGTGCGAGACTCCCTCATCCGTAAAGACGAGGGACCTGTCGACAACGGTCTGGGGACTGCCCGCCTGCATGCCCGAGAAGGTGACCTCGGGAAACGCCGCAGAGACCTTCTCGAGGAATGCATTGCAGGGACGGAAGGCATTTGCGGTAAAGACCAGGGCGGCCTTGAAGTCACTGCATCCGCGTATATGCGAGATGAAGTCATCAGCTGCCTGATCAAAGCTGTATTCAGCGTAGGGGTATGCAAAGACCTGTGCCTGACTCGAGTCAAACTCCAGGAGGCTGAAGGCGGTACTGGAGTACTGAGGCGTGTCAAAGAGGCTGACCCAATGCCGCGAGACACCGGCCACCGGAAGCTGTGGACAATGCTTGCGAATTGCAGATAGGTGGCGCTCGATTCGTTCGACATCATCCGTGGGCTCGACCATCAGAAGCAAGCGAGAGCTTGAATCATGCATAGCACAGTCCCTCTTGATGAGACTTGTGATGTCATCAAGATTGCTGTCGTCTGCTAGTTCATAGGTTGTCTGACGCATAATCGCCCCTTAGTTTGTATTCTTGATTGTATACAAAGGGTGAGACAACAACCAATGCAGCTAGCTAAAAGATGGTTAAGGGACAGTAAGTGCCCGTCCCGGCTAGGTCAGGGCAAGAACGTCGCAGACGTTCGCCTCGTCGAAGGTCACGTGGCTGGCGCCCGTAGCCTCCAGCTCGTAGAGGGCATGCGCTGCCAGATGCTCTGCCGCTTGTTCAAGCTCACGACAGCCCGGTACATCCTTGAAGTGGTCGATGATGCAATCCACCGCCCTGTCCGTAAGCTCGAACTCCTCGCCCCTCATCCCCAGATGACGCAAGATTTTTGGCATCGAGTACTCCAGGAAGATCGTGCGCTTCTCCTCGGGCGTATAGTCATCGATCTTGATTACAGCAAAGCGCGAGAGCAGGGGTCCGCTGATCTTGCTTATGTCATTGGCAGTGGCAATGGGATAGACACCACTCGTAGGAATGGCGCACTCGATGTAGTTGTCGGTAAAGCCCAAGTTGTCAAAGAGGGTCAAGAGTGCGTCCGCAGAGCTTCCGTTGGCTGAGCCGGCATCTGCCTTGTCCAGCTCGTTAATGACAAAGACCATATTTGAGCTGCCAGCATGCACGAAGGCGTCCATGATACGACCAGGCTTGGCATTGGAATAGATGCGGGCGCTGCCCGTAAGGGCGCTGGAATCGCGGATGGAGCTCATGTCCAGGACGGCCCAAGGAAGCTTGAGGATCTTTGCTACGGCATAGGCAATCTGGGACTTGCCCGTGCCCGCAGGACCCACCAGTAGAAGACCATAAAAGGGCAGGGTGTGGGTGCGGTTGATTTGGATGATGGTCTCGATGACCCGCTGCTTGACGGCGTCCAGGCCATAGAGCTCATCATCCAGAATCTTTCGGGCGGCTACAGGGTCGACCTCCTTGAAATAGGAGCTTCGCCACTGGACGCTCAGCATCAGGGAGAGGGCACGGGTGGCGTGACGACGCTCATCCTTTCCCGTGGTCTCGTCCTTGAGCAGGCGAAGGTTCTGGTAGGCCCAGGAGCGGATGTTCTCGGGCAGGGTGTCCTCCATGCAGGCGAGGTACTCGGCAATCTCGTCCCGCCGCGTGAGGGGCGGTGCGGGAAGCTCCTTGGCCTCCCTGCGCGGCTGCACCGTAGCCGTGCGCAGTCGCTCGACCATAGTCTTTAACAAGCCTGGGGACATGCTGCGGTAGGAGTCCGAATCAGGCACGTCCTCAGCAGCGTGAAGGTTTGTGACCTCCAGGAGAAGGTCGCCCTCGGTACCGCGGGCGTCGACCGTAGCCGCGAGCGTGGGTGCATCGACCTGAACGCCCTCGGTCCCCGTCTTTGAGCCGGCAAGGTGACCCACCAGATAGATGGCCACATGACGCTGGGCCAGTCGGGTCAGCAGCTTGCGAAAACGCAGGTCCAGGTAGGTAACGGGCAAGGCATGGAGGATGCCGTCCCTGTCCTTGAACTCAAAGAGCAGCGAGTCGCCCTCACGGGCGAAGCCACCATAGACCTGCTCGAACTCCTGGGCGACAGGACTCTGCGTCCCCTCTAGCTCACGAATGAGCTTGGGGTTCACTGGCGAGTTCAAACTGGCAGAAAACTCCTCGTTCTTGTGACGAATGGCATCAGAGATGCGGGCGAAGGAGTCGGAGCCGGCGAAACCACTGACCAAGAGCTGGGCCAGGGCAGTCGCGGGCATGCCCCGCGGTATGGCCATTAACATAATGGTGCCAAGAGCCTGTTCGGCAGACGCATCTACGGCGTTTGACGCACCAGCCGCTCCGGCTCCGTGCACGCGTTCCAGAACCTCCATGCCCAGGTAGGTCCGAAGGACCTCATCCACGTCCGCACTGGACAGATTGTCGCCGCTCTTTGCACGCAGCTCGTCCCAAAAGTCCCTGAGGCTCTGCTGGTCTTCCTCGCTTACATTGTCCGCAAAGCGGAGGTGATGGCGTCTGAGCACCGTAGCAAGGTCATGCTTGCCGGAAAGGTCTAGCCGACCACCTTCCGGCATCCGGCTCGTTGCCTGCCCCTGCTCCTCGGTCTTGCTCGTTTGGCTCGTGGGCATGTCTTTGCTCCCTGTTTGCTGCCCCTACCTTGTCAGCCTCTTGCGCATTTTCTTGCGATACAGGTCGTCATCGGCAACGGCAATAAAGTCCTCTGGCGTCTTCATATAGTCCTTATACCATGCGACTCCCGCAGAAAGAGAAAGCTCACACGCCAGATGCTCCGCAGCGCTGCATTCGTCAATCTCCTTGTCGATGAGACCCAGATACTCAGGCAGGTCCGAGGAATCGATTTGCATGCAGATCATGAACTCATCTCCGCCATAGCGGGCCAGAATAGCGTTCTTGTGCGCCGAGAGTGAATGTCCCAGAGCTTGCGCGGTTACCTTGATCGCCTGGTCCCCCGTCAGGTGACCATAGTGGTCGTTAATCTTTTTGAAGCAATCTATGTCCAGCATGATGACGCGGAGGTTCTGGGTGTGGCTTCCCTGCATGTAGCGGCTCACCCTATCGAGCATCTGGTCTCGATTGTTGATGCCCGTCAGGGGATCCAGAGAGATCAGCTGGTCCAGATAGCCCACATATATGAACAATATGGCCATCGTGTTGCTCACGGCCAGGTAGGGCAGACTGCCAAAGAGCGGACGAAGAACGACGAAAACGAAGGGTATGACGGGATAGGTGGAAATCAGAAGTATCTTTCGGCATTGCGGACGAGACATATGACGACGCGCAAAGAGATAGGCAGACACGGCGAAGACGATCTGTACCGCAAAGAGGTACACGGTTTGGAGCAGCGCGGTAGGAGATTGAACGACCTGACCGTCCTGCAGATAATAGAAGAGGTGCGTGAACCGTGATGTGGCATTGAGAAAAACCATTGTGATCGTGGAGACGTTAATTGCAAGCAGGAGACGCCTTCGGACGGAATCGTTCAACCCAAGGCTATAGCTCATGTAGACGAACCACGACCGAATGGCCATGTTGAGGACGATGTAATACACAGCATAGTTCGCGGAGGAGATTGAAGCCCGTAAGCTAGGATCAACTGACGTCGCAAGCAGGTAGGGGGCAAAGGCGTTGACCCCCAGGACAGCGATATGCCAAATCAGCATATTGCGGAACTTGAGCTGGGAAATCTGGCGATCATCTCTGATGAGGACGCGACAGAGGATAAACGTCAGGATAGCCAGACAGAAAAGGTTAAGCTCCAACGCAAGTTTCTCTACCGTCATCGTCATACCCCATGTCATGAAAGTGTGTTTTGTTCAAAGAAGCGTTAAACGAAATACATTTACGGCGCCTAAACATTGTAACGCCTGCATACGACAAAAAGGGAACCTGCCAGAAGCAGGTCCCTCACTTGAGCCTCTGAGATGCAGATGGCACAGATTGGCGATTCCTCTAGCCCTACTTCTCGCCCTTGACCTTGAGATTGAGGTTTGCGGCAAGGATGCCAAAGAACGCAAGGGCAAAGAAGGTACCCCAGGTGATGATCAGCATGAGCGGGCCCTGGAGGAAGCAGAGGGCCGTCGTGGCCTCGACTGCCTGGCCAGCACCAAGAATCAGGACCTTGAAGCTGTAGCCGCCCAGGGAAGCCAACACGTCGGTGAGGCCAAAGAGCGAGAGGATGCCGCCCAGGGACTGGCTGAAGAGCAGGAAGTCGGGCATGGCAGGCTGGCCCACGGCATCATAGAGAAGCTGCCAGAAAAGACAGACAAGGCCAGCGACAACAAAGCCCGCGCAGAGCGCGACTGGCATGGAGACGGCCTCGGGAGCCAGGACCTTGGGGAAGGGCACGAAGTTTGCCAGGACACCGGCAACCATGTTGATGATGCTGGAGAGGACAATGACGTGGAAGAAGAGCTTTCCCACACCCTTCATGCCGCCCGAAAAGCCACCACCATTGGCATGACCGGCCTGGAAGGCGTCAGCGATGCCGCAGGCAAAGCCATTGAAGGGGAGGATGGAGCCAAAGCCCGACACGGCAGCCAGCTTCTGATGAATGCCAGGGGTATAGAGGATGACCGCCAGGACGCCCAGACAGATAAGGGTCATGGGGGCGGCAAAGGCCACGCCTACCACTCCCTCGAGAGCAACGCCAATCAGCTGGGCGATCACTCCATACACGCCACCTACCAAGAAGTTCAGGCCAAGAAGCTTTCCCTTGGACTCCCTTTGCTCTGCCATGCGGCTCCCCCTTCACACGCGAATTCCGCGCATAGTGATGCCTTTACAAGTTGACTATTATCTGGTACCCAAGGTCATCGCGGGTCATGCGAAAGAACAGAATCAAAAGCCCAGGGACAGAGAATTCCGTACTTGCAGACAAGTGTTTCAACCAAAAGGGGTACTCCCTTATGGATATCAATATCCATAAGGGAGTACCCCTCTTGGATACCCCGTGGATAAGCCGCTTGTTATGCGACGAGACTAAAGGGCGGCACCGAACCAGTCGGTCTCGATCTTGTCCATGGTGCCGTCGTCCTGCAACTCCTTGATGGCCTTGTTCAAGGCCTCGGTCAGCTTGGGGTTGTCCTTGGAGACAGCGACGCCATACTGCTCGCCGGTAGGAATCTCCTTGATGACCTCAAGGTCGGGGAAGGAATTCTTGAGCATGTACTGTGCGATGGGAAGGTCGATCACGAAGGCGTTGAAGGTACCAGTCTGGACACCGGTCAGGCAGGCGGTGACTTCGTCCAGAGGCTTCTTCGTAGCCTTGGAGAGGTGCTC
The DNA here is from genome assembly GCA_900316105.1 of uncultured Olsenella sp. Lineage (GTDB taxonomy): Bacteria > Actinomycetota > Coriobacteriia > Coriobacteriales > Atopobiaceae > Olsenella_F. Next base: position 32,602 of record ONBR01000001.1, read on the forward strand.
GTCAATCCACTCGTCGCCAGTGGTACCACTTTGGCAGACAACGGACTTGGAGGGATCATTGAGGGACTGGTCGGTCTCGCCGGAGCCCTTCTTTGCCACGATGGCCTGGTTGGAGTCAAGGTAGGGATCGGTAAAGTCGACGGACTCCTTGCGCTCGTCGTTAATCGTGATGCCGGCGATGGCCACATCGGCCTTGCCACCCTGCTGGATGGTGGGAATCAGGGTATCGTACTTCTGGTTGGGCAGGTAGGTGGTCTCCAGGCCAAGCTTCTTGCCCAGGGCCTTTGCGAAGTCGACATCGAAGCCCAGGGGCTCGCCGGTCTTGTCGTCCATGTACTCAAGGGGAGCAAAGCCCAGCTCGGCGACGACGGTAAGCTTGCCGGGGGTCACCAGGGTGTAGGAGTCATCCTTGGAGTCAGCAGACTGGGCCTTGTCATCACCCTTGTTGGAGTTGCCACCGCAACCAGCGAGAACAGCGGCACCAGCAAGGGCGCCCAGGCCCTTTACAAACGTACGACGGTCGATGTTGGTCATTTGCGTCTCCTTACTCGTAATCCATCATCAGAAAACCCTAAGCTTTATAGTCATCGTCCCAGTGTCGCACTCCCCAGCTCGGCGACTCCCATCACCCCTCAGAGTTAACAAGCACGTTATCTATGAAAAAGGCGCGCGAAGCGCGCGCCAATCGCCCCTCCCCGTTGCAAAGACCCGAACACGGGGCGAATCCTGAACAAGGAGGGGAGGCCCCGACCGTTCCTCCAGGCGCAGTTCGCGCGAAGCGAGCTGTTTGAGCACTGGAGAATCGGATGGGCCAAGGAAGCCGTACCCATACGTAACGCCGTTTTCACGGCTGGGTACCCTGCGGGCAACAAAAGTCCGACGTAGGAGCTAAATCACATAGAACCACTGTGGCTCGGGCTCGTCAGGGCGATGGACCACGATCTCCTGGTCCTTGAGCTTCACGTGAGCGTTCTCGGGCACGGACTCGCACACGAAAGCCGAGCCACTGATGACAGCACCATTGCCAATGATCGTCTCGCCACCCAGGATCGAGGCGTTAGAGTAGACCGTCACATAGTCCCCCAGGGTGGGATGACGCTTCACTCCCGAGAGCTGCTGGCCCTTGCGGGTGGAAAGGGCACCCAGGGTGACGCCCTGGTAGAGCTTGACATGGTCACCGATGATCGTCGTCTCGCCGACGACGATGCCCGTGCCATGATCTATGAAGAAGTACTCGCCAATGGTGGCTCCGGGATTGATGTCTATGCCCGTCTTGCTGTGGGCATGCTCGGTCATCAGGCGCGGAATCAGGGGGACATCCAGCTGATAGAGGACATGCGCCAGCCTATAGACAAAGATGGCATACAGGCCGGGATAGGAGACCAGTACCTCCTCGTAGCTACCCGCAGCGGGATCGCCCTCATAGAGAGCCTGGATGTCCTTGAGCAGGAGTGACTGGACCTCGGGCAGCTCGTCCATGAACTTCATGGTGAGCCCTGCGGCACGCTCATAGGCCTCCGCATGCCTGAGCTCGTTGTTTCCGAACATCAGGGCATTGCACACCTGGTCGCGGACAACACGATTGATATGGAGGAGACGTTCGGCAACGAGCACATCGGAGCTCTCCCCCGCCTTGCTGTCATCATCAAAGTAACCAGGAAACATGATGGTACGGAGATCGCTGATCACCCGGATGATTTGACTGCGGTTGGGAAAATGCTTCTTCGGCTCGCCAAAGAGCTCCTTCTCGGACTCATAGCCCGAAAGGAACCTGGAGACAATGCTGTCGAGCTTCTCTTCTTGCACGATAACTCCCATCCATGGTGCGACCGATAGCGCCAATATGGGAATTCTATACCCATTTGTTTGGTGGGAATTTCAAAAGCCCAATCACTCACTCTGGCAAACCGCCAATGGCCTCTGCCATGGACGCGGGCCTGCCAAGATAGTTTCCCTGAAGGGCACTAAAGCCAATATCCCCAAGCCACACAGGCTCGTCTGCCATTCCGACACCCACTGCAACGGAGCCCAAGCCAATTTCCTTGACAGTTCCAGCAACCCCTTTGAGCACACTCCGCACGCGATCATCTGAGAGGTCGATCTTTCGGAGGTCGACACGGACGAACTTCACCTGGAGTCGCATGATGTCACTTACCGAAACCGAATCACCCGATAGGTTTGCGAGGGTCAAATAGCCCCCATCCTCGAAGCGCTCGAGATGGGCATTCACCGAATCAATGCCCCTATGCATGGCAGAGGGGGCCAGAATCAACCCGAGCTCACGGTGCTCGATGCCAAAGGAATCCAGAATCTGGTCGACGTTCTCATGCAAGTCGGGTCGGTCAAGGGAGCTACCGCTCAGATTGACCTGAATACAAGGAGTCGCCTCGCCCTTTGATTTGAGGTCCGCCAGCGCCTGGCACGCCTTCTTGAGAACGAAGAGGTCAAGCTGGTCGAGCAGACCAGCCTCCTCAAAGGCAGGAATGAAATCCTTGGGCATGAGGACCCCCAACTTCGGGTCATCCCAACGGGCCAATGCCTCCAAGCTGGTGACGCTACCGCTGACTGCCCCGATGATGGGCTGGTAGACGACCTTGATCCAGTCCCTCTCCAAAGCCACGTCTAGGTGTGAGAGGACATACTCCCTCATTTCGACAGACCTGCTGACTCTGGCGTCATATACGTGACAGCACGCGTCGCAATCGTCACGATAGAAGTGCATCGCCTGTTGGGCGCGTTCCGAGCAAAGGTTCACGTCCTCGTCATCACTGACCACATAGATGCCACAGGATATTCCTGCCGTGTGCTTGCCCTGGCCCTCAAAGACCCTCTTTCCAAGCATCTCCAGCCGCCCGATGACATCGGTCCCTCCCGTCACCAGAACGAAGCAATCGCCATCCACGCGGACAACAAGGTCACTAGGAAACTCATCGACAAGCTCCGAAGCCACGGAACGGAGAAGGTCATTTCCCGCAAAGAAGCCAAAGCGGGCATTATAGATGCTCATGGATCGAACGTCACAGTAGGCAACGACTGGCTCAAGGCCACGCGAGCGCAGGCTTTCGATCATGTGATTTCCGGCATTCACCAGGTAGTTTGCATTTGGCAGCTCGGTCAAGTCGTCACGAAAGAGGTCCATGCCACGGTCTTCGGCTTCGGACCTTCTCTTGTCGGCGTACATGATCTTGTCGGTCTGACGTAGGGTCTCCTCATCCAATCCCCCATCACCCAGCTTGTGATAGCCAACGGCTATTTGGGGTTCGGTGCGCAGATCAAGCTCCACCGCATAGCGACGAATGCGCTCGCGAATGCGACGGACAAGGTCGTCGGCACCCTCATCATTGTAAACGCAGGCAATGATCAGGAACTCATCCCCGCCATAACGGCAGGCATAGCCGGGTATGTCAGATGACCTGATGGTGTCATTGATGGCGCGTCCCACCGTAGAGATGGACTTGTCGCCTTCTACGTGACCATGTGCATCGTTGGTCGCCTTGAGGCCGTTGAGGTCAATCATAAAGACGTATCCACCACGAGCGCCCCCGCCAGTCAGTCTGTGAGTCTCGAGCTTACGCCTCATCCAGCCTCGCTGCATGAGTCCCGTCAGAGGATCGGTCATGATGCGCTGCATGGTAAAGGCGATGAACATATAGCCCAGACCCGCCGTGGCAAAGTATGCGTAGAGCGGCGCCTCGACAACCGTGGTCTCGATGACCCCTCCAACGATCATGAGCAAGGGAAAGATGGTCAGCATGATGTAGAGCTGCTGGTCTGGAAGGCCACGATGGCGCCACATGCCAATGGCAGAAAAGACGATGACGACAAGTCCGTAAATCGCAGGCCCCAGGAGAAAGACCAATTGGAAAGCCGGTGTAAGCTCTCCCGCAGAAGTGGCAACGAGGCCAACGTCGATGACGGGCATTACGATCATCACCAGCGAGCAGACGACGCCTAGCGCCCCCACCATCGAGCGGTTTTGCCCATTGGAAAAGAAGTCCTAGCGCTCCCTCATCATCACGTAATTGAAGAGGGAAATGCACACCGCATTGAGGAGGACTCCCATCGCAACGTTGAGGACGGCAACCGCGGCTTGAGTGCGCGGAATGGTCCCGGTAAAGAGCAAGGCCCAGATTGCATCCACTCCAAAGTAGATGATCTGGAAAACCAGGGTTGCAATGAACCATTTGCCGCTCTTGTCGTCGCGCTCCACATCACGGGTACTGAACGCAAGGAGAGCGAGCCCAGTCATGCAGAATAAATTCGCCGCAATGTAGCTGAATGAGAAGCTAACGTGCATGTTCCAAGTGGAACCTTTCTGGAGGGAATCGTCTGATTCGCACCCTGGAATCGCATACCCTTGCGTAGGTACGAACCGCAGCTGTTTGTCCCTCATGTTCGCAGCTGGCTGCCAGTTTAGAGGCCCTGTAGCTTTGCGTCGCCGCCTTTCGACGGTTTTGCCCGAGACCACGCGAGAGCATGTCTCCCGCATGGTCAAGGGGGAACAATACCACAGCTTCGGAAGTGATACTTCCTTAATGCACAATTGTGGCGAAGGCGTGACCTTCGCCAATCGCTGACGTGAAACCCGCGTCGAACCCAAAACCGTTCACGATTTGTTGGACGAAATGGTGATTACCCGCAAACGCCCCAGACATATACTCGGCTCGTATCTGCAGGGTGCAAGCTAAGGAGCGAGATTATGTGCACAGCAGCTACCTATACCAGCAAGGACCATTATTTCGGTAGGAACCTGGACCTGGAATACTCCTACGACGAGACCGTCACGGTCTGTCCCAGAAGGTTTCCGTTGACCTTCCGCCACGTTGACGACCAGCCCGAGCACTATGCCATGATCGGCATGGCATACGTGGCCGGAGGCTACCCCCTCTTCTACGATGCGACCAACGAGAAGGGCCTCTCTATGGCAGGCCTCAACTTCCCTGACAACGCCGCATTTCTTCCCTGCCGCAACGAGGCAAACACATACGATGTGGCTTCCTTCGAAATCATCCCCTGGCTCCTGGGGCAATGTGCGAGCGTGGCAGAGGCGCGCAAGCTGCTTGCGAATACCAATGTTTGCAATGACAACTTTGCGCCACAGCTGCCGGCAAATCCCCTGCACTGGATGGTCGACGACGGCAAGGAGTGCATCGTGGTGGAACCCCTTGCGTCAGGCATTCGCGTCTATGACAACCCCGTGGGCGTCATGACCAACAACCCCACCTTTGACATGCAGATGACCTACCTGGCCAACTTCCAGGGCCTGGATGCGGGTCAGGGCGAGAACCGCCTCGCCCCTGGCATAGACCTGCACAGGTACAGCCGCGGCATGGGTAGCCTGGGTATCCCCGGTGGCCTGGACTCCGCCTCGCGCTTTGTGAAGGTGGCCTTCACAAAGCTCCACTCCGTGAGCGCCGAGGACGAGTCCTCCAGCGTAAGCCAGTTCCTTCACATTCTGGGCTCCGTCTACCAGCAGCGCGGCTGCTGCGACCTGGGCGATGGCAAGTACGAGATCACCATCTATAGCTCTTGCGTCAATGCCACAAAGGGCATCTACTACTACACCACCTACGACAATCCGCAGGTCAGCGGCGTTGACATGCACAAGGAGAACCTCGATGGCTCTGAGCTGGTCACCTACCCCCTGATAGAGCAGCAGACCTTCAACATGCAGAACTAACGCCCCGCGGCACAAGCAACGGATAGGCCAGGCCCTCGCGTCTCAGACTCAGAATGTGACAAAAGGGCCTGGCCCTTTTGTCACTCATTCGATGTTTCGCAGGTTACTTGCCCTTGCCGCTGACCATCTGGTAGCCCGTGGCCATGGTCAGTGCAAAGCAGATCACCGTGAGAACGGCAAAGTACTTGTGTGCATTCATGAGTCTCCCTCCCGACGCTCTCTTGCATTAGCTAAGACTAACTTATCACTATATGGCCACAAGGATTCCCACTTGGCAGGGGTTTACGTGAGACAATGGCCTCAGCCGAATCCCCGTCAGAGAAAGGCCCATCATGGATGTCCTCTTCATCGAGTATCCCAAGTGCTCCACCTGCAAGAAGGCAAAGGGGTGGTTGGACGAGCACGGCGTAGCCTACACCGACCGCCACATCGTGGAGGACAATCCTACGGTGGACGAGTTGCGCCAGTGGCATGCGGCATCAGGCCTTCCCGTACGTCGCTTCTTCAACACCTCTGGCACGCGATACCGCGAGCTGGGCGTAAAGCAGCGTCTAGACGAGAGCATGACCGACGACGAGGCGTTGGAGCTCCTGTCCGCTGACGGTATGCTGGTCAAGAGGCCCCTGCTCATCGTAGACGGGCAGCCTGTGGTCCCCGGCTTCAACGCGGATCGTTGGACCGAGGCCTTGCATCTGTCATAGTGATACGGAATCGACCCACCAAGCAGAGGAAGGAAGCGCACGACAGCATGGACGATCGCGAGGCGGCGCGGCAGGAGCTGATTCGAGCCACGGCTGCCCTGGGCTATCCCGAGGAGTTTGGGATGGTCATGGCAGGCGAGCTCAGAGGTCCCCAAAGCATGCGCCGGATGGCGACATACCTGCGACAGGCAAGCCCCCAGTCCCCCGAGGAGATTGTGGACGAGATGCTGGCCATCATCCAGCTTCGTGAGTCCTGGGCCAAAAAGAAGCAGGCCGAGGAGGCAAACGCAAAGTATTGGCAGATGTACCACAACCACTTTGGCCTGGACGAAGAAGACGACAACATGTGACCTGCGCATCCGCGCACTGGCCACGCCATAGGAGGAGACTACATGATCAAAGCAGGAGCACAAGGCAAGGCAGAAGCGACGGTCGGCCAGGATATGACCGCCCGCACGGTAGGAAGCGGCGAGCTGAACGTATTGGCAACGCCCGTTCTGGCAGCCCTCGTCGAGGAGGCGGCCTGGAAGAGCATCTCCCCGCAGCTGGAAGAGGGGCAGACGACGGTGGGGACCCGCCTGGTCCTGGATCATCTGGCACCGACTGCAGTGGGAATGACCATCACCTGCACCACGACCCTCACGGATGTGGACCGCAGGAAGCTGGTCTTTTCCTTTGAGGCAAACGACGGAGCGGGCACCGTTGCCAAGGGCACGCACGAGCGCTTCATCGTTGACGCCCAGAAGTTCCAGACAAAGGCCGATGCCCGCGCATAAGGCAAGCCGGAGCTTGCCAGGGCACTAGAGCAGGTCAGAGACGCGTCTCTGAAGCTCTGGCACGACCTCCGCCTCGAACCAGGGGTTCTTCTTCATCCAAATCTGATTTCGTGGAGATGGATGCACGAGGGGCAGGTACTGGGGCAGATAGGAGCGAAAGTCCCGCACGACGTCCGTCAGCCTTGCTGACGCCTTGAGCCCCAGATAGCGCCTACAGGCGTAGTTTCCCACAAGAACCGTCAGCTCGATGTCGGGCATGAGCTCAAAGAGCTGGCGGTGCCACTTTTCTGCAAAGCCCTTGCGCGGAGGCAGGTCGCCAGACTTTCCCTTTCCCGGAAAGTAGAAGTCCATGGGAATGATTGCCAGCTTGCCCGACTCGTAGAAGGTCTGGCGGTCGACTCCTAGCCAGGAGCGCAGACGGTCACCGCTCTTGTCATTCCACACCATGTGAGTGTCCTGGGCAATGCGTCCAGGCGCTTGGCCGATGATGGCTATGCGTGCGTCGGGACCTGCCGCATAGAGAGGGTCAATGCCCTGCGAGGTGTAGGCACTGTTTTGCCCGTCCGCCTTGATGGCCTCGAATATCTGGTCAAAAGCTTCCTGCTTCGTCTGCATGAAAACCATCTCTTTACAATCCCCGCGTTGACCTTGCACTAGGTCCCTACAAAAAGTACCTTCTAGTATGTAGCGGGCGTCTCATGGCGCCCGTTGGCATTGCAACGAAACCACGCACCTTTTGGCTGACCCTTCCGACATGCCAGCCCCTGTGAAAGGAAGCCATTCATGTCTACCTACCTCAACCCTAGTCCAATCTTTGGCCCCGTCCATAGCCGTCGCCTGGGAATCTCCCTGGGCGTGAACCTCATGCCCGCCACGGGAAAGATCTGCACCTTTGACTGTATCTACTGCGAGAACGGCTTCAATGCCGACCGTCGTACCAATGATGGCTACCCATCCGCCGAAGAGATCTCCCGTGCTTTGGAAGAGAAGCTCAAGGAGATGGCCGCCAACGACACCGAGCCGGACGTCATCACCCTTGCGGGAAACGGAGAGCCCACGGCCAACCCCGCCTTCCCCGACGTCGTTGATGCCGCGATTCGGCTGCGTGATACCTATGCGCCAGAGGCGGAGGTTACGGTCCTGTCCAATGGCACTCGCGCTGACAGGCCCGAGATTCACGCCGCACTCATGCGCCTGGACAACAACATCCAAAAGCTCGACACCGTAAGTGCCGACTACATTGCGAACCTGGACCGTCCCGTTGGCCCCTACGACGTGGAGCACCAGATACAGACCTTCGCTTCCTTTGAGGGGCATGTGATCATCCAGACCATCTTTCTCTCGGGCAGCTTCGAGGGAAGGAACGTGGACAACACCTCCGACGCGTACGTTCTGCCCTGGCTGGACGCCCTCAGACGCATCCAGCCCCAGGCGGTGACGGTCTACACAATCGCCCGTGACACTCCAGCCTCAGGCCTGCGCAAGGCAGCCCCAGAGGTCCTGGACGGCATCGCCGAACGCGTCCGTGCCCTGGGTATCACCTGCACGGTCTCCTACTAGGCCCTGCCAGCCCCACCACAACTGCACCAGTATTCCTAAGGACCCTCCCCAGAACGTGCCACATACTGCGCACTTCCTGGGGAGGGCACTTGCTCGTGCTAGGCTTATCTGTAACGAAACGAAGCTCAAACGCGCTAGATGATAGGACGGTAAGCCGTGACAGACGCACATAGGGAAAATGCGCACAGACAGGGCCATCTCCAATCAGGCAGCAGATTTTCTCGCACGGGAACAAGCGGCGCCTCCGCCAACCGAGTTCCCATGACTCAGAGACGTCCCTCTGACCAGCAGGAAATTAATGCCAGCCGTCAGTCCCAGCCTCAGCAGCAGTACGGCTCCCCGGTCCAGGTTTCCTACCATCGCCCCCTCAAACGAGCGGAAAGGGAGGATGAGGCCCCCTACCCCAGCGTGGAACCGTCCGCTAGCGCAGCGCCTTACCCTAGCGACTACGAAGCGGAAGCGCCCCGACCCTCCAGGACCAGGCGCCCTCGTCGTCCGGGAAGTCACCGCGGCCTCAAGATTCTCCTGGCGATCGTAGCTGTGGTTGTCATAGGCTACATCGTGGTCTTTGGACCCATAGACCGAAAGGTTGCCTTCACCGGAAGCGAAAAGACCGAGGTATCCAGCAAGATTTCGCCTAGCGTCCCCCTGACGCCCTACTACGCGCTACTTCTGGGCTCGGACTCCCGTGACGATGGCGAACCAGCCCGCACCGACACCATCATGCTGGCCCGCGTTGACCCCCTGATGAACAAGGTCACCCTGATTTCCATTCCCCGAGACACCAGAGTCGAACTAGAGGGGCATGGTACGCAGAAAATCAATGCCGCGTATGCCTTTGACGGCGTTGCGGGTACCGTAGAGGCGGTTGAGAGTCTGACTGGTCAGCCCATAAGCCAAGTGGCGATTATCGACTTCAACGGCCTGACCCAGCTTATCGACGCCATAGGGGGCATCACCGTGAACGTGCCCGTCGCTGTCAACGACCCCCAGTACACGGGACTCGTCCTACCCGCTGGTCCCCAGCAGATGGATGGCAAGACGGCCCTTCTCTTCTCACGCGTACGCCACGGCTTCGACTACGGCGACTTCCAGCGCCAGGCCGACCAGCAGCTGGTCATTCAGGCCATCGTCGACAAGCTGCGAGCCGACCCCACACTCATGCCTGCCGCAGCCGAATCCCTGAGTGACGTCCTACACACCAGCTACCACTGCTACGACCTGATTCCCCTTCTTGCACGCATGGCGGTGCAGTCCCCCACCATCTACTCTGCCTCCATTCCCGCGACCACCAAGGACATCGAGGGCGTGAGCTACGTCATCGCAGACGAGTCTGCGCTGCGCACGCTCATGGACACGGTCAACGCCGGCAAGGACCCGAGTACCGTGACAAACGGCCTCCAGCTCTAATTCTGCGCGCGATAAGGAAAAGCGCTCCCCCGACATCACGAGCTGCCGGGGGAGCGCTTGTATTAATTCCATCTGTCCAAGACTAGGGCACGACGCTCCAAAGTACCTTTGCAGGCTCGGACTCGACATTCGAAACGTCCAAAGCCAGAACGGTGCCCTTTGGGAAGGACTGCTCCTCCCCCGTCAACGCCGATGCCATGCGGGCCATGAAGGGCACATGTCCCACCGCAACCACCGTGTTGGCAGTGGCTTCATCCAGCTCATCACGGAAGGCCAGACTATCCTGCTCGTAGAGGCACTGATGCTCCTCGATATCGTCCCTCGACAGACCTAGGGAATCAGCCACGACTCCTGCCGTCTCTAGGGCTCGCGTGGCGGGGCTGGACCAGAGGACGAGGTCGTCTTCACCCTTGATTTGGGCAAAGGCGGCAGGATACGCAGCCTTGAGCCGAGTGAGGCCGTCCTTTGTCAGGCGACGGCTGATGTCGCCCTGCGGTCCCCTGGCCTCCGCGTCACCATGGCGAACAAGCACGAGCTTCTTGCACATATGAATCTCCCTAACAGCTACCGTTTTCATCCCTGGTCTTTGGGATTGTACGCTGGCAGCGTCCTGTCACACCCAGCATGTACGCACGCACTACCGTCTCTCCCGCCAATGGGAGGTCGATATCGGTCCGCGCGAGACACTCCTCAAGGTCTCGAGGGGCGATGGTCGTTGGTACCACCAGGTCTATCCCAGCCGCATACACCTCGTCGAGGTCATCAGCTCGACCTCCCACAACGGCGATGACGGGCTTGCCCTGGGCCTTTGCCCTCCGGGCAACGCCCACGGGGGTCTTTCCCCTGGCGGTCTGGGCGTCCATATGGCCCTCTCCGGTGACGACGAGGTCAGCGTCTCTCAGAGCCTGGTCCAAGCCTATGGCGTCCAGCACGTAGTCAACACCAGAGACAATCCTCGCGCCGCAGAAGGCAACGAGCCCCGCACCAAGGCCACCCGCAGCTCCCGCACCTGGAGCATCCAGCAGGGGAAGGGATAGAGCCTGCTCCAGCAGCTGCCCATATCCTCGCAGCCACCCGTCTGCATCGAGGACATCCGAGGCCGATATGCCCTTCTGAGGCCCATAGACCTGGACGGCGCCCAAAGGACCACAGAGGGGGTTGGTCACGTCGGTCAGCGCCAGAAGCTCGCAGTGAGTCAGACGGTCATCCAGTCCAGATAGGTCCAGGGATGCCAGTTCGGCAAGTCCGGCAACCCCTGGGCCAACCTGTCCTCCCCGTCCGTCCAGAAGCCTTGCCCCCAGAGCCTGGGCCATACCCGCCCCGCCATCACTCGTGGCGCTGCCCCCGAGGCCAACGACAATCTGACGCGCCCCAAGGTCCAAGGCCTTTAGGATGAGCTCACCAACGCCATAGGTGGATGCGGCGAGGGCATCGGAGGAGCTTCGCCCAGACAGCGTGATGCCTGCCGCCTCGGCCATTTCGATCACGGCGGTCCGTCCGCCCTCGATAAGTCCGTAGCGGGCATCCACAGGTGCCCCCAGGGGACCTCGCACGGTCTCCCTCTGGATCACTCCGCCGCGAGCACCCACCAGGGCATCCAGGGTACCCTCGCCGCCATCGGCCACCGCCAGGCAGGTCACCTCCGCTTGGGGCAAGACCCTCTTTATTCCCCGCGCAACAAGCTCATTGACACGAGCGCTGGTGGCCGACCCCTTGAAGGAGTCAGACGCCACCAGCGCTCGCAGCGCGGGCCTGCCAATCACATCCCGCTCTTCTTTCATGAGAATCCTCGGTTACTCGTTTGTGCTATAGCTCCCACCACGGTTGTCCGTATAGGGACTGTACTGCTGCTGGTTGTGCTGCTGGTTATAGAGCTCCTCGAGGTACTCGTAGAGGTCGTTCTGCGACACGGGCGACTGGCTGTTGCCATTGCCAGAGCTGGAGCCGCCATTGGACTTCAGGGACTTCTCCTGCTGCAGCTGCTCGTCAGTGCCCAGGGTCACGTTGACCGTCTGCTCCTGACCACCGCGGTTCAGGGTCACCGCGATGGTGTCGCCGGAGTTGTGGGAGCGAACCGCCAGGATCATACCGTCCGCAGAGGTGATCTCGTCACCGTCGACGGCAGTGATGATGTCGCCCTTTTGGATGCCCGCATTGGCGGCAGGGCTACCGTCCGAAACGGCCACCACGTAGGCACCCTGGCTCACGGGTAGGTTGTTGGCAGTGGCCACCTGCGCGTTCACCGTCTGCATGGACAGGCCAATGTAGGCGTGAGTCACCTGCTCGCCAGCGATGATCTTGTTGGCCAGCTCGACCGCATAGTTGCCGGGAATGGCAAATCCGATACCTGCGAAGGAGTCGGTGTCGGAGGAGAAGAGGGTGCAGATGCCCACCAGCTTGCCTTCCGAGTTGACCAGGGCGCCGCCGGAGTTGCCGGGGTTGATGGACGCATCCACCTGAATGAGGTTGGTATAGATGGTCTCGCCCGAAGTGGACTCCATCAGAGTGTTGCGCGAAAGAGAACTGACGATACCGGCGGAGACGGACTGGTCCAGGCCAAAGGGACTGCCGATGGTCATGACCCAATCTCCCGCCACCAGAGCGTCGGAGTCACCCACCTCGATGGGCGTCACCGACGCGCCATCAAGATTGACATGGATGACGGCGATGTCACTGGAGGGATCGGAGCCCACGACCGTCGCATCGTAGCTCTTGTCGTCAATGGTCACGGACACGGAGGTGGCTCCATTGATCACGTGGTAGTTGGTAATGATGTTGCCGTCGGTGTCCAGTATTACGCCAGAACCCAAACCCTCGCCCTCTGCCGTCGTCACGTTCACCGAAACGACGGAGGGAAGGTCCTTTGCAGCCACTGCCTGGGCAGTGGTGGCGTCCTGGTCCTTGGCCGTGATGTTGATGGTCTGACCGGCAGAGCTCTCGGTCGTCTTTATGATCTGGGTACCGCCGATGACACCCGTTCCCTTGAGGACGAGGACGAGAAGGGCTGCACCGATGGCACCGGCGGCCACGCTACCGATGCGAGACTTCGCCTTGTCGGACATGTGACGCTTTGGCTTCTGGGGCTTGCTGAGCTTGCCACCAGGAACGGGCGGCGCCGGGGGCACATAGCCACTCTGGCCAGGCATGCCCTGCTGGCCCGCCCCCTGCTGACCGGCATAGGCGCCCCGAGGCGGATACGCCTGCCCAGACTGTGCGTTAGGCTGCGAGACTGCCACGGGGCGAGCCTGCGTGGGCTGGACGGAATACTGATCAGTTCCCTGAGAAGCTGGCTGCACGGGAGCCTGACCTGACTCCCGCGGCTGACCGCTCGGCGCGGCCTGGCCATTCCGCGGGCCGATATTCGTGTTCTTGTTCTCCTCCATGACACTCACCTAACCTAACGGGCAGAAGCCCCTCGAAGTATCGTTCAAATGAAACTGTACCCTTGCGGCGCCTACCTATGGACGTCAAAGAGCTACTGACACTTTCGCGAGACAACACTTTTAGTTTACTGAAAATCTGGGTATTATAAGATTCTTTATACAATCTTTCAGCTATTTAATACAAGCCATCGGTAGGCTGACAAAAAAAGCGTGAAGGCGGACCAACCCGCCACCACGCCTGACGTAACTTAGAGCTTGAAAAGGTAACCAACGCCACGAACCGTAACGATGTGGGCGGCAATCATGGGGCCGACCTTGGAACGGACGCGCCTGATGTGAACGTCAACCGTTCGGGTGCCACCGCAGTACTCGAAACCCCATACGCGGTGAAGCAGGGTCTCGCGAGAGTAGGCACGCGAGGGATGCGTGGCCAGAAAGGACAAGAGCGAGTACTCCATGAGTGTGAGGTCCACTGGCTCGTCATCGATGTAGACCTGGTACGTAGCCAGGTTGATCGTCATGTTGTCCACCGTCACGATGTCCGACGGCGCGCTTTGATCACCGGGACGCAGGAGAAGGGCGCAACGTACCGCCAGCTCCGCCTGTCCGGCGCTGGACAGGATGAAGTCGCTCCTCCCCTGCGCAGGTAGGTGCAGATTGGACAAAGTGGACTCGTCCTGAATGACAAGCACCGGAATGTAGCCATTGTCAGCCACGTAATCGTCAACCATGCTCGCGGTATCAGGTTCAATGTCCTCGGAATCGACGATCACAAGGTCGAAGTCGCGTCCAGAGTTGATGGCCTGCGAAAAGGTATCGGGAGTGGCATGCAGAATCGAGACGTCCAGGGGATGCCTCAGTTCACGCATGCGATCAACGTAGCGTGTGGTCTTGGCTAGCAGCAAGATGTTCTTGTGGTGCATCCTCGCCCTCCCAAAACCTGCCTCGATTCGAACGCTCTGCGGCAGGGCAGTCATACATATATCAAAAAAGACTACCATAAAAGTATCCGCTCACTGGCATGTAAGCAGCTAACTTATTGAATTATTTATCAACCTATTCAGTTAGAACACAGGCCTGAAAATCCCGCAGATGCTACTTGATGCTGCCGAGGAACTCGCGAGTACGGTCCTCCTTGGGGTGGTCAAAGACATCCTCGGGCAGCCCCTGCTCCACCACGACGCCATTCTCCATGAACACAACGCGGTCGGCCACGTCGCGGGCGAATCCCATCTCATGAGTGACGACGACCATGGTCATGCCGCTGTTCAGAGCGAGGTCGCGCATGACAGCCAGGACGCCACGCACCAGCTCGGGATCCAGAGCCGACGTGGGCTCATCGAAGAGCAGGACCTTGGGATGCATGGCGACGGCACGAGCGATAGCAACGCGCTGCTGCTGGCCACCGGAGAGCTGGGGCGGCTTAAAGTCCGCACGCTCGGCCAAGCCAACGACAGCCAGCTGCTTCATGGCCTCCTCCTCGGCCTCCTTTCGGGACTTGCCCAGAACCTTCATCTGGCCGATAACCACGTTCTCCTTGGCCGAGAGGTGGGGGAAGAGATTGAACTGCTGGAAGACCATGCCCAGGTCGCGACGGAGCTCTGCGGTGTTCGTCTTGCTGGCGCCGGTGATTTCCTGGTCCTCGATCATGATGTGACCACTTGTCGGGGTCTCCAGAAGGTTGATGCACCTGAGCATCGTGGACTTGCCCGAGCCCGAGGGACCCAGGACGACGACGATCTCGCCGTTCCACACGTTGAGGTTCACATCGCGAAGGACCTGCGTGTCGCCAAAGCTCTTTTCCAGGTGCTCGATGCGGACCACAGGATGCTCGCCCGTCTCGAAGTGATGCTTCGAGAGGACCTTGTCATGCTCGTAACCAAGGCGCGCGGCCTCGTCCGCATCCAGCGCGGGCGGAACGTCCTTCTTTGCCGCTCGGTGCAAGACGTCCAGATCCAGATTGCGCTTACCGTGCATTACCAGTACCTCCATCTGTCTGGAACTGTGGTTTGAAGGGAGAGAGCAGTGCCTCGAGGGGCGAGGGCTCCGAACCCATGGCCTGAGCGATGGGATTTGCGTCCTGCTGGACCTCGGCGGACTCCTCCGTGCCCTCCTCCAGGGGATCCTCAGCGGAAACCTTCGGACGCTTGGAGCGACCGTGCTCCTCGTCCGAGAGGTGCCTCTCTACCTTGGTGACCACCTTGATCAGGGGCAGGGTGACGATCAGGTAGTAGATGGCCGCCGCAATGTAGGGCGTAATGTTGCCCGTTGTGGTGGTGAGGTTCTTTGAGAACATCATGAGCTCCATGACACCAACGGACGAAAGCAGCGAGGTGTCCTTGTAGGAGGTGATGAAGTCGGAGGTGACGGTAGGGATGACGCGCCTGATGGTCTGCGGAAGGATGATGTAGAACATCGTCTGCATGTGGCTCATGCCAAGGGAAGACGCTGCCTCGTATTGGCCCTGTGGAATCGACTCGATGCCCGCACGATAGATTTCGGCCTGATAGGAAGAGGAGTTGATGGCCACCACGATGATGCCCAGTATGGTGTTGTCGATGTTGATGCCCACCATGGGCAGGCCAAAGAAGGCAATGTAGATCTGCAGGAAGAGTGGGGTGCCACGAAGGAGATTTATGTAAATCGACGCAATGGCACGGAAGAGCCTATGCCTGGAGGTCTTGAGCAGGGCAAAGACGAGACCCAGGGCAATTGCGAAGGGGTAGGCGGCAACGACGATCAGGAGGCAGACCAACCAGCCCGGGAAGAGCGAGGCGAAGGAAGTCACCAGGAGCTGGGGCTTAAAGAACATGTTGAGGAAGGGCACCGAGTTCCAGGCGGTCACCCAGTCCTGCTCGTCGAGCCAGGTGACGATGCGCTGGAGGGCAGTGTTTTCGATAATCGAGATCGGAGCGGAGGCGGGGATGTCTCCCGTCTTTCCGTCTTGGGTGGTGTAGGTGCCGGCAACCGTGTAATCGCCGCCCGCGGAGGGGAACTTCATGTTCGTGATCTCAAGGCGAAGGAGCGAGTCCGTTGCGATGGGCTCGGAGAACTCGACGGTCATGCTGCTGCCATTGGTGGTGGCCTTACCGTCCACCTTGACGCGATCCAGACCATTGAGGACCGTGATGCGGGTGGACGAACCGTCAAAGCTTGCGTCATCGGGCAGCTGCAGGGTTACGGACTTGACGCCAGAGGAATCCTTGACCGTGCCCTCCCAGGTCAGACGAGTGTCCACGCCACCAATGACGCCATTGCCACCATCCTCGTTGGGACGAGCGGTTGCGTTTGAGACCTCGATGCCACCGGCGGCTGACTGCCCGCCGGTCTCGGAGGCGGACTTCGTCGCCGTAGCCGAATCCGCGCCAGAAGCGGTATCGGACCCTTCCGAGGCACCAAACCACTTGTCCTCCAGAGAGGCCAGGGTGCCGTCAGACTTGCACTCGTCCAGGGCCTTGTTGAGGGCTGCGGTGAGGCCGGGGTTGTCCTTGCTCACGGCAAGACCGTACTGCTCGCCCGTGGGGATTTCCTTGGCCACGCTGGTAGTGGTGAAGGAGTTCTTTACCTCGTACTGCATGACAGGCAGGTCGGCGATGGCAGCGGTGAACTTTCCACTCTGCACTCCCGTCAGGGCAGTTACGGGATCGTCCAGGGCCTTTATCGTGGCATTGGGGAGGAACTCCTTTGCCCAAGACTCACCAGTCGTGCCGGACTGGACGGCAATGACGACGTCCTTCTTGTCCAGGGCGGCCTTGTAGTCTGCCGCGACAGAGTCGGCAAGGTCCTTTGAGGTGACAATGCCCTGGTTGGAATCTATATATGCCTGGGTAAAGTCGATCTCCTGCTTGCGCTCGTCCGTGATGGTGAAGTTGGAGGCGCCGACGTCGGCCTTGCCCCCCTGCTTGATCAGGGGAATGATCGAGTCGAACTTCTGAGGAGGGAGGTATTCGCAGTTGAGGCCCATCTTCTTTGCCAGGGCCTGCATGAGCTCGACCTCGAAGCCAGCGGGAGCGGACGAGCCGTTCTCGTAGTAGTCAAAGGGCGGATTGCTCAGGTCGGATGCGACCGTCAGGGTACCGTCCTTGACCAGCTTGTAGGAGCTTGCGTCTGCGCTTGAGCTCGCCTGCGTGTCACCCGAGCCCGAGCCTGATGCGGCATTGCCGCTTCCGCCCGACGAGCATGCCGCCAGCACCACCACGAGCGTGCACGCCAAGAGAGAGACAAGCAGTCTCCCCAACCACGTGCCGTGCTTCATTGTCGAAGCCCTGTCCTTCATACAAATCCTCCTCAGGATGTGCAAGGAGCCGCGCGGGGCGGCTCCTCCCATCGAACTGATGACGAGCATTCTATCAAACGCTGATTACAGAATGATTAAAGTCCCCACGCATTATGAGATAAAACAATATATCGATGGGTTCATAATGCAAATGGATAGGTAATCAACAGATTACCTATCCATTAAATCCGATGTATTCACTTGCCTTTGCGGAAGAGATGGGGGTCATATGGCCCCACCTGCCCCTACTCGCCAGCGTAGAAGGTGCGGCACTCCCAGTCGGTAACCACGGAACAATACTCGTCCCACTTTGCGAAGGACTGCTGTACCAGGTAGTCACACACGTTGTCACCGAAGACCTCGTGCATGAGCTCGCTCCTGTCAAAGAGCTTCGTCGCCTCCTGCAGGGTGCGGGGGAGACGGCTGATGCCGCGCCTGGTAAGCTCGGCCTCGCCCAAGCCCACCAGGGCGGACGTGGACTCTTCCGGAAGCTCAAGCTCCTCCTCGATACCCTTCATACCCGCCGCGAGGGATACGGCAATGGACAGGTAGGGATTGGCCGATGGGTCGGGGTTGCGGAGCTCAACGCGGGTGGACTGGTGCTTGCCGGGCTTGTGTGCGGGGATGCGCACCAGTGCGTCACGGTTCTTTCGGCCCCAGGTGGTGTAGATGGGTACCTCACCGTTCTCGACCAGGCGCTTGTAGGAGTTGACCGTGGGGTTGGTGATCATCACGAACTCAGGGGCATACTTGAGGATGCCGGCCACATAGCTCCTGCCGATGGCGGAAAGATGGGCGGGGTGCTCGGTCTTTGGCGCCCAGAAGAGGTTCGTGCCCTCATGGTCAAAGAGCGACTGGTAAAGGAACATGCCGGATCCAGACTCACCCGTAAAGGGCTTGGGCATGAAGGAGGCAATGAGATCGTTGTCGTGAGCCTTCTGCCTGATCACCAGGCGGGCGGTCATGATGTTGTCGGCACAGGTGACCGCCTCGGAGTACCGCAGCTCCATGGCGTTCTGCGAGGGAGCCTTGCTGTGGTAGGAGTAGGAGACGGGAATAGACATCTTCTCCAAGGCCAGGGTGGTATCGCGTCTCAGGTCGGTAGCGGAATCGGAGGAAGTCAGATCGAAGTAGCCGGCGTGGTCGGCAGGTACTGGCACGATATCCCCATGCGAAGCGGGACGATCGAGGTAGAAGTACTCGATCTTTGGTCCGACATTCATGACGTAACCCTTGTCATCCGCCTGCTCGAAGACGCGACGTAGGATGAGGCGAGGATCACCATCGAAGGGCTGGCGGTTCGGATAGCGTACGTCGCAGAACATGCGGGCCACGGCGTGATTCTGCGGACGCCAGGGCAGAATCTGGAAGGTGGTGGCGTCGGGGAAGGCTAGCATGTCGGACTCATCAGAGGACACAAAGCCCTCCACTGACGAACCATCGAAGCCGACGCCCTCCTCAAAGGCTTCCTCCAGGTCCTCGGAGGAGATGGAGAAGGACTTGAGGTTGCCCAGTACGTCCGTAAACCACAGACGAATGAATCTCACGTCTCTCTTCTCAACGGTTCGGAGAACAAAGTCGATTGTCCTGTCGTCACTCATGGGCTCTCCTTATGGAAGTCAGAATATTGTCAAGCGACTCAGCGCTTTCTCTGCAGTAAACACCCACGCGCAAATTCACCGAGATGAATCTGCGCGCAAAGGCTAGTCATAGTGACAATGACAGAACGATATTACATAGCTGTTTCAGAATTAGGGGAGTCCGACGGACGGCATGCCGAAAACGCTCACTCTACCTGCCAATAGTCCCAGATTTGAAGGCTTTGTCCACATCGGCCATCATGCCCTGGGCCACCTCGCAGTGACCCTTGCCGGTGGCGCGGGCGGTACATGTGCTGCCAGAGGCGCAGTCGGAGCACTCGCCGTCGCCCTTTACGATGGAGCGGACGCACAGAAAGAGGACCGCCGCGACGGCAGCCACGATTATGACGTTGATAAGCATGCGAACCTCCTTTGTTGGGGGTGTCTTGTTAACCATGCCTTACTATACCCATCCGAGGAAACTACCATCAGCAGAAGGCAATGTCTCCCCCATCTGCACTCAAATAGCAGGTGAACGAACGAGGGGCGCCGCCCCAAGGCGGCGCCCCTACCGAGTCGGGCATATCAATGTCCTGCGTGCAGTACCTACTCTGCCAGTCTCTTTCCAGCCTCAGCCAGCTGCTCAAGGGCCTCATCGTCAGGCTCGAGGTTGGCAATGACGGATTCCAGGACGTTCACGCCATTGTCCTCAGCTTCGGACTTCCACGTCTCCATCCAGTCTCCGGTGCCCCAATCATAGGAGCCAAAGAGCACGACGGGCTTGCCACCCAGCTGGGACTCGCAGGCCTCCCAGAGCTCCTGAAAGTCAGGGTCGAGCTCCTCGGATCCCATGGCAGGGCAACCGAACGCCAGGGCGTCAAAGTCCTTCACCTGGTCGGCGCTGAAGTCGGAGTAGTCGACCGCCTCGGCACCAGCCGCCTCGGCCAGGGCCTTTGCCATGGCCTCGGTGTTACCCGTCTGGGAAAAATACACTACCGCTACCTTCTTCATAGTTTCCTCCTGTACCTTGTATGACTGACCCCGGCCCCATTGCCAGGGAGTAGTACCAACGGAATCAGGGCGTCGGGACCGTCCTTGCATGGAGCTGACCGCGCCGCACGAGCGCCCCCAGAGTCATCCCCTGCTCATAGAGCCTCTGGTAGGCCTCCTGGCTCTGCTGCATGCGCTCAAAGCAGCGTCGAGCGTTCTCGACATTGCCGTACACGCGCCAGGGCCCCCTTTCGACCTCGCGGTCGTGATGGATGAAGCCGAGGACGTCCTCGAGGGGATAACCAAGGATGACGCCAATCTCATGGGGGTAGTCGGCTGAAATCCCCAGATGAAAGTTGCAGAGCCTACGTCTGATCTGTGCCATCAGTGCGCTGGCATCAGAGGCGTCAAAGCCTTGGGCCACCATGAATTCCCGGACGTCCGCATCCTCAAGAACTTGCGAAACAAGGCCCTCATTCCAAACGAGGAGCTGGAGGCGGCCCTTGTTCACGCCAACCACGTCGAGTCGGATGCCCTGGTCGCCTAGGCCGTGCGCGAACGCGCGCACCACTTCGCGCTCGACCGAAGTCATGTGGTGGCTTACGCACGAGCACGAGCCGCAAGCACCACAGAGCTTATGTGAAAAGACTGCCGCCGGCTTGACGCCCGCAAAAACGCTGGAACAGTTGCGCACGAGGGTAAGGGCAAGGTCATGAGCAAATTTGCTCTGGATGAGGTCCGCCCCTCGCAGCCTACAGGGAGCGAGCCTGGCTTCCATCGCGCTCTCACCACTCATGTAGTTCCTTTCAAACTGAGGTATATAAGGCTAGAAATAGCGCCACCGACTAGGAAAGGGAGGGGGACGTCGGTGGCGCTTGGAGACCTGTTCACCAACGGGGAGAGGTTCCGCTTGTGCCAGGTAGGGGTAAACGAACTTTCGTGGTCTGTGCGAACTCCTTATGAAGTAATACTTGGTTAACTTCTTGACGAGAAGAGAGTACACCAAAGTTAACTTGAATGCCAGAAGAATTTTCGTAAATTGTCAAACTCGCCAGCAATTCCTCTTTTTGGCAGAAAAGGGAGTTAATTTGTTGGACCGTCTATTGGTTTCGGCTTGTATAACCCAAGAACGACCAGGTATGCTAGGCAATGACTGTAAGAAGTCCTATCCCAGCCCCCTTACCTTCATTCGGAGCAGCAATGGCATCTCGTTATTGTCCAAAATGCGGCGCGCCCCTCGGAGAGGGGCAGGAGTTCTGTATGAACTGCGGATGCGACCTCAACGAATGGCATGCCATAATCGCTACCGCCGAGTCAGAAGATGCCGATACCGAGGACTACGAGGAAGTTGACCTGAGTCAGGCCAGCCACCGACCACGCCACGCAAAGGCAGCCCCGCCCAACGATGACGTCCAACCCACAGCAGTGGAGGCGCAGGTTCCTCGAGCTCACTCTCGCGAGCAAGGTTCCGCCAGCCCCATCCCCATCATGTCCCCCCTGCCGGTCTCCGTGCACGATCCAAAGCTCTACGAAGAGGATTCGCCGCACAACAGGCGAAAGCTTGTCCTCTTCATCAGCTTCGTCATCGCTGCCATCCTAGCCTTCTTCCTGGTCTACCACTTTGTCATCCACAGGTCAGACCCCCAGCAACCTGCCGTGAGCTCAAGCGAACAACCCAGCGAAAGCGCACAGAGCGAGCCCAGCTCCACTTCTCAAAAGGAGGAAGTGGACGAGAGTCCCTACAAGGACGAACCTGGCTACGAAGAGGTAAAGGCCCTCTACGACAAGCTCGAGGATCTCGACCGCGAGGTCACCAGCTGCGAAAACGCCTACAAGAACGACTTCACCGCCGACGAGGAGACCCGTACCAAGGATTCGGACCAGGCAACTGAACTCGCGAAGACCCTCAAGGACGACCTCAAGAAAGTCAACGACATTGACGAGGTGGAGGAGGACTCGAAGCTGTACGACCAGTATCAGCTGGTCATCGAGTGCTACCAGTACTTGAACGACCGCATGGCAATCATCACGAAGGCCTGGAAGACCAACCTCCAGTACAAGCATCCCGAAAAATACGAGGACCGTCTCAGCAAGCTCATCTCCCAGAACATCCGCTCTGGCGAGGAAGACGTGGCCCCCAAGGTGGACTACCAGAAGAGCTACCAGCGCATCGGCCTCTAACCCGCATGAAGGCCGTTTGGGTCAGCCTCAAAGGCGAGAAAGCATGAGATTGAAAAAGCCACTGGGCAATATGCCTAGTGGCTTTCTCCTACCCGGGCAGGCTCAGACGAGTTCCAGGCAGCCAGGAGCTCGGACGAAGCGGCTGGCTCAAAGGGACTCTCGACCCGTCTGGGATCCGCCACCAAGGCAAGCTTTTCCTCCCGCCTCATATGGTGAAGACGCCACTCGAGCTTGCTCGCCTCGGAGCGGTTCGGCGCATGCCAGAGGGCCACCAGGGCCTCCACTCCATGCGTGCGGGTATAGCGGGCTGCCACACTCCCACCGCTGCGGTGCTCTCGCAGCCTTCGCGCGATGTCTGTGGTGATACCGGCATAGAGACTTCCGTCCCCACAACGCAGCACGTAGACGTAGTAGTTCCAGGACCCGGCCTCAGACGGCTCGTCCCCATTCGAGGAAAGGCCCTCCTCCTGCAGGTCACTCGTGGGCAACGGGGCTTCCCCCTTCGCCGTCGGAATCATCCCAGGCTATGGGCACACCCCAGTCCTTCAGCAAATCGCAGAGCCGCCGCATCCCCTCGGGAGCGAATCCACGGCCATAGGACGAGAATCCCCTACCGCTGCCTATAACCTCAAGGGCCCAACTCCAGGTATCCAGGGAGACCGTCTGGTCATCGGTCACATCCGGCCCATCCTCCCAGGCCTTCAAGCCGAGCTCCCCCAGGGCTTCCATGAGGGCCGTCTCGTGGCCTTCGTCCAGATCCAGAAGCTTACGCGGAGCCTGTATCCCACGGGCAAACCAAAGCTCCATCAGCTCTTCCTCGCTTCTGCCCACAAAGAGCTGAAAGGCGCACTGCAACTCCACACCGTGGCGTATGCGCAGGTGAAAGAGGGCTAGCTGGCCGTCAAGCCTGCCAATCTGCCCAGGTTGGATGGGCTCGATCTCGACCAGCGAGCTCAGGGGAACCTTGAGTGAATAGTCATCGGCATTGGGGTCAATCAGGCCAACCTCACAAACGCCCCTCTCATCAATGCCAAAGACGCTTCCGTAGCTCCCCACAGCAGCGACGTGCACGAGAGAGTCCCTCCGAATGGCCATTCGCCCCATCCTTCCTCGTCTTTGCTAGGACTTCCTACGAACCCTTACCTTACGCGAAGAAGCCGTGCCCTCCATGATGATCTTGAGACCACGTCTGATCTCCTCGGGCACGCGCAGGTACAGGTCAAAGAACTGGAAGTCATTATCCAGAATGTGAAAGACCTTACCAGATGTGCTGTCTCCGTCCTCGGGATAGCCAAAGAGCTCATTTGGGGTGCAGCCTATGCTCTTGCAGAGGGGAACGATGAACTGACCCCTGATTTCGTTCGTCCCTCTTTCCCAGGCGCTATAGGTACCCTTCGCCACGCCAAGCTCAGCAGCGACAAGGGCCTGGGACTTTCCCGAGAGCCTCCTGAGCGACCTGAGCCTGGGCAAGGTCATCGCCTTTGCCTCGTCAGTCTCTTCCTTTGGGAATGTGTCCTTGGACATTGCGACTCCTTTCTACGGGAGTCTATTCTGAATAGATTTCTTACGTATTTAGCTTTCATACATAGACTTTCTTACATTATTTCATTAAAATCTATGTAGGATAGACTTTACATACAAAGTATATCCTTTGCGCCTATTCGCATAAGACTTTTTCTTCTTGTTTGCCTTTCCAAAAGTTCAACCTCATACTGGTGTAGCCTAACTTGGTATAACCTTATATATTTCATCTTTGACCAAGGGTTCTCGGATGACCAGACACAGCTCGGGCGGTACGAGCCGGCGACGAAAGGAGCCACAATGGACCAGAAATTCATTGAGCCCGAGGATGACTTCCAGTACATCATCTCGGAGACGGGTGCCTACACCACCTACGGAGAGATAACCAAGGATATCAACCCCGAGCTTTTGCCAAAAAACGAGGCCGATTATCAGGAGTTCCTCAAGCTGATGGGGCTCATCGAGCTTGGTTACCTGGATTAGGGTGCCTTACCGGCGAAAGTATGACACTTGGCTAGCATGCGTTTTTGCGCTCCGAGTTTTGCGCCTGCTCGCACATCCCACCTTAACCGATATCATGGAATGGATACGGCTCACTGAGCCATAAGCCACGCACCCCTGCTCAGACGGGATTGGACACATGAGGCTTCAGCAACTTCGCTACGTGATAGACATTGCAGAGAGCGGCTCCATAAACGCCGTGGCTCACAGCGAGTTCATTTCGCAGTCAAGCCTCTCGGTAGCCGTCCGAGACCTGGAGAGGGAATTTGGGATAAAGATCTTCAACCGCTCTTCCCGCGGCATCACCCTCACCAGCGATGGCGTGGAATTTCTGGGCTATGCGCGCCAGGTCGTCGAGCAGGCCGACCTACTGCAGAATCGCTATGCCTCGGGAGCTACCCCTCAGGGCCGCCTGTCAGTCTCGTCCCAGCACTATGCCTTTGCGGTCCAGGCCTTCATCGACTTCGTCACCAGGCACGAGGGACACGGCAGCGAGTTCACCCTACGAGAGACCCGCACCGCAAACATCATCGACGACGTCCGCGGCTTCCGTAGCGACCTGGGCATCCTTTACTTGTCCACCTCCAACGAGAAGGCGCTCAGGCACCGCTTGGACACGGCGGGCCTAGTCTTCTCCTCGCTCTTCAAGGCAAAGCCCCACGTCTTCGTGCGAGAGAACCACCCCCTTGCAGGACACTCCATCATCAGGATCAAGGACTTGGAGCCCTATCCTCGCTACACCTTCGAGCAGGGTTCCGAAAGTTCCTTCTTTTTGTCGGAGGAGCCCCTCTCGACCCTGGCACACGACCGTCAGATCATCGTGAGTGACCGCGCCACCATGACCAACCTGCTCAAGGGCTACGACGGCTTCCTGATCTCCACGGGCGTACGTTCCGATGAGATGTTCAACGGCATCCTCTCCATCCCACTGGAAACTGACGAGCTCATGAACGTCGGCTACGTTGTGCATGGCGAGCGCAAGCTCAGCAACCTGGCCCTGGACTACATCAGCCTGCTCAACGATCGAATAGTAACCTTCAAGGACGAGTCGGTGCTCACCCCCTCGAGGCGCATAAAAAAGAAGTCGGACAAGGATGCCGGCAAGACAAAGACGAAGGAGTAGGCATGGACGAAAGTGACGAGCTTCTGGCAGAGCGTCTGAGGCAGGAGCTGGAGGCACAGGGAAAGGCGACGGCCTTTGGCGGCAAATCCGCAAGGGCCAAAGAAGAGACTGCCGATGCGCAGGACGAGCAGGACGAGATGGACTTCATGAAGGCCATGGAGAAGTTCCGCGCCGCCAAGAGATCGGGCGACCCCGCCGCAACCGCCAAGGCCGAGAAGGAGCTCCAGGGCTTCGTGCGCGCCGAAATGATTCGCAAGGAATCTTGCACAAAGTAGCGCGAGAACACCCTGACACAAAAATCGAAAGGACAAAACGTGGCTGAGGCCGACGAGCAGGCAGACCTGGGGAGTTTGATTCCCTGGCCAGACGACGAGCATTTTCCCAATATTCCCGCAGAGGACGCACTTGAGCTCTTCATGGGCTGGTGTGAGTCGCGTGGCATATCACTCTGGGACCACCAGGAGGAAGCCCTCCTGGACCTGGCCGCAGGAGACCATCTGATTCTGGGCACCCCCACTGGGTCTGGAAAGAGTCTCGTCGCCCTGGGTCTCTGCTTCATGGCCGTCTGCACCGACCGTCGCTCCTACTACACTGCCCCCATCAAGGCACTGGTCAGCGAGAAGTTCTTTGACATGGTGCGTCTGCTGGGCCGCGACAACGTGGGCATGGTCACCGGCGACGTCACCATCAACCCCAAAGCGCCCGTGGTCTGCTGCACGGCAGAGATCCTGGCCAACATCGCTCTGCGCGACGGAGAGCACGCCGACGTGGGCGCCGTGGCAATGGACGAGTTCCACTACTTTGGTGACCGCGACCGCGGCTGGTCCTGGCAGGTACCCCTGCTGACCCTCCCCCACGTACAGTTCCTCCTGATGAGCGCCACCCTGGGTGACGTGTCCGCCATCGTCCAGACCCTGGAGGACCATACCGACCGCAGCGTCGACCAGATTTTGGATGCGCCACGCCCCGTTCCCCTGGAGTACCGCTACGTGGACACCTCGTTGGAGGCCACGGTCAAGGTTGCCCTGGAGGCGGGAGAGGCGCCCCTCTACATAGTTCACTTCGCCCAGGACGCCGCGCTCAAGAGCGCTCAGGGTCTCTCGAGCTTTGGCGTCTCCACCAAGGAGCAGCGCGAGCGCGTGAAGGAGGCCATGGCTGGCACGCGCTTTACCACCACCTTTGGCAAGACCCTCAAGCGCCTTCTTCTGACGGGTGTGGGCGTTCACCATGCAGGTATGCTCCCCCGCTATCGCCTGTTGGTGGAGAAACTGGCCCAGCAGGGACTCTTGCCCGTCATCTGCGGCACGGACACCCTGGGCGTGGGCATCAACGTCCCCATCCATACGGTAGTCCTCACTCAGCTCACCAAGTTCGACGGCAGGCACATGCGCAGGCTCAACGCCCGAGAATTCCACCAGATCGCCGGACGAGCAGGGCGTTCGGGATACGATACGGAAGGCGTCGTGATCGCCCAGGCCACCGAGTATGACATCGAGAACGCCCGTGCCCTGGCAAAGGCTGGTGGCGACCCAAAGAAGGCCCGAAAGATAAAGACAAAGAAGCCGCCCACGGGCTACGTGGGCTGGAGCGAGCAGACCTTCCAGAAACTCGTTGCCGCAGCTCCCGAGACCCTAAAGCCCCACCTGCGCGTGACCCATTCCATGATCCTGGCCGAGGTCGAGCAGGGCGGCGATGCCCTCACGCGCGTCCTCACGCTCATCAACGACTCCATGCAGACCCCTGAGGAGAAGGTCCAGCTGCAAGCCCGCTGTCACGAGATCTTTGCCACCCTCATCGACGCCGGGGTCGTCCAGCGCTCGGAGGAGGCCGACGGTAGCGTGAGCTTCTCCACGACCGTGGATTTGCCCGAGGACTTTGCCCTCGATCAGCCCCTGTCTCCCTTCCTCCTGGCTGCCTTGGAGCTCCTGGACCCCGAGGACGAAAACTACGCCCTGGACCTGATCAGCATGGTGGAGTCAACCCTGGAGGACCCGCCTCAGATCCTGAAGGCCCAGCAGCGCGAGGCCCGGGACAAGGCAATGTCCGAGATGAAGGCGGAGGGCGTGGACTACGACGAGCGAATCGAGCGTATCCAGGACGTCACCTATCCCAAGCCCCTTGAGGAGCTCCTGACCGCCGCCTACGAGCGCTATGTGGCAGAGGTGCCCTGGGCTGCCGACTATGCCCTGAGTTGCAAGACGGTCCTGCGCGATATGGTGGAGACCGCCTCAGACTTCAAGGGCTACATCCAGCGTCTGGGCATTGCCCGCAGCGAGGGCACGCTCCTTCGCTACCTCTCCGACGCCTACAGGGTTCTATCCCGCACCGTCCCCAACGACAAGCTGGACGAGCGTCTACAGGACATCGTTGCCTGGTTAGGCATGGTCGTACGCACCGTTGACTCCAGCCTCCTGGACGAGTGGTCTGGCACACAGACCGAGGAAGTGGATGCCGGTGCCACCCCCGAGGCGGCAGACGTCGTGGTCCACGACAGGCGCGCCGTCACCCTGCTCGTGCGCAACGCCCTCTTCCGTCGCGTCCGTCTCCTGGCTGTACAGGACGCAAAGACCCTGGGCGAGCTGGACGGCGAATGGTACTGGCGCATGCCGCGTTGGAAGCAGGCAATCGACAGCTTCTACGAGACCCACGACGAGGTCCTTCTCGACGGGGACGCTCGCAGCTGGGACTTCCTGACCATCGACGACGCCGACGAGAAGACCGACCACGTCTGGCACGTCCGTCAGATGGTCAAGGACGCCGACGACGACCGTGACTTTGGCATCGCCGCCGACGTGGACTTGGACGCCAGCCAGGAAGAGGGCGAAGCCATCTTCCAGAACTATCGTGCTGGTTTTGTCGAGGACCTCATGGAACCCGTAAGCTAAGTGTGACATTTACCCCAGGGGCATCTGTCACACCCCATCCCCCGCTAAAACCCCGACCAAAAGGAGAAACCCATGGCCGAGAAGATCAAATACGAAACTGCCAGATTCTTTGCTGCCTACGGCACTCCCGAGCAGCTCCCCGAGCCCACGACGCCCGAGGTCGTCTTCGTCGGCCGCTCAAACGTGGGCAAGTCCTCCCTGCTCAACAAGCTCCTCAATCGCAAGTCCCTGGCCCATGTCTCCGGCCAGCCAGGAAAGACCGCGAACATCAATTTCTACGACGTCGACGGCATCATGTTCGTCGACTTGCCCGGCTACGGCTTCGCAAAGGTGTCAAAGAAAGAGAAGCAGCGCTGGGCGGACCTGATTGCAGGTTACTTTAATCAGGAGCGCAGCTTCAACCTGGTGGTTACCCTCGTCGACATCCGCCACGACGCTCAGAAGAACGACCAGGAGATGATTGACTTCATGAAGCGCATGGAGCTGCCCTTTGTCATCGCCCTCACCAAGGCGGACAAGCTCAGCCACGCAAAGCAGGAGAAGCAGGCAAGCTCCCTGGCCAAGCAGTTCGACGTCCCACGAGACCAGGTGCTGATCACCTCTGCCGAGGATGGCACCGGCATCGGCGACCTCCGTGCCCGCATTGCCGACGCCTGCCTGTAGGGCTCGACGCACCACACCCTAAACGAGGAAGCCTCCCTCTCCCGACCTGGGAAAGGGAGGCTTCCCTCTTTACTAGCGTCACCCCGTAGCGTCACCCCGCCAGCATATAGCCCCAGGTATCCCATACCCAGCTAGTTTCGGCGCCATCGGGAGACCAGATCGTGAGCCTGGATCCGTCCGCCTCTAACCGCTCGACTTCCACGGGAAACTTCGAGGACATCCAGACGGAAACCATTCTCCCCTCCCGCACCTCGATTACGAATATGTGCTGTGAGAAAGTCCTTTCGTCCTCCTTAACCCAGAAGGGTTTGTGACGGCCGAAGCTCCCCTGCTTCCAGACCAAGAGGATCAGCTCTTTCATGCCGTCACCGTCGATGTCTGCGGACCAGAGGTCTTGGACCAACCAGGAGTCGTCGCTGGTCCAGGATGATTCCGAGGAACCGTTCACCCGAACCCTGTGGTCCTTGCCCAACGTACAGGACGCATCCGACCAACCCTCACCCAGGTTGGCGGTCAACGACCGTTCCTCCCAAGTCACCCATGCGGGAAGAAAGGCCCCCCTTGTCCAGGCGTACCACACACACCCAATGGCAACGACCACAAGCAGAAGGAAGAGGGACAACTTGGTCCATGGATGAAGCCTTCTCTTCCCCTTCTGCTGGACCCTGCCCCCTGGGCGTGAACCATTGCTCTTGCCAGACACAGATGACACCTAAGGTTCCCGCGTGGCCAGGAAGTCGCTGGTCCAGGGCTCCGGGCTCTTTGGGTCTGAAGCCGAATTGCTGCCCAGCCCCTGCATCTCCTGCCATTGCTGGTCGGTCAGTCGGTTCGATGCGGGCTGCTCGAATTGGTAGAAGCTATAGACGGCACCCGAGGCGATGCGTAGGCTGCCGTCTACGGGCACGACCACGTAAATCTCGTTGACCTTGCCCGTGCCCAGCTCCAGAACCTTGCCGTCACCTGTCGCCACGTCTGCCACCAAACCAGCGGGTGCCTCCGAGCTCAACGAGTACTGGTTGTCGTTGACCTCCTGCCAGAAGTGCTCTAACTGACCACCATAGCTGCGGATGAGCTCGTACTCGCTTTCAGAGAGAGTCTGATTGCTTAGCTCCTTCTGCGAGATCGTCTGGAGCTGGGTCGCCAGGGAGATCAGGATGTCCAGGTTCTCCGCATCCTTGGCGCTTAGCATGCCGTAGCCAGACAGACCGTCCTTGGTGGCTTGGGTCAGGGCGCTCAGCCGATAGTAAAGCTCAGGCTCGGGTTCCACGTAGCCGCGGTCATCCTTCTCTTCGAAGGAGTCGCCGCCCATCTCGGCCATGATCTGCTTTGTGTAAAGGACGGTGTCGTGCTTGAGCTCGGTATAACTGCCCAGATAGGTGACCAGGTTCTTCCTCTGCCAGAGTTTTGATTGCATGAAAGCCGGGTACCCCGCTCCCTTTGGGTCGAGCAGGGGATTCAGGGTGTAGAGCCAGCGTCCATAGAGGCTGCTTCCGGCCATCTGCTCACTGGCGTCCTTCGTCTGTTGGCGAAGGGCATTCATGTTGTCCCCATAGCCAGCGTAGTCGGTCTGACCCTCTTCCTCTAGGATGGATAGGGCCTCGTCGGACCCCATGGCAGCCGGCACGTCCAGGGCGTTGGGCAGCATTCGCTTGTCTCCCGACGAGTTTTCCCTGACCTGGTCATATACCAGCTGGCCAAAGACGTACTCGTCCAGGGTGAAGCGCTGGCCCATGAAACGGTAGCCCTTCTTGTCCTCGTCCGACTCTCCGCTCCCGATTGAGTTGATCCTAGGGGCATGCATCTGCGCAGTCAGTCCATGGTAGTCGGCCCATTTGTCACCCTGGTCCTTCAGGCTGGCAGCAGAGACGTCATCTCCATAGACCGCAGTGGCCAGGGGATAGTACTCGTAGTAGCCGTTGTCGTCCGAGGAGCCTGCAAAGAATCCCGTAACGGCATAGATGTGCTCCCAGCTTTCCAGGCCGGAATCGTGCAGGGCCAACGTCATGAGGAGGGCGCTCCTGTCTAGGTCCTCGTTCTTTTGGGTGAAATTGATTCTGCCGTACCACATCATGGCGCGGAAGTAGCGCTCCAGTTGATCGTCGCCCGCATAGTAGCCCCTGGGCACGTATTGGGAGTAGTCCTCGTCCTCGCCCGTCACGCTACATGTGCCCGTACCCTGATGACTAGTGATTGCGGACGTTTCGGCCTGGACGTCAGACGCGACGCGCGGGTCCACCTGGAATCCCGAGTCCAGCAGGGATGCCGCCACGGAGAAGAAGGTCAGGTTCCTCCTTGCCGCAGACTCCCACTCCGTACCCGCCAGGTCATCCAGCTGCTTAGCGCTTGCGGCACTGAGGCCCGCACTAAGCTTGGAGAGCTCTGGCGCCAGGTAGGACTTCTCGGTGTTCTTCATCAAATGCTGGAAGTAGAGGTGATAGGTGTGCATCATCGAGTCGGTGGTCACGAAGTTTGGAATCTGCTCATAGCGATTCGACTCGTAGAGGTCAAAGAACTCGTCATTGTAGCCTTCCACCACCACAAAGCCGTTCTGCGCCAGATCTGACCTCAGTGCGGCGGCACCCGACGAGCCGGAAGACGACCCAGAACTTCCACCCTGGTTGAGCCTGGGAAAGTCGTTCACATTGGACACGTTTGAAAGGTCGGATGACACCGTATAGTCCTCAACCTGTGGCTTAACATCCGAACTATAGGCAGGAATGGCCTCGCCCAGAATCGGCCGCGGGAGTGACTTCACCGGCCGTCCCTGGTAGTTGGCCTCGCCCAGGGGGATGTTCACCTTGGAGCTGGTGACCGCAGATCCCGACTGCCCATTCCCCTGCTCGTCACCCATGTGGAACAATCCAGCCTTTACGGATAGGGTCACGGCCACAAGAGCCAGAACGGCGGCAACGAGACCCAGGGTCAACCGCTGGAGATTCCTTCCACTCTTGTGTTTCCCGTCAGTCCGTGCCGAAGGATCCTTTTTGGGGTCATGCAAGTGCGCAGCTGCCGTTTTCGATTGCTTTGGTGTCTGTGGAACCCTTACCTCAC
Organism: uncultured Olsenella sp.; assembly: GCA_900316105.1. GTDB lineage: Bacteria > Actinomycetota > Coriobacteriia > Coriobacteriales > Atopobiaceae > Olsenella_F. The sequence goes on from ONBR01000001.1 coordinate 64,883, forward strand.
CAGAAAGCGGACTTCCACATGATGGGCAGAACTTCGCCCCATCGGGAATCTTTTGTCCGCAGTTAGGGCAAAACATACGCACTCCCCCGTTCGATTCTTCCACCTCGCCCTCATTCTATAGGTTCCATCGGGTTTGGAAGACAGGGACACCGCCAGCAGGCATCTCGTACCAGGGCAGAGGTACTTTTTCATACATACATAAGAAAGGGCGGGCAGCTAACAATCTGCCCGCCCTTGACCATTTATGTGGTGCCTTTTCTGGCACTTATGAGCCCTTTGGACTCACCCTCTCGAAACTAGAACGGTTCGTTAGATAGATACGAGATGCAATGTACGTATTTCCAACCACCCAGCGCCTCATCGTTTGGCGCTCTGGCTTCTGCGTACTTGTATCGGTACATCCGTCTGTCTGCTCGGAGACTAAAGCGGTAACTACCGCTGGAAAAGGCTTCTTAATAGTAGAGCCTAGAGGAAAAAGACGGGACTCGCGATACCAAGCACGCAGGCCTCGGAATTCTCTTCTGAACTGCCCATTGGCATCACCTCCCGTTTCGGCCACTGGGTTCTTAGTGGCGATTTCTTTTCTACTTGCATAATACCCTTTACCAATCCTTATTGCGTATCGTTCTGAATCCTGACCATGAACGGCTGATATTTGGCGGTAAACGCGTAGATATTCCTGTTTATTACTAATATATCAAGCATTTGACTCAAATTTGAGCTCTCCATTCCCCGCTATCGTACATGGGTAAAATAGTCATTCAAAAGCAGCAAGCGCGAGAGGAAACCATGTCCGAAAGCACGAGTAACCATAGCGACGACCCAATCTTTGTCGAAGAGCAAGGACATCTGGATGCCACCTTTGCCAAGCTCACCCAGATCAGGGATGACCTGACCGAAGCCTTGAACGTTCGCCACAAGAACGCGGCGCAGGACCTCAAGGACATGTCGGAGGAAGTCACCCGGGACTTCAGTGGTGCAGACGAGACCATGGAGACCCTTGCGGCTATCGAGACCCTCAATGCCGTCATCGACTCCTACAACCAGGCGCACGACATCGACGCAGAACGTCTGAGCAAGGTCCTGCTCCTGCTGCACCAACCCTACTTCGCAAAGGTAAGGCTGACCTACCCAAAGACTCACAAGACCAAGGATGTCTACATTGGCACCGTTGGCATCACGGACAATCATTACAAACCCCTGGTCATCGACTGGCGAGCACCCATAGCCCAGACCTATTACAACCAGCAGATGGGCCCCTGCTCCTATGAGGTGGACGGTCGCACGATCCAGGTGGACCTCAAGCTCCGCCGGCAATTTGACATTACGGAGAACCGCCTGAACAACTACTTTGATACCAGTGTTGCCATTCAGGACTCTCTCCTTTTGCAGGCCCTACGTCACAATCACAGCACCAAGCTCCAGGCAATCACGGCTACCATTCAGCGTGAGCAAAATCAGGTTGTGCGCCACGAGGACGTGCCCGTCCTCCTCGTCAATGGCATCGCAGGCTCAGGAAAGACCTCAGTCCTTCTCCAGCGCATCGCCTACCTGCTCTACCAGCAGCGTGATCGCCTAGACCCCAGCCAGGTCTACCTCTTTACGCCCAACGACATCTTCAAGAGCTACATCGACACGGTCCTGCCCTCAATGGGCGAAAAGAACCCTCAGACCTACACCTGGTCGGAATTCTTTGACAGCGTCGGTCTGAAGGACCGCGCGAAGGGTGAAGACACGGACCCGTCGGAGTTTCCTCGCATGGAGCAGGGAGTAAGCACACTCGAGCTGGAACCCGATGACTTCCGCAAAATTCGGGTCAATGGGACCCTCCTCCTCAAGTCCTCACAGCTCAAGGGCTCGTGGGATAAGTTCCCTCGAGCTGCCATTGGTCCCAGGCGCTGCTCGCTGGCAAAGGAGGAGCTCCACGAGCGACTGGACCGCAGACTGGCAAGCATGGCCAAGGACGAGGAGGTCCAGGACCAGCTTCTGTCCCTTGACCTGGATGACCAGCTACGTATTCTTGGCGAGATGATCTATCTAGACCCTTCTGACCACAAGGGTGTCCTGGAATATACAAAGCGCTATTTGCAGGCCCTCTATGGAGAGGCCCACGAGCAGATTGAGAAGGCCAGTTGGCTAGACATCGATCACATAGGCAGGCGTATCCTTGGCAAGGACAACCTGAACGGCATCGAGTGGCTCTACCTCTACCTGCTCCTCACTGGCGGCCATGCTCGCGACGCCCGCTATGTGATGATTGACGAGGTCCAGGACTACACGGTCGCTCAGCTCATGCTCCTATCCCGCTATTTCGAAAGTGCCCACTTCCTCCTCCTAGGTGACGAGCATCAGGCCATTCGTGAGGGTACGGCCAGCTTTGGCCAGATAAGGCAAATCTTCTCTAGCGCCTACGGAAACGTCGAGGAGTGCAGGCTTCTTACCAGCTACCGTTCCAGTCCCGAGATTACGGCACTCTTCTCTAGTCTCATGAGCAAGGATGAGCGAACCACGCTGAGCTCTGTTCAGCGCGAGGGCGTCATGCCTACCGTCAAGGCCTGTCCCCAGGACAAGGATTCCTATCTGGCTGCACTTCAAGGCTATGTGGACGAGGCCCTTCGCGAGGCCGCACGGGCAAGGGAGCGGGGAGAGAATCTCCTTTGTGCCGTAATAGCCGCCGACAAAGCCCGAGCCAACTGGCTTAGAAAGCAGTTGGGGCCGGATGTCCTCGCCCTCCACAAGGGAAGCGGTCTTCCCGCAAACGGTGTCGTCGTCCTGGACCTTGCGCTGGCAAAGGGGTTGGAGTTCGACCAGGTCATCATCCCGGACGCACAGGCAGAGGTATACGGCAACGACGACCTCTCTCGCAGGCGTCTGTACACCGCCATCAGCCGAGCGATGCACCAGGTGACGGTTCTCTCCCAGGGACAGATGACGGAGCTCCTGAGCTAGGCATTCTCTCATTCCTCTTATAGTCACGAGGGACCCCCTTCCCAGTTCGAGGAAGGGGGTCCCACATTTTGCTCGTAGATTCGCTCGAAAAAAGGACCCGGAGGCAAGCCTCCGGGTCCCAGTCATCTCATAAGCGAGAGAACTTACGCCTCAGCGTAGAGATCCTTGAGCTTGGTGAGGTGATCGAAACGCTCCATAGCGGCCTGCTCGTTGGCGGCAAACAGCTCGTCTGCGCGCTCGGGGAAGGAACGCTTGAGGGAAGCGTAACGAGACTCGTTCATCAGGAACTCCTGGTAGCCACCCTTGGGCTCCTTGGAATCCAGCGTGAACTTCTTGCCCTTGGGTGCCGCGGGGTTGAAGCGATAGAGGTTCCAGTAGCCGCAATCGACGGCACGCTTCATCTCCTCCTGGCAGTGCTGCATACCACCCTTCTTGATGGAGTGCATCTCGCAGGGGCTGTAGCCGATGATCAGCGAGGGTCCGGGGTAAGCCTCAGCCTCGGCAATGGCCTTGAGCGTCTGCTGCATGTTGGCGCCCATGGCGACCTGAGCAACGTAGACGTAGCCGTAGGACATTGCGATCTCGCCCAGAGCCTTCTGCTTGACGTTCTTGCCGGAGGCAGCGAACTGAGCAACCTGGCCAAGACGGGAAGCCTTGGAAGCCTGGCCACCGGTGTTGGAGTAGACCTCGGTGTCGAAGACGAAGACGTTGATGTCGTCGCCGGAAGCGAGGACGTGATCCAGGCCGCCGAAGCCGATGTCGTATGCCCAGCCGTCGCCGCCGAAGATCCAGAAGGACTTCTTGGACAGGTAGGACTTGTCAGCCAGGATTGCCTTGGCCTCGGGGGTACCGAGCTTCTCGAGCTCAGCGACGTAGGCAGCAGCCGTGGTCTTGGACTGGGCGGCATCCTCGCGGGCGTCGAGCCAAGCCTGGGCAGCGGCCTTGAAGTCGTCGCTCACGCCATCGGAAGCAATGAGAGCCTCGGTGTCAGCAGCGAGCTTGTCCTGGACGGCCTTGTAGCCGACAGCCAGGCCGTAGCCGTGCTCTGCGTTGTCCTCGAACAGGGAGTTGTTCCATGCGGGACCATGGCCCTCTGCGTTGCAGGTGTAGGGCGAGGTGGCAGCGGGGTTGCCCCAGATGGAGGAGCAGCCGGTGGCGTTGGAGATGAACATACGGTCGCCGAAGAGCTGGGTAACCAGGCGAGCGTAAGAGGTCTCGGCGCAGCCAGCGCAGGAGCCGGAGAACTCGAGCAGAGGCTTGTGGAACTGCGAGGCCTTGACGTTCTTGTCGGAGGCAAGCTCCTTCTTCTCGGAGACCTCGTTGACGGCGTAATCCCAGACGGGGATCTGGTCGTGCTCGTCAGCCTGAGGAACCATCTTCAGTGCGTCAGCGGGGCAGACGGCAACGCAGTTGAAGCAGCCCATGCAGTCCAGCGGGGAGACGACGACGCCGAACTTGTAGCCGGTGTCCTTGGGGACCTTGAGGTCCACGAGGCGGGTAGCCTCAGGAGCGGCAGCGGCCTCGGCCTCGGTCATAGCGACCGGACGGATCGTGGCGTGGGGGCAGACATAGGAGCAGTTGTTGCACTGGATGCACTTGGACTCGTCCCAGTGGGGAACCATGACAGCCGTACCACGCTTCTCGTAGGCGGAAGCACCGAGCTCCCACTGGCCGTCGGGGTTGTCCTTGAATGCAGAGACGGGCAGGCTGTCGCCGTCCATCTTGTTGATCGGGGTGAGGAGCTCCTTGACCTGCTTGACGATGGCGTCGCGGCCCTTGAGGACGACGGGCTTGGTGTCATCGGGAGCGTCTGCCCACTCGGCAGGCACCTCGAACTTGTGGAAGGCGGTAGCGCCGGCGTCGATGGCCTTGTGGTTGTTGTCGACGACGTCCTGGCCCTTCTTCATGTAGGACTTGGTAGCAGCGTCCTTCATGTACTTGATGGCATCCTCGGAGGGAAGAACCTTGGCAAGTGCGAAGAAGGCAGACTGCAGGACGGTGTTCGTACGCTTGCCCATGCCAACCTTGGCAGCGAGGTCGATAGCGTCGATCAGATAAACGTTGATGTTGTTCTGAGCGATGTAGCGCTTGGCCTCGAAGGGCAGGTGCTGAGCGAACTCCTCGTCAGTCCACTGGCTGTTGACCAGCAGGGTACCGCCAGGCTTGACATCCTGAGCGATCTTGAAGCCGTTGACGATGTAGGAAGGCACGTGGCAGGCCACGAAGTCAGCACGGGTGACATAGTAGGGCGAGCGGATGGGCTTGTCGCCAAAGCGCAGGTGGGAGACGGTGACGCCGCCAGTCTTCTTGGAGTCATACTGGAAGTAGGCCTGGACGTACTTGTCGGTGTGGTCGCCGATGATCTTGATCGAGTTCTTGTTGGCGCCAACCGTACCGTCGCCGCCGAGACCCCAGAACTTGCACTCGATGGTGCCCTCTGCAGCGGTGTTGGGAACCTCTGCGGGACGCTCGAGGGACAGGTTGGTGACGTCGTCGTTGATGGCGATGGTGAACTCGCGCTTGGGCTCGTCCTTGGCCAGCTCGGCATAGACGGCGAAGGCATCGGCAGGGGTGGTGTCCTTGGAGCCGAGGCCGTAGCGGCCGCCGACGACCTTGACGCCATCGACGCCGGACTCGTAGAGGGCGGTGACGACGTCCTCGTAGAGGGGCTCGCCGATGGAACCGGGCTCCTTGGTGCGGTCGAGGACGGCGATCTTCTTGACGGACTTGGGCAGGGTGGCCACGAAGTCCTTCACGGACCAGGGACGATACAGACGGACCTTGACCAGACCGACCTTCTCGCCGTGAGCGTTCAGGTAGTCGATGACCTCCTCGAGCGTATCGCAGAAGGAGCCCATGCAGACGACGACGCGGTCTGCGTCCTCGGCACCGTAGTAATCGAACAGGTGATAAGAGGTGCCCAGCTTGGCGTTGATCTTGTCCATGTAGGACTGAACAAGCTCAGGCAGCTTGTCGTAGGCGGTGTTGCAGGCCTCGCGATGCTGGAAGAAGATGTCGCCGTTCTCGTGAGCGCCACGAACGTGGGGGTGCTCAGGATTCAGGGCGTGATCGCGGAATGCCTGGACGGCGTCCATGTCGAGCATCTCGCCCAGATCGTCGAAGTCCCAGACAGCGACCTTCTGGATCTCGTGAGAGGTGCGGAAGCCGTCGAAGAAGTTGATGAAGGGCACGCCGCCGCTGATAGCGGAGAGGTGAGCCACAGGCGAGAGGTCCATGACCTCCTGGACGTTGGTCTCGGCCAGCATGGCGAAACCGGTCTGGCGGCAGGCCATGACGTCGGAGTGGTCACCGAAGATGTTCAGGCAGTGGGAGGCCACGGTACGGGCGGCGACGTGGATGACGCCAGGCAGGCCCTCGCCAGCGATCTTGTACATGTTCGGGATCATGAGAAGCAGACCCTGAGACGCCGTGTAGGTGGTCGTGAGGGCGCCAGAACCAAGGGAGCCGTGAACGGAGCCGGCAGCGCCAGCCTCGGACTCCATCTCGACGACCTTGACAGGCCTGCCGAAGACGTTCTTCATCCCATGAGCTGCCCACTGGTCAACATGGTCGGCCATAGGGCTCGATGGCGTAATCGGGTAGATTCCCGCCACCTCGGTGTAGGCATACGAGACCCAGGCAGCAGCCTCGTTTGCGTCCATCGACTTAAATTTTCTCGCCATATCCTCTCCTTAGAAAAGCGATACGGTCCACCAGCCAACCTGGTGGGATACCCAACGGTTACCGGGACAGCCCACCCCCCAAGAGTTGGGCAGTTCCAGACGGGTAAATGATAGCGCAACACCCGACAATTTTTGCCCTTATAGTACAGATAGCTTTGAGCTAAGGCGGTAATTTGCACTGTGAGCGTACTATCGCAGTAGCGATTTATTGGGCGTATGTACAATTTCCCCTGCTTTCGTGGGTCAAGCAAAGGGGTCCCGGCCGGTACTCCAGTACCCCTCTTTCCGCCACTTTCCATTAATATGTATGGAAGCAAATTTCGACCAATCGCCGGGGCACCGTCCGTCCCCGACACTGAGGAGTGATCCATGCCAGCAATCATCTCGCGCCGCAACGCGCTCAAGGCACTCGGAGGCATGGGAGCCCTCGCTGTGGCCCCCCTGTCCCTCTCCGCCTGCGGTGGCTCCAGCAACCCGTCTGACAAGACCTACAAGATCGGCGTCCTGCAGCTCACCGAGCACGACGCCCTGGACGCCGCCAACAAGGGCTTCATCGCGGCCTTGGATGAGTCCGGCCTCAAGTACGAGGCCGACCAGCAGAACGCCCAGAACGACCAGTCAGCCTGCCAGACCATCGCCAGCAAGCTCGTGAACGACGGCAACGACCTGATTCTGGCCATCGCCACCCCCGCCGCCCAGGCGGTTGTCGGCGCGACGACGGACATCCCCATCGTGGGCACCGCCATCACCGACTTCCAGAAGGCCGGCCTGGTGAAGGACAACGATAAGCCAGGCGGTAACGTCACGGGTTCCTCCGACCTCACCCCCGTCGAGGACCAGTTCGACCTCCTCAAGCAGCTCTTCCCCGACGCAAAGAAGGTCGGCGTCCTCTACTGCACCGCCGAATCCAACTCCGACATCCAGGCAGACATGGCTAAGGATGCGGCAAAGTCGCACAACCTGGAGGTCCAGGAGTTCACCGTCTCCAGCTCCAACGAAATCCAGCAGGTCGTGGAGTCCATGGTGGGCAAGGTGGACGTCTGCTACTGCCCCACCGACAACACCATTGCCGCCGGCATGAAGACGGTCATGATGGTGGCGACCGAGAACAAGCTTCCCGTCATCAACGCCGAGGAGGGTCAGGTGCGCAACGGTGGCCTGGTGACCTACGGCATCAACTTCGAGACCCTGGGCCACATGGCCGGCGAGATGGCCGTGAAGATCCTGAAGGGCGAGGCCAAGCCCGCCGACATGCCCATCGAGCACGAGGACAAGGACCAGTACACCCTGGTGGCAAACCAGCAGACGGCAAAGGACCTGGGCGTAGACCTCTCCGTCCTGGGGGACAAGGTCACCTTCGTCTAAGCGGGTTCGTCCTATAGAAGCGGTCCGAAAGGGGTACTCCCTTATGGCATGCAGCCATAAGGGAGTACCCCTTTCGGCTGCTTAGTTACAAATATGTAAGCACTTCTTTCAGGAAACGAAGTGGCAACAGCGCCATACCGTACGATAACGCGCAATGCGTATGACGCTAATTTCCCATCAATAGTTAACGAAGGAGTGTCCCATGTCTCGCTATCTCTCTCGCCGTTCCGCATTGAAGCTCTTCGGCGGCCTTGGCGTGCTGGCTGCTGCGCCGGTGGCCCTCTCTGGCTGCTCGGGCTCTGACGGAGGCTCCGGCGAGAAGACCTACAAGATTGGCGTCCTGCAGCTCACCGAGCACGACGCGCTGGACGCTGCCAACAAGGGCTTCTTCAAGGCGCTCGACGAGGCCGGCCTCAAGTACGAGGCAGACCAGCAGAACGCCCAGAACGACCAGTCCGCCTGCCAGACCATCGCCAGCAAGCTCGTGAACGACGGCAACGACCTCATCTTTGCCATTGCAACCCCTGCCGCCCAGGCAGTGAAGGGTGCCACCTCCGACATCCCCATCGTGGGCACCGCCGTCACCGACTTCGCCGCATCTGGCCTCGTGAAGGACAACGACAAGCCCGGCGGTAACGTCACGGGTTCCTCCGACCTGACTCCCGTGGCCGAGCAGTTCGACCTCATCAAGCAGCTCTTCCCCGACGCAAAGAAGGTCGGAGTCCTCTACTGCACAGCCGAGTCCAACTCCGACGTCCAGGTGAAGCTCGCGGAGGAGACCGCGGCCAAGCACGATCTGGAGGTTAGCAAGTTCTCCATCTCAAGCTCCAATGAGCTCCAGCAGGTCGTGGAGTCCATGGTGGGCAAGGTGGACGTCTGCTACTGCCCCACCGACAACACCATTGCCGCCGGCATGCAGACTGTCTCCATGGTCGCCAACGAGCACAAGCTCCCCACCATCGTCGGCGAGCAGGGTATGGTCGAGAATGGCGGCCTGGCCACCTATGGCATCGACTACGAGACCCTGGGCCACATGGCCGGCGAGATGGCCGTGAAGATCCTGAAGGGCGAGGCCAAGCCCGCCGACATGCCCATCGAGCACGAGGATGCCAGCAAGTGCACCCTGGTGACCAACAAGAAGACCGCCGAGCAGCTTGGCGTGGACCTTTCCGTCCTGGGTGACAAGCAGACTCAGGTCTAGTGTCGGCTATCATATAGGTATTGGATTGCGGCAGGCCAGGATCGGTAGAAACCGCCTGGCCTGCCCATTTGTCTGATTTGTTTTTACACGCACGTAGTCATATTGGAGGAAGTCTATGCAACTCGCCCTGTTGGGAGCCATCTCCCAGGGAATCATCTGGGGCATCATGGTACTGGGTGTCCTGGTCACCTTCCGCATGCTGGACATCGCGGACCTGACCGTCGACGGTAGCTTCGCCCTTGGCGGCGCCGTCGCAGCCGTCGCCTCGGTCAACATGGGCCTGGACCCCATCGTAGCCATCCTATTGGGAACCCTGGCGGGCCTGGTTGCCGGCCTGGTGACGGGCATCCTGCACACGGTCTTTGACATCCCCGCCATCCTCGCGGGAATCCTCACCCAGATTGCCCTTTGGTCCATCAACCTGCGTATCATGGGCAAGTCGAACATTCCTCTGCTCAACGTGGACACCGTCTTCACCAAGTTCGCCGACCTGCTGGGTATCTCCCAGTCCATCGCGACGCTGATCATCGGCATCATCATTGCCGCCGCCATGATCGCCCTCATGTACTGGTTCTTTGGCACCGAGCTCGGTAGCGCCCTGCGCGCCACCGGCAACAACGAGGACATGTGCCGTGCCCTGGGCATTGACGTCCGCATGACCAAGCTCCTGGCCCTGGCCATCTCCAACGGCCTAGTCGGTCTTTCCGGCGCTCTGATCTGCCAGAGCCAGAAGTATGCGGACATCGGCATGGGCACCGGCGCCATCGTCATCGGCCTGGCAGCCATTGTCATCGGCGAGGTCCTGGGACGTTTCACCCCTGGCAAGCTGACCTCGTTCAGTTCTAGGCTCATCTCGGCCGTGGCAGGCTCTGTGGTCTACTTCATCATTCGCGCCATCGTCCTGCAGATGGGCCTCGACGCCAATGACATGAAGCTCCTGTCTGCCATCATCGTTGCCCTGGCCCTAGCCATCCCAGTCATCATGGAACGCCGTAGCCTCAAGAGCGCCTACAAGAAGGACACTCGCAAGCTCATGGCTGACACCGCCGCTCCAACTGACTCCGCGAAGGGAGGCGAGCGCTAATGCTGACGCTCAAATCTGTGACCAAGACCTTCAACCGCGGTACCGCCAGCGAGAAGCCCGCCCTGCGTGGCGTGGACCTGACCCTCAACGACGGTGACTTCGTGACCATCATCGGCGGCAACGGCGCCGGAAAGTCCACCCTGCTCAACATGATCGCAGGCGTCTATCCCCTGGACAGTGGCCAGATCATCCTGGACGGCAACGACATCTCCACCCTGCCCGAGTTCGCCCGTGCAAAGTACCTGGGCCGCGTCTTTCAGGACCCCATGCGCGGCACTGCTGCCGACATGCAGATTGACGAGAACCTGGCCCTGGCAAAGCGTCGCGGCCAGCATCGAGGCCTTGCCTGGGGTATCACCAAGGAAGAGGAGGCTGAGTATCGCAAGGTGCTGACCCCCCTCAATCTGGGCCTTGAGGACCGCCTGAACGCAAAGGTCGGCCTCCTATCTGGCGGCCAGCGCCAGGCAGTCACCCTGCTCATGGCCACCCTGCAGAAGCCCCGTCTGCTCCTTTTGGACGAGCACACGGCAGCACTGGACCCCAAGACCGCCCAGAAGGTCCTGGACCTCACCCAGAAGGTCGTCGACGAGCACCACCTGACCACCCTGATGGTCACCCACAACATGCATGACGCCATCCGACTGGGCAACCGCCTGATCATGATGAACGAAGGTAAGATCATCTACGACGTTGCCGGCGAGGAAAAGAAGAAGCTCACCGTGCCCGACCTGCTTCAGAAGTTCGAGGAGGTCTCGGGCGGCGAGCTGGCCAACGACCGAATGTTGCTGTCCTAAGGCGTCGGTGACACGGCCGCCAGGCCAGGCTTTCTTACCTGGAAGTTGGTGCCAGCACCCTTCCCCAGCGCTCAAACAGCGCGCTTTGTGCGAACGGCGCCCGAGGAAGGATGCTGGCACCTTTTCTGTAGCAAGCGTCTGGCCTGAGGGCGCCCCTTATCCATAGGGGGTACTCCCTTAAGGATAAGGGAGTACCCCCTATGGATACTCCCCTGTCTGAGGTTTGAGATTTATTACTGCAGCTAGGCCAGGAGCTTGCGGGTGTTGAGGGCTACCGTAGCTAGGGTCGTACCGTTGTGAAGGTAGGCTGCCGTCGTCACGGATAGAACCCCTGCCACGCCGAGCACGATGAGCCCCGTATTGAAGCCCACGATGAAGTTGTAGTCCCTCTTGATACGGTGCATCAAGCGCTGGCTCAACACTCGCATGGTCACCAGGGATTCAAGGGAATTGTCCATCACTGCCACATCCGCAACGGCACGTGCGATGTCGCTTGCATCCGAAAGTGCCACCGAGACGTCCGAGGCAGCCAGTGCGGGCGAATCATTGATGCCATCGCCGACCATGATCACGGTGTGACCCTGACGCTTCAGCTCGTCCACATAGGAACTCTTGTCCTCAGGAAGAACCTGTGCCTTGTAGTCGTCCAGGGTCAACTCCTGGGCTACATAGCCAGCCGCCTGCGGAGAGTCGCCCGTAAGCATGACCATGTTGGATATGCCCAGTTCACGGAGGTTGCCGAGGACTTCCTTGGCCTCATTGCGCAGGGGGTCATCGATACAGATGGCTCCCACGAGCAGACCGTCACAGGCCATGTACACGACCGAGGCCATGGGCGCAATCTCGTGAATGGTCTCCTTCATCTGAGGAGGAACGGCAATACCCTCGTCCTCAAAGATGAAGTGGTAACTGCCAATGACAAGCTTGTCGGCCCCCACTATGGTTGAAATGCCGTGGGCGACCACGTACTCGACTTCGGCGTGTACCTCCTCCGTATGGTCAAGACCGCGCCTGTCTGCCTCTTTGATGATGGCACGGGCGACGCTGTGGGGAAAATGCTCCTCCACGCAGGCCGCGTAGCGCAGGACCGTGTCCTCGTCAGACTCCTCAAAGGGAATGATGGCAACGACCCTTGGCTCGGCATTGGTGAGGGTGCCGGTCTTGTCAAAGACAATGGTGTCAGCCTCAGCCAGAGCCTCCAGGTATTTGCCACCCTTGACGGCAATATTCCTATCGGCGGCCTCCCCCATCGCGCTCATCACGGCCACAGGGGTCGTGAGCTTGATGGCGCAGGAATAGTCCACCATAAGGACCACCATAGCCTTTGCGGGGTTGCGTGTGATGGCCATAATCGCCGCAAAGGTAAGCAGGTTCATGGGCACCAGCGAGTCCGCCAGATGCTCGGCCTTGCCCTGAACGTCTGCCTTCAGGCTGGAGGTCTGCTCCACCAGATCGGCAATCCCGTCTTTTCGGGAGTTGCCGGGCTCGTGAGTCACACGCACCAGTAGGCTGCCCTCCTCTAAAGTAGTACCTGCATATACGGTAGAGCCCGTCTCCTTGTGCACAAGGCGAGACTCGCCAGTCAGCGACGCCTCGTCCAGGCTGCCCTCTCCCGACACGACGGTACCGTCCACGGGAAGGACCGAGCCCATGCCCAGGCGCAGAATCATTCCTTCGCGCACCTCGGACATGGAAATCTGAACGTCTTGCCCGTCACGCACTGCCCAGACCGTCTCGGGACGGGTGATGAGCCCCTCCTTGAGAGCTATATGCGCACGACTCTGGACATGCTCTTCCAGGATGTTCGACAGGCCAAGCAGGAACATGACGGCTCCTGCATCGTCGTAGCTTGCGCGCAGTATCGAGGCAACGATTGCGGTGGCGTCCAGGACCTCGACGGTGAGCTTGCCAGAGAAGAGCTCCTTGAGTCCACGATAGACGTAACCGACACTCTGGAAGATGACCCATGCCGTACGAAGGGGCAGGGGCAACAGGAGCCTGCGAGCGTAGTGAAAGAAGACATGCCTGACCACATGGGTGGCAAAGGCATTGTTCTCTAGCGATAGCTCTACCTGATTGGCAAAGGGCTCGATCCCCGGCTCCTCGCGAGGAAGGCTTAGAACGTTCAAACCTGCAATCGAATCAAGGACGCCCTGCCTGCAGACAGGGTCAAAGACAACCAGTACCGAGCCGTTTGCAGCGTGAGCCTCTGCCCGGCGAACTCCTTCCATGCGCATGAGCGCATAGGTTATGCCACGGGCCTCGTCCTCTTCCAAGCTGCGCAGACCCAACCTGAGGCGCAGGCGCCCCGGGATATCGGAAACGATTTTGTACTGCATGAGACGCGCCCCTTGCTAGGCCTCTGCACCCGCCGCATCAATCTCGGCGGTAACCTCCTTGCGAATGCGCTCCGTCTCAGCAGCCACGCGCTCCCTGACCTCGGCATCGATCTTGCTCTTGCGGCGAGCCTCGGCAACTGTGTCAGAAGCATCGTCGACGATGTTCTGGGTCTCGGCACTCACTGCATCGGCGACCCTCATGCCGCAGCTAGTAACGGCGACTGCACCCTTGTGCAGGATTCCGCTCTGGGCCAGGCCGGCCACACAACCAGCAGCAGCGGCACCCGCAGCAGCAATCCAAAGATGATTAACGCTCATGACTATGCTCCTCTCGTCAGGTACATCACAGCGCCCTGGACCACATGGATGAAAAAACGTGCCATCCCTTACAGTGATATGACCCGTATACATTAGTTTAGGATAACTAGTTTTATCAAGATTAACTTTATTAGCTACGACTAAGAAAATCTTGCGAAAGTACGAATGAGGGGAAGGGACCGAGTCCCTCCCCCCTCTTCGTGATACACCTCACATAGGAAACTTGCCCCGGTAAGGTCTTTAGGCAGCCTCGACCTCAGTCAGGTTGTCCAGAATCTTGTCGTCCTTCTTGTCCCACTTGGGCATCGGGCGGAAGAGCTGGAAGAGCATGAGGGCCAGGAGCGCGAAGGCAACGATGGTCCAGAAGCCGAAGTTACCAAAGACGAAGAGCTCGTAGAACTGGTTGATGAAGAGGCCAATCACCCAGCCAAAGGCGCACTCGTAGCCAATTGCGAAGGCAGTCCACTTGTTGTCGTCCATCTGACGACGGATGGTGCCCATTGCCGCGAAGCACGGGGCGCAGAGCATGTTGAAGGCGACGAAGGCGCACATGGCTCCGACGTGGAGGGTGCCATCAATGGTGAACATCTGGCCGAAGCCCTGCCACATGGTGACGGAGTTCTCGGTTGCGTCAGCACCCACGCCATAGAGGACGCCAAAGGTGGAGACCAGGTTCTCCTTGGCGATCAGGGCGCTGATCGTGGAAGCCACGGCCTGCCAGTTACCAAAGCCCAGAGGAGCGAAGAGGAAGCCCAGGGCGCCGCCCACGCCAGCCAGGATGGAGTAGTCCATGAAGGCCTCGGGGGCGTTCTCCATCTCGGGCAGGAAGCCGAAGGCACCCGTGCCGCCCTCCCAGCCAGAGACGCCGAAGTTGGAGAGGAACCAGATGCCCACGGCGGCCGCGAAGATGATGGTGCCGGCCTTCTTGACGTAGGCGCTCACGCGCTCCCACACATGCAGGGCCCAGGAGCGAATCGCAGGAAAGTGGTAGTCAGGAAGCTCCATGACGAAGGGAACGGGATCGCCCATGAAGCGCTTGGTCTTCTTGAGCATGACAGCCGAGACGATGATGGCCACGATGCCCATGAAGTAGAACATGGGGGCAACCCACCAGGCGCCGTTGTCAGCACCGATCAGAACGCCCATGACCAGGGCGATGATGGGGAGCTTTGCTGAGCAGGGAATCATGGTAGTGAGCATGGCGGTCATGCGACGGTCACGCTCGTTCTCGATGGTCTTGGTGGCAAGGACGCCAGGAACGCCGCAGCCAGAGGAGACGATCATGGGGATGAAGGACTTGCCGGAGAGGCCAAAGCGACGGAAGACACGGTCCATGACGAAGGCAACGCGGGACATGTAGCCGCAGTCCTCAAGGAAGCAGAGGGCGATGAAGAGGAAGAAGATCTGGGGGATGAAGCCCAGGACGGAACCCACGCCGCCGATGATGCCATCGACCACGAGGGAGATGATCATGGGCGAGGCGCCGCCCTCGGTCAGCCAGCCGGTCACGGCATTGGGAATGGAATCCACGAAGCCGTCGTAGTCGTGCTGGTCGGGCTCGGGGGTATCCAGGGCCGTCTGGAAGTCGTCCAGGGTGACCTCGTCAATGGTGTCAAGCTCCTGGCCCTCGGCCAGAACGGGGTTGCCGTCGGCATCCGTGGTGGTGATGATCTCGCCCTCGGAGTCGACGTAGTTGCCGTCCTCGTCCATGACGGGGACGTCGTGAGCGGTCACGCCAGCCTCCTTGGCAGCAGCCTCGAAGTCGGCAATGACCTGCTCGTCCTCCTCAGTGGGCTCCTCGGCGTCGATGGCATCCTGGACACCCTCGGTGGAGACGCCCGCCTCGTCGGCAGCGGCAAGGAAGCCGGAGATCTGGTCGCCGTAGTGGTTGTCCTGCCAGGCGGCGTCGTCCTCCTCGAACTGGGCGGCAGAGGAGCCATTGAGATAGAAGCCATCAGAGAAGAGGTTGTCGTTGACCCAGTCGGTCGCAGGCGTACCCACGGCCACCAGGGCGAACCAGTAGACGGCAATCATGATGGCCGCAAAGATGGGAAGGCCCAGGATGCGGTTGGTCACGATGCGGTCGATCTTCTGGGAGGTGGTCAGCTTCTTGGGGGCCTTCTTGACGCAGGCCTCCATGACCGTGGCAATCCAGTCGTAGCGGTCGGAGGTGATGATGGACTCGGAGTCGTCGTCGCGGTTCTTCTCGACCTTCTCGATAACGGGCTCGAGGCTCTTGAGCTCGGAATCAGAAAGGCTCAGGGGCTTAATGGCCTCGGCGTCACGCTCAAAGACCTTGATGGAGTACCAGCGAACGAGCTCGGGCGCGCACTTTCCCTTGATCACGGAGGCAATCTGGTTCAGGGCATCCTCAACCTCAGAGGAGAAGCACTTGACGCCCTGAGCGGGAACGTTTGCATTGCCCGCCTTGACGCCTGACTCGACAAGCTCGGAGAGGTTCTTGTTGTGCAGGGCGGATACCTCGGTCACAGGAACACCGAGCATCTTCTCGATCTTCTTTGTGTCGATGACGTCTCCGCGCTCCTTGAGCAGGTCGCACATGTTAAGGCCAACGACCACGGGACGACCTGCCTCAAGAATCTGAGTGGTCAGATAGAGGCTGCGCTCCAGGTTGGTGACGTCAATGAGGTTGATGACGGCGTCGGGGCGGTCGTTGACCACGTAGTCACGGGACACGACCTCCTCGGGAGAATAGGGCGAGAGGGAGTAGATGCCGGGGAGGTCGACGAACTCGACGCTCGAATCCTGCTTCCAGGTAGCCTGCTTCTTCTCGACCGTGACACCAGGCCAGTTACCGACGTAACCGTTGGAACCGGTCAGCTCGTTGAACAGCGTCGTCTTGCCGCAGTTTGGGTTACCAGCAAGAGCGATGTAAATCTTGTCTGCCATTATCGCCTTCCTAATTGGACTTGCTTACTGTGGCGTCTCATCTGTTTGATTGAGTTAACTATTGTACCTTTGCTAGTCTCATTTGTAAGATACGGTTAACTCAACAGCTCGAAAAAATGGGACCTTGCCCCATTTGACCAGCACGTTCATAAAGAGGGACGCCAAAAAAGTGAAACCGCTAGGCATTCGCCTTTGCGATATCAGTGACCTCGATGCAATCTGCCTCGTCCTTGCGCAGTGACAGCTCGTATCCACGAATCGTCACCTCAATGGGGTCGCCCAGAGGAGCCACCTTGTGCACCGACACGTGGGTACCCTTGGTGAGACCCATGTCCATGATGCGGCGCTTGATGGCGCCCGCCCCATTGAGCTTGGAGACGGTGCAGCTCTCGCCGACCTTCACATCCCTTAGTGTTGCCACTCTTTCATCCCTTCCACTCACGTTTCCAGCATCAATGCCGGAATCGAATAGAACCATAAGTAAAGGCGGCAGGACCAATGCCCGACCGCCTGAGGTAGACAGCCTACGCGGTAACTATGCGCATTGCCATATCGCGACCGATGCCGAAGGTGGCACCCTTCACATTCACGAGAACGTCGCCATTTACTCGAGAGACGACCTTCACCTGGGCACCAGGAACGAAGCCCAGCTCAAAAAGGTGCTGTCGGAGATCGGTATTGCCGCGAACCTTGAGCACGGACACCGTGTCACCCTCACTCACCATGGCAAGGGGAAGCTGTGCGCCTGCGGTCCTACCGCCAGCCTTCATCTGGGCGCCATCCATACCGCTCGCGCTTGTCTGCATCGTCGCTTCCATCGTCGTCCCCTTCTGTTAAATCTATGCCGTGGCTAATCAAGTTTCCCACGCATAACTAAAAGTAGTATATGGCTTACTTCAAGCAGATTGCAAGGGGAAAGTATCAACTTTCTAACTTTTTGTAAATCCAAACTGAGACAAGACACGGAGCCACAGCGCCTTCCAAACAAATCGGAACGCTCAGGTGCCCCCTATCATGCGCTCTGGCCGCCGGCCGCTGTCACGGGGCGACGCATCTGGCTCGCTGGCCCCCAGGCAGGAAGAGGCCCCCGTCCCTCTTGTCGCGACGACATCCTCGAAGGGCCGAGGAGCGGCAAGGGGGACGGGGGCCATTCTTACAGGTGGGTCTCCAAACAGGTCAGATGCATCACCCCGTGTTCTGCAGACCGGCGGAGACGCCACTCACGGTGCACAGGATCAGGTAGATGAAGCGCTCGCGCTCCTCGGGGGTCAGCTTGTCACCCCGAGTACGCAGGACACGAAGAGCGCGCACCTGGGTGAGCGACAGTACGTTGACGAAGGGGCGACGCAGGCGGATGACGGGACCCAGGATGCGGCGATTCTCCAGAGGCCAATCGTTGCCCGTGATGGCCAGGACCCACCTCTTGGTCAGGTGCAGCTCGTCCATGACCTTCTTGGACAGGTCGTCGCGATCGCCCAGGGCCAGGTAGAGGCGGGCCAGAAGCTCGTCGGTCTTGGACAGGGACATCTCGATGTTGTCGATGAAGGTCGTAAAGACGGGCCACTCGGCATAGGCCTCGCGGAGGCGGTCCAGGTCGCCGAACTTCTCACAGGCAGTGCCCAGGCCATACCAGGCAGCCAGGTTCGTACGGGCCTGCGACCAGGAGAAAATCCAGGGAATGGTACGGAGGTCGTCCAGGGACTTTGCGCCCAGTCCTCGCTTTGCGGGACGGCTGCCGATGGGCATGAGGCCAATCTCTGCCAGGGGCGTGACGGTGGAAAACCACTCTACGAAGCCCTCGGTGTTCAGGAGGTCCAGGTAGCGCTCGCGGGAGGCCTGGTCCAGGGCCTCGGCGAGGTCAGCGTACTTCTCGGTGGAAACGGTATTCACGTACTCGATGGAAGGGGCGCTCTGCAGGAGCGTTGCGCCGGCAACAGACTCCACGTGGCGCAGGGCCAGGGTGGGGTTGCCATAGCGGGCAAAGATGACCTCGCCCTGCTCCGTGAGCTTGAAGTGGCAGTTGACCGACCCCTTGGGCTGCGAGAGGACGGCACGGTTTGCGGGACCACCACCACGGCCGACGGCACCGCCGCGACCGTGCATGAGCACGAGGTCGATGTTGTTCTCATCTGCCCAGCGGGCGATGCGTGCCTGAGCCTTGTGCAGGACCAGAGTAGCCGCAGTCGGGCCCTCGTCCTTGGAGGAGTCGGAGTAGCCCAGCATGACCTCAAGCCTACGACCAGTCTGACGCAGGCGACGCTGGACGGGATCGAGCTTGATGATCTCGTCCAGGGTGTCGACGGCGTTCTCCAGGTCCTCAATCTGCTCGAAGAGGGGGATGACGTCCAAGGTGGGCACATCCTCCTCGTGAGCGAATGCCAGGCGGGCCAGCTCATAGACGTCAGCCACGTTCTGGGCGCTCTTGGTAAAGGAGATGATGTAGCGACGGGCAGAGTCCACACCATTGCGGCGCTGGATGTAGCCGATGGCGCGGAAGGTATCCAGAACCTCGCGGGTCATGGGCTGGAGGTCGCCCCAGCGGCCGTTCTTGTGGATGTCCTCGAGGGCACGGGCGTGGACGAGGGAGTGCTGACGGAACTCCATCTGCACCATGTAGAAGCCAAAGGTCTCCGCCTGCCAGATCAGAGTCTGGATGGGACCGTAGGCAGTGCGGACGGCACCAGCCTTGACCAGCGAGTTCTGCACGACACGCAGGTCGGCGATGTAGTCCTTGGCCGACTCGTACATGATGTCTGCAGTACGGACGATCGTGGCACGCAGACGGTTGGCCATGACGATCATGACGGCACGGTGCATCTCGGCGTTGGAGATTGCTTGGGCCTCCTGAGTGAGCTTCTCGCTCATCTCGACCTGGTGACTCCAGATGTTGATGAGCTCGTCGGAGGGCTTGGTGAACTCGGTGTCCAGGGTCAGGTTGCGACCGATGGTGTAGGTGGCGTCCGCAAGCTTCTCCAGCATGTGAACGCGGTACTTCTCGGCGATCTGACGGGAGACCTTGGCAGTCACGTTGGGGTTGCCGTCTCGGTCGGTTCCAATCCAGCTGCCAGGATGGAAGAAGGCGGGGCAGATGGGAGCAACGGTTCCTGCCTTCTCGCCCAGCTCCCAGTCGTCGAAGCGACGGTAGACCTCGGGAATCATGTCAAAGAGCGTGTTGTCGAAGATGTCGATGACGGTGTCGGCCTCCTCGACGGGAGTCGGCTTCTTGATGGCGATGGGCGAGGTGCGCAGGAGGGCGTCGATCTCCTGCAGGAGCTTACGCTCGTTCTCGGCCAGCTGGCCGCCGCCCAGCTTGGAGTGCTCGTCCAGCAGGGTGGTGATGCGGCGGATCTTGCCCTCGACGGCCTTTCGACGGGCCTCGGTGGGGTGGGCGGTAAAGACGGGGTGGAACTCCAGTCGGTTCAGGAAGGCCATGGCCTTGCCACGACCACACTCGTCCACCAGCTGGCGGTAGGCAACCGTCAGGTCATTGATGGGATCCTCGTCAGCGGAGGTGGGCACCGCCTGCTCGCGAGAGCGCAGGACGTTGACGCGGTAGTTCTCCTCGCAGATATTGGCCAGGTGGAAGAAGGTGGCGAAGGCGCGCGTGATCATGACGGCAGCCTCGCTGTCCAAGCCGTCGATGGTGTCAACGGCCTCCTTGAAGGATGCCTTGATCTGGGGGTCCTCGACGACCTCGTTCTCTCCACCCTCGACCTTGGTATTGACCGCGATGGAGTCCTCCAGCAGCCTGTCGAAGGTATTGCGCACCTCGGGATTGTACTCGGTCAGGACCTTGCGGACCAGGCGCAGGAAAAGCGCAAGGTTCTCCTTGAGGTCATCTGGGATGTCCACACCAGAGACGGTCTTGCGCGCCGCCGCCTGCTCACGCTCACGCTCGGTCATGCTCTGGGCAGCTGCCGCAGAGAAGGCTGCGGCCTGTGGCTTCTGTAACTCTGTCACGTTACCCCTCTCCTAGGAAATGGCGCCCATCGGGACCCATCGTTGGTATTGGTCCAATGGATGCAAAGAAGTCCATTGTTACGGTAGTCCGAAATACCCCCGAACGTGCGAGCGTCGCATTCGTGAAACGTAATCTTCACGGAGTAGCGATCATGCCACTCGAAGCCACGACTGCGTGGTGTTTGTCCAAGAGGCTCGAACGACCGCGGCCAGACGGCTAGAATGTCACAGCACACCCTAGAAAGCTCTTCATTCAGGCAAGGCTGCCTTTTCACACTGAAGGAAAACCAATGAACCTCCCCCTTGGCACAAAGAAACCCAATCGTCAGAAGGCCTCGCGCAAGCGGCAGGCTTCCGCGTCAGCAGAGACGGGCCAGACCCCCTTCCTGGTACGTCTGGCCAACCAGTGGTGGGACCGCCTCATCAGCTCGGTCTTCTCTGGCTCACTGGCCAACCAGACGGCCCAGTATGCCGCCCACCGCACCAAGCGCGACTACATTTTCAACAGCGCCGGCCTGGCCGTGTGGGGCGCCCTCTTTCCCATCCTCACCATCATCTGCTCGCAGCTCGTCGGCACCGAGGAGGCGGGCATGTTCTCCATGGCCTTCGTCTATGCCAACCTCCTGCAGTTCTTTGGCATGTACGGTGTGCGCACCTTCCAGGTGTCCGATGTGGACGAAATCGAGTCCTTCGGCGCCTACCAGCTCCACCGCATCCTCGCCTGCCTGGTCATGGCCGCAGTTGGCTGGCTCTTTTGCCTGCTGCGAGGCTATAGCGGCCAGATGCTCACCATCTGCTATGCCACCGTTGCCTTTCGTGCCATCGACGCCTTTGCCGACGTATACGAGGGCAGGCTCCAACAGCAGGACAAGCTCTGGCTCGCCGGCCTTTCGCAAGCCATCCGCTGCGCAGCCGGCGTGGTGCTCTTTGCCCTCACGCTCTTTGTGACGCGGTCGGTGTCAACCGCCTCGATCGCACTTGCGGTGGCAGCCGCCGCCTCGCTGATCATCGTCACCATTCCCCTGGCATACCTGGAGACCGAACGCTCCAGAGGCTGGCAGCTCATCGAGATTCGAGAGATCTTCGTAGAATGCATGCCGACCTTCTTGGCCACCTTCCTCTTCTCCCTGATCGAGACGGTGCCAAAGTTCGCGATGGAGGGCGCCCTCCCCTATTCCGACCAGCTCTTCTTCAACGCAATCTACTTTCCGGCGCAAGCCATCGCGATGGGCCTTGGCCTCGTCTACAAACCGCAGCTGGTCCGTCTGGCCAACATCTGGTCGAACCCCAATCACCGCAAGCGCTTTGACCTGATCGTTATCGCAATTTCGGCCGTGGGAGTGGGCATCACGGCAATCATGCTTGTCTTCAACGTCCTCATCGGACCGCCCCTCCTTGGCCTGCTCTACGGGGCCGACTTTGAGCCCATCCGCTCGGAGCTCTACATGATGATCATTGCGGGTGGGCTCTCTGCCGTGGTGGACTTCCTCTATCAGATCATCACGGTCCTGCGCAGGCAAGACGTGGCGACCCGCATCTACCTGATCGCCTTTGCCGTAGCCGCGGTGCTCAGCATCTCTCTGGTCAACACCATCGGCTTCTCTGGAGCTGTCTGGGCATACACGATGTCCATGGGCGTCCTCTTTGTCCTGCTGGTAGTGCAGTACGTAATCCTGCGCGTCAAGGGCTAGGAGCCAACCGAATGTGACGAATGCCCCAGGGGTGAGCATTCCAAAGTGGGACGCTCACCCCTGGGGCATTTGTATTTGTCACATGGCTAGTGGGCCAGAGCTGCCGTGGCGTGACCGATACGACGGGGTAGGAGCTCGCGCAGGCTCCTCTGTCCCAGGATCTCAGTCGACGCGGCACCGCCAATGATCAGGGCCGCCCCCAGGATGCGCGCAGGACCCATGGCCTCACCAAGGATGAGGGCCGAAAGAACTACGGCCGAGAGGGGCTCCAGATAGCCACAGACGGCAACGCGCTGGACGGGCAGGTCGCCCATGGCAGAAAAGTAGAGGTAGCAGCCGATGCCCGTATTGACCAGGCCCAGCATGAGGGTGGCGGGCAGGTTCGATGCGGCAACGGCAGACACGTCAGGCACCTGGCCCATCGCCACGGTGCAGACGGCAACTGCGGCAAAGCTCGCTACCAACTGGATGGTGGCCGCCTCGATGCCCTTCACATCGGGAGCCTTCTTTGAGAAGACGACCATCACGGCGTAGGCCACGGCGGAAAGTCCGCCCAAGGCCAGCCCACCCAGGTTGATGGAAGCCGCACCGCCCTGGGCCACGACCAGGAAGGCACCCGTCACGACAGCCGCGAAGCCCAGGAGCTTGGCTGGAGTCAGGTGCTCCTTAAAGAGCAGGGGCGACAGGGCCATCACGATAACGGGACCAGTGTAGTAGGCAAGCGTCGCCACGCCCACGCCAATCAGACGATAGGCAGCAAAGAGAAAGATCCAGCCAATGCCCAGGGCAGCACCGGATATGGCAAGCGACGCAGCTTGACGAGGGTGTTGGAAGCTGGACAGGCTCTGACGAAGCTGGCCTCCGCGACGTAGGGCGGAGACGAACAGGACTAGGGTCAAGAGGAGCGCTCCCAAGAAGGTGCGCATGAGCACGACCTGGCTAGACGCGAGGGTGATGGAGCTGGCCACGATGCCATTGGACCCAAAGAGCAAGAGGGACGCAAGGTACTTCTTGAACGACCTGGACATCGGGAAATCCTTCCAATGGCAATGGCTCCGCTCGCGCGGGTGTTTTCTCTTCCAAAAGTAGTTTGCTATTGCCAGAGTCAGAATGAAAGCGAATGTTTATCATACTTTGCATGATGATTCCGCATCTATGTAGTTATGGCATCTGCAAAGAGGAGAAGCCCCCATGGAAGCAAGCATCCAAAAGTATCAGGCCTTCCTGGAGACCGTCCGGCAGGGCAGCTTCACCGCGGCCGCCCAGAAGCTTGACTATTCCCAATCGGGCGTCAGCCGCATGGTCGCAGACCTAGAACGCGCCTGGGGCGTCACCCTCCTGGAGAGGGGACGCGGCGGCATTCACCTGACCGCTGACGGAGAACAGCTCCTGCCGATGATTCAGTCAGTTTGCGAAGGGGATCGAAGACTGCAGATGCAGGTAGACGACCTGCTCGGCCTGTCGTCGGGCATCATCAGAATCGGGGTCTTTTCCAGCGTGGCCACCCACTGGCTGCCGCGCGTGATAAAGCACTTCCAAGAGGACTATCCCGCCATCGAGTACGAGCTATTGGTAGGCGTCTACGACGAGATCCGCCGTTGGTGCGAGGAAGGCAGGGTAGACCTGGGCTTCTTGCCCAGCACGGTCCGCAGCGACATCCTGGAAACTCACCAGGTGCAGAACGACGAATACCTGGTGGTCTTGCCCGAGGGACACCCTCTGGCCGAACGCGAGTCCCTACCAGTCACCAGCCTCTGCGATGAGCCCTTCATACTGTTGGAGAAATCAGGGGACCATTCGGTGTCCTCGCTCTTCAAGGCCGCTGGCGTCACTCCCCAGGTGAGGTTCAAGACCATCGATGACTACGCCATCATGTCCATGGTGGAAAGCGGGCTCGGCATTGCCATCCTGCCCTCACTCATACTGACGCGCAACCCCTACCACATCGTTACGCGCCCCCTGGAGCCACGAGCCATCCGCACAGTCAACGTAGTGTTTCGCCGCCAGGAGGAGCTGCCCCTGGCGACGAAGAGGTTCCTATCCTATCTGGACTTCAGGAACGAGCCAACTGTGCAAGATTGAGCGTGACAATTTCCCCAGGGGTGAACGTCCCAAAATGGGACAATTTCCCCTGAGGTAACTGTCATCCGGCTACTTCTTGGGCTTGGCAAAGACACCAAACTCCTTGCCCAGGAAAAAGACGATGTCATCGGACTCGTACATGGCCTTGCCGTCAACGAAGAGGCAGGGAACCTGACGCTTTCCGCCATTTTCGACCAGGAAGTTCAGGTCATCCTCACTGGTAGAGATGTTGTGGGTGGGAAGCTCGATGTCATTCTTCTCCATAAAGCCCTCCACCTTGGCGCAGTAGGGGCATCCGTTCTTCACATAGAGCTGTAGGTCCTTAACCATGATTCTCTCGCTTTCGCAAGCCATAGGGAGTACCCCCTATGGCACATACCGTGCTTCTCGCGTTCCGTCTCCTGCAAGCATCTTACAGGAGTCGGAGCGAGACTTCCTTCAGCTGCTTGCCGGAGACCTCGCTGGGTGCGTCACTCATGAGGTCGGAGCCAGAGGAGGTCTTGGGGAAGGCCATGACCTCACGGATGGAGTCGGAGCCCGTGAGCAGCATGCAGACGCGGTCCAGGCCCAGGGCAAAGCCGCCCATGGGAGGTGCACCGAACTTCAGGGCCTCCATGAGGAAGCCAAACTGCTCCTGTGCGCGCTCCTCGGTGAAGCCCAGGAGCTTGAGCATGGCCATCTGCATCTCGGCGTTGTGGATACGCATGCCACCACCGCCGGCCTCAAAGCCATCCATGACGAAGTCGTAGGTATAGGAACCTGCGACCAGGGGATCAGCCTCGATCTTTGCCACGTCGGTCTCGGTGGGCAGGGTGAAGGGCTGGTGCTCGGCGGCATAGGCCTTGCGGTCCTCGTCCCAGTGGAAGAGGGGGAAGTTGACGACCCAGAGGAAGTCATGACCCTCGCGGGGGATGTCCAGGGCATCGGCCATGTGGTTGCGCATGCCACCCAGGATCTCGTCTGCCTTGAGGCGGGTGTCGACGGCGAACATCACCAGGTCGCCAGGCTCGACCTCCATCTCCTTGCGCAGGGCCTCCATCTCCTCGTCAGAGAAGAACTTGACGATGGGGCTCGTCACCTTGCCATCCTCGCGGAAGGCAATGTAGGCCAGACCCTTGGCGCCAAAGGTGGCAGCCACGTCGGCCAGCTTGTCAATCTGGGCACGGGGCCACTTGCCAGCGCCCTTGGCGTTGATGGCCTTCACGAAGGTCTTGGGGTCACAAGCCGCCTTTGCAAAGAGCTTGAACTTGGAGTTGGCAAAGATGCCCGTCACGTCATGCAGGTGCATGCCAAAGCGGGTGTCGGGCTTGTCGATGCCATAGGTGTCCATGGCGTCCCAGTACTCGATGCGACGCAGGGGCAGCTGCATCTGTACGCCCATCTTTCCAAAGGCGTCGGCCAGGACCTCCTCCAGGGCGCTCATGACGTCGTTCTGGTCGACGAAGGACATCTCGATATCCACCTGAGTGAACTCGGGCTGACGGTCGGCGCGCAGGTCCTCGTCGCGGAAGCACTTGGCCACCTGGTAGTAACGCTCGACGCCGCCCACCATCAGGAGCTGCTTGAGCAGCTGCGGGGACTGCGGCAGGGCGTAGAAGTGACCGGGCTGGGTGCGGCTAGGCACCAGGAAGTCGCGGGCACCCTCGGGCGTGGACTTAAAGAGCGAGGGGGTCTCGACCTCCATGAAGGCGCGATCGTGCAGGGCCTGGCGGATGGCAAAGGTGAAGTCAGAGCGCAGCTTGAGGTTGCTCATCATCTTTGGGCGACGGAGGTCCAGATAGCGATAGCGCAGACGGACGTCCTCGGCGGTATCCACGTGGTCCTCGATCTGGAAGGCGGGCGTCTTTGAGGTGTTCAGGACCTCGATCTCGGAGATGAGAACCTCGATCTCGCCAGTAGCCAGCTTCTCGTTGTACTGGCCGTCGGGACGCCCGCGGACGACGCCAGTGACCTTGATGGGCCACTCGGAGCGGATGGTCTCGGCCTCATGGAAGGCAGTGCCACCAGAGTGCTCGGGGTCGAATGAGATCTGGGTGACACCGGCACGGTCGCGCAGGTCGACGAAGATCAGGCCGCCGTGGTCACGACGGTGCCAGACCCAGCCCGTGAGCGTAACCTCCTTGCCGATATCCTTGCGCCGCAGCTCACCGCACGTGTGGGTGTGCATGCTGTGGGTGTCCATGGGGTTTGTAGCGGTTTCGCTCATGAAGCTTGTTCCTCTCGTCTGTGCCGCCCCGTGTCGGGCGGGCGACTATCCCTGCAGACGATGCGTCGACGTAGACTGCGACGACGCACGCAAGCAACCATACTAGCAGCACTTTAAGAAAAACGGCGCCACGTCATGGCGCCGTATCGGATGCTTTACAGACTTATCACGACGTTAAGAACTAGGCCGCGTCGGGAAGGGCCTCGTCTCCCCCATCGTCCTGCCCCGCACCGTCCATGGTGCCTTTCAACTGATGGGTAGAGCTGTCGTAGCCAGAGCCCAGAACCCGGGAGCAGAAACTGTCCACATGTGCGGGCGTCAGGGTCGGGACTGCGCTGGAGGTGGCCATCTGACTGGTCCAGTCGCTCGCCAAGTAGGTAGTCATGTTCCTTCCCGCGCCCTTGTTGATGACCAAGGGGTCAAGAGAATACGAGACCACATGGGCGGTACCATCGGATTCCTTGCGCAGCTGGACCTTTGCCATGCCCCCAATCATGCTATCGTCGCTCTGGGTGCAGATGAAGTTTCCGACGGACCAATAGCACAGGGTCTGATGGCCATCGTCACCCGAAAGGACCTCCACGGGTTCCAGTATGTGGGGATGCCCGCCAATGATCACGTCCACGCCTGCCTTGCGAAAGACCTCGGCCCACTTGCGCTGATCGTCGCTCGCAGTCGTCTGGTACTCGATGCCCCAGTGGGGGAAGGCAACGACGATGTCCGCCCCCTGGTCCCTGGCAGATTGAACGTTCCTTTTTATACGGTCCTCGTCCAGCTGCGCGACGGCACCCTTGGGGTCGGCAAAGCCGTTGAGGCCATAGGTGTAGTTGAGCAGGGCGACCTTGAAGCCATCCTTTTCGTAGATATAGACGTCGTCCAGGGAACCCGGATTGTCAGAGAGAGGATCGATCTCGCCCAGAACGGCGATGTCGGGATGCTTTGCCTTCCAATACTCCTGCTCGTTATGGATGCCATCGTAGCCACGGTCCATGGCGTGATTGGTAGCCTTCAAGACCACATTGAAGCCAGCCTTGACCTCGGCGTCCCCCATCTCCTGGGGACCGTTGAAGGCAGGGTAGCCCGAATACCCCAGACTGGCACCACCCAGGGGGGTCTCCTGGTTGAGGACCTTTATGTCCTGCCCCTCCATGGCCGATGCCATGTGGGCGTAGACGTGGTCGAAGTTGTAGCTACCGTCAGCCTGGAGACCACTTTGATAGACCCTGGTGTGTTGGAGGATGTCACCCACCATCATGAGGTTGATGGTCACGGGTTCGGATTGGACGTTGGGTTGAGCTCCCTGGTCCGAGTCACCACCAGCCGCAGAGCTGACCGCAGCCTCGTCCTTCCCCTGGTCCTCCGGCCCCCCAGCAGAGAAGGCGCCCGTGGCTATGGGAATAGCCAGGGCGACAAGCACGATGGCCAGAATCACCAGTAGTGGTACGGCACTCCTTCCGCCAGATGGCCGTCTGGACCTGGACCCAGAGCTCGTCCTGGTCCTTGGGGCAGAGTTTTCCCCTAGAGCGGGGTTATCCCTACGGGGAGTCGGCCTCTTTGCGTGCTTTGGTGCGTAGTCATTCTGAGATGGCATGGTTTTCCTCAAGAGAAAGGAGCTGCCCCGACGCAGACGAGTCCGCATCGGGGCAGCTTGCGGGTCGAATCTATGCACTCAGCATGATACCTGCCAAAGCGACAGCCCGCAGCACTTTTCGAAAGATGGGTCTGGGCTAAGCCAGGTGAGCCGTGACCTTCTGGACGAGCTCATCGGCAGGCACCTGGACCTGCTCGTGAGTCTGCATGTCACGCAAGGTCACCTGGTGAGCCGCGACCTCGTCGGCACCAATGACAACGCAGACAGCAGCGTGAAGCTTGTCAGCCTGCTTGAACTGGCTCTTGAGCGAGCGGCCCTGATAGTCGGCCTCGGTGCGCACGCCAGCCTGACGGAGTCTGAGCGTGGCATCAAAGACCTCGTGACGCTGGTCGGGAGAGGCACAGGCGACGTACACGCAGCTGGGTGCAGGAGTCTCCAGGGTCTTTCCCTGGGAGGCAAGGGCGAGGGCAATACGCTCGAAGCCCACGGCAAAGCCGATGCCAGGAGTGGGCTTTCCGCCCTCGAGCTCCATGAGGCCGTCATAGCGACCGCCGCCGCCAATGGCGCCGACGCCGGCATCCGCAGCCTCCACCTCAAAGACCGTGCGGGTGTAGTAGTCCAGTCCGCGAACCAGAGTGGGGTCTTCCACGTACTCGATGCCCGCCGCATCCAGGTACTTCTTGACCTGAGCATAATGAGCGGCGCAGTCGTCGCAAAGGTTGTCCGTCACCAGAGGCGCATCCTTCATGACCTCGCGGCAGTGGTCGTTCTTGCAGTCAAAGGAACGCAGGGGATTGATCTCGGCGCGCTCCAGGCAGTCCTCGCACATCTCGTCCTTGTGGTCCAGGATGAAGTCGCGGACCATGTTGCGGTAGGCAGGACGGCACTGGGCGTCTCCCATGGAGTTGATCATGAGCTTCAGACCCTTGGGGTCAAAGCCCAGACGCTTGTAGAACTCCATCAGCATGATGATGCACTCGGCGTCCACGGCAGGGTCGGAGGCACCCAAGACCTCGATACCCACCTGATGGAACTGGCGCAGGCGGCCCTTCTGGGGACGCTCGCCACGGAACATGGGCTCTGCGTACCAGAGCTTTGCGGGAGCAGCACCCTGGGGAACGAAGTTCTCCTGGACAGCGGCGCGCACGACACCTGCCGTGCCCTCGGGACGCATGGCCATGCGCTGCTTGGCCTTAAGGCCACTCTCGCTGCCAGCGCCCAGGATGCGCTCCATCAGAGCGCCCGAAAAGACGCGGAACATCTCCTTGCGCACGACATCCGTAGATTCGCCGATGCCGTGAACGAAGGTATCCACCTGCTCGATCGCGGGTGTCTCGATCATGTCAAAACCATAGGCGCCAAAGAGGTCGCGAGCGACGTCCTGCATATGCTGCCAAGCACGCATGTAGCCGCCGTACAGATCCTCGGTACCCTGAATTCTCTGAGCCATTGCTTAACCTCTCATCCGGTTGCAGAAAAGAGTATAGCGCTGGTTACAAAGCGACGATTTCTTTTGCAAAAGGACTAGAATAAGCGAGTCTGAAAGTAATCTGTGGAGGAATGTATGAAACATCCGGCAACATGGATCGGGCTCTCCGTACCTCTAGCCCTTACCTTGACCATCTTGCCCGCAACGCCCGCACTGGCACAGGACGCGACATCTGCCCTCGCAGCCGTCGAGGTACAGGCCCAGGGCGCTGGCATTGGCTCGACTGGCACGGCCACAAGCGCATCCGGCCAGGCCAGCCCCGCTGCAAACGGTGCCGCTTCCACCAGCACCAAGAAGGCTGACGCCGCAAGCCCCGCAGCCGCTGGAGCCACCACCGAGGCAGCCGAGTCACAGGAGCCCGCGACTCCCGCTCCTCAGCCCGAGACCATTTCCTCCCTGGCGTCCCAGAACAAGGACGGCGCGGTGCTCAAGTCAGGCACCTACGTCCTGGACTACGCCGGCAAGGCACTGGATGTCAGCGGGGGCAGCGGCAACGACTGTGCCAACGTCCAGATCTACCAAAAGAACGGCACCGCAGCCCAGTCCTGGGTCGTTCGCTCCGACTCCAATGGCTACGTCACCCTGCAGAACATCAAGTCGGGCAAGTATCTCAATGTCTCAGATGGCAAGGCCGCTAACGGCAAGAACGTCTGGCAGTACAGCAATGACTCCACCGCTGCCATGCGCTGGGTCGTGAAGAAGGTCGGCTCGCGTTTCACGCTCTTGTCCGCGCTTACCAGTGGGTCCACCAATAACGCCTTTGCGCTCGACGTAAACGGCGCAAGCACCCGCAACGGAGCCAACGTCCAGATTTACCGCAACAATGGCACGGCGGCCCAGCGCTGGGCTTTCATCGAGCAGAGGACGGGCATCGAGGCCGCAAAGAACAAGGGTGGCTCAGTCCTCAAGTCGGGTGACTACGTAGTCTCTGGCATCGGCTCCCAAGCCCTCGACGTCGCCGGTGGCGACTATACCAACGGCACGAACGTTGATACTTGGTCAAAGAACTCGACCGGCGCTCAGAGCTGGCACGTCTCCGTCGACGACCAGGGCTACGTGACCCTGCGCAACCTCCAGTCCGGCAAGGTCCTGGACGTCTCGGGAGCCAGCACCAACGCAGGCACCAACGTTGCACAATACTCCTCCAACGGCACCGGGGCCCAGAAGTGGGTTGCCGTAACGACCTCCAAGGGCATCGAGCTGCACTCCGCCCTCAGCTTCTGGCGCTCCCTCGACGTGAGCGGTGCCAGCACCCGCAACGGCGCAAACGTGCAGATCTGGGCCTCGAACGGCACTGACGCCCAGCAATGGAGGTTCACCGCTGCCCCTGCCGCCAGGACGGGCCAGGGCTGGAAGACCCTCCGCTTCATGTCCAACTTCAATCGCGCCATCGACGTCCCCAGTGCCTCAGCCGCGAATAACGTATCGGTCCAGGGCTACAACGCCAACGGCACGCAGGGTCAATCCTGGTGGATTCGCGACCTGGGCAATGGCACCTACACTCTTCAGGCAAGCTGCTCCGGCCTCTATCTGTCTGATGTCTCTGGCGCAAAGCAGCACACCGATGCGGGCACGAGCAGCCAGTGGAAGCTCAGCTACAGCCCCTACGGCGGCTACGTCCTGACCAATGTCGCCACGGGCAGGAATCTCAGCATCGCCGGCAACAACCGCTGGGCGCTCTATGATGCAGGCTCAGGCGTCAAGGCAGGCTTCTATGAGCTCGTCTCAAAGCTCAACGGCAACATGCGCCTGGATGTCGCGGGAGCCTCAAAGAGCAATGGCGGCAACGTTCAGCTCTACACCAGCAACGGCTCCCTTGCCCAGCGCTGGTGGCTCCGAAACGCCGGCAACGACACCTTCACCCTCACCAACTGCGCATCCGTCCTGTGCCTCGACATAAAGGACGGCCGCTTCGCAAACGGCTCCAACGCCCAGCAGTATGCCTACAACGGTTCCGCAGCCCAGCGTTGGTATTTCACCATGGGAAGGAGCGGCCTCGAGCTTCGCTCCAAGGGCGGCAACTTCGTGCTGGACGTCGCCGGCGGCAAAGCTGCCAATGGCGGAAACGTAGAGGTCTACAGCCCCAATGGAACGACAGCCCAGGCATGGTCGCTCAAGGCAGTCGCCACCCCCAACAAGATCGGTTGGCAGAACCCCTCCTGGATGCCCCAGGTGAGCTGGAGGACCGTCACGCTCCCCGGCTATGCACGTGGCCACGGACAGTTCTCCTATGTAAGTCCATCGATGATCACGGTTGACGCCACGCGCGCGCAGGTGGTCAACGCCTTCGTGAAACGCGCCTACCAGTACCTCGGCCATCCCTACGTCGAGCCCTACTCCACCGCAAACGCCGTCGACTGCTCCGGCCTCGTCCTCCAGTGCCTCTATGCCACGGGCATGGACATGGAGCACGCACGCGGATCCGAGAAGGTCGGTGGCTACAACCCCTGGAACCACCTCCGCGTTCCCGCCCAGACCTACAACAGCATGCGCTGGTGGGAGAACAGCACCTTCCCCAGGATCAGTAGGAGCCAGCTGGATAGGGGCGACCTCGTCTTCTACAGGGGACACGTTGCCATCTACGTGGGCGGCGGAAAGATCATTCACGCTGCCAACCCCCACACTGGTGTGCTGATGAGCCCCATCAACTGCTTCGGCATGAGCCCCATCGGCTACGAGCGCCCCTTCTGGAAGTAAAGACGGCGTCCGCTACCACCATTGCTTGCGCAAAGCCCGCCCTGGAATCCCAGGACAGGCTTTTTCTTGCAGCCGAATGGCCCTGAGACTCAGAGCTCCAATTCCGTCTTGATGAGCCATCAGGTGTGGCTGAGTGAACGCACCGTCTCCACCATGGTCCGCATCTTCGTCAGGTCCTTGTGACCGTCGGTTTCCAAGTAGGAGTTCACGTCCACGCCCCAGGGATGAAGCCTGGATACCGCGTTGCCCACATTTGCCGGATTGATGCCTCCCGAAAGAATGAAGGGCCTCTGCACCCGCTCCGCCAAGGACCAGTCAAAGGTCCTGCCCACGCCCCAGCCGTCGCACAGGAGCAGGAGGTCAGCGGAGCTTTGGTTCGCGCGTTCTACATCCTCGGGGCCATGCATGCATATGGCCTGGATGATGGGGACGTCAACCAAGTACCGCAAGGTGTTTATGTACGAGTTGTCCTCCGTGCCCTGCAGCTGCACCGCGTCCAAGATGTCATCGGCGAGCTCCGACACATAGCCCAGGGGCTGGTCGTAAAAGACCCCCACAGCGGGAATCGACTGGTTCAGCCTGGATATGAGGCGGGAGAGAAAGTCCCTCCCCACGCTCCGGTAGGAACTGGGCCAGTTAACCTGGAATCCGCAAAGATCGGGCTTCACCTCGTTGACGAAGGTGATGTCTTGGGAGTCATGCATCCCGCTCAGCATAACGCTGAGCGAGGAATCCCCACTGTGGAATATCTCCCTCGTGATGACGGACGTAATCCTGCGGACGTGCAAGGCCTTTCCCTCCCCGCGCAAGCGATAAGGTCCATGAAAAAGGACACTCCGAACAGAAGCGTCCTTCAACATAGCATTGCACCCTAGGCAGGCCACCTCAGGACGCAAGTCCTATTCGCGAGCGGTCGACCTAGAGCATCTGCTGGTAGATGCCCTTTAAAGCAGGGTAGATCTGGTGCCAGACGAAGTAGTGACCCTGATAGGCGGTCATGATGCGCCTGTCAGGATAGACCGTATCCTTGCGCTGGACCACGGCTCCGGCGCACTCGGCTACGCTGGGATAGACCCCACATGCGACACTGGCGAGCATAGCCGCACCAAGTGCAGGCGCCTGCTCGGTCTGCGTGTCACTGAGGGGAATGCCCAGGACATCGGCAAGGATGGTCTTCCATAGTCCGCTACGGGCAGCACCGCCGCAGATGGTAGAGGCGTGTACGTCCACTCCCTCCGTGCGAGCCACCTGCAGGCAATCACGCAGGGCGAAGGCAGCGCCCTCCAGGACCGCCTGCGTCATGTCCGCGCGAGAGGTATCCATGCGCATTCCCACAAAGGTGCCGCGGGCGCGGGGGTCGTTGTGAGGCGTCCTCTCACCCATCAGGTAGGGCAGGAAGTATACCGTGTTCTCGCCCAGACGGTCCTCGTGGATGCGCCCCACCTCGGTATCGTAGTCCCAGGTACCGACGATGTTTCCCAACCACCACTGGCCGCAGCCCGCAGCAGACAGAACGCAGCCCATGAGATTCCAGTCTCCGTCAGCAGAGCAGAAGGCGTGCAGCTGATGATCCGGGTCTGTCTTGAAGCCCCTCGTGGGAATGAGGATGGTTCCAGCCGTACCCATGACGATGTTGCAATGGCCAGGGCCAACGGCGCCCGTGCCCACGGCAGCAGCGGCGTTGTCGCTGGCACCAGCGCATACCACCACATCGTGTGGGAGTCCCAGCTCATCGGCCACATCGGGTTTGATCTGGCCTACGGGGTCGTAGCTCTCGTATAGCTCGGGAGCCTGATCAGGATGAAGGCCGCAGAGCTTGAGCATGGTCTGGCTCCAACGGCGCTTCTCGACGTTGAGCAGGAGCGTACCCGACGCATCCGAGAAGTCGCTCACGAACTCACCCGTAAGCTTGTAGGTAATGTAGTCCTTGGGCAACATCATGCTATCGATGCGCCCGAAGTTCTCGGGCTCCTCCTCGTGAAGCCAGAGCAGCTTCGGAGCGGTGAAGCCCGCATAGGCGACGTTTCCCGTGTGGCGAGCCAGCTTTTGCCTGCCAATGACACGGTTGAGGTAGTCCACCTGGAAGCGGGTGCGGCTGTCGTTCCACATGATGGCGGGACGAATGACCTCACCGTCTCGGTCGAGCACTACCAGGCCATGCATTTGGCCACAGCAGCCGATGCCCTTTACCTGGCTGGCATCAACGTCCTCCAAGAGCTCGGGCATCCCTTGGCATACGGCATTCCACCAGGAATCGGGATTCTGCTCACTCCATCCCGGCTGTGGAAAATGGGTGGAATACGAACGATGGATGACCTTCTGGATGGCACCATCCTGATTCATCAGGAGCATCTTGGTGGAAGAGGTGCCAATGTCGATTCCTATGAAGTACATGTGTCTCCTTGTTTGATTTGGGGACCTCGCGTGCGTACCCTGAAAGCTATATGGCGTGCCACGTCAATCCTACGCCACATTCACACCACTGGCGTCAATGCAGCCTTGGGCAAAAAGCCCTCGCATCTCGACTCGACGAACCCCTACTCGGCCATCATGAGCCGTTCGCGCAGGTCACCCAAGTCAGGGCAGACGTGCAGACCGCGACCCAGAAGCTCGGAGGTGGGCTTCTTCATGTCAGGAATCATGACGGTGATGAAACTGCCCGCGAGGCCCGCCTCCGCACCAGCCAGGGAATCATCCACGACCAGGGTGTTTGCCGGGCTGACACCAAGCATCTCGGCCGCCAGCAAAAAGATATCTGGCGCGGGCTTCGGACGTTCGACGAGAGACCCGTAGCAGATTGCCGAGAAATAGCCCCTGATTCCAGCAGCCTTCGTCAGGTGCTCAATGATGTGCTCCTTGTTTGACGAACCGATGGCCATGGGAACGCCTCGTCCCTGCAGATAGTCCAAAAGCTCCAGCAAGCCCCTCTTCATGGGCACTCCCTCGAGGGAGATTCGCTCCGCCTCCTTCGTTGCCTCCGCCACAACGGCAGCGACATCCACGTCCGGCCCGCATACGGCCTGTGCGGCGTGAATCTCCTCCTCACCCGATAGGCCGACGATGCTTTGGTAGAGGAGCTCGGGATTTGAAAGGCCCAGGCGTCTGCCCACTCCCGTCCAGGCAGGTTGCCAGGCATACTGTTCAGTATCGAACATCGTTCCGTCTAGATCAAAGATCACGCCTTCAAGCATATCTCACGCCTCTCTTGTCCAGGATGGGCAGTCGCGGAGCTGCCTAGTCATATTCTCCTGCGTCGATGAGCTCCCTGGCCTCGTCCAGGTCCTTGCAGACGGCACGGCAGAGAGGGCGGAGCTCGGCGGGAGGCTGCATGAGGTCGGGTACCATCACGGGAATGAAACCACCCGCATGGGCCGCCTGAATACCCGAGACGCTGTCCTCCAGCACAAGGGTGCGGGTAGGCTCAACGCCCATCTTTCGAGCCACGGAGAGAAAGATGTCAGGGGCTGGCTTTGGGTGCTCGATGAACATACCGGAATCCGCGGCAAGGAAGTAGTGACGAATGCCACTGGATTCCAGCAGGAAATCTATCGTCTCCTGGGTGTTGGAGGAGGCGACCGCCATGGGTATTCCACGCTCGCTCAGGTAGGCCAGGATATGGTCGAGCCCTTTCTTCTTTGGGACTCCCCGCCGACTGAGCTCGGCTGCCTTCGCGTTGGCTATTCGGACGATTCCCTCGGCATCCACGTCGGGACCATAGTAGTTATGGATATGTTCCAGCATGCCATCGCCAGCCAACCCTCGACATCCCAAGCCAAAGCCAGGCTTGTCGGGCAGGTGGTAGACAGCGAGCGCATAGCGCCAGGCGGGCTGCCAGGCATGGCGCTTGGTGTCGAACATAAGGCCATCCTGGTCAAAGATCACTCCGTCTAGCAAGTTCATCTTCCCTTCGATAGAAAACGAAATCGGCAGCGCGAGCGATGAATGCTCGCATCCATCGGTTACAGGTCCGCCGCCGCGATGGCAGCCACTGCCTCACGAATCCTCTCGGGAGGCATGACCAGGGCAAAGCGGACATATCCCTCGCCGTGGGGGCCAAAGCTGGAGCCGGGGGTCACGATGACGCCAGACTTCTCCATGAGCTCCAGGGTAAAGGCCACGGAATCGGTACGGTCGCCTGGAATCTTTGCCCAGACAAAGAGGGTGCCGTGACAGTTGGGCCGTTCCCAGCCGATGGACTCCAGGCCATCGCAGAGGGCATCACGCCGCTCCTGATAGGCCAGACGCTGACGCTCCACGCCATCCAGGGGTCCCGTCAGGCAGGCGATTGCACAATCCTGCTCGGCAAAGAACATGCCGAAGTCCACCTGACCGCGAAGCTTGCGGGTGGCCGCGACGATGTCGGAGCGACCTACCAGGAAGGACAGGCGCACGCCCGTCACGTCAAAGGACTTGGACAGCGAGAGGAACTCCACGCCCACATCCAGGGCCCCGGGGTAATCAAAGAAGGATCCGCCACGAGGACCGTCAAAGACCACGTCGGAATAGGCATTGTCGTGGATGATCACGATGTCGTGCTTCTTTGCAAAGGCGATGATCTCCTGGTAGACCTCGGGAGTGCCGACGGAACCGACGGGGTTCGCAGGCAGGGAGACGATCATGTACTTTGCCTTGTCGGCCACGTCATCGGGAATGTCAGCCACATAGGGCAGGAAGTCGTGCTCTGCTGCCAGGGGATAGAAGTAAGGGGTGGCGCCTGCCATGAGGGTACCGGCCTTGAAGACCGGATAGCAGGGGTCGGGCACCAGGGCGATGTCGCCGGGGTCTGCCAGAGCCGAGCACACGTACCGCATGCCCTCCTGGGTGCCTCGGCAGCTCAT
This sequence comes from uncultured Olsenella sp., assembly GCA_900316105.1. Lineage (GTDB taxonomy): Bacteria > Actinomycetota > Coriobacteriia > Coriobacteriales > Atopobiaceae > Olsenella_F. The sequence goes on from ONBR01000001.1 coordinate 102,080, forward strand.
CACCATGTCGGGGGTAACGAAGTCGACGTCGTACCTACGCTGGTAATAGTCGCATACCGCTTGCAGGAGCTCATCCTTGTCGTGCAGGGAGTACTTGTAGTTTGCGTCCTCGGTCGCCGACTTGATGAGGGCGAGCTTGATGTAGTCCGGCGTATCAAAGTCTGGCGTACCTACAGATAGGTCATAGACGGTACGGCCCTGGGCCTCCAAATCGCGACGCTTCTGATTCAGGCTTGCAAAAACCTCATCGCCAAAGAGGTCAAGTCTCTTTGAAAACTGCACGAACGTCTCCCTTACCTTTGTGAAAGCCAGCTGACGGTAACGTCATATTATGCCACCACGATTGCAGTGGTCAGACAGAGAATGCCCACTTGCAAACGTGTGGACACATGAAGTCCCACGAGGTCGTACCATAAGACTTGCCTATTCGGCACGCCTCAGACCATAAAAGCGAAAGGAAGGTCATCATGCCAGTGAGCATCCGCGACTTCGGAATGACAGCCGACGGCAAGCAGGTTCACCTGTACACCCTCCAGAACGAGCGCGGAATGCGCGTCTGCGCGACCGACCTGGGTGGTGCCCTCCAGGGGGTGTGGGTGCCCGACTCCCACGGAAATCTGATCGATGTGGCCCTAGGCTACGACGGAGCCGATGGTTACCTGCGCTACGGCGGCTCCCTTGGCGCTAATGTAGGCCGCAGTGCAAACCGCATCGCAGGCGCCAGCTTTGATCTGGGAGGAACCACCCATCACCTGTCAAAGAACAACGGTGAGAACAACATCCACTCCGGCCCCCACGTCTGGCGCGAGCGCCTGTGGAGCGTCGCCGAACAGCCCAGCCAGCAGGCAGACGGCACCGCCCACATGACCTTTGGCCTCCTGAGCCGACCTGGTGACCAGGGCTTCCCCGGCGCAGCAGACGTCCGGGCCACCTATACCCTCTATCCCGACAACAGGCTGGAGCTGTCTTTCCACGTAGAGGTGTCCGAGACCACCATCGTCAACATGACCAACCACAGCTACTGGAATCTCAACGGCCACGCGGCAGGCACGATTCTGGACCACAGCTTTGCCCTGCGCGCGGAGTCCTACACGCCCACCGATGAGGGCCTCATTCCCACTGGCGAGATTGCCCCTGTGGCAGATACCCCCTATGACCTGCGCAAGCTTTCGCCCTTCAGGAGTCATATGGATGACCTGCCAGGTGGCTACGACACGAACTTCGTCCTTAGCAACGGCGAGAACGTAGAGCAGGTGGCCACCCTCGTGGGAGACGAGACGGGAATCACCATGGACCTCTACACTGACGCGCCGGGCATCCAGGTCTATACCGGCGGAGGCCTCCACGCTCGCGGAAAGGGCGGGGCTCACTACGATGCCTTCTGCGGCGTGGCGCTGGAGCCCCAGCTCTATCCTGACGCCATCCACCACAAGAACTTCCCCCAGCCGATCTACGCACCGGGTCATCCCTTCGTGTGGCGCACCGTCTACGCCTTCCGATAGGATCAGAATCACCTGTTGAACGGAAAGGCCCCGTTCCTTGTCCAGTGCTCAAACAGCGCGCTTCGCGCGAACTGAGCCTGGACAAGGAACGGGGCCTTCCCTCCTTCGAACTGACGAGATCCGTCGGTTGGGTGTAGACGGGCCTCGCTAAGGGATCTACCCCTAAGGGGTCGAATTATGGGCGCGCTTCGCGCGATCAATACTCGTGGCTACGGCTGCGTCGTCGCCACGTTTTGTCGGAAAGCCGTATTCTCACTTGGCTCATTTACAGAGATGTCACGAAGTAGGAACAAATGGGAGGTTTCCTGGCCGCTCATTGTACAATTAATCGTTGCAATCACTGAATGATTGGATGTAAGCGGGAGGAAATTTATGGCTATCACCCCCGAGGAGGTCGCGGAGACCCTGTCCATGGTCTCGCAGCAGAACCTTGACCTGCGCACCATTACCATGGGCATCTCCCTGTACGGTTGTGCCGACGAGGACCTGAATCGCATGTGCACCAAGGTCTACGACCACATCACGCACACTGCCGAGCACCTGGTGGACGTCGCCAGCGACCTCGAGCGCGAGTATGGCATCCCCATTGCCAACAAGCGCGTGTCCGTGACCCCCATGGCGCAGATTGCCGCCGCCTGCCCCGACAAGGACCTTACCCCCCTGGCACATGCCATGGACCGCGCGGCAGAGACCCTGGGCATTGACTTCATGGGTGGCTACTCTGCCCTGGTACAGAAGGGCATGGGTGACGCCGACCGCAGGCTCATCGACTGCATCCCCGAGGCACTGGCCTCCACCAGCCGCGTCTGTTCCAGCGTCAACGTTGCCAGCCTTCGCGCCGGCATCAACATGGACGCCGTCCTCCTCATGGCCCAAAAGATGATCGACGCCGCCAAGCTCACCACTGACATCGACTGCTATGGCGCGGCGAAGCTCGTGGTGTTCTCCAACATGGTCGAGGACTCCCCCTTCATGGCAGGTGCCATCCACGGCTCCGGCGAATGCGACGCAGTCATCAACGTGGGTGTTTCCGGCCCTGGCGTCATGGCCGCAGCCCTCGAGGAACTGCCTGCTGACGCAGACCTCATGCAGGTGGCAGAGCGCATCAAGCAGACCGCCTTCAAGATCACGCGCGCAGGCGAGCTCATGAGCCGCGAGGCGGCCCGCCGCCTTCACGCCGAGAAGGGTATCGTGGACCTCTCTCTGGCACCCACCCCAGCTGCCGGCGACTCAGTGGCAAAGATTCTGGAGATCATTGGCGTCGGCGAGTGCGGAGGACCTGGTACCACCTGCGCCCTGGCCCTGCTCAATGACTGCGTGAAGAAGGGTGGCGTCATGGCCAGCTCCAGCGTGGGCGGCCTCTCTGGCGCCTTCATCCCCGTATCGGAGGACGCCGGCATGATTCGCGCCGCCCAGGACGGGTCCCTTTCCATCGAGAAGCTCGAAGCCATGACTTGCGTCTGCTCGGTGGGCCTAGACATGATTGCCATCCCTGGTGACACCCCCGTAGAGACCATTGCCGGCATCATCGCAGACGAGATGGCCATTGGCGTCATCAACGCAAAGACCACCGCCGTCCGCCTGATTCCCGCCATCGGAAAGAAGGAGGGTGAGATGCTGGAGTTCGGTGGCCTCTTTGGCTCCGCTCCCGTCATGCCGGTCAACAAGTTCGCGGGCAACGTCTTTGCCCGCCGTGGCGGCCGCTTCCCTGCCCCGCTTAACTCCCTAAAGAACTAGCACGCTTCAGGGCCGGACGTCGCACGAGTGCCGCGTCCGGCCCAGAGTCCCTAGTGGACTCATCCGCAAGAAAGGCTCAACTGCATGTCCCGCAACCGACAAAACCGCCACGACCGACCTCCACGTCAGCCCCAGACGGCAGGCCGCAGGCAGAGGTCAGATGGGAGACGCGGCAGAAAGCCACAGCACTCGGGCTTCGAGGACTGGCTTGCGGACATGATTACCCGTCCCATCTTGGCAGTCCGACGCTTGCGTAATGGCAGCACCAAGGCGCATAGGGGCCGCGGGGGCCGTTACGATCAGAGGAGTGGCCGCTACAACGATAGGGACAGGAAGGGCAGGCGCAGGCCACAAAGGCACTATTCGACGTCCAACGTCTACCTGCTGCTCCTCGTGGTGGTCGTCCTTGTCCTCGTCGTGGTGACGGGCGTCACCAGGTGCGTACGCACCCAGAACGAACAGAAGCAACAAGAGCTGGCGGCACAGCAGGCCGAGCAGGAGCATCAGGCCCAGGAGGCAGCCGCCAACGCTCCGAAGCAGGTGCAGGAGCAGGATGTCAACTCCTTGACCCTCAGGGCAGAAAGCTCTTCGGGCAACGTCTCTCCCGATGACCTCAAGGACATCAAGGCGGCCATCGAGAGCCTGAACGAGCAGAACATCCACCCCGCCGTCAGCCTTCAGACCATCGACGGGAGCCTGAGCGTCTCCTACAACGACAACACCAGCTACTACACGGCCAGTAGCATCAAGGGAGTCTATATTACTGCGCTCTTGCAGGAGCAGGTTGACACCGATGAGACGCCCTACGCCAATGTAAAGACCTTGATCGAGAACGCGATCATCTATTCTGACAACAGCTCCTATGCCAGCCTGCGTAGACAGTATGGCGATGACTGCTTGAAGGCCTGGATGAAGGAAAACGATATCGACCCTGGCGTATACGACACCACCGACGAGTATGCCGAGGTCTGGTATCCCCGCAGCACCTCCGCGCAGCTCATGGATGCCTGGCTGTCCATCTATCCCTACGTAACGGGAGACGAGGGATGCGGTCCTGCCCTGGCAAAAATCTTCAAGCAGCGCGAGGTCAGCCCAATCAAGGATGCGGTCCAAGGTGAATCGGATTCCGATGAAGTCACGACCATGTCAAAGGCCGGCTGGTATCCCCTAACCTCCGAGCAGGAGGTAACCCCCGCAGCGAACGACGCGGGAATCGTCATACGTGAGGGCAACGATCGTACCTCTTATGCAATCGCCATTATGTCGGATGCAAACCAGGACCTCGATGCGCTCAAGCCCCTCATCTCCGCCCTGGACCAGTTCGTCACCAGTCACGCTAGCAACTAACGAGTAGAAGTATCTTCTTCGCCTCGAGGAAAGGAAGTGCGTCATGGCAGATCATGTCGCAAAGCACAGTAGAAAGCCCGCAAAGAGACAGCGCCACCCTGGCAGAATCGTAGCAATCGTGGTCCTCGCCATTGTTGTTGTGGTCGCAGGAGCCCTCTTTGCCACTGGCACCATTCCCCTGCCCGGAAAGGCCACCGAAAAGACCGTGCAGTCCGAGCCCGCAGCCAATGCTGGCCCCAACGATGATTCATCCGCGAAGGAGGCCACCAGCGAGGAAGACGCCTCTGCCCAAAACACCGAGGAACAAAAGGCTCAGGAGCAGGCTGCACAGGACGACGGTCTGGCTACCACGGTTCGCGCGACCTCAGACAAGATTTCCTGTGAGGGCACGCCCCAGGGCTTCGAGCAGAGCGAAGGCTACGCAAAGCTCACCCAGGCTATCGGCGGCTTTGAGGACAAGGGCTATACCGTAGGCATCTACCTGCAGGACCTCTCCACTGGTGCCACCCTCACCTACCGTCCCGACGTGGAGTACTACCCCGCCAGCAGCATGAAGGCACCCTATGTGGTAGCCGTATATCAGGAGCTCGTGGATACGGGCAAGGTCAGCGCCAGCTCAATCCAGAGCCTTACCAACTCCATCATCCTCGCCTCCGACAACGACGCCTTCCATACCCTCAACGCCCGCTTGGGTCGCTCCTGCATGACTTCCTGGTTCAATCGCTTTGGTTTCAACTCAAAGGGCTACGGTGGCCAGTGGCCTTATACGACCTACTTCTATCCCCCCACCACGTCTCGACAGCTTGCCCAGATGTGGGGGCAAATCAATACCTATCTGTCCTCGGGCCAAGGTTCTGCCCCCTACCTGGCCGACCTCTTCTCTCGTCGCGAGCGCTCCGCCCTCGCCCAGGGAGTGGGAAGCCGCCACTCCAGCTGGGGCAAGGCGGGATGGTATCCCAGCACCGGCCACATGGGTGCAAAGCCCGCCATGGTCGACGCGGGCGTAGTCTTCACCGATTCGGGCAATTACCTGGTGGTGGCCATGAGCGACGCCCCCTGCGACTTCGACTCCCTGGCAACGGTATTCACCGGCCTAGACGACGCCTACGACTCCATGGTCAATAAATAAGCCATCGGCTAAAGAAAAGAATACCAATCATCCCAAAGGAAGGCCTGGCGAAAGCAATCTTTCGCCAGGCCTTCCCCACATTGGGCGCGCGAAGCGCACACCATCTTCCAACTCCCTTTGAGGTCAGAGGCGCCTGCTCAGGTCCCCTCGACCCACATGGTGTCAAGGACCTTACCCCAGGACAAAAGAGGCTTCTACCCGAAAGAGACCGCCCCGCACTTTGTCCCAGGCACAGTTTTGCAGCGGTCGCGCAAGGCGCACCACGAGAATGTCTGAGCACTGGAGCAAAGTGCGGGGCGGCCGTTCTCCGTGTAGGACTAGTCCTTCTTTCTCCTAGGAATGAGGCTCTTTACCCCGTGCTTGGCGACATCCAAAAAGTTCGGGGACCTGAGCAGGCGATCTGCCGGTACGTGTTCTCTGATGGCTCGCAGGCAGGCCTTGTTGTCCTTGGTCGAGAAGGTAAAGTGACCCTGAGCCTTCCAGACGCGGCGCTGCGAACCCTCGGGAGTCGCCTCCTTGATGAAGATGGCAAAGCGCGGGATGCTCTTACCGATCACCTCGGCAGACACGTAGTCAATCTCCTCCCAGGGAATCTGGATGTAATCCTCGGGATTTCGATCGTTGTAGAACTCAAAGGCCTTGTCGCCCAGCATGACCTGACCTGCCTTTGTCAGACCATTGAGAAAGCTTGCCTTATCGACGTACTCGACCTTCGTATTCTGGGACTGAGCCATGAACCCCTCCAGGTATTGCCGTAGTTTTGCTCTCTGAGTATAGACCGTGCCTGTGGGAACGGCCTATATGCAAAGGGCACTCAAACGAAACATCCCCGCCCCGGGCCCATTGTCCGAGACGGGGATGAAGTCACTCAAAAGCAGCCGTAAAGGCTAGGCCTTAGAGCAGGCCGATGACGCGGCCGACGATACCAACTGCAAAGAGCGCCAGGATGATGACGATAGGCGAGACGTTCTTCTTGAGCAGGTGGCAGCAGAGCAGGGTGACGCCCAGGGCAGCCAGGCCAGGAATCAGCTGGTCGAGGTTGGCCTGAAGGGTCGTGACCTTCTCGGGGCTCAGTGCCGTGGAGCCAATGGCGTCGTACTGGGTCAGTGCCTGCTGGATAGCGGTACCAACACCGTCAGACTGGGCAACGCCCTGGATGGCGCTCCAGTCAATGTAGGCACCCTCGGACTGCTGGACGGTAGAGACGACGGGCACAAAGGAAATCGAGACCCAACGCTCCACCAGTGCGCCAATGATGAACATACCGAGGATGGAAGCGCCCTCGGTGACCTTGCCCAGCAGACCACCAGACATGTCCTGAGCGATGGAGGTACCGACCTTGTAGCCAAACTCCTGGGTGTACCAGAGGAAGGCCAGGCGGATGACATTCCATGCGATGAAGAAGAGCAGGGGGCCGACGATGGAGCCGCCCATGGCGAGGGATGCACCCAGTGCGCCAAGGATAGGACGGATGGTGAACCAGAAGACAGGATCACCGACGCCAGCCAGAGGACCCATCATACCGACCTTGACGCCCTGGATGGCGGTGTCGTCGATAGGCTCGCCGTTTGCACGCTGCTCCTCCATTGCCAGGGTAACACCGATGACAGGGGCGGAGACATACGGGTGGGTATTGTAGAACTCAAGGTGACGCTTCAGGGCTTCAGCCTGCTGCTCCTTGTCATCAGGGTACAGAGCCTTGATGGCGGGGATCATTGCGAAGCACCAACCGCCGTTCTGCATACGCTCGTAGTTCCAAGAGCCCTGCAGGTACTGGTGACGGTTGCAAACAGCCTTACGAGTAGCGAGGGAAAGCTGCTTCTTGTTCGTATCGTTTTCTGCCATAGTTTTTCACACTCCTTAGAGGCTCGAGGTCTTAGTAGTTGTCCAGGATATCGCCCAGGGGATCAGCGGAGGCAGCGCCACCGCCATTGCCACCGGCGTTCTTTGCCATGTCCTTGAGGCCCAGGTAGACGAGGGCGATGACGACACCAATGACGCCGAGGGCGATCAGGGTGAGGTCCTTGAGAGCGGCCAGGACGAAGCCCAGTGCGAAGAAGGGCCAGGTCTCCTGGGTAGCCATCATGTTGATGACCATTGCGTAACCAACTGCAGCGACCATGCCGCCGCCAACGGCCATACCGCCGGTGAGCCATGCGGGCATGGCGTTCAGGGCTGCGGTAACGGCGTCAGCAGGAACGAAGCACAGAGCTGCTGCAGGAACGGCGATACGGATGCCCTGCAGGGCGATGGCCGCAATCTGCAGACGATCGATGGCAGCAAAGTCTGCCTTCTCGGCTGCAGCGTCCATGGCGTGGACCAGAGGAATTGCGATGGTACGAACCAGCATCGTCAGGAAGAGGCCTGCGACAGACAGGGGCACTGCCAGGGCGATAGCGGTGGTGATGGCGGTCTGGGAATCAGAGGTGCCACCGTTGAGAGCCAGAACCATCAGGATGGAAGAGGCGACGGAAGCCAGGGCAGCATCAGGAGCGACTGCGGCGCCGATGTTTGCCCAACCAAGAGCCATCATCTGAAGAGTACCGCCGAGGATGATGCCCTCGGTGGGGTGACCGGTAACGATACCGATCAGGGTACAAGCCACCAGGGGCTGGTGGAACTGCCACTCATCGAGGATGCCCTCCATGCCAGCAAAGAAGGCGACCACGATGACGAGGATTAGCGAAATTGCGCTCATGTATAAACCTCCTTTGAGCTTACTGTTGCTGAAGCTCGGACTTTGCCTTTGCAATCAGCTTGTCGAAGTCCTCGGCAGAGTCTGCGGGGACCTTGCGGACGTCAAACTTCACGCCGTGGGCCTTGATCTTCTCCAAGGTGTCAACGTCATCCTTGTCCATGGCAAGAGCCTGGGTGACGGTGACCTTGCTGGCAGAACCAGCCATGGAGCCGAGGTTGACCTCGGTGATAGGCACGCCGCCCTCAATGGCACGCAGGAGATCCTGCGGGGTCTCGAACAGGAGCATCGCACGGGTAGCGCCAAAGCGCGGGTCCTTGGCAACCTCGATGATCTTGGAGAGGGGGACTACGTGGGCCTTAACTCCTGGAGGCGCAGCCTGCTTAATCATGGTCTTGCGCAGGTCATCGTGGGCAACGTTGTCGGAGCAGACGATGATGCGGTCGGGCTTGGTCATCTTGGTCCAAGTGGTTGCGACCTGGCCGTGGAGCAGACGGGTGTCCACACGGCAGAGGGCAATCTTGATGTGGCCATCGCCAAGGACCGTGCCCTCGGGAATGGCGCCAGTGGGAGCGGCAGGTGCAGCAGCTGCGGCAGGTGCGGCCTCCTTGGGCTGAAGATCCTCAGGCTTGATGCGAATACCGTCGCGTGCCTCGGGATAGAGCTCCTGGGCAACAGCGGCAGCCGTATCGGCACCCATACGGGAACCATAGGCCGTCACGAGCATGGGCAGGTTCAGGCCAGTAACGGCAACCCAGTCCTCATGCTTCTCCTCATCGAGGATACGTGAGATCTGGTTGAACGGTGTGCCTCCCCAGAGGTCGACCAGGAACAGCACGTGTTCCTTGTCGTCAAATCCGTCGATGGCATCCAGCAGCTTCTTGTGCATGTCATCGGGTCCCATGTCGGGCGTCAGCACTACAGCGGCAACGCCTTCCTGGGGGCCGAATATCATGCCACCGGACTCCTTGATGCCCTCGGCAAACGAACCGTGGCTCGCCAAGACGATATTGACCATTCCTCCTCCTTCTCTTCCTTGTGCCATGCCGCCTATCGAATGCCGCCGCAAGGTGTTGTCCACACCAATTCGACACGCGTCATGGCAGTAACAGAACAATTACCAAGCGCGCACATTTTCGACTGATAATGCACACGTATACTCCATAAACGACGACGTGAAAACAATAGCACGGAACAGGCGTAGTAGCTGCATTTTTTTCATCGTCTTTGACATTTATTTCTAGTGTTTGCTCGTTCTTCATCAAGAAAGAGGAATAACTAAGAAAGCTATGTTTTATGTGACAGCACAAATGGAATCAATCTCATATATCAATGTCATACAAAGTTTTTCTCTGACCTGGGCTAAGTGGCCCTCTTACTAAAGTAGGCCCCGCCAAATGTGGGACCTACTTGTAAACAACAGAACATTTGTAGTAATTTGTTAGTTTTGCTACCAATTATTGCCAAGGAAACGGACCTCTGGCTCCAGCCTCACTCCAAACTGGCGCTCGACTTCTGCCTGAACGTGCTCTATGACCGACCGAACGTCGGCGGCGGTGGCACCTCCGTTGTTCACGACAAAGCCAGCATGCTTCTCAGACACACCAGCACCGCCCGACCTATATCCCTTGAGGCCGGCATCGCTGATGAGTTTGCCCGCAAAGTAGCCCTCGGGTCTCTTGAAGGTAGAGCCTGCACTAGGCAGCTCCAGGGGCTGCTTCTCTTCCCTGCGACGGGTGAAGTCATCCATCTTTGCGCGAATCTGATCCGGGTCCCCCTCATGCAACGCAAAGGTTGCCGAGAGAACCACGAGCCCCTCGTCGCGCACGCGGCTGCGACGGTAGCCAAAGTCAAGCTCGTCCACGCCGTAAGTATGCTGGCTGCCGTCAGCTAGGAGACAATGAACCGACTCGAGAACGTCCGCCATGCATCCGTCATAGGCACCCGCGTTCATGAAGCAGGCTCCACCCACGGAGCCAGGGATGCCACAGGCAAACTCGAGTCCCGTCAGGCCGAGCTCACAGGCCATCTCCGAGGCCTCTCGCAGGGGAACGCCTGCCTGGCACTCCATGGTCTCGCCATCGGTGGCGACATTGACCAGACCCTCGACACAGGAAATGATGACACCCCGATAGCCCTCGTCAGCCACAAGCAGGTCGCTTCCACAGCCCAACACAAAGTATGGAATCTCCGACTCGCGGCAGGCGTAGATGACATCACGAAGCTCATCGGGGTCCTCGGGAGTCACATAGAGGTCAGCGGGGCCACCAATCTGGAAGCTGGTGTGCCGACTCAGTGGCTCATTTTCCCTGATGTTGTCCTCCCCCACGATGCTTCGGAGTTTCCAGGTGAGCTCCCGCAAGTGGTCATCCGAATCGAGCAGATGCTCGGGCATGACGGTCACACTCCTTGAATACGTAGATGAAAAAGTCCCAGGTAAAGCACCAGTATAGATTGGTATCTAGGAGAGTACCTCTAGATACCAACAATAAAAATCCAACCTTCCGCCTGGCAGCTCCCATTTAAATGCTATAGTCTCAGTCATCAGTTTCAGGGCGGGGCGAAATTCCCCACCGGTGGTGACGGGTAGCCTGATCATTGCAGGCGTAGTCCCGAAGTCCGCGAGCCGCGTAGAAAAGAGCGGTTGACCTGGTGCGATTCCAGGACCGACGGTTACAGTCCGGATGGAAGAAACGGAGGCCATAATGGCAACTTCCACCATCGAGCGTCACGATTCCCACTCCACCACCGACCAGGCTAATGGTTGGTCGACCAAGCGCATCGCCGTAACGGCACTCTTCTGCGCCCTGTCCGCCATCGCCACCCTGTTCCTGGAGTTCCCCATTCTCCCCGGTGTGGCCTGGCTCAAGTATGACCCCTCGGGCATCATCGCCCTCATCGCGGGCTTTGCCTTTGGTCCCGCCACGGGCGCCATCGTGTCCGTCATCCCCTACCTGGTGCACCTTGCCACTGCCTCGGGCGTCTACGGCGTCCTCATGGCAGTCCTGGCAACCTTCACTCTCGTGATGCCTGCCGCCCTCATCTACAAGCGCAACACCACCTTCAAGGGTGCGATCATCGGCATGATCGTTGGCGCTGTCGTCTGCATCATCGCCTGCATCGTGGGCAACATCATCATCACCCCCTTCTACACCGGCATGCCCACCGAGGCAGTCATCGGCCTGGTTGTCCCCGCGCTCCTGCCCTTCAACCTGATCAAGATCGGCATCAACTGCGTCGTGACCGCCCTCATCTACAAGCCCGTCATCAAGGCCCTGGGCAACTAGTCAACCGTGGCAGAGGGGCAAGTCCCTCACCAATAATGTGGCAGAGGGGCTTGGACCCCTTTGCCACATACCATCCGCACGACCACAGAAAGCACCACATGAGCACTGCAAACGCAAATATCATCGCTCACATCTCGCACGCCACCCTTTTCTACGAGGGTGGCGTGCAGGCGTTAGATGACATTTCCCTGGATATCCACGAGGGCGAGCGCCTCTGCATCCTGGGGCACAACGGCTCGGGAAAGTCCACCCTGGCAAGCGTGCTGGCGGGCCTCCTGGCGCCCGATTCGGGCCTGGTAGAACTCGTGGGACAAAAGGTCTTTCACACCGATGCGCAGGGGCAGCCCCATGTCGACTTTGACGCCTATAGGACTGCCCGTCGCGAGCTGGGCCTGGTCTTTCAGAACCCCGACGACCAGATCGTGACCTCAATCGTCGAGGAGGACGTGGCCTTTGGCCCCGAGAACCTTGGCATTCCCGCCGAAGAAATCGGCCGCAGGGTGGCCCGCGAGCTCCACCGCGTGGCGATGCAGCCCTATGCAAAGGCGGACCCCACCAAGCTCTCTGGCGGCCAGAAGCAGCGTGTTGCCATCGCGGGAGCCCTGGCAATGCACCCCCGCATGCTGGTCCTGGACGAGCCAGGCGCCCTCCTGGACGTGCGCGGTCGTCGCTCGATCATGGAGGTCATGGCGAAGCTCAAGGCCGCAGGCACCACCGTGGTCCACATCACCCACTTCATGGAGGAGGCCCTGGAGGCAGACCGCGTCGTCGTGATGAACCACGGTCACATAGTGCTGGAAGGCACTCCCACCGAAGTCTTTTCCCATGTGGGGACCATCACCAGCCTGGGCCTACGCGGGCCCTGGTGTGCTCGCCTCTCCACGCGCCTGCGCGAGCTGGGCATGGATGTGCCCTGGACCTGCCAGCAGGAGGAGCTCAGAGACTCCATTCTGCGGGCGACACACAAGGCCAGCTCGAACTCCGACGGAAAAGGTCGCAGTTACAGAACGCAGGGCACGGCCGCGGACCAAAAAGGGGTGAGCGAGCCAAACGACCCCATCATCAGGGTGGACGACGTCTCCTATTCCTACCATACCTCCGACGGTCGAGACGACTCCCGGCCCGCCCTAGACGGAGTGTCCCTGACCATCAGGCGCGGCAGCAACACCGCCATCATCGGCCAGACCGGCTCGGGCAAGTCAACGCTCCTGCGCCTTCTCTGCGCCCTGGATATGCCTGACCGCGGGCATATCGTCGTCGACGGTATCGACACCCAGGACAAGAAGGGCCGCAGGACCCTCAGGGGTACCCTGGGCTACGTGATGCAATACCCCGAACGCCAGCTCTTTGCCGAGACGGTCGAGCAGGACGTTTGCTTTGGCCCCAGGAACCTGGGCCTTTCCGAGGAAGAGGTCAAAAGCCGCTGCAAGCATGCCCTCGAGCTCGTGGGCCTTTCAGGCTTCGAGAAGGCCTCGCCCTTCGAGCTTTCGGGCGGTCAGCAGCGCATGTGCGCCATCGCCGGCATCCTGGCCATGCAGCCACCCGTCCTCATCCTGGACGAGCCGTCGGCAGGCCTGGATCCGCGCGGTCGAACGGAGCTTTCACACATTGTGGACGACCTCTGCGAGCACGGCGTCACCATAGTGCAAGTCACCCATTCGCGCGCCATTGCCGTGAGGGCCGACGAGGTGATCGTCCTCAACCAGTCCCGTATCCTCATGCACGGCAGACCAGAGGAAGTTTTTTCCTACCAGAACGAAAAGACCCTCCACGACGTTGGGCTGGGCATACCGACATCCCTGGAATGGGCGCGCGACCTGCAAGGACGTGGAATTCGCTGCGCCGAGGCACCTCTGACCATGACGGAGCTGGCAGACTCGCTAGCTGCGGAATACGCCTCGCCTGCACGCCATGACGAGGAGGCGATGGCATAATGGCACTCCGCCTGAGCATCGGCCAGTACCTGGCAAAGGAATCCCCCGTCCACCGCCTGGATCCCCGCGTGAAGGTCTTTGGCTCCCTGGTCATCATGGTGAGCGTCTTCTTCATCACCGACCTGGCTCAGCTGCTTCTGGGCTATGCCTGCATGCTGGGGCTCATTGCCGCGGCAAAGATTCCGCCACGCAAGGTCGTTGAGTCCATAAAGCCCATCGTGGTGGTCATAATGGTCCTCGCCGTCTTCAACCTCTTCCTGGTAAAAACGGGCGACACCCTCTGGGCCGCCGGCCCCCTTTCCATCACCACAGGCAGCATCCACGTGGCCGTGGTCTACAGCCTTCGCCTGGTGATAGCTGTTCTGGCAGGGGCCCTTCTGCTACTGGCAACCACCCCCACCCAGCTCACGGACGCCTTCGACGCCGGAATGGCACCTCTTTCTAAAATCGGCCTGCCCGGCCACGAGCTGGCCATGGTCTTCTCGCTCATGCTGCGCTTCATTCCCACCATTGCGGACGAGGCCCAGGCCATCCTGGACGCCCAGACCATGCGGGGGGCGCCCCTGGGCGAGGGTTCCCTGGCAAAGAGGGTCAAGGCCATCGCGCCTATCCTGATTGCCCTCCTGGCAAGCTCCATCCACCACGCCAATGGGCTCTCACGTGCCCTGGATGCCCGCTGCTACGAGGGTGGAGCGGCACGTAGTCACTGGCATCCCATGCACATGCGCAAGGCAGACTGGGCCGCGCTCCTCGTCCTGGTCGCCTACGTCGCCGCGCTCGTCATCCTGTAGCGATGTGACAAATACCCCAGGGATGATTGTCCCAAAAAGGGACGCTCACGCCTGGGGCATTTGTCACGCCTAACGGTAGCTGGAGACGCTGCGAGTCACGCGAACCCGATCGGGGTCCACACCATAATTAGCCAGAAGCAAGCGAACGTCGCGACGATGGGCACGGCAGGTTGGCCCCAGGACCACACGCCGAAGTAGTTTCGACAGATCCACCCTCAGGCGGAAATGCGGCACGATGTCGCGATCTCGGTCAGAGAAGTGCAGGCCCAATGGCTTGAAGAGGTCTCCGTACTCGACATCGAGCTTCTGCCTGGACTCGGCCAGGCGGCGGTCGTCAATCCAGATGGAGAGGCGCCTCTCCTCCTCGTCCGCGAAGGTCGGGTTCTTCAGAAATGGCGCGAGCAAGAAGAGCGTAGACTCGCATTTGCGCAGCTCCGCAATGAGGTCCACGGTAGACTGGTCGGTGTCGACATCGGCAAATGCCTGACGGATCTTCTTGTGGGCGACGGACTGGTCGTAGATCATCCGGTCGTACTCAAACTCGCTCTCGCCCGCACGCCTGTGGACCGCCTCGAATGCCGATTCGCGAAATCCCAGGGCCACGCCCGCGCCATCGTCAGCGTAGCCACGCCACTGGCCCAGGGAGTCCGAATGCACCGAGAAGCACATGGCATAGCAGCGTCGGAAGTCATTGACGCCGGGACTGACCAAGGGGCTCGAGAGATAGGCCGTCGCCACACCCGGATCGAAGCCCTCAGGCGGCGCCAAGGTGGAGCCCCAGCTCAGATGCTCACGGACGATGGTCGTAGCCTCTTTTCTGAACATGCGGGCAGCCCAATCCAACTCCATGCTGTCATTGGACTTGCTGATGTCCGAGAGCCAGAGCTCGCCACGACGCACGATGGAGATAAAGGTATGCAGGTCGCAGTAATGATAGACGAGCCTCTTGTCGCCGTGAGTCTCTGCCATGTGAGCTTCCGTCATGGATGCCTCCCTCGCTCCAACACAGATTCTAGCAGCCGCGCTGGCGAGACAATCCTGGCGACGTGCGTTACAGAGCGTGGTTTATAGGTGATCCATCGCGATCGAGCCAGGTCTGGGCAAGCGCCACCCAATTGGAGGCCGCCGGATTCACGTCTCCTGGAGTGGCCGAGGTCGTCTTGTCCGCTAGCGCCATGCCGTGCTGACCGCACTGAAAGAGATGGAACTCGCAGGGCACGCCTGCCTTCATGAGGGTGGTCACGAACTCGGAAGTCTCGTAGGCCCGCAGGAGGTCGTCGGTGGCCGTCTGCCACACGAAAGTCCTCGGCATGTCGGAGCGTATGTGCTTGCGCAGGTCGAGGGCGTCATAGTCCTCCTCGCCAGGAATCTTTGAACCAAAGACCGCCTGGAGTTGGAGCTCGGCCGCCTGCTTTGGGGTAAGGCCGTACTTGTCCCTCTCTTCGGCGGAACTGCTTCCCTTGACGGCTTCCGCTGCGGCAATCCGGTCCTTCACCAGATTCACCGTAACCATGGGATAGCAGAGGAGAATGCCGCGAGGCCGTGTCTCGTCGGCCCTCATGCTGCCCCGCTCGAGTAAGGCCGGATCGTCCCAGTGCTCTGCGAGGGAACCCACCACGTGACCTCCCGCCGAGAAGCCCATGGCGTAGATGCGCTCCTCGTTGATGTCCCAGTCGCTGGCGTGGGCATGTACGTAAGCCATGGCGCGCATGAGCGCATAGAGCGGCTCAGGATAGAGGGCCCTGGGATCGGTCTTTGGAAGTCGTCCAGGCTGCGATGGCGGACCCACCACCAAGACGGGATAGTGCAGGACAAAGACCTGGTAGCCCATACCCAGAAAGCGCATGGCGACAGGCTCCCCCTCGCGATGCGAGACCTTCTCGTAGGCACCGCCTGGACAGACGATGATTGCGGGTCGGGTCTTTGCATAGAAGGTATTGATCTGACTGTCGAGGACAAAGCACTCGAGCGAAGCGGTGCCTGCGGTATTGAGCTGCACGTTCTTGTAAATCATGCGGACCCCCGAATACGCTGTGGGCTTTTTCACATTTTTGCATATTACCCGGTCCAGTACACGCTGAAATAGGATGAGACCAGCCGCAAGGCGGGATACGGGGGCCGAACGCTCCCCACTACCGGACTCAAGACGCAAAACCCCGCCCCCACATCCCACATATCACGAAGCTGTGACAAAAGTGTCTTGTCCACCTTTGGATCATGCCCCGCTGACCTGCGGAATGAGCCAATAGTGGCCTGGCCCAATTTGGCTCGTTGTGTGACTTTCTTCATAACTTGAAAAAAGTAATCGGGCACCGACTCTTCGAGCCGCCCAACTGCTATCCTAACTTTCGTCAGGAGGTGTCGAAAGTGGCAAACACCGAGGAACTCAAGCGTCGCAACATAGTCAGCGTCCTGCGCTGCCTGGATGACGGCAAGGCCTGGAACAAGGCCCAGCTCGCCGAAGCCACCGGCCTCTCCGCGGGCTCCCTTACCAAGATCCTCCACGAGCTCCAGGATACGGGCGAGATTCTCTTCCTGGGCACCGCCCCCAGCACGGGCGGTCGGCGTCCCAAGGAGTTCGCCCTCAACCCGGACTTCTGCCATATGGTCCAGGTGGCCATCACCGTCCGCCCCATGGACTACCTAATTCGCAGTACAACCTGCGACCTCAACGGGACCGTCCTGGCCACTCGAGCCATGGACTCCCCTACCTGCACCGCCCGGGATCTGGTGGCCGCGGTGAAGTCGGCCCTGGCAGAGGACCCCAAGGTCGGCATCGCCTGCATCGCCAACCCCGGCGTTTCCGTCGCGGGTAGGGTCCTGGCCTCCGACGCCGAGGGTCTGACGGGTTCCGACCTCGCTGCCGCGATCGACACGGCTTGCGGAATCTCCTCCGTTGTGGAGAACGACGTCAACGCCGCAGCCATCGGCCTCTGGGAGGACTGCCACGTCCAGAGTCTGGCCCTTCTCTACCAGCCTGCCCGCTACTACGTGGGTGTGGGCATGGTCATTGGCGGCAGGCTCTACAACGGCGCCTCGCATGCGGCTGGCGAGCTTCGCTACCTGCCCTTTTATACCGAGGCAGAGCAGGATGCGGCGCTCGCGTCCGACCCGACAGACCTCCTCGCCAAACAGCTGGCGACCCTCAATTGTGTGATGAATCCCGAGTTCGTGGGCATCTGCGCCGAGCAAGGTGTCGCAGCGGACCTCGAGGCCTACCTGCGCTACATCCCCCAGAAGTTCCGGCCACGCGTGATCGCGGTCGACGACTTTGATAAGAAAGTCGAGCGGGGTCTCGCGGCAATCGCACGCGACGTCCTGCTCTCCAAGAGAGAGGAAAGGCAATGAGAATCGAGCATGTTGCCCTGTACGTGAACGACCTGGAGGGTGCCCGTGCCTTCTTCGAGAAGTACTTCGGAGCGCACGTCACCGACAAGCCCTACCACAACCCCCGGACGGACTTCCGTTCCTACTTCATGGGCTTCGACGACGGCTCTGCCCGCCTGGAGCTCATGCACAAGCCCGACATGGACCAGGTCGACAAGCCCCTCAACCGGACGGGCTATGCCCACCTGACCTTCGCCCTGGGCTCCTACGAGCGGGTCGACAAGCTGGCCGCCCGCCTGGCCGAGGACGGCTACGAGACCATCAGCGGCCCCCGCACCACGGGCGACGGCTACTACGAGGCCTGCGTCCTGGGCTTCGAGGGCAACCAGATCGAGATCACCATCTAGGACTGCGCGAGCGACGGGCAAAGGTCCGTGCCATGTGACAGCCAAGACCACGCCAAAGACGACGGGCGCCACGGCGCTGAAAGGAAACCGACATGCTGGCTGACTACCACCTGCACTGCGAGCTCTCAGACGACTCCGAGGAGCGCATGGAGGACCAGATCGAGCAGGGAATCAAGCTTGGCCTGGACGAGATGTGCTTCACCGACCACGTGGACTACGGCGTCAAGCGCGACTGGACCGACGAGATCGAGTGGCACGACACCTTCGAGCACGGCGAGTGGCGCCACCAGGCCCTGGCCAACGTAAACTACCCCGAGTACTTCTCCAAGCTGACCCGCATGCAGAAGACCTACGCGGACAAGATCGCCATCAAGAAGGGCCTGGAGTTTGGCATCCAGACAATCACCATGGCCCAGTACGAGCAGCTCTACGCCGACTGGGCCGACGAGCTTGACTTTGTCCTCCTCTCCATGCACCAGGTGGACAACCTGGAGTTCTGGACCCAAGACTTCCAGAAGGGCCGCACCCAGGAGGAGTTCCGCACCAGGTACCTTGAGGAGATCCTGGCCGTCCAGCAGCAGTTCAAGCACTACAGCGTCCTGGCCCACCTGGACCTGCTTGCCCGCTACGACCAGTGCGGCCCCTACCCCTTCGAGAAGGAGCGCGACCTCTATGCCGAGATCCTGCGGCAGGCCATCGCCGACGGCAAGGGCATCGAGCTCAACACCTCCTCCTGGCACTATGGCCTAGACGACACCACGCCCTCCCGCGAGATCCTGCGCCTCTACAAGGACCTGGGCGGCTCGATCGTCACCATCGGCAGCGACGCCCACTCGACCAAGTACCTGGGTGACCACCTCAGGGACGCCCAGGACATCCTCAAGAACGGGATCGGAATCGAGACCATCTGCACCTTTGACAAGATGGTGCCCGTCTTCCACAAGATCTAGGGAGTTCCATGCACCTCAAGAGCTTCCAGACCACCATGTACGCCTGCTTCGTGGGCTACATAGTCCAAGCCATCGTCAACAACTTTGCACCCCTCCTCTTTGTGACCTTCAACCGGGAGTTCGGCATCCCCCTGTCCAGCATCACCCTGCTGATTACCTTCAATTTCCTCCTTCAGCTGCTGGTAGACCTGGCGGCGGTCTACTTCGTGGACCGGATCGGCTACCGGGCCTCCGCGGTCCTTGCCCATGTATTTGCCACGGCGGGGCTCGCTCTCCTGACGGTCCTGCCCGGGGTCACGCCTGACCCCTTCGTGGGCCTCTTCATCTCCGTGGCCATCTATGCGGTGGGAGGTGGCCTTTTGGAGGTCATCATCAGCCCCATCGTGGAGGCCTGCCCCACGGACAACAAGGAGGCCGCCATGAGCCTCCTCCACTCCTTCTACTGCTGGGGCTACATGGGCGTAGTCTTTCTGTCCACGGTCTTCTTTGCGGTCTTCGGCATCTCCAACTGGCGGATCGCTGCCCTGGTCTGGGCCCTGGTCCCCCTGATCAACGGCATCATCTTTACCCAGGTGCCCATCCAGACCCTGGCCGAGGAGTCGGGCGTGGAGGACATACCCCTGGGCAGACTCCTGCGACGCCGCATCTTCTGGCTCCTCTTCGTCATGATGATGTGCGCCGGTGCCTGCGAGCAGGCCGTCTCCCAGTGGGCCTCCGCCTACGCCGAAAGTGCCCTGGGGATCCAGAAGTGGGTGGGCGATTTGGCCGGCCCCATGGCCTTCGCGGCGCTCATGGGCACGGCCCGTCTCATCTATGGCAAGAAGGGCGAGGGCCTGGATCTGCAGAAGTTCATGGTTGGGTCCGCCGTCCTCTGCCTTAGCTCCTACTTGGTCGTCTCCCTCTCGCCCTGGCCGGCCCTGGGCCTGGTGGGCATGGCCCTCTGTGGCTTCTCGGTGGGCATCATGTGGCCGGGAACCTTCTCCCTCGCCACAATGTCGGTCAAGGGCGGCGGCATGGCCATGTTCTCGCTTCTGGCCCTGGCAGGCGACATCGGATGCTCGGGCGGGCCCACCTTGGCGGGCATGGTGTCCGCCGCCGCAGGCGACAACCTGCGCCTGGGCATCCTGGCAGCCATCGTCTTTCCCCTGGCCCTCCTGGCCTGCCTGGTCTTCCTGCGAAGCAAACGACACGAGGGGTTAGTGAAAAGGAGTGCCGTAGACGGTGAGGTCGCCCCCGACGGGGCATAGACCGTCTCACCGGAGAGCTTGAAGGCTACGCCCTTGCCCATGGCCATGCTGGAAAAGACGGGGCCGGCCACCTCCCCAAGCAGGTTTCCAGTCTATGAGACTCGGTGAGCCGACCGCCGACAGGGCCACCTGCGCGCGTATCATAGAATGTGTATGTGCACCTGCCATTCCATCCCTGCGGAAGGATACCTGTCATGGTCTCACGCGTGTATGTAGAGAAGAAACCCGGCTTCGACGTAAAGGCCCAGCAGCTGAAGACGGAGCTTACGGATGTTCTGGGGGTGAAGGGGCTCACCGGTCTGCGCCTAGTCAACCGCTATGACGTCGAGGGCATCGACCAGGCCCTCTTTGATCAGTGCGTCCCCACGGTCTTCAGCGAGCCCCAGTCCGACGACGCCTCGACAGACATGCCCGACCCCAAGGGCGCCCAGGTCTTTGCCGTGGAGTACCTGCCTGGTCAGTTTGACCAGCGCGCCGCCTCCGCCGCCGAGTGCGTGCAGCTGATCAGCCAGGGCGAGCGCCCGACGGTCATCACCGCAGAGCTCTACTACCTGGAGGGCGACCTCTCCGCCGCCGACGTGGACGCCATCAAGGACTACGTGATCAACCCCGTCGAGGCCCGCGAAGCCTCCCTGGACGAGCGCACCACCCTGAAGGTGGACTACCCCGTACCTGCGGACGTCGAGGTCCTGGACGGCTTCCTGGACCTGACCCAGGACCAGCTCCAGGCCTTCATCGACGAGCGTGGCCTGGCCATGGACCTGGCGGACATCACCTTCTGCCAGGAATACTTCAAGGGCGAGCATCGTGTCCCCACAATCACCGAGATAAAGATGATTGACACCTACTGGTCCGACCACTGCCGCCACACCACCTTTGGCACCGTCCTCACCGACGTCCAGATCGACGACGAGGTCGTGAAGAAGGCCTTCGAGAAGTACCTGGACATGCGCCACGAGCTCGGTCGCGACCAGAAGCCCCTCTGCCTCATGGACATGGGCACCATCGGCGCCAAGTACCTGAAGTCCAAGGGCATCCTCAAGAACCTGGATGAGTCCGAAGAGATCAACGCCTGCACCGTCAAGGTCAAGGTCGACGTGGATGGCACCGACGAGGACTGGCTCTTCCTCTTCAAGAACGAGACCCACAACCACCCCACCGAGATCGAGCCCTTCGGCGGCGCTGCCACCTGCATTGGCGGCGCCATTCGTGACCCCCTGTCCGGCCGCTCCTACGTCTACCAGGCCATGCGCGTCACCGGCGCCGCTGACCCCCTGGTCCCCGTGAGCCAGACCATGAAGGGCAAGCTCCCCCAGCGCAAGCTCGTGACCACCGCCGCGGCCGGCTACTCCTCCTATGGCAACCAGATCGGCCTTGCCACCGGCCAGGTCAACGAGCTCTACCACCCCGGCTACGCCGCCAAGCGCATGGAGATCGGCGCCGTCGTGGGCGCCACCCCCGCCAGCCACGTCCGTCGCGAGACCCCCGCTCCCGGGGACAAGATCATCCTCCTGGGCGGTCATACCGGTCGTGACGGCATCGGTGGCGCCACCGGTTCCTCCAAGGCCCACAACGTCGACTCCCTGGCAAAGGACGGCGCCGAGGTCCAGAAGGGCAACGCCCCCGAGGAGCGCAAGCTCCAGCGCCTCTTCCGCCGGGGAGACGCCTGCCGCCTGATCAAGCGCTGCAACGACTTTGGCGCAGGCGGAGTCTCCGTCGCCATCGGCGAGCTGGCCGACGGACTGGACATCAACCTCGACCTCGTGCCAAAGAAGTACGAGGGCCTGGACGGCACCGAGCTTGCCATCTCTGAGTCCCAGGAGCGTATGGCCGTGGCCTTGGCCCCCGAGGACGTAGACGAGTTCCTGGGTTACGCCAAGGAAGAGAACCTCGAGGCCACCGTGGTTGCCGAGGTCACCGAGTCTCCTCGCCTCCACATGACCTGGCGCGGAAAGACCATCGTCGACGTGTCCCGCGAGTTCCTGGCCTCCAACGGTGCGCCCAAGCACCAGGCAGTCCACATCGAGTCCCAGGGTTCCTGGCAGCCCGAGTGGCCCGGCTCGACCCTTGAGGAGCGCATGCTCTCCCTCCTCACCGACGAGAACGTCGCCTCCAACAAGGGCCTCTCCGAGCGCTTTGACTCCACCATCGGCGCCTCCTCCGTCCTCATGCCCTTCGGCGGAAAGACCCAGCTCACGCCCTCCATGGCCATGGCAGCAAAGCTCCCCGTGGACGGCGAGACCACGTCCTGCTCTGGTATGGCTTGGGGCTTCAACCCCTACCTCATGAGTGCCAACCAGTACACCGGCGCTTACCTGAGCGTGGTCGAGAGCCTCTGCAAGCTCGTTGCCGCAGGCTTCGAGCACCAGAAGGCCTACCTGACCTTCCAGGAGTACTTCGAGAAGCTCCGCAACGTGCCCGAGCGCTGGGGCAAGCCCGCAGCCGCCCTTCTGGGTGCCCTCATGGCCCAGTCCGAGCTGGGGGTCGGCGCCATCGGCGGCAAGGACTCCATGTCTGGCTCCTTCGAGGACCTGGACGTCCCGCCCACCCTGGTCTCCTTTGCCACGGCCGTGGGCAACGTTGCAAACGTCACCTCGCCAGAGCTCAAGCAGGCCGGCCACACCCTGGCCCTCCTCAAGCCCGCCCTGCAGGCAGATGGCCTGACCCCCGAGCCCGCCGCGCTGCTCAACACTCTCACCCTGGTGGAGAGCATGATCCAGCACGGCGACGCCGTTGCAGTGGCCACCCCTGGCTACGGCGGCCTAGCCGAGTCCCTGTTCAAGATGGCGGTGGGCAACCAGTTGGGCATCGCCCTCTCCGACGACGTGAAGGCCGATGACCTCTTCCATCTGGCCTACGGCACCTTCCTGGTGGAGCTGGCGGACGGCGTGACCCTGCCTGACCCCCTGGAGGGCAGCGTGGAGCTGTCCGAATTGGGCAGCGTCACCGAGGCCTATCAGCTCTCCGTCGAAGGCCAGACCCTTGACCTGGCACCCCTCCAGGAGGCCTGGGAGAAAAAGATGGAGCCCGTCTTCCCCTACCGCAAGGCCGGCGATGCAGTACAGGCAGTGAGCTTCGACGCTGCTGCAGCCGGCAAGAAGCGCTCCGCTCCCCAGGTGAAGGTCGCCCGTCCCCACGTGGTCATTCCCGTCTTCCCTGGCAACAACTGCGAGTTCGACAGTGCGGCTGCCTTTGAGCGTGCCGGTGCGGACGTCACGACCCTGGTCGTGAACAACCTCACCCCCGAGAACGTGGCCGAGTCCACCCAGGCACTGGTCGACCAGATCAAGAAGTCCCAGATCATCATGATTCCCGGTGGTTTCTCTGGCGGCGACGAGCCCGACGGCTCCGCAAAGTTCATCACCGCCTTCTTCCGCGCACCCGCGGTCACCGAGGCCGTGCGTGACCTCCTCCAGGCCCGCGACGGCCTGATTCTGGGCATCTGCAACGGCTTCCAGGCCCTGGTGAAGCTGGGACTGGTCCCCTACGGCGACATCGTCCCCATGACCGACGAGTGCGCCACCCTGACCTTCAACACCATCGGCCGTCACCAGAGCCGTCTGATCAACACCCGCGTGGCCTCGAACCTCTCGCCCTGGCTGTCCAAGTGCGAGGTGGGCGACGTCCACTCCATCGCCATCAGCCACGGCGAGGGCCGCTTCGTAGCTCCTCAGGGCCTGCTTGACCAGCTGGTCACCAACGGTCAGGTGGCCACCCAGTACGTGGATGCCGCGGGCCGACCCTCCATGGACCTGGACGTGAACCCCAACGGCTCCCTCCTCGCCATCGAAGGCATCACCTCTCCCGACGGCCGCGTCTTCGGAAAGATGGGCCACTCCGAACGCTCTACCGCCGGCACCTTCAAGAACGTCCCCGGTGAGCACTACCAGCCCATCTTTGAGGGTGGCGTCGAGTACTTCAAGTAATTCTTTCGGAGCAAAGACAAGCAAAGGCGGGCACCTCACAGGGTGCCCGCCTTTTTGTGACAATAGCGCCTGGCATCTCTGTCCCAAAATGTGACAATAGCGCCTGGCGCTATTGTCACATCCTACTCAGACAGGAGGCGGGCCTTGCAGTCATCCAGCTTTGCCTTCTCCTCATCAGGCATCTCGGGATAGTGGGGATCCATCTTTTCCAGCGTATCTACGATGGCCTCGCTGACCAGCCAGCGGGTAAACCACTTTTGGTCGGCTGGCAGCACATACCAGGGAGCATGCTCCGTTGCCGTGGCGTTGATGGCCTCCTCGTAGGCCTTCATGTACTTTGGCCAGAGGGCGCGGTCGTCCAGGTCGCCCGCAGAGAACTTCCAGTTCTTCCGTGGGTCCTCAATGCGCTCCATGAAGCGCTTCTTCTGCTCGTCCTGACCAACGTTGAGGAAGATCTTTAATACCCGATAGCCATTCTCATAGAGGTATTCCTCGAAGTCGCGAATCTGCCGGAAGCGCTTGCCAAAGAACTCGTCCTCCGAATCGTTCAGGCAGCGCTTGGGCAGCTCGTAGTCCTTCCAAATCTGGTGCACGCGAACCACAAGGACGTCCTCGTAGTAGGACCGGTTGAAGAGCCCGATCATGCCGCGCGCAGGGAGGTTGCAGGCTGCGCGCCAGAGGAAGTCATGGGAAAGCTCAAGGCTGGTCGGCTGCTTGAAGGAATGGACGATCACGCCCTGGGGGTTCACGCCGCTCATCACGTGCTTTATCGTCGAGTCCTTGCCCGCTGCATCCATGGCCTGCAGAAGGACCACCAGGCCCTCGCGTTTCTGGGCATAGAGCTTGTCCTGGAGCTCTCCCATCCGCTCGGTGTTGACGCGAGTCAGTTCCTGGTAGATGGGCTTGTCCTCGTCGCTCAGGTGCAACGAGGTCTTGCAGTCCCTTATCGACATGTGACCCTTGCCGTCAAAGCGAAAGTCCTTGATGTCCATCTCGTGCGCCATGTGCAATCACCCTTCCACGCTAACGGTGCCCAGGCCATTCGTGCCGTCATACACCCTGAAGTTCACGGAGTCGACCTTGTCCACGTGCACCTTGATTAGGTTGCGCACCCGGCCCTTATCCTCGTCGCTCAGCTCCTCCGACGTGATGACCTCGGCAATCACCTTGCTCGAGAGGGCCTGGCGCTGCGCGTCGTAGGAAGTCTCCTCTCCTATGTGATACCCCACATAGCCAGGGCAGACGGCCTGAAGCTCGCGCGTGGTCGTCTCCACGTCGTAGGTGTCAGCCGTTTCGAACACTGAGCCGTCGTTCTTCTCCATTGTGGCCTGAACCGCCTGGTAGGTCATAAAGATGCAGGGAATCAGAAAGAGAATCGTGCCAATGGCAATTCGGTTGCGGAGCTTGTGGGAGAAGGCCTGAGCCTCCTCGTCCTCCAGCTGGGTCACCACGCCGTCTTCGTTGAGGTCGCGCTTCAGCGGGGCCTTTAGGATGATGAACATGAGGTCCGCCGCCAGGGCTATAAAGACCACGTTGAGCAGGAAGACATAGAAAGCAGTCATGAACTGGGCAATGTCGTGCATGGCAATGCCGTAGCCCGATGCACAGAGGGGCGGCATGAGGGCCGTTGCGACGGCGACGCCGGCAATCAGGGTAGGAGGCTCCTGGTTGCGAGATGTACCCAGGGCACCTGCAAAACCTCCGGCTGCGGCGATGATCACCACCCATATCGTAGGTGACGAGTTGCTCAGGAGCTCCGAGGTCGTATTGCTCAGGGGCGAGATGGAGAAGTAGAGAGTGGACGTAATCAGGCAAAAGACAATCTGGACGAAAAGACCGAAAACCGCCTCACGCAGGAGCTTTCCGTCAGCCGTGGCCACGGAGTAGGCGATGGCCATGACTGAGCCCATGAGGGGGCAGATGAGCATGGATCCCACGATGGCCTCGGTGGAGTCGATGTTGAGGCCCACACAGGCGATGAGCATGGCCACGACCAAAATGACCAGGTGAGTTCCGTCGATGCGGGCTCCAGAGACGATGCGTTTCCTGATGGTCTGGAAACTGGCGCGACCCGGCCGAACATTAAAGAGCCGCCTCAATGCCTTGTGCAACTCTTCCGACTGCTCTTCCCGCATAGCCTTGCGCCCCCCTGCACCTCTTGTGGACGGAATTTGGACTGATAGCAGAAGTCTAGCAGGGGCAGAATGATGGTGAAACCGACAGAGAAAGGCAGGCGAACCATGAAGAGCGTACTTATCAAGGACACGACGCGCGAGGAGCGTATCCAGATTATCCGAGACGGGCTCTCCTGCGGTGACGCCACCGGTTGCGACTCCTGCAGCGGCTGCTCCATGGGCGTAGGGTCGATCGAAGCCATGTACAAGCCCTACATCGACGGTCAGCTGGAACTGGCCGAAGTCAACATGTTGCACGCGGCCACGCGCTATGTACATGGGTGATCCTGACTGAGGGACGACCCGCCCAGGCCTTTGCCCAGAGCTGGGCGCCCCGTCCCTCAGGTCAGCTACTCCGCCGCCAGAACGTGCAGGTCGTCAGGGGAGAACTTCACGTATGCATCGTCGCCCACCTGGTAGATCCGCTTGTTCTTGGGGTTGAACTCGGTGATCTTGATCAGGTCGCCATTGGGGGTCTTCACGTGGTAGTTCTGATAGTGGCCCATGAAGCGAGACAGGACCACCTTGCAGGGGAGGACGCCTTCGTCCTCGACGTGCGCAGACTCGGGACGCAAGACCAGCATGACTTTGGCACCCTCATTGAAGCTACCGGCGTCTGCGACCTCAACGGAATGACCGCCCACATTCACCAGGCAACCCTTTCCGTCCTTGCTCGTCAGCGTGCCCTTGAGGAAATTGGACTCGCCGATGAAGTCAGCGACGAAAGAATCAACGGGGTGATAGTAGATAGTCTTGGGGTCGCCCACCTGGTCGACCAAGCCCTTCTTCATGACGATGATGCGGTCTGCGATGGCCATGGCCTCGGACTGGTCGTGGGTGACGTAGACGGCCGTGATGCCGGCCTCCTGCTGGATGCGACGGATCTCGGTACGCATGTCCACGCGGAGCTTAGCGTCCAGGTTGGATAGGGGCTCGTCGAAGAGGAGGACGCCAGGCTCGATGACCAGGGCGCGGGCCAGGGCGACGCGCTGCTGCTGGCCGCCAGAGAGCTGGTTGGTCATGCGGTCTTCCATGCCCTCGAGACCGACCATTTTGAGGATGTTGGTGACCTTCTCCTTGATGGTGCCAGGATCCATCTTGCGCAGCTTCAGGCCATAAGCCACGTTGTCAAAGATGTTGTAGTGAGGCAGCAGGGCGTAGGACTGAAAGACCATTGCTGTGTCGCGCTTGTTGGGCGTGAGTTCGTTGATGGGTTCGCCGCCCAGGTAAATCTCGCCCTCGTCGGGAGACTCGAAGCCAGCGATCATACGCAGGATCGTGGTCTTGCCACATCCGGAGGGGCCCAGCAGGGTCACGAACTCGCCAGGCTGGATGTCCAGGTTGGCATCATGAACGGCATAGAAGTCCTTGCCGGTCTTGGGGTCCTGGTAGATCTTGCTGATGTGCTCCAGGCGCACACCCTTCTTTTCCTTGGACATAGGTCTACTCCTTCGAGGTAGAGGTCGCAGTGCTGGTGCCGAAGCGCTTGATGAAGAAGTTCATCAGCATGACTGCGGCATAGGTGATGACGATCAGGATCGTCGAGAACGCGCAGGCGGTGCCATACTCGCCCTTGCCGGCGAACTCGTTGATCTGCACCGTGATAAGGAAGAACTGCGGCGTCACGAGCAGGATGATGGCGGAGATTGCGGTGATCGAGCGGACGAACGTGGTTACCAGACCACTGAGGAAGGAGTCCTTGATCAGTGGCAGAGTGACGGTCATAAAGACCTGGAAGCTGTTGGCACCCATGTCGTAGGCCGACTCCTCGATGGACTTGTCAATCTGTCTCAGAGCACTGATGCCCGAGCGCGTGCCCGTGGGCAGGGAGCGGACGATGAAGACGATGACCAGGATGGCAGCCGACCCGTACAGGCCCTGCAGCACTCCCGAGCCAAAGATGCCCGTTGCAAAGCCGCGAATGTAGCCGACGCCCAGGACGGTGCCAGGGACGGCCATTGCCAGCATGGACACGGTCTCGATAAAGGCCTTGCCGTGGAAGTTCTTCTTTACCACCAGGTAGGAGATAATCATCGAGAAGAGTGCCGTGATGGGACTGGCCAGCAGCGACAGGAGGAAGGAGTCGCGGAAGGCCTCGATGCCGTGGTACTTGGAGAAGACCATCTGGTACCAGCGGAGGGTGAGCGAGTAGTCGCGACCCCAGGTGCGGAAGAGCGAGCCAAAGATCACGGAGACGTACATCACGATGACAAAGAGGGAGATGACGGCGCAAACGATGGTAAGGGGCGTGCGCACGGACTTGTCCGTGATGAGCATGCGGGCGCGGCTCGCCTTGCCCGTGAGGGTGGAGGTGGACTTTGCCTCGAGGACGTACTTCTGCACGATGAACATCAGAAGCGTGATGCAGAGGAGGACCACTGCCATCGCGGAAGCGCCCTGCTTGTCGTAGGCGCCCGTAATCTGCAGGTAGATCGTCGTTGCCAGCGTGTTGTAGGAGCCGCCGATGATCATGGGGTTGGCGAAGTCTGCGATGGACTCGATGAAGGTGACCAGGAAGGCGTTGCCCAGGCCAGGAAGGATCAGGGGCAGGGTGACGGAGGTGAAGACCTTCCAACGGGAGGCGCCCATATCACGCGCGGCCTCCTCCAGGGAGGGGTCGATGTTCTTGAGCAGGCCCTTGAGCATCATGTAGCAGACTGGGAAGAAGGTCAGGGTCTGCACGATGAAGATGCCCCAGTAGCCGTAGACGTTGTTGTCCTTGATGCCCAGGAGGAATCGGGTAATCAGGCCCGCCTTGCCGAAGAGCAGAATCATCGAAAGGGACAGGACGAAGGGCGGCGAGACGACGGGCAGGATGGACACTACCTTGAAGAGGCCGCTCATGAACTTGGACTTGAGCTGAACGTACTCCTCCACGTAGGCAAAGAGGAGGCCAACGAGGGCCGAGACGATGCTTACGAGGAAGCCGACCTTGAGCGTGTTGGTGATTGCCGCCTGGAAGTCTGGCAGGGCCATGACGCGCTTGAAGACGTCCAGGGAGGGGCCCTTGTCGGTCAGGAAGCTGTCAACCAGCAGGATCGCAAGGGGATAGAGGATGAATAGGGTCAGAAAGGCGATGAGGACCACAATGGTCGTGACCATGATCGGGTCGGCCATGAACTTCTTGCGTTCCAGCGCCGCGCTTTGTTTGGTTGCCATAGGCTACTCCCTCGTGGCTGCGCTTGGTTCTTACATGACACGGGACGGGCGCCCGCGGACGCCCGTCCCTGACATAACGATGGTGAACGGGATTCGTGGGAGGGCTACTCCGTCTTGAAGCGGTCGTCACCGCCACCCAGTGCCTTCATGACATCTGCCACGTACTGCTCGGTGTGCTCCTTGGCGTCCTGGAAGTTGTAGTCCATGACGTTGTTGGGATCGAGGCCGTACTTGGTCGCGACGTCAGGCTGCTTGGCGTCATCAATGACCAGGAACTGGTAGGAGCCGTTCTCCTGACCACGCTCGACGCACTGGGGAGACAGGGCGTACTCGACCCAGAGCTTTGCGGCAGCCTCGTGCTTTGCGCCCTTGAAGATGGCCGTGGCGCCGACCTCATAGGAGGCACCGGAGCTGGGGATGACCAGGCCGATGTTGTCGTAGCCGTTGTCGACGATCTGGTAGATGCCGTCGTGCAGCATGCCGATGCCCAGCGTGCACTCGTGGGGTCCAATGGACTTGGAGGGGCCAGAGCCGGACTTGGTGTACTGGGCGATGTTCTTGTCCAGGTCAACGAGGTACTGAATGCCCTGGTCATGGCCGTACTTCTGGATGACGGTGTTGATGACCAGCTTTGCGGTACCAGAGGTGTTGTAGTTGGACATCCAGATGAGGTCCTTGTACTTGGGGTCGGTAAGGTCCGTCCAGTCCTTGGGGGCGTCGAGACCCTTCTCCTCCATGCTCTCCTTGTCGTACATGAAGCCCAGGATGCCCTTGTAGATGCCATACCAGTCGTTGTTGGTGGACTTGAAGGTATCGGCGATCAGATGCGAGGCGTTCTTGGCTTCGTAGACCTCCAGCAGTCCCTTTTCGGATGCGACGTTGTAGGGGTCGGTCGTGCCGCCGAACCAGACGTCGGCGGAGGGGTTGCCGTTCTCTTCCTCGATCTTTGCGGCGACCTCGCCCGTGGATAGGCGCTGGACGTTGGTCTTGATGCCAAAGAGCTCGGTGAAGTGATTGGCGGCGGCGTTGAGGTAGTCCTCCTCGCAGGAGCCGTAGACGGTCAGCTCGCCGTCCTTCTTTGCGGCGTCGATAACGTCCTGGGAAGCGACGCGGCTGAGGTCGTCGCTACCGGCGGAAGCAGACGTATCGGTAGTGTTGCCCTCGGTGGAGCCAGAGCTGCCACCGCAGGCGGACAGACCGGCCATCGTCGCAAATGCGGCGGTGGCGCCAAGGAAGTTCCTACGCGTAAGATTCAGAGCCATAGCTTTCCTCCCATTGACAAAATGTGAAACGAACGTGCGGCATGTCTTCATTCTGTAAGGAATTGCTGATATCTACTTGAAACAAATCGCTCAACGGGGCTTATAGCTGGCGCAACGGTTTACATTTATTTAACGCTACTTTTATACAAATTTACATTATTGGCCAATAACTGGCCTTATATATGCGTTTAGCTGCCTATGGGCCAATGACTTGAGACGCAGAAAGTTGCACAACACTTTTGCCATCAGCGGCGATATGGTTGAATCGAAAAAAACGTCCGAGCGGAGGAAAGATGTTCTGCCCTGAATGCGGCAATGAGATTCCAGACTCAGCGCGGTTCTGTCCCCTCTGCGGTGCAGACCTGACGCTGGGCTCCACGGCGCCTGATGCCGGCAACGCAATACATGACGATGACTTCTCAGCTGATCGGGACACAGCCGATGAGTCCTCAAACGAACAGGCCACCGTGCAGGATGAGCCCGCAAGCGCACGGACCGAGCATCCGGTCCATCGCCAGGAAACGCCCCGGTCCGAGCCTGTCCCGGCACCCACTGTCACCGTGACCGCTCAGTCATCCCCAGCAGACGCGAGCCCCGATGGCAGAGAGAAGAAAAAGAAGCTCCTCCCCATTGTGCTCGTGTTGGCCGTAGCTGCGGCGGCACTGCTGGTGGCAGTCTTTGTGCTGCCTCGCCTGGACGTGCAGCCTAGCCGTGACGACGA
Organism: uncultured Olsenella sp.; assembly: GCA_900316105.1. Taxonomy (GTDB): domain Bacteria; phylum Actinomycetota; class Coriobacteriia; order Coriobacteriales; family Atopobiaceae; genus Olsenella_F. The sequence goes on from ONBR01000001.1 coordinate 133,675, forward strand.
TTCTCAGGAAAAGCCCGTCGATCCCGACGATCCCATTGGAAAGACCGTCGGGATCCCCCTCAGCCTAAATGCCCCGGGTTATCAGTTGGGGACGGACACCCCCATCCCCCTGCACATCTCGGGCAAGAGCCTTGATGGCAAGTCCGTCGAAGAGGATCACTTCATCGGCAGCGACACCGACACGCTCAGCATCGGCCCTGGTAGCTACACGGTCACCGTCTTTGCATCACCGATTCTTTCCGACGGCACAATCTACGTCACCGACGACGCGAACATTCACGTGGACATCAACGACCAGGACCAGGTGACTACCCCCACCGACCAGCTGGAAATCGACCTGCCCGTAGCCACCGGCGACCAGATGACTGACGAGAGAATCGACGCCGCCCAGAAGGCCGCATTGGCGTCTGGCATGAGCGAGGACTCCGTCAACGCCTTGGTAGACAAGGTGCACAATCGTCGCAGCGAGCTGACGACCGCTACTATCAGCTACACGACGAAGTCCCTCTCCGCGGGCGACACGACCTTCACCTACCTACAGTTTTCCAGCTCAAACGATGACGGCTCCTTCGACGAGCTGAACAAGCAGATGCTGCAGAATGCCCAGGACGCCGCCAACAACGCCGCAACTGACGACCTCATGGGCCGTGAGGCCTACGTTGCCTACGACCAGCGCGTGACCTTCTTCCAGGACGGCGTCATCTGCATCGTCGAGGATGCGATCAAGACGAGTGGTGGGGTCGGTTGGAGGCAAGAGGTCCCGTACTTCGTCTGGACCAGCGGAGTAACACCAGGAGATGTGATTCCCCTCCTCTACACGGGAGACAAGCCCAGTGACAATCCTGCCAAGCTCAACTCCCTATGCGCCGATGCGCTATCACGATACCTGGGCAGCGGTCAGGTACCCAATCCCGACATGGCCAGGAACAGCGACCTGGGCTCCGCAGCAGGCAATCCCGACAAAGTGGCGTCAGACGTCGCCAACGAGCAGCTCACCTACTACGTGACCCCGACGGGCTATCAGGTATTCACGGGCGACTACTACATCGGCTCCCACGCAGACGGCAACGTATCGATACCCATCTGCCAACTAGATGGCAGCCCCATCTCGAACCCCACGTACACGGACGAGATTGTCAGCCTCGGCCCCACCGGCACCATGGTCGTCCGCCGCTACTAACGAGACATTAGGGACGGAGCACTTTGTCTCAGAGACAATGGGGACGGAGCACTTTGTCTCATTGTCGCTGGAGGGTGGGGCCAAAGGGGCCAAATAGGAGGACGGACCAAAAAGAGATATCAGAAAAGAGGGACGGAGCATCGTACCAAATCGGTACTTTGCTCCGTCCCTTTTGTCTCTGAGACGAATGACTCCGTCCCTAATGTCTCATAATGTCTCACTGGGCACAGTCCGCCGGACCGCCGCGCAGGATTCGCAAGCCATGGGCGATGGGGTCGATGACTGCCTCGATGTTTTCGCGCGCAGCCTTTGGACTACCTGGCAAGTTGACGATGAGCGTGCCAGCAACCAGACCGGCAACCTCACGCGACAAGCAGCCATGGGACGTAATGGCCATGGAAGCGGCTCTCATTGCCTCGGGAATGCCAGGAGCCATACGCTCGCAGACGGACATCGTGGCCTCAGGTGTCACATCACGCGGCGAGAAACCCGTACCGCCCGTGGTCAGCACCAGTGCGACATCGCGAGCGACCTCCGAGCGCAGGGCCTCAGCAATCTGACCACGATCGTCTGGAACGATGCGGGTGTCAACGACCTCGTAGCCCCTCTTTGCCAGAAGGTCCACCAGCACGGGACCGCTCGCGTCTTCACGCTCGCCACGCGACCCACGGTCGCTGACGGTAATGACCGCGGCGGTATAGCGCTGGACCGCAGGGTCAGCGCCGTGATGATGGTGATGATGCTCATGAGTGTGAGTGTCAACCATTGCTGTAGCTCCTCTTTCTGCGTAGGACGAGACAATAGGGACGGAGCCTTTTGTCTCTGAGACATTGGGGACAGAGCAGGCTCATGTCCCTGGTCACCCATCCAGTCCTTGGTCACCCAGCTGGCTCTGTCCCCTTTGTCTCCGAGACAAAGTGCTCCGTCCCTAATGTCTCGTTAGTCGGTGTAGGGGCAACGCGGGGTGATGGAGAACTCGCCCTTTATGGCAAGACCACCCTCGCCCAGCTCAACGAAGTCCGCCTTCTGCAGTGGCACGCCCGCGGCGATGCGAGGCAGGACAAGGTCCAAGACCGTCGCCTTGGCATACATGACGCAACCAGGCAGGCCGACCACGGGAACGCAGCGGCCGTCAGGCATGTCAAAGTAGCCGAGGAGCATCATGGCACCGGGCAGGACGGGTGCGCCATAGGTGACGATGCGAGCGCCAGCGCGCTTGATGGCACCCGGAGTATTGTCGTCGGGATCCACGCTCATGCCACCGGTGCAGCAGATCAGGTCAACACCAGAAGCCAGAGCGTCCTCGATGGCAGCAACCAGGTCGTCCATATCGTCGCCAGGCTTGGCGTAGCTGTTAGTCTCGATGCCAAAGGGCTTGAGCTTCCCTTCGACCACGGGCGTGAACTTGTCCTCGATGAGGCCGTTCTTTACCTCGGAACCCGTGGCGATGATGGCTGCGGTCTTGAGCTTGAAGGGTTCGACGCGCATGAGGGGGCCCTTCTGGTCAAACTCTGCCGCCTCGTCGGCAGAGTCGAGCTTCTTCTCGTCGATGACCAGGGGAATCACGCGAGTGCCAGCCAGGTCATCGCCCTTGCGGACCGCCAGACCGCCCTTGCGGGTGGCAATCATGACCTCGTCGGTGGCGTTGACGGCACGCAGACGGGCGGAGTCCAGGAGGAAGACGCCATCGCAGGCAGCCTTGATGTTGATCTTTCCCTCGCGGGGCTCGCCTGCTGGGAACGTGTTCTCTCCCAGGCACAGGCGGGCCATGCGCTGTGCGGCGTCATCCTCGTGGAGCATGCCAGGCTGCATCTCCCACACGTAGAGGCTGCACTTGCCCATGCTCAGAAGGACGGGCACGTCCTCGGGAGCAACAACATGCCCCTTGCGAAAGCGGGGCCCCTTGAAACGCTTAGGGTCGTCCTTGCCCTCTCCAACGATGATCTGGGTCATGTCGTGGCAGAGCACGTGGCCCACGGCGTCCTCGGTCTTTACGAGCTTCATGGTCTATCTCCTTCTATAGAAATGAAATGCGAATGCCGTCACCGGAGAGGTGACGCGAGGCTTGTGACGAAAGGGGCTATCCCTTGCGACACAACCCCTTGCGACACAACCCCTTGCGACACAGCCCCTTGCGACACAAGCCCTTGCGACACACGAGCTAGGCTTCGACGACGTGGACCTCATCGCCCGCACGGACGACGCCACCGCGGGTCACCACGGTAAAGATACCGTCCGTGGGCATGACGCACATGCCGGTCTTCCTGCGGATCTCGCAGTCGTTGTGACACTTCTTGCCAATCTGGGTCACCACCAGGCGGCAGTTCCCCACCGCCAGAACCGTACCCACGGGCAGGGCCTTCACGTCGATGCCACGGGTCAGGATGTTCTCGGCAAAGTCACCGGCACTGAGGTCCATGCCCATAGCGCGCATGCGGTCCACGGACTCGTCTGCCAGGAAAGAGACCTGACGGTGCCAGTTTCCAGCATGGGCGTCGCCCTCGATGCCCTTGCCGACCACCAGGGTCAGCGAGTCGACGGGCTTCTTGCGCTGGCCCTTGTGCTCCGAGATGCACGTCGCCACGACGACACCATGGGGCGCCTCAGCCTCAGCCTCAGTCTCGGCTTCGCCCGCGCCAGCGTCCTCGCCCGCGCCAGCGGCCTCGCCCGCGCCAGTGTCCTCGCCCGCGCCAGCGGCCTCTGCAGCGCCAGCGTCCTCGTCCTCGTCCTGACGGACGAAGTGGCCGGACTTGCCGCCGTCCTTCTCCAGCAGTCGAACTCGGTCGATGACCATGTCGCGCTGGTGGGCCTTGCACATGTCATAGATGGTCAGGCAGGCAACGGACGCCGCGGTCAGGGCCTCCATCTCCACGCCCGTCACGCCACAGCAGCGCGTGGTAGCCTCGACGGCAATGCCGTCCTCCTCGTAGGCAAAGGAGACATCCACGCCCGTGAGCTGGATGGGATGGCACATGGGAACCAGCTCCCAGCAGCGCTTGGCCGCCATGATGCCAGCCACCTGTGCGACGGCAAGCACGTCGCCCTTCTTTACCCCACCCGTACGGACGAGCTCGAGTGTGTCAGAGCGCATGTGCACCTTGCCGGCAGCGCGAGCGATGCGCTGGGTCTTTTCCTTGGCAGAAACGTCCACCATCCAGGCCCTTCCCTGATCGTTGAAGTGTGTGAGCGGCATTTCCTAACCTCCGATTTCGTTCATGGCCCGCAGCGACTCGCTCGCATGCGTGGCATCCATGTGATGTTGCCTTGGCTTTGACGCGATGGCACGGGCTATGGTCTGCGTGAGCTTCTGGCCCGAGAGCCCGCGCAGGGAAATCTCGGTCGAGGAGTGCAGGCAAGGCTTGAGCCTACCATCCGCCGTGACGCGAATGCGGTTGCATTCCGAACAGAAACGATGACTCATGGGGTGGATCAGCCCCACGGTGCCCTTCCAGCCAGGCATCCGGTAGAGCTCTGCCACACCCCCGCGCTCGCTCGCAGTACCCTGGGCGCCACACGCTGACTCGTCTCCAGCTGCAGCCAGCTCACGCTCCACAGGCTCCAGCCCAGGCAGGGCGTCCAGGACGATATCCGCGGGCACGAAGCGGTCGCGCGGCCAGACAGCACACTCCCCCATGGGCATGAGCTCGATGAAGCGCACGCTGGAGACGCCCAGCTCACCCTCGGCTCCATCACGTGCCAGGGCGGCAAGACGGGAGATCTCGTCCGTGTTGACCCCGCCCATGAGCACGCAGTTGATCTTTGTGGGACCAAAGCCTGCCTGGCGCGCAGCCCTAAGCCCCGCCAGGGCGTCCTCCAGGTTGCCGCGACGGGTAATGCGGTGGTAGCGCTCCGGGTCCAGGGTGTCCAGGCTCACGTTGAGACGGTCAAGCCCCGCCGCACGCAGGTCCTGGGCCATCGGCGCCAGACGCAGGGCGTTGGTGGTCATGGCCACCTCCTCGATGCCCTCGACGGACGAGAGCATGCGGACCAGCTCCACGATGCCCTGCCTCACCAGGGGCTCGCCGCCCGTGATGCGAAGCTTGCGGATGCCCAGACAAGCCGCTGCCCGCACTATCCGCTCCAGCTCCTCGAAGGAGAGGATCTGCTCGTGTCGGAGCTTGGGCACGCCGTCTGCGGGCATGCAGTAGAGGCAGCGGCAGTTGCAGAGGTCGGTGACCGAGAGCCGCAGGTAGCGTATGTTTCTTCCCTCGGAATCAAGCATGAGACGTTCCTCCCGTCAGCGGCATGACGCAGGACGGATTGACGTACAGGTTTAGGTGCGTCGGCTCGCCCAGCTGGGCCCAGTCGTCCTTTTCCAGCTCGTAGCGAATCAAGGCGCCGCCGGGCGTGCGCAGCATGGCGATAGTCGAGAAGGTGCTGTCAATGACCCGCTCGACCGTGCAGGGAATGAGGTTTCGGGACTCGCCACCCACATCGTCCGCGCCGCACACCCGGAAGTAGTGGGCGCGTATGCCCACATGAGTGACCCCAGCAGACACGGGAAGGCTAGTCGCCAGGGTTACGCCCCAATCATCGCAGGCAAGAAGCCCCTCCCCCACCCGATGCGCGGGACTGACGTTCTTGCAACCGCTGATCAGGGCAGCCGCCAGGGTCTGGGGCCTGGCAAAGAGCTCGCGGATGGCCATCTTTTCCTCGGAAACGCCCTGGTCCATGACGCAGACCGTGTCGCACATGCGGTAGACCTCGTCGCGGTTGTGGGACACGTAGACGGCTCCGCCCGGGAAGCCCCGCAGGGTGTCGGCCAGCTCCATCTCCAGCTGCCAGCGCAGGTAGCCATCCAAAGCCGAGAAAGGCTCGTCCAGGAGGATCAACTCGGGGTCGCTGGCCAGGATTCGGGCAATGGCGCAGCGCTGCTGCTGGCCACCCGATAGCTGGGAGGGCTTGCGACCCTCCTGCCCACCCAGGCGGACCGACGCAAGCTCGCGCATGGCACGGGCCCGCTTCTCTTCCCGCGTCGTGCCAGTCGCCCCCACCATCACGTTTTCCAGGACGGTCATATTGGGGAAGAGGGCATAGCTCTGGAAGAGATAGCCCACACGGCGCTGCTGGGGCGGCAGGTTGATCCCCAGCTCGCTGTCAAAGAGGACCCGGTCGCCCAGGACGATGCGGCCGCGGTCGGGACGCTCGATGCCTGCGATGCACTTGAGGGTCATGGACTTGCCACAGCCCGAGGCACCCAGGAGGGCCAGAATCTCACCGGCCTCCTCTACCTGGAACTTCACACGCAGGTCAAACTCGGAGAGTCGCTTTTGGATGTCAACGAGAAGCCCCATCAGCGGCCACCTCCGTCCCCGGCACGAGAGCCACTGGCAACACCAGAGCGCTGCTCGAAGTAGTTCATGGCAAGAAGGACCACGGCGCTCATGGCCAGGTTGACCAGTACCCAGCGCAGGGCCTGGGCGTCATTGCCCGTGCGCCAAAGCTGGTAGACCGTGGTGGACACCGTGGCCGTGGCGCCGGGCGTGTAGCCTGCGATCATGGACGTGGCGCCGTACTCGCCCAGGGCGCGAGCGAAGGCCAGGACGGAGCCCGCAACGATGCCCTGCCGGCAGCAGGGCATCTGGACCCGCCAGAAGATCCAGCGCTCGGACTTGCCCAGGGTCCGGGCGGCGTCGGCCAGGGTCTGGTCGAAGGCCTCGAAGGCCCCGCGAGCCGTCCGGTACATGAGTGGGAAGCTCACCACGACGGTGGCAAAGATGGCCGAGTACCAAGTCATGGTCAGCTTGAGCCCGAAGACCCCCAGGACCAGGGCGCCCAGGGGGCGACGCGGTCCCAGGACCAGCAGGAGTAGGTAGCCCACCACCGTAGGGGGTAGAACCAGGGGCAGGGTGAGCACCACGTCCAGGATGCCCTTGACGATGCGGGGGGCCCTGGCCACCAGGTTGGCCAGCCAGATGCCCAGGAGGTAGACCACCACGGTAGATATGGCGGCTATTCGTAGTGAGTTGAGTAGCGGATACCAGTCCATGACAGGCTCCGGACTAGGCCTCGGCCAGGGGCGTGAAGCCCACCTTCTTGAAGCAGTCGCCCGCCTCGGGAGTCTGGATGAAGTCCAGGAAGGCCTTGGCCAGGTCGGGGTCGGAAGCGTTCTTGGTCACGGCCGCAGGATAGACCACACGGCCGCACATCTCCTCGGTGGCCTCGTCCACCATCTTTAGCCCCGCGCTGGTGGCGTCGGTCTTGTAGATGACGCCGCAGTCCACAGCTGCCTCGGAGACCTGGCTCGTGACCTCCTTGACGTTGGAACCATAGGTGATGTGACCGGCTTGGGCAAGGGCGTTCTCGTCCAGCTGGTAATGGGCCAGGATCTTTTGGGTGTACTGGCCCACGGGCACGTCGGAGTTGCCCATGCCCAGGAGGATGGAGCCATCCTTGAGCTTCTGCGCCATGTCATCGAAGCCCTGGACGCCCTTGGGATTGTCCTGGGGTACGCAGAGGGTGACCTTGTTTTCCAGGATGTCCACGCGGGTATCGTGATCGATGAGGTCCAGGCCCTGGTCGTTGCCCTTCTCCGCCTTTGCGTCGAGGGCGTTCATCTGCTTCTGGGCAGCAGAGATGAAGAGATCGCAGTCAGCCCCCTCCTGAATCTGCGTCTTGAGCGTGCCCGAGGAGTCAAAGTTGAAGGAGAAATCCACCCCAGGATTCTTTTTCTTGAAGAGCTCCGAGGCCTCCGTGAGGGACTCGGTCATGGATGCCGCAGCGAAGACGATCAGGGTTCCCTTGGAATCGCCAGAAGCCTGCTCGGATTTCTGCTGGTCAGAACCAGCGTTTGAGCTGCCATTTCCGCAGCCTGCAAGACCCAGACCAAGGGCTGCGGCAGCGAATGCGCCCACAAAGGAGCGCCTGGACAGAGACGCGTATGCAAACATTTTCTTACTTCTTTCTTTCCTATCCTTTAGACCATGAGAGCGACGTCACATGTGGTGCCTCTAGTGCCGCCGGCCTGGTGCGGGAGATTTCGCCACCCGCTCATACCTCCTTTTGGGCTATCGCCCCTCCCACGCACCGTCAGGTCGGTCCAGCCGATCCGACAATCGTGCCTTTCCCCGCACGTGGAAGAAGCCTTTTTTGCCGACCGCCCCTATTTCTTGTAGGACGAGTGCGGCCGTGCGTCCTCGGGCCTCAACTCAGCGCGGCAGCGAATCATCTGTGCCGCGATGGAGATGGCAATCTCTGCGGGTGTAACTGCCAGGATGTCCTCGCCGATGGGTAGGTGCAGGCCGTTCGCCCAGTCCTCGTCGATTCCCCGCTTGATCAGCTCACTGCGGGCAAAGGCGGCCTTGGTCCTGCTGCCGATGCAGCCCACATATGCAGGTAGCTCCCTGCCCAGCTGCTCCAGGACGTCGATATCCGCCGCATGCCCATGGGTCGTCACGACGGCATAGTCGCGACGGGTGACGGTCACGTGGTCGTAGATGTGCTGAAAGTCGCCACAGACCACGCGCTCGGCCTGGGGGAAGCTCTCCTTGGTGCACAGGCCCTCGCGGTCGTCGTAGACCACCACGCGGAAGCCGATGTAGGCCAAGACAGGACAGAGGGCCTGGCCCACGTGACCAGCGCCAAAGATGAAGGCGATGGGCTGGGGGCCAATGGGCTCGGCATAGTGGCATCCGTCCTCGCTCCACAGGGGAAGCTCCGTGGTGGCACGGGGGTCACCAGCGGGCATCTGGTCGACGGGCGTCAGGCTCAGGACGGGATGGGCCTCGTCGGTCCAGTCCTCGTCCAGGGTAAAGAACTCGCCCTTGTCCATACGGTCCAGGAGCTCGCGCAGGAGAGGCGCCTCCACGGCGGGATCGCCCGAAAGACGGACGCTCACCAGGGCGTCACCACCACAGGCCATGCCCGTCTTTGCGTGGGTCAGCCACTCCAAAGAGTTCTCGCCCGTGCCATCGAGCAGGGAGCGGCAACGGTCCTGCGCCATCTGCTCCACACGGCCGCCGCCTATGGTGCCCAGCCAGCTGCCATCCGAGAGCAGGGCCATGCGAGCTCCCGCGTCACGAGGCATGGAACGCCTTGTGGCCAGGATGCTGGCCAGGGCAAAGGGCCTGCCAGCCTCAAGCTCCGCGAGCAAGCTGCCCACGAAGTCCTTGTCGCGCATAGTACCGCCGGAATCTTCCATCATGAGAATCACCTCCGCTGGCCGCCCTGCCCAAGGCAGGAATCAGCCAGGCCTTTTGTGCCTATCCTCGTCTGATCAAACTGGCTGCGACTAGCCTTGCAGCCTACCCGTAAAGTGCAGCAGGGCCTCCAGGACGCCACCGCCAATGGCACGTGCCTTGTCCGAGCAAGAGAAGCAGTGGCCCCTCTTGCAGCGTGGGTCGATGTCGCCTGACTTCATGCCCTTGGTCACGGGCACGCCTTCCTGCAGGAGGCCGCGCAGGACGCCGTCGATGGTGGCTGGCAGGTCAACGCCGTTGACTCGAGCCACCAGATCTCCCGCCTTCACCGTGTCGCCAATCTGGGCAACGGGCTCAAAGAGGCCGTCCACGGGGGCACGGAGAACGCGGTCCGCAGCGTGGCCGCCGATGTTTCCGGGGATGCCCGTATTGGGGATGGGCGAGCCATCATAGATAACGCGGCCCAGGTAGTGGCCACGCTTGGTCTCGATGGCCGCGTGGCAATCGGCATTTGAGTCGGTGCCCGCATGGAAGCCGGGGCCGACGCCGATGACCACGGGAGCCATGTCCTTGGTAGTGCCCAGGTTCTTCTTTGCGATGATGGCGTCCACCAGGACCTCGGGCTTGAACTGACCGATGGTGGCTCCCTCAGGGTCGACCAAAACGGCAATATTGCCCTCGGCCATGAAATCGCGAGCTTCCTCGACGGACTGGCAGAGTTTGGCTGTGATGCCCTCCACCTGGGCCTCGTCCAAACGGATGGCCTCGCTGAAGGCCACCGTGCGACGAACGGCCGTGGGGATGGCCACGTCCAGCATGGCAATGTCCGCGCCAGCGCGATGCAGCCTGACGGCAATGCCCGTCGCCAAGTCTCCGGCTCCCCTGATCACCACTAGCATGTCCACCCCTCCAAAACGCGTCTACGCGGGCAAGACGACCTCTTGCCCGCTCGGCTCTTCGTCGTTCTATCTTTTTGACTATAACGTTGTAATCTGTGTGTAACTATACAAGTCAATTTGTTAGGTTACCAAATGAAATTTTATGAATCCCTGCGAGCGGTGCCTGGCATTACGTCTGTGGTGGGAAGCGGGGGAAAGAGCAGCCTGCTGGAACTGCTAGGCCACGAGCTAGTGGAGGATGGGGCCACCGTAGCCCTGGCCACAAGCACGCACTTTCTACCCTTTGGGGATATGACCCGCCTGGATGGGTCTGACCTCAATGCCCTTGGGGGGATTTTGGGTCGCGACCGTATGGTCTGCGTGGGCTCGCCTTCCTGCGAAAGAACGCCCCAGGGACAGGTCAAGCTGGGCCCTCCCAGCTGCGGATTCGGCGAGCTTGCTGGTATTGCGGACTATGTGTTGGTAGAGGCGGACGGGTCGAAGCGACTGCCGCTCAAGGCCCATGCGAGCTGGGAGCCCGTCATTCCCGAGGGGAACGGGCAGACGGTTCTGGTCCTGGGAGCCTCGGGCTTTGGACACCCCGTGGAAGAGGTGGTCCACAGGTCGGACCTTCTCTGCCAGCGGCTTGGCTGTGGGCTGGAGGATGCGGCGACGCCCGAGCTCATAGCGCGGGAGCTTGCCTTCGAGTGGAGGGAGGGTCTCTTGACATTCGACCGAGTGCTGGTAAACCAGGTGGACGAGGCCGGGGGTCCTACAGCCGATGCGACACGGACTCTGGCTGGCGCGCTCGCGAGACTGGACATCGACTGCCCCGTCGTCGCAGGCTCCCTTGGACAAGGCGTCTGCTGGTAGAGGGCTGCTCGCGGATGGGCGCCGACCGCAAGAGACATCACGCACAAAATATCGGCAAACGCCTCACTTGGGAAAAATCATCCGTTTATGGCAATTCGGGCACACTCGCCAAAATGCGCGAGTGTGCCCGAATCCGTGATATTTCTCTTCTTGCCCGAAATAGGCCCTCTGGCGCAATTTCGCGTGCGTTATTTGGCGACCGACCTATGGCCGCCTGCGCCTACTGCTGGGTAGTCAGGGTCGTGGCATCAGCGCTTCCCGCGTCAATGGCAGATGCTGCCACATCATCGGGCACCTTGGCGGAGGCCTCGTCGACCTTGCCATAGTCGGAGAAGGTGAAGTCCATCTTGTAGTCTGCCTTCGCGGCACCGCCCTGCAGGGTGAGCGACATGTCGTCAACCTTCATGCTCACCAGCTTGCAGTCCTTGTCGAAGTTCAGGGTCATCTTGGTATCGGCAACCATCTTCTTCAGTTCCTTCTCGTCCACCACTCCAGACGTATTCTTGAGCATCTGGCTGAAAGTTGACTCCCCCTCTTCAGAGCTCATTATGTCAGCGAAGGCAACCGTAACCTTGTAGCCGTCATCAGTCGTCTGGAAGTCGGCGTTCTTTAGTGCATCGTCGCTGAGCTCGATGTCCCCCTGCCAGGAAGAATCTGACTTGGCAGAAGTCGTCTTTACCCAGCTGCCCGTGCTGGGATCCTTGACGTAGATAACGGCCTGATCACCACTCGCGTCCGTGTACATCTCCGTGTCCTGGGATATGGTCTGTCCCTGATAGGTCATCTCCATGGTTATGTTTGCGTGAGAGAAGTCGCCTGCCCAATCCATGTCCATACTTTCGGTGAGGGGCATTTCGACGGTGTTGCCCTGGGCGTCGCCGCCCGACATCTTGACGTCCATGGTGCCGGACAACTTGTAGTTTTCCTGCTTCTGGTCCTTGTACTGCTTGTAGACCTCTTCTGCGGTCTTGGGCGTGTTGTCAACCGCAGGCGCGACGGCATCGCCCGCAGAGCCCTGGCCCTGGCAACCCGTCAGCGTAAAGGCAAGGGTGAGGCCCATCGCCAGGCCGAGCAGCTTCCTGCCTACAGACCAGTTCTTTTCCTTGTTCATGCTTCCTCCCCATGCTTACGAGAACTTGAAAACGCTACAAACAGATTATCACTCGCAGAATCTCGAATCTGTTGCACAACAAAGCTGGCCGCGAGGACTCAGCTGCATGCCGTCTTGACGAGCCGACAAAAAATAGGCGCCCCCTCGGAAGGGAGCGCCCTAAAAAACGCTATGTTCGAGGACTAGTCCTTGTAGGCGATGGCCTTGATCTCGACCTTGGCCTTGGGAGAAGGCAGGGCGGCAACCTGGAAGGCGGCACGTGCAGGGTAGGGGGCAGTGAAGAACTCGGCGTAGACCTCGTTCATGGCCTTGAAGTCGGCGATGTCGGTCAGGAGGACCTCGGTCTCGGAGACGTCAGCCATGGAGGCGCCGGCGGCCTCGAGGATGTTCTTGACGTTGGTCAGGCTCTGGCGGGTCTGCTCGGCAACGTCGTCAGAGGGATAGTCGCCGGTCTCGGGATTGATGCCCAGCTGGCCGGACACGTGGATGGAGGTGCCGGTGGCGACGGTGCCTGCGGAGTAGGGGCCGAGGGCTGCGGGTGCCTTGTCAGTCTTGATTGCGGAGATAGCCATGGTGGTTTTCCTTTCTTCGTTCTTGTCTTATGTACAGGCGGGAGACGGTCGCCTTCCCGCCGTGGTACCAGCTTCGAGCCACTTGGGAGGCCACCCCCAAAGTGGCGCTTTGGGATCTAGCGCTTCACGTACTGGCCAGGCTTGGCGCCAGTGGGCTCGCCGTCCTTCGCGGCCAGAACACCGTTCACGTAGACCAGGTGCGCGCTACCCTTGCAGTGGAACCCCTCGTAGGTCGTGTAGTCTACGTTCTGGTGCTGAGTGGCCGCATTGATGGTCCACTCCGACTGGGGGTCCCAGACGCAGATGTCGGCGTCGGAGCCCACGGCAAGGATGCCCTTGCGGGGGAACATGTCAAAGACACGCGCCTGGTTCTCGGACAGGAGCTTGAGGAGCTCGTGTGGGCCCAGGGTGTCGGCAAAGCTCGTGGCCATGAGGGCGGGACGATGCTCGATGCCAGGACCGCCGTTGGGAATCTTTCGGAAGTCGCCGATGCCGCGGTCCTTCTGGCCCTTGAGGTTGAAGGAGCAGTGGTCGGTGGACACGGTGTCGACCTCCCCGTGAATGATGGCCTCACGCAGCGCCGTGCGGTCGGCAGCCTTGCGCAGGGGCGGGCTCATCACGTACTTGGCGCCCCCAAAGCCAGGCTCCAGATAGCAGGTCTCGTCCAGGAGCAGATACTGGGGGCAGGTCTCGACAAAGATGTTCTTTTGCCCGCGGGCCTTTGCGGCACGAATGACCTCCAGGCCCAGCTTGGTCGAGAGGTGCACCACGTTCACGCGAGCGTCGCCTGCAAGGTGAGCAATCATCAGCAGACGGTCGATGGCCTCGGCCTCGCAAACATCGGGCCTGCTCATGGGGTGTCCCTCCGGACCGGTAATACCAGCCTCAAAGACACGCTTCTGCAGGGCGTTGACCAGGGTACCGTTCTCGCAGTGGACGCAGAGGGTACCGCCCAGGGGCTTCAGCGCCTCCAGCACCTCCAGGGTCTGGGCATCGTCCAGGCGCAGGTGGTCATAGGCAAAGTAGGTCTTGAAGGAGGATACGCCGGCCTCGCGGATGCCAGGCAGGTCGGCCTTGGTTTGCTCGTTCCAGTCGGCAATGGCCATGTGGAAGGCGTAGTTGGCCGTGCAGGTGCCATCGGCGCGCTTGTGCCACTCGTCTAGGGCCTGGGGCATGGTCATGCCCTTGTCCTGCGTGGCGTAGTCCACGATCGTCGTGGTGCCACCGCATGCGGCGGCACGGGTGCCGGTCTCGAAGGAATCGGCAGTCCAATCCATGCCCGTCCAGCACTGCATGTGGGTGTGGGCGTCGATGAAGCCGGGGAAGACCCAGCAGCCGGCGGCGTCTACCAGCTCGTCCTCGGGCTTTTCTGCATAGGATCCGCCCACCTGGGCGATCTTTCCCCCGTCCAGCACCAGGTCTCCCTTTGCGAGGCCGTCTGGCAAGACGAGCGAACCATTGCGAATGACGATCATATCTATCAGCCCCTTTCTCTGGGAAGAAGATCCTTGATCTGGTCGAGCTCCTCGGGCGTGTCCACGTCCGTGAGCTCGTATTCTGCCTGGGCCTCTACCAGTCGCACGCGAGCCTTGAGCTCGGGACGCTGGCGCAGGAGGATAGAGCCACCCTGGTCGCCCTCGACCGCGGCAAGGCCGTCCAGGAGGTCGGCGGGAAAGCCAATGGGACTCGAGGGACTGCCCTGCCAGGCAAGCCTCACGATATCCCGAGGATGCAGGATCATCTGACGGACAAGTTCCCTGAGGCTCTCCTCGCTCACCAGTGGTTGGTCGCCCTGGACAAAGAGGCAGCCGGGAAGCCTGCGCCCCTCAGACCGCAGGGCGGCAAGACCGTCTTGCATGCTCTGGGACTGGAGCGGTCCCTCGTGAAGCGTGACCTCGAAGCCCATTTGGCGGGCCAGGTCCGCCAGCTCGGGCCAGCGCGTGGACACCACGACGTCCAGGACGTCTGTGGGCAGGGCCTCCAGGGTATAGGCCAGGAGGGGCTTTCCGTCCACGGGCTCCAGGAGCTTCTGACGGCCAAAGCGACGGGCCTCCCCCGAGGCCATGACCACGCAGCCCAGGCGGGGCTGACCCAGGACGCCGGCGAAGGCGGAGGCAAAGAGCTCGCCCGAAACCTCCTGCACCTCACGCTCCCAGGCGTCATAGCGTGCCAGGAGCTCCTGGGCCTCACTGGTCAGCTGCGACCCTCCCCCGCCGACACCGCCAATGCGGCGCTCGACGAGTTTGAAACCGAAGGAGCGCTCCGCGGTCTTCACCAGACGGAGCGCCTTCGTATAGGCCATGCTCATCTGCGCTGCCGCGGCAGAGAGGCTTCCTGTTGTACTGACGCGCTTAAGCAGCTCGCGAGGTCCCGGACCAAAGACTCGCCCCTCTTCGTCGTCGCGAAGCCTAAGGTCAATCTCTGGTCTCATGGAACCTCCCGAATGCTCTTTCGCTAGCTATGCGTGTACCCTCGTGCCCGTCTTGCCCTGGATGCCGTCGGAGGCAAGCTCGAGCTTCGTGATCAGCGACTCACGGCCAGGACCGGACTGGGCGAACTGCAGGGCAGCCTCGACCTTGGGCAGCATCGAGCCAGGTGCGAACTCGCCCTCCTCGATGTACTTCGCAGCAGTCTCGGGCGTAAGCTCGTCGAGATCCTTCTGGTCGGGCTTTCCAAAGTGTACCGCGACCTTCTCGACTGCGGTCAGGATGACCAGGGCGTCCGCGTCCAGCTGCTCGGCAAGACGTGCTGCCGCGAAGTCCTTGTCGATGACAGCTGCGGCGCCCTTGAGGTGGTTGCCCTCGGTGGGATAGACGGGGATGCCACCGCCACCGCAGGCGATGACCACATGGTTGGTGGCAACGAGGGAGCGGATGGTGTCAATCTCGACGATGCCCTGGGGCTTGGGGCTGGCGACGACACGCCTCCAGCCGCGACCGGCGTCCTCGACGACGCGGTAGTCGCGCTCCTTGACCAGCTTGTCGGCCTCCTCCTTGGTCATGAAGGCACCGATGGGCTTGGTGGGATACTTGAAGGCGGGATCCTCGGGATCGACCTCGACCTGGGTCAGCACGGTTGCCGCGCCACGGTCGATGCCACGGTTGAGCATCTCCTCGCGCAGGGCGTTCTGCAGGTCGTAGCCAATGTAGCCCTGGCTCATTGCCACGCAGACGGAGAGCGGGCAGGGGATGTACTTCTCGGGATATGCCCTGGTCAGCTGGGTCATGGCCTCCTGGATCATGCCGACCTGGGGGCCATTGCCATGGGCGATGACGACGTCGTCACCCTCCTCGATCAGGTCAACGATTGCCTTTGCGGTGTTCTGCACCGCAGCCATCTGCTCGGGCAGGTTCTTGCCGAGGGCGTTACCTCCCAAGGCGATGACGATGCGCTTTCCCATGATGTGTAACTCCTTTTTTTGCAACGACTACCTAGGGCCCGGTTTCCCGAGCCCGTGAGTCCATAAACGTACTTATGAGTGGGACAGTTTCCTCAGGGGCGGCTGTCCCACTTTGGGACGCTCACCCCTGGGGTGTTTGTCACATTAGGCCTGGAGCCAACGCTCGGTGCCACGCTCCTCCAGGGCGGTCAGCATGGCGACGGGGTCCTTGACCTTCTGCAGGAAGATCATGGCTGCCACGGCGTAGGGCTTGTAGGAAGCCTCCTTGTACAGGCCATCGCGGTGAGCATCGAAGACCTCGCTGGCAACCTCGCCGTGCTCGCAGGAGACGCCCTCGATGTCTGCCGGCAGCGGGTGCATGTAGATGGTGTCCATGCCCTTGGCGGTCTTTGCCATGAGCTCGGGCGTGCAGTGCCAATCCATGTGGGTGGCGTTCTGGGCCAGGAGCTCCTGCTCCAGCTTGTCGATGCCCTCGGAGTCGCCCTCGGCGAAGAGCTTGGTGCGCTTCTCCATTGCGGCGTAGGGAGCCCAGGACTTGGGGATGACGATGTCAGCACCCTCGAAGGCCTCGGCCATGTCATGACCCTTGGTGAAGGTGGCGCCGGACTCGGCGGCGTACTTGCCAGCCTGCTCGACGAGCTCGGGCATCAGGTCGTAGCCCTCGGGGTGAGCCAGGGAGACGTTCATGCCAAAGCGGGTGAGGAGCATGATGAGGGACTGGGGGCAGGACAGGGGCTTGCCGTAGGAGGGAGAGTAGGCCCAGGTGACAGCGACCTTCTTGCCCTTGAGGTTCTCCAGACCACCGAACTCGTTGATCAGATAAAGCAGGTCAGCGGAGGACTGGGTGGGGTGGTCGGAATCGGACTGGAGGGAGACCAGGGTGGGACGGTGGTCTAGGATGCCGGCCTCGTAGGACTCGGCAACGGACTCGGAGACCTGACGCATGTAGTCGTCGCCCTCGCCGATGTACTTGTCGTCGCGGATGCCGATGACGTCAGCCATGAAGGAAATCATGGTAGCGGTCTCGCGGACGGTCTCGCCGTGAGCGATCTGGGACTTGGCCTCGTCGAGGTCCTGCAGCTGCAGGCCCAGCAGGTTCGTGCCCGAAGCGAAGGAGAAACGCGTACGGGTGGAGTTGTCGCGGAAGTTGGAGACGGCCAGACCGGACTGGAAGATGCGCGTGGAGATGTTGCGCTCGCGGAGGTTGCGAAGGGCGTCAGCAACGAGGTACATAGCCTTGAGCTCGTCGGTCGTCTTGTCCCACGTGTGCAGGAAGTCATTGTTGTACATCTTCGAGAAGTCGAGCTTGGAGAGCTTGTCCAGATAGCCCTTGAGCTGAGCGTCCATGTTTCAGATCCCTTTCCCTAATGCATTGCTATGTGACGAGACAATAGGGACGGAGCCTTTTGTCTCAGAGACAGTTTGCTCCGTCCCTAATGTCTCGGTGTTGCTGAAGTGAGGTTACTTGATGTCGTTGTCGGTGAGCTCGGCACGATACTCGGTGACGTCCTCGGTCACGGCGCTGGGGTCATAGAGGTTGACGGCAGCGACGTAGAGGGCGGCGCAAGTGGAGAGGTCCTGCTTGTAGGTGACCTCGTTGGGTGCGTGAGCCTGAGACTCGGCGCCAGGACCAAAGCCGACGCAGGGGATGCCATAGCGGCCCTGGATGGAGACGCAGTTCGTGGAGAAGGTCCACTTGTCGCACAGGGGACGGCCCTCACGCTTGTCCATGGACTTCTCGCAGCCGATGCGCTTGTCGCCAAAGAGAGCCTTGTGGGCGTCGACCAGAGCCTTGACGTGGGGTGCGGACTCCTTGTTGATCCACGTGGGGAAGTAGGCCTCGGTCTCGTACTTCTCGCCGGTCCAGGAAGGACGATCGTACATGTACATGGAGACCTTCACGTCATCGCCGTACTTCTTGACTGCGGGCAGGTCCTCGATCTCCTTCAGGCAGGACTTGTAGGTCTCGCCGGCGGTCATACGACGGTCGATGGAGATGGCGCAGGAGTCAGCCACGGCGCAACGAGAGGGGCTGGTGTAGAAGATCTGGGAGACGGTGCAGGTGCCGCGGCCCAGGAAGCGGGCGTCCTCGTAGTGCTCGGGGTTGTACTTGGAATCGAGCATCTTGACGAGGCCCTTGACGTCCGTGGACTCGTCGCAGCCGTTGTTGTTGAGCTTGCGGACGTCCTCGATGATGTCGGCCATCTTGTAGATGGCGTTGTCGCCGCGGTCAGGAGCGGAGCCGTGGCAGGAGACGCCGTGAACGTCGACCCTGATCTCCATGCGGCCACGGTGGCCACGATAGATGCCGCCGTCGGTGGGCTCGGTGGAGATGACGAACTCGGGCTTGATGCCGTCGACGTTGTAGATGTACTGCCAGCACATGCCGTCGCAGTCCTCT